>NZ_JBMULZ010000008.1:0-134763 GCF_049534875.1 Uniformispora flossi
GCCGGAGCCGGCGCGGCGGCCTGCGCGGGTGCCGCGGCAGGCTCGGCGGCGGGGGCCGCCGGGGCCGGGGCGGCACCGGTGCCGTCGTCGATGATCGCGAGTTCGGCGCCCACCTCGACGGTGTCGTCCTCGGCCGCCTTGATCGACACGAGGATGCCGGAGGCCGGCGCGGGGATCTCGGTGTCGACCTTGTCGGTCGAGACCTCGAGGAGCGGCTCGTCCATCTCGACGCGCTCACCCTCCCGCTTGAGCCAGCGGGTGATGATGCCCTCCTGCACGCTCTCGCCGAGCGCGGGCAGTGTTACAGAGACCGGCATGGGGTCAGTGACTCCTTCGTACGCTTCCGGGCAAGTGACAGCAGGGGCGCGTCAGTCGTGCACGTGCAACGGCTTGCCGGCGAGCGCCAGGTGCGCTTCGCCGATCGCCTCGGACTGGGACGGGTGGGGGTGGATGAGCTGCGCGACCTCGGACGGCAGCGCTTCCCAGTTGTAGATCAGCTGGGCTTCGGCGACCAGCTCGCCCATGCGGGCGCCGACCATGTGGATGCCCACGACCGGGCCGTCCTTGACCGACACGACCTTGACGGAACCCGCCGTCTTGAGGATCTGCGACTTGCCGTTGCCGCCGAGGTTGTAGTCGATCAGGGCGACCTTGTCGGAGCCGTAACGCTCGACGGCCTGCGCCTGGGTCAGACCCACGGACGCGACCTCCGGGTCGCAGTACGTCACGCGCGGCACGCCCGCGTAGTCGATCGGCGCGACCCGCAGGCCCGCGAGGCGCTCGGCGACGAGGATGCCCTCGCCGAAGCCGACGTGCGCGAGCTGCAGGGTCGGGATGAGGTCGCCGACCGCCGAGATGGTGGGCACGTTGGTCTGGCAGTATTCGTCGACCAGGACGTAGCCGCGGTCCATCGCGACGCCGGCCTCTTCGTAGCCGAGCCCGGCCGAGACCGGTCCGCGGCCGACCGCGACGAGCAGCAGCTCCGCCTCGACCTGCTTGCCGTTCTCCAGCGAGACCCGCACGCCGGCGTCGGTGTACTCGACGCCGCTGAACCGCGAGCCCAGCTCGAACTTGATGCCGCGCTTGCGGAACGCGCGCTCCAGCAGCTTGCTGCTGCTCTCGTCCTCGACCGGGACCAGGTGCGGCAGGGCTTCGACGATGGTCACGTCGACACCGAACGACTTCCAGGCGCTGGCGAACTCCACGCCGATGACGCCGCCGCCGAGGATCACCGCGGACGCGGGCACGCGGTCCAGGACCAGCGCGTGCTCGCTGCTGATGATCCGGTTGCCGTCGATCTGCAGGCCGGGCAGCGACTTGGGCACCGAGCCGGTGGCCAGCACCACGTGCCGGCCTTCGTAGCGGACGCCGCCCACCTCGACCGCGGTCGGCGAGACCAGTCGGCCGTCGCCCTCGACCACGGTGATGCCGCGGCTCGCGATGAGTCCGGTCAGGCCCTTGAACAGGCGCGAGACCACGCCGTCCTTGTACTTGTGCACGGCCGCGATGTCGATGCCTTCGAAGACCGACTTCACGCCGAACTGGGCGCTTTCGCGGGTCTGGTCGGCCACCTCGCCGGCGTGCAGGAGGGCCTTGGTCGGGATACAGCCCTGATGGAGGCAAGTCCCGCCCAGCTTGCCCTTCTCGATCAGCGCCACCCGCATGCCGAGTTCGGCGGCCCGGAGGGCGCAGGCATAGCCGCCGCTTCCGCCTCCGAGGATCACTACGTCGAAAACGGCTCCGGCGTCGTTCGCCACTGTCACGTCCTCCTGCTGGATTTGCGTGTGCTCACCCGACGGGTACTGCCGGGTAGCACCCCCTTCTTGTGGAAGGTTCCAAGTGCCGGTACAACATCCTCCCACTTGTTGTCGGGAGGCGGGCACCTCGGGTACGCACGGCACGTTGGTCTGCTGTGTCGACTGCGCCACATGCCCGCCGGCGAAACAGATAGGGGACCGTACGTGGGACTGTTCCGACGCATCTCGCGCGGAGGCGGAGCCGCAGGCCGACGGGGCGCGCGCGGCGAGGCGGCGGCGGCCGCCGACCACCTCGCGGAGTTCGCCCGCAGCCGCCGGGGCGTCGAGGCGTACCTGGAGCCCACCACCACGGTCAGCGGCACCACGGTCGTGCTCGTCGCGGATACCGGCGAATGGACCCGGCGCCGGATCGCCGACGCCGCGGCCGGGGCGTCGCTGGCCCGCAAGCTCGGAATACCGCTGTACGAGGCCGGGATCGTCGGCTACCCGCAGCGGATGCGCGAGTGGACGCAGAAGAACCGCAGCGGAAAATGACCGGGCCGGGGGTGCGGAAAACGCACCCCCGGCCCGCGCATACCGTCAGTCCGGCCGAGCGGCCGGCCCGGGCGACCAAGGCGACCAGGACGACCGCGACGGCTCGGACAGCCGGGACGGCTCAGATGGTGCCGTCCGCCACGTCCGCGGCGACCTGCACGAGCGTGCGCACCGCGCAGCCGGTGCCGCCCTTCGCGGTGTAGCCGGACACCTCGCCCTCGTTGTACGCAGGGCCCGCGATGTCCAGGTGCGCCCACGAGACGCCCTCGGCGACGAACTCGCGCAGGAACACGCCCGCCGACAGCGCGCCGCCCATGCGCTCGCCGATGTTCTTCAGGTCGGCGATCGGCGAGTCCAGCGTGCGGCGCAGCTCGGCCGGGGTCGGCATCGGCCACGACGGCTCGCCGGTGCGCTCGGCGGCGTCGTGCACCGCGGAACGGAACTCGTCGTCGTTGGCGACGATGCCGAAGGTCTTGTTGCCGAGGGCGACCATCATCGCGCCGGTCAGCGTCGCGACGTCGATCAGCTTCTCCGGGCCCTCCTCGCACGCGCGGGTGATCGCGTCGGCGAGGACCAGACGGCCTTCGGCGTCGGTGTTGAGGACCTCGACGGTGCGGCCGCCGTACATGCGCAGCACGTCGCCGGGACGGGTGGCGGTGCCCGACGGCATGTTCTCCGCCAGCGCCAGCCAGCCGGTGACGTTGACCTGGAGGCCCAGGCGGGCGATCGCGATCATCGCGCCGAGGACCGCGCCCGCGCCGGCCATGTCCATCTTCATGGTCTCGTTGGCGCCCGCCGGCTTGAGCGAGATGCCGCCCGAGTCGTAGGTGATGCCCTTGCCGACCAGCGCGATGCTGCGCTTGGCCTTCGGGTGCGTGTAGCCGAGGCGCACCAGGCGCGGGGGCTTCGCGGAGCCCTGGCCGACGCCGAGGATGCCGCCGTAGGCGCCCTTGGCGAGGGCCTTCTCGTCGGTCACCTCGACCTTGAACCCGAAGTTCTTGCCGGCGTCGACCGCGATCGCCGCGAAGGTCTTCGGGTCGAGGTCGTTGGAGGGGGTGTTGACCAGGTCACGGGTCTTGTTGACGCTCTCCGCGACGACCTGGCCGCGCTCGAACGCGGCCTTCACGGCCTTGTCGCGGGCTTTCGCGCCGACCAGCACGAGGTCCTTGACCGGGTCCTTGCGGCCCTCGCGCGAGTTCACGCGGTACGCCTCGAAGGTGTACGCGCCGAGCAGCGCGCCCTGGGCGACGGCCTCGACGTCCTGCGGACCGGCGTACGGCAGCGCGAGGGCGACCTTCTTCAGACCGGCCGCGGCACGGGCCGCGTTGCCGCCCGCCTTGCGCAGCGTCTCGGCGCCGAAGCCCTCCTCGGGCTCCTCGCCCAGGCCGAGCGCGATGACCAGCGGCGCCTTGAGTGCCGCGCCGGCCGCGGGAATCCGGGTCGTCTCGCCCTCCGCGCCGGTCGCGCCCAGCGCGGTGAGGACCGAGGCCAGCGAGCCGTCGAACGCGGCCTCGACGCCGTCGCCGCCCGCGGCGACGACCGGGCCGTCGGCGCCCTTGGCCAGACCGATGACGATGGCGTCGGCGCGGAGCGTCGCCGCCGAGCTGGTGCTCAGGCTCAGTGTGGTCACAAGTGTCCTGTTCTGTTCTCGTCGTAAATTCGCGTCGATGTTCTCGGCGGAATTGCCTGTCCGGAACTGCGGTCCTGCCGGGTGTCGCAGGCGCGCTGAGGCACCGTCAGGGGACGCTGTACGTCCCGGTGTGTGCCCCCAGCATTACATGGGCGGGTTTGCCTTGTCTCAACCCGTGGACAGGACCACGAGCGCGGCCGCGGCGGCCGTCTCCGCAAGCGCGCCGAGCACATCGCCGGTAATGCCGCCGAACCGGCGAACGGTGTGGCGTAGCAAGGCCGTTGCCGCCAGGAGCCCGACCGCGACGGCGAGTGCGGCGCGCAGCGCGCCGAGATCGGTGGCGGCGCCCAGCCCTGCGGCGGCTCCGGTCAGCAGGACGGCGGTGCCCGCCGCCGCGGCCGGCGGCAGCGTCCCGGCGACCATCGCGCCGAGCCCGTCGGGGCGGGCGCTCGGCACCGCGCGCAGGCAGCCGATCCCGATCGCGGCCCGTCCGGTGACCACCGCGATCGCGAGTGCCGCGGCGGCTTCGGCTTGGCCGTGCCCGGCCGCTCGGGTGAGTGCGGCGGCCTGCACGAGCAGGGTGAACACCAAGGCCAGCACGCCGAACGGGCCGATGTCCGAGGCCTTCATGATGCGCAGCGCGTCCGGCGCGGGCTTGCCCGAGCCGAGGCCGTCGGCGACGTCGGCGAGCCCGTCGAGGTGCAGGCCGCGGGTGAGGAGCGCGAGCGACCCGAGCGCGAGCACCGCGGCGAGCAGTGCGCCGGTGCCCGCCCACAGCGCCAAGGCCTGGACGCCCGCGGCGAGTCCGGCCAGCACGGCGCCCACGAGCGGTGCCGCGGCCATCGCCCGACCGGCTACTTGCCGGTCCACATGCGGAAACCGGACGGGCAGGACGGACAGGGTGCCGAACGCCAAACGCAGTGCGTCGCCCGGCCCGGCCTCGCGAGCGGTCATTTCTCCAGCGAGATGTCCGGTGCGGCGGACGGGAGTTCGTCGGCGGCCGGAGCATCGTCGGCGGGCTTGGGCTCGTCCGCCACCGGTTCGGTCACCGGTTCGGCCACCGGCAGTTCTGCGGCGAGCCGGGCCGCGGCCTGGACGATCGGCAGGGCGAGCAGTGCGCCGGTGCCCTCGCCGTAGCGCAGCTTGTAGTCCAGCAGCGGTTCGAGGGCCATCCGGTCGAGGGCCTTGGCATGCGACGGCTCGGGCGTGACATGCCCGGCCAGCCACCAGTCCGGCGTCCGGTACGCCACGCGCTGCACGACCAGGCCGGCCGCCGCACTCGCGACGCCGTCCAGTACCACGGGGGTGCGCCGGATCGCGGCCTGGAGGAGGAAGCCGCTCATGGCGGCGAAGTCCGCGCCGCCGGACACCGCGAGCAGCCGCAGCGGGTCGCCGAGCACCGGTCGGGCCCGCCGCAGCGCGTCGCGGATGGCCGCGCACTTGCGGATCCACGTCGCGTCGTCGATGCCCGACCCGCGGCCGATCGCGGCCGCCGCGTCCGTACCGGTCAGCGCGCCGACGAGCACCGCGGCGACGGTCGTGTTGCCGACCCCGATGTCGCCGAGGAGCAGCAGGTCGGCGCCGCCGTCGATCTCCGCGTCGGCGATCTCCATGCCGGTGCGGAACGCCTGTTCGGCCTCCGCCGGAGTGAGCGCGTCCTGCCGGTCGATGCTGCCGCCGGCCTCCCGGACCCGGTGCTTGGCGACCGCGTCGGGCAGCGTCGCGGCGTCGGCGTCGACGGCCATGTCGACCACGCGCACGCCCGCGCCGAACTGCTCGGCGAGCAGCCCGACCGCGCCGCCGCCCGCCGCGGCGTCGCGCACCGCCTCGGCGGTGTGCCCGTACGGGTACACCGAGACCTCGCGCGCGGCCACCCCGTGGTCGCCCGCGAACACCACGACGCGCGGCCGTGCGATCGCCCGCACGGTCTCGCCGCCCTGGACGCCGGCCAGCCACACGGCGACGTCTTCCAGCCGCCCGAGGGCCCCGGCCGCGCCGGTCTGCTTCGGCAGCCGGGCCTTGAGCCGGGCACGCGCCTCGTCGTCGGGTCGTTCGACGAGCGCGGACAGGGAGTCGAGGTCGAGAGTCATCGCGGGCCAGCGTAGTGCGTGCTCAACTGCGGGCGTGCCGCGCCTTGCGGGGAAGTCCGCGCAAGGTCAGCACCTGGCCCGCGACCACCAGCAGCACCTCGTCGGACTCCTGCGCGATCGCCGCGTTCAACCGGCCGAGTTCGTCGCGGTACCGGCGGCCCGACGCGGTCGCCGGGACCACGCCGCTGCCGACCTCGTTGCTCACCGCGACCAGCGGCATGCGGCAGCCGCGCCACGCCTCGGCCAGCTCGTCGACGCGTTTGCGGACCGCGTCCCGGGCGCCGTTCGCCCAGGCGTCGTCGTCCCACGCGCCGCACTCGTCCATCACCGCGGTCAGCCACAGCGACAGGCAGTCGACCAGGAGCGGGGATTCCGCGGCGGCCAGCACGCCGGGCAGGTCCGTCGACTCGACGGTCGTCCAGCCCGCGGGACGCCGCTCGCGGTGCGTCGTGACGCGGTCGGCCCATTCGGCGTCGCCGTCGCGGGTACCGCCGGTCGCCACGTAGACGACGTCCGGGGCGGTCGCCAACCGCCGTTCGGCTTCGGCGGACTTGCCCGAGCGGGCGCCGCCGAGGACCAGCGTCCGGTGCGGGCGCGGCGGCTGCCGGTCGCTGTCCGTGCCAAGGCGCACCACGCCGCCGTCCGCGACGGCCCGCGCGCCCCACGCGGCGAGACGGCGCTGCAGCTCTTCGCCGGGCGGCGCGTCGTGCGACAGGTGCACGGCCAGGACGTCGGTGGCCTCGGTCACCGCGCCCTCGCGGCGCAGCGCGGCCAGGCGTTCGGGCCAGGTGACCACGTCCAACAGCACGGCGTCGTACGGGCGTCCGTCCGCCCATGCCTGCGCCGCGGCGGCCTCGGGGACCGGCGCCGAAGGTATGTAGAGCAGCCGGGCGCCTTCCGGCCCGGTCACCGCGTACGCCACCCGTCCCGGCGAACCGCCGGGCAGCACCCGCACATGGTGCGCGCCGAGGGTGAACTCCTCGCCGGCCGCCACGGTTTGCCACGGCGGCCCGCCCGCGGTCGGCGCGGGCAGCCCGGGCGGCGGACCCGACGGCGCGGCGACCGCCTCCAGCCCCGCGGCGGGCAACCACGCCAGCGGAGCCGACTCCGCGGGCCCGGTCAGCAGCAGGTGGCGCACGCCGGTCAGCGGCCGCGCCGCCCGCGCCGCGGCATGCGCCGGAGCCGGACCGCAATCGATCAGCAGCGATCCGTCGACGAGCACGGAACTGGGCTCGCGCACCGCGGAACCGGTGCAGCCCAGACAGGACGCACAAGTACAGAACGGCTGGGGCCAGCCCCGCGGGCCGGCCGTGCCGAGGAACGTCAATTCCATGGTGTGCTGCGCTACTCCCGAGCGTGTTGCGTTACGGAATGTCTGGAGGGTCTGTTTGGCCCCTCGGCGTCGTCAGTTGTCGGCTACTGTGCGGACCGTCGCGACGGTGCGGTGCGCGGTGATCCGCTTTGAACGCATCCGATCGGGTCCGCACGAACCCGGCAGGAACTGACTGAGGGAGCCGACGATGATGTGGCAGTGGCGGTACGAGAACGCGGACGGCACCCCGGTCCCCGGCCCCCAATCCGAGGAGTTCTCGAACCAGTCCGACGCGGAGAGCTGGCTCGGCGAGAACTGGCGCGACCTGCTCGACGCGGGCGTCGAACAAGTCAGCCTCCTGGAAGGCGACAACGTCGTCTACGCCGGCATGAGCCTGCGCGCCGCGCTCTGACCCGCGAAGACCACCAGGCCGCGGGACGCACATCGCGGCCCCCGCCGCGCGGACGGGGGCGGCCCGGGACTCCGGACCGCCCCCGCCGCACGCGGACCTTGCGGATCGCCGGGCCCGCGCGAGCCTACGGCCGCTCCGCCGGGCTGACCGTCCGCGCCGGGTCGCGCTGGACGAACGGCTCCAGGATCACGTCGATCTTGGACAGCAGCTCCTCCTCCAGCTTCACGCCCGCCGCCTTCACGTTCTCCGCGACCTGCTCCGGCCGCGACGCGCCGATGATCGCCGCCGACACGTTCGGGTTCTGCAGCACCCACGCGACCGCCAACTGCGCCATGGTCAGGCCCGCGTCGTCGGCCAGCGGACGCAGCGACTGCACCGCCGTCAGCAGGTCGTCGCCCATCATCCGGGAGATGAAGTCCTGGCCGCCCTTGGCGTCCGTGGCCCGCGAACCGGCCGGCGGCGGGTGCCCCGGACGGTACTTGCCGGACAGCACGCCCTGCGCGATCGGCGACCACACGATCTGCCCGAGCCCGAGCTCCTCCGACGCCGGCACGACCTCGGCCTCGATGACCCGCCACAGCATCGAGTACTGCGGCTGGTTCGAGATGAACGGGATCCGCAGCTCGCGCGCCAGGTCGGCACCTGCCCGGATCTGCTCCGCGTTCCACTCCGACACGCCGATGTACAGCGCCTTGCCCGACCGCACCACGTCGGCGAACGCCAGCATGGTCTCCTCGATCGGCGTCGAGTGGTCGAACCGGTGCGCCTGGTACAGGTCCACGTAGTCGGTGCCCAGCCGACGCAGCGACCCGTCGATCGACTCCATGATGTGCTTGCGCGACAGACCCCGGTCGTTGCGGCCCGGCCCGGTCGGCCAGTAGACCTTCGTGAAGATCTCCAGGCCCTCGCGCCGCTCGCCCTTCAGCGCCCGGCCCATCACCGACTCGGCACGCGTCTCCGCGTACACGTCGGCGGTGTCGAAAGTCGTGATGCCCGCGTCGAGGGCGGCACGCACGCACGCGAGCGCGGCCTCCTCCTCGACCTGGGAGCCGTGGGTCAGCCAGTTGCCGTACGCGATCTCGCTGATGACCAGACCGCTGCGGCCGAGGTGTCGGAATTCCATGCGCCCACCCTATGCCGGGCGGGCCGGAGTTCAGCGCACGGTCTTCTCGCCCACGACGTGCAGGACGCCCGCGATGGCCCGGTACGGGTCCGTGCGGCCGGCCTCTTCCTCGACCGCGATCAGGTTCTGCCACGCCTTGCCCTTGCGCGGCGGCGCCGGGTCGTCCGGACGCAGCGCGCTGAACACGCCGACGCCGTACCACGCCAGCATCGGCGCGCCGAGGTCGGCGAGCATCGTGGACAGGCCCTCGACGCTGTCCGTGCGGTTGCCTTCCGCGTTCCCCGAAGCGTTCGCGGCGACGGTGCGCGCGGCCAGCGCCTTGCGGGTCGCCGTCCACTCGCCCGCACTGCCCGGCCGCATCGGCGCGGCGGCACCGTTCGACGCGGTCACCGACAGCAGCCCGCCCGGATTCAGGATGCGGGCGAGCGCCGCGAGCATCCCGTCCGGCTCGGCCAGCCCGTCCACCACGCCGTGGCACAGCGCCAAGTCGAAGCTCCCCGGCGGGAAGTGCCGGCCGGCCTCGCTGCCGTCGCCTTCGACGAGCCGCAGCCGCGCCCGGACGTCGTCGGAGTCCGCGGCCATCTCGTCGTGCAGCGCGGTCAGCTGCAAGGTGTCCGTGCTGACCGCGGTCACCAGGTGTCCGGCACGCGCCAGCAGCAGCGACGGCGTGGCGGGCCCGCAGCCCACGTCGAGGACCTTCAGCGGGCCGCGCTCACGCAGCCGGACCAAGTGCTCGGCGAGCTGCCGCGAGGCGATCTCGCGCTGCACCTGGGTGTGCAGATCCATGGGCCAGGTGGTCGCCTCGTGCAGGGCGGTGGACATGCTGCTCCGTTGTCGGGGGACGGGGGACACAGCGGAGCCGCGCGGGACCGGCGCGGCTGCGCGTCAGGGCTTCTCGCCCCGGGCCACCTGCGGCTTGGGCAGGCGCAGGCGGCGCATCTGCAGCGACCGCATCAGCGCGTACGGCGTGCAGCCCTTCAGGTTCGCGTCCGGGAAGCGCTCGCGCAGCTGCTTCTTGAGCGTGTAGTTCAGCCGGATCGAGTCCAGGACGATCAGCGCGATCGCCGCGGCCCACCCGAGCAGCGACACGTTCTTCAGCGTCGTGCTCGGCATGATGCTCAGGATCAGGATCAGCACGGCCGACGGCAGGAAGAACTCGGCGGCGGTGAACCGCGAGTCGACGAAGTCGCGGCAGAACCGGCGCAGCGGGCCCTTGTCGCGCAGCGGCAGGCCCCTCTCGTCGCCGGTGATCAGCGCCTGGCGCTGCGCCTCGCGGTCCTCGCGGGCCCGCTGCCGGGCGACCCGGGTGGCCTCTTTGCGGCCCTTGGGCGGGGTGACGCGCGTCTTGCGGTTGGCCTGGGCCTCGCTGCGCTTGGGCGTGGGGCGGCCCTTCGGGGCCTCGGGTCCGCGGACATCCTCGACGGACTCGGCCGTCTCTTCGGGTGCGGACTCTGCCTGGGAACGACGTCTGAACACGCCTCCAGCCTACGTGCTGGGGCAAGCGGCCCGGACCGGCCCCGGCCCTGTGCAGCCGGGCCGGTCTTCCGGGGGTGCGGGGGCGGGTCGGCGGCGGGTCCGGCGGCACCTTCCGCCGGTCTCGTTCGTTCTCCGACGGAGAAGCGGGCACGGCAGGTGATGGACTGCCCTCCTGCCGGAAGGTCCTTTGGCCATTTAGGCTGGCTACAGCGCATTGGCTTGCCTACGAAGGGGGCGCGCAGGGTCATGACCGGCGTTATGAAGCGGATGGCAATGATCTTCCGCGCAAAAGCCAACAAAACGCTCGACAAGTACGAGGATCCGCGCGAGATGCTGGATTACTCGTACACGAAGCAGCTCGAGCTGCTGCAGAAGGTGCGCCGCGGTGTCGCCGACGTCGCCACCTCCCGCAAGCGGCTGGAGCTGCAGCTCCAGCAACTGGAGCGACAGGCGGCCAAGCACGAGGACCAGGGCCGCAAGGCGCTCTCCCTCGGCCGCGAAGACCTGGCCCGTGAGGCGCTGACCCGGCGCAGCGGCATCCAGCAGCAGATCACCGACCTGCGGGCGCAGTACGAGCAGCTTCAGTCGGAAGAGGAGAAGCTGACGCTCGCGTCGCAGCGGCTCCAGGCCCGGGTGGACGCGTTCCGGATCCGCAAGGAGACCATCAAGGCGACCTACACGGCGTCCGAGGCGCAGGCCAACATCGGCGGCGCGATCGCGGGCATCTCCGAGGAGATGTCCGACGTCGGCCTCGCCATGCAGCGCGCGGAGGACAAGACCGCGCAGATGCAGGCGCGGGCGGGCGCGATCGACGAGCTGCTCGCTTCCGGGGCGCTGGACGACCCGACGGGCATGACCAAGGACGACATCACCGCGGAGCTGGAGCGGCTGTCCAGCGGGTCGGACGTCGAGCTCGAACTCATGCGCATGAAGCAGGAGCTGGGTCAGGGCCCGGCGCCGCAGGCGATCGGCGGAGCACAGCAGGCCCCGGGCGGGCAGCAGGCGCTCGGTCCCGGCCAGTCGGGGCAGGTGCCCGACCCCGGGCAGCAGCAGGCCGACCCCCAGTACCACCCGCGATTCGAGAAGCACGGGGAGTAACCATGATTGTCCGGATCATGGGGGAGGGGCAGTACGAGGTCGCGGACGAGCGGGTCGCCGAGCTGAACAGCTACGACGACCGCATCGAGGCCGCGATCGCCGCGGACGACGAGACCGCGTTCCGGGATGCCCTGGCCGCGCTGCTCGACGCCGTCCGGGCGTCGGGCGCCGCGGTGCCGGACGACGTGATCGAACCGTCGCAGCTCATCCTGCCGCGCCCGGGCGCCGACGTGGACGAAGTGCGCGAGCTGCTGGGGGACGGGGGACTGATCCCGGGCTGACCCCGGTCGGAAAAGCGAACAGCCCGCGTATCCACGCGGGCTGTCGGCTATCTCCGGGGTCTTCGGGACTCTCCGGGCTTTCCGGGGTTCCCGGGTTTCCCGGGTTTTTCAGGGCGCGGTTACGGCAGCGCGAGCATCTGGTCGAGCGCCTGCTTCGCGTACTTCTCGGTGTCCGCGTCGACCTGGATGCGGTTGACGACCGTGCCGTCCACCAGCGACTCCAGCGCCCACACCAGGTGCGGCAGGTCGATGCGGTTCATCGTCGAGCAGAAGCACACGGTCTTGTCGAGGAAGACGATCTGCTTGTCCGGGTGCGCCTTGGCGAGCCGGCGGACCAGGTTCAGCTCGGTGCCGATCGCCCACGCGGAGCCGGGCTCGGCGGCGTCGAGGGCCTTGATGATGTACTCCGTCGACCCGACGTAGTCGGCCGCGGTGACCACCTCGTGCCGGCACTCGGGGTGCACGAGCACGTTGACGCCCGGGATGCGGTTGCGGACGTCCTCGACCGAGGCCAGGTCGAAGCGGCCGTGCACCGAGCAGTGGCCGCGCCACAGGATCATCTTCGCGGCGCGCAGCTGCTCCGCGGTGACCCCGCCGTTCGGCTTGTGCGGGTTGTAGACGACGCAGTCGTCGAGCGAGAAGCCCATCTCCAGCACGGCGGTGTTGCGGCCGAGGTGCTGGTCGGGCATGAACAGGACCTTCTCGCCCTGCTCGAAGGCCCACTCCAGGGCGCGCTTGGCGTTGGAGGAGGTGCATATGGTGCCGTTGTGGCGGCCGGTGAACGCCTTGATGTCGGCGGACGAGTTCATGTACGACACGGGCACGGTCACGTCGGCGACGCCCGCGTCGGCCAGCACGTCCCAGCACTCTTCGACCTGGTCGTAGGTCGCCATGTCGGCCATCGAGCAGCCCGCGGCCAGGTCCGGCAGGATCACCTGCTGGTGGTCCGCGGTGAGGATGTCCGCGCTCTCCGCCATGAAGTGCACGCCGCAGAAGACGATGTAGGGCGCGTCCGGCCGAGCCGCCGCCTCGCGCGCCAGCTTGAACGAGTCGCCGGTCACGTCGGCGAACTGGATGACCTCGTCCCGCTGGTAGTGGTGGCCCAGGATGAAGACCGAGTCGCCGAGCTTCTCCTTGGCCGCGCGGGCGCGCGCGACGAGCGTCGGGTCCGCCGGGCTCGGCAGGTCGCCGGGACATTCCACGCCGCGCTCGCTGTACGGGTCGGATCCGCGGCCGAGCAGCAGCAGGGCGAGCGGGGTCGCTTCGACGCCCGGAGGGAGGTCGAGGTCGTTGGTCGCGGTCACGTCGCACATCCTTTTCGTCTATCTGACGTTATGGATCCTACCTTCATTTCGTCGGATTGACGAGAGTCGGGGTCGGGTACGCGACGTGGGTCACAACGGATCGCCCCGACGGCCCGTCCCGATACGTCCTGCGGTATGCGACCATGAACGAATCGGGCCTGGAATAGAAACCAGGACACCGTTCGTTGCGGACGGTGATAGTCGTATCCAGCACCGAACCACCACGTGGGAGCTTCCAGATGACGGTCAAGGACGAGACCGCGACCACTGGCGTCATCCTCACCGATGAGGCCGCGGGCAAGGTCAAGGCCCTGCTTGAGCAGGAGGGGCGCGACGACCTCGCGCTGCGCGTCCAGGTGCAGCCGGGCGGCTGTTCCGGCATGCGCTACCAGCTGTACTTCGACGAGCGGGCGCTCGACGGCGACAGCGTCCAGGAGTTCGGCGGCGTGCGTGTCGTGACCGACCGCATGAGCGTTCCGTACCTGGGCGGCGCCACCATCGACTTCGTGGACACCATCGAGAAGCAGGGCTTCACGATCGACAACCCGAACGCGGCCGGCTCCTGCGCCTGCGGCGACTCCTTCAGCTGAGCCCGGTCCTACCGGGCCCGCGCGCCGCTCCGGCGGCCGACGCGAACGCCGATGCGGCGGCGACTCGAGAGAGTCGCCGCCGCATCGGCGTGTGTGCGTCCTGTCTGTGCGTCCGCCGCGCTCGGGCCGCGTGTGTGCGCCGGTCCGACGGCCGGGTCAGTCGCCGAATTCGGCGAGGCCCGCGACCAGCGCGGCGCCGCGCGGCGGGACCACGACCGCGGGGGCGGTGGTCGAGAACGGCGTCGTCGGCAGCGGCCTGGTCACATGCGGGGTCGTCCACGACACGTCGATGTGCGTGCAGTCGCCGCGGAGTTCGGCCATCGACTCGGCCTCGCTCCGGGGCGGCAGGAACGAGCGCACGGGGTCTGCGGACACGTCGGACTCCTCGGGACGTTTCGGTTGTTCCGGGCTTCTGGTCCCCACCCTAGGACGTACGCAGGGTGACGGCAGCATCTACCCATCGGTAGTTTCCGGCCACCGGTGTCCCGCCCCGCGCGGGGCGGGTACAAGCACCGGGTACTGCCATCGAGTACAACGAATACCGACAGACATGCCGTCCGCCGGCCGCCTCGCGGCCGCCCGTACGGCACCACCGCTCACCCCAGGAGCCCACGCCGTGCGCATCGCCGTGACGGGGTCGATTGCCACCGACCACCTGATGACCTTCCCCGGCCGCTTTGCGGACCAGCTCCTCCCCGAAGAGCTGCACCGGGTCTCGCTGTCGTTCCTCGTGGACACGCTCGACATCCGCCGCGGCGGATGCGCGCCCAACATCTGCTTCGGCATGGGCGTGCTCGGCCTGCGCCCGATCCTCGTCGGCGCGGCCGGCGCGGACTTCACCGACTACCGGTCCTGGCTCGACCGGCACCGCGTCGACACCCATTCGGTGCACATCTCCGAGACGCACCACACCGCGCGGTTCCTCTGCACCACCGACGAGGACCACAACCAGATCGCCTCCTTCTACACCGGCGCGATGAGCGAGGCCCGCGAGATCGAACTGCGCCCGGTCGCGGAGCGCATCGGCGGCCTCGACCTCGTGGTCATCGCGGCCAACGACCCCGAGGCGATGATCCGGCACAGCGAAGAGTGCCGCGAACGCGGCTACACCTTCGCCGCGGACCCCTCGCAGCAGCTCGCCCGGATGGGCAAGCACGACATCCGCAGCCTCGTCGACGGCGCCGCGTACCTCTTCACCAACGAGTACGAAGCCGCCCTCATCGAGGAGAAGACCGGCTGGTCCAACGAGGAGATCCTGGACCGGGTCGGCATCCGGGTCACCACGCTCGGCGCCGACGGCGTCCGCATCGACCGCCGCGGCGAGGAGACGATCCGGGTCGGCAGTTGCGAGGAGTACCGCAAGGCCGACCCGACCGGCGTCGGCGACGCGTTCCGGGCCGGCTTCCTCGCCGGCCTCACCTGGGACCTCGGCCTCGAGCGCGCCGCGCAGGTGGGCTGCATGCTCGCCACCCTGGTCATCGAGACGGTCGGCACCCAGGAGTACGCGCTGCGCCGCGACCCCTTCCTGGAGCGCTTCGCGAAGGCCTACGGCTTCGAGGCCGCGGAAGAGGTCGGGGCGCACCTCAAGGTCGCCTGACGGCAGAACGGTAGAACGGCAGAACAGCAGAGAAGACCGGGGCGGGCGCCCCGGGTCAGACCCGGCGGACGAGGTACGCGACTCCGCCGGGCTCGCCCGGGCGCTCGCCCAGGTACACATTCCCGGTCATCTCACACCACGCCGGCACGTCCAGCCGGGCCGCCTCGTCGTCGGACACCACCGCGACCACGCCGCCCTCGGGCACCTCGCCGATGTGCTTGGCCAGTTCGATGACCGGGATCGGGCAGCGGCGCCCCAAGGTGTCCAGCACCAGATCCGGCTCGCCCGCCGCCTCGTCGCGCACTCCTTCCGCCGCCGCATGACCGCCCGGGGCGGCCGACGGCACCCCGGTCACCGCGCGCAGGTCGGCGACGATCCCCGGCAGCACCGCGAGGAACCGGTCGACCTCCGCATCCGGCGTCCCCTGCGGCAGCGACACCCGGATGTTGCCCTGCGTCAACACCCCCATCGCCGCCAGGACATGACTGGGCGTCAGAGTCGACGACGTGCACGAGGAGCCGGACGACACGGCGAAACCCGCGCGGTCCAGCGCGTGCAGCAGCGCCTCGCCGTCCACGTACAAACAGGAAAACGTGACGATGTGCGGCAGCCGGTGCACCGGGTCCCCGACCACCTCGACATCCGGCACCGTCTCCGGGACCCGCGTGCGGATCCTGTCGACCAATGCGGACAGCCGCCGGTTCTCCGCGTCGTCGCCGGTGGCCACCGCACCCAGCGCGACCGCCGCGGCGACGATCGCGGGGACGTTCACGAAGCCCGGCACGCGGCGCGCTTCGCGCTCGTCGTACGGCAGCGGCGAGACATACCGGGTGCCCTTGCGCACCACCAGCAGGCCGACGCCGGCCGGGCCACCCCACTTGTGCGCGCTCGCGGCCAGCACCGACCACCCGTCCGGCACCGCGACACGCCCGACCGACTGGGCGGCGTCCACGACCAGCGGGATCCCCGCCGCGGCACACCGCTCCGCGACCTCGGACAGCGGCTGCAGCGTGCCGACTTCATGGTTGGCGCTTTGCACCGCGACGGCCGCGGTGTCGGGCCGCAGCGCCGCGGCGAGCGCCTCGACGTCGACCCGGCCCGTGCGATCGACCGGCGTCCGGGTGACCTCGCCGCCCTTCGCCTCGTGGAGTTCCGCGGCGTGCAGCACCGACGAGTGCTCGACCGCGCTGACTACCGCGTGCGCGCCGACCCGGCGCCGGCCGCCGAGCGTGCCGAGCAGCGCCAACTGGGCGGCCTGGGTACCCGATCCGGTGAACGACACCTCGTCCGGGCGAACCCCCAGCACGCTCGCCACGGTCTCCCGGGCGGCATCCAGAAGCACGCCCGCGCGGCGCCCGTCGTGGTACAGCCGCGCCGGATCGGCCCAGCCCTCGTCCATCGCGCTGAGGAAAGCCGCACGTGCGGCGGGGTGCAGAGGCTCGGCGGAAGCGGCGTCGAAGTAGCTCACACAAGCGACGTTAATGCGCCGCGGCATGGTGCCGAGCACCGGCGCCTTCACCCGTTCGGACGGTGTGTCACATTCCCGTTCTCCGCGACACCCGACCTCGGCGCGCGACCCGAATACCGCTCCAGTAGGGTTGCCCCGCAGAAACATCCAAACGTGCCTGTACGACGGTCGGCATCGGGGCGAAGTTCCCCCGCAGTGACCGCCTTATGGGCGAGACATTCGGGAAGGCGCTACGTGAGTCCCTACGGCTCCGACCGCTCGCCGCGGCGCTGGATGCGGCGCAGGGTGCCGCTGCTGCTGGCTCTGGGCCTCGTCACCGCGACCGCCACCGGCTGCTCCGTCGACTCCAAGGATCTGCCCAGACTGGGTCTGCCGTCGCCTGCCACCGAGCAGGGACACCGGGTTCTCTCCCTCTGGCAGGGCTCGTGGATCGCAGCACTGGCTGTCGGCGCTGTGGTGTGGGGGCTCATCCTGTGGAGCGTCGTGTTCCACCGCCGCAGTCGTACGAAGCAGGAGATCCCGCCGCAGACCCGGTACAACCTCCCCCTGGAGGTCCTGTACACGGTGATCCCCGGCATCATCATCGCGGTCTTCTTCTACTTCACCGCGCGTGACGAGACCAAGCTGCAAGAGACGACGAAGAAGACGGACCCGGCGTACACGCAGGTCAACGTCATCGAGGTCGTCGGTTACCAGTGGCAGTGGGCGTTCAACTACAAGGACGGCCCGATGAACAAGACCGGCGCGGTCTACGACATCGGTTCGACCAAGAACATTCCCACGCTCTGGCTTCCGCAGGGCCAGAAGGTTCAGTTCGAACTGAACTCGCCCGACGTGATCCACTCGTTCTGGGTGCCGGCGTTCCTCTACAAGCAGGACATCATCCCCGGCAAGACGAACAAGTTCGAAATCACGCCGGAGGTCCTCGGCGAGTACGACGGCAAGTGCGCGGAACTGTGCGGCGCCGACCACTCCCGGATGCTCTTCAAGGTGAAGATCGTGACGCCGGAGGAGTACCAGAAGCACCTGGCCGAGCTGAAGGTGGCCGGTCAGGACGGGGCGGTGCGCAGCAAGATCAACATGCCTGCCATCCCCGAGCACACCCCGGGAAGTGAGAAGTGACCATCCTCAACGAGCCGCAGGCCGCGGCGGTCGGCACAGCAGGGGTGCGTCGCAAGTCCCCCGGCAACGCCGTGGTCAAGTGGATGACGACCACCGACCACAAGACCATCGGCAGCCTGTACCTCATCACGTCGTTCGTCTTCTTCTGCATCGGCGGTGTGCTGGCGCTCTTCATGCGCGCCGAGCTGGCCCGTCCGGGTACGCAGATCATGTCGAACGAGCAGTTCAACCAAGCGTTCACGATGCACGGCACGATCATGCTGCTGATGTTCGCGACGCCGCTGTTCGCCGGTTTCACGAACTGGATCATGCCGCTGCAGATCGGCGCGCCCGACGTGGCGTTCCCGCGGCTGAACATGTTCGCCTACTGGCTCTACCTGTTCGGCTCGATCATCGCGGTGGCCGGCTTCCTCACCCCGCAGGGTGCGGCGGACTTCGGCTGGTTCGCGTACGCCCCGCTGTCGGACTCGGTCCGCTCGCCGGGCATCGGCGCCGACATGTGGATCATGGGCCTGGCGATGTCGGGCTTCGGCACCATCCTCGGTGCGGTCAACTTCATCACGACGATCATCGCGATGCGGGCGCCCGGCCTGACGATGTTCCGCATGTCGATCTTCTGCTGGAACGTCCTGCTGACCTCGATCCTGGTCCTCATGGCGTTCCCGGTCCTCGCGGCCGCGCTGTTCGCCCTGGAGGCGGACCGGAAGTTCGGCACCCATATCTTCGATCCGGCAAACGGCGGACCGATTTTGTGGCAGCACCTCTTCTGGTTCTTCGGCCATCCAGAGGTGTACATCATCGCCCTGCCGTTCTTCGGCATCGTCTCGGAAGTCATCCCGGTCTTCGCCCGCAAGCCGATGTTCGGCTACAAGGGTCTGATCGGCGCGACGATCGCGATCGCCGGCCTCTCGGTGACGGTGTGGGCGCACCACATGTTCGTGACCGGTTCGGTGATGCTGCCGTTCTTCTCGTTCATGACGTTCCTCATCGCGGTGCCCACCGGTGTGAAGTTCTTCAACTGGATCGGCACGATGTGGCGAGGGTCGCTGTCCTTCGAGACACCGATGCTCTGGACGATCGGCTTCCTGGTCACCTTCGTCTTCGGTGGTCTGACCGGCGTCATCCTCGCGTCGCCGCCGCTGGACTTCCACGTGTCCGACTCGTACTTCGTGGTGGCGCACTTCCACTACGTGGTGTTCGGCACCGTCGTGTTCGCGATGTTCGCCGGCTTCCACTTCTGGTGGCCGAAGTTCACCGGCAAGATGCTCGACGAGCGCCTCGGCAAGATCACGTTCTGGACGCTGTTCATCGGCTTCCACACGACGTTCCTCGTCCAGCACTGGCTGGGTGCCGAGGGCATGCCGCGCCGCTACGCCGACTACCTCGCGTCGGACGGCTTCACGTCGCTGAACATGGTCTCGACGATCGGCTCGTTCCTGCTCGGCCTGTCGATCCTGCCCTTCCTGTACAACGTGTGGAAGACGCACAAGTACGGCAAGAAGGTCACGGTGGACGACCCGTGGGGCTACGGCCGTTCGCTCGAATGGGCGACGTCCTGCCCGCCGCCGCGGCACAACTTCACCTCGATGCCGCGCATCCGTTCGGAATCCCCGGCGTTCGACCTCCACCACCCGGAGATCGCGGCCCTGGACTACCTGGGTGCCGAGCCGCAGGCCGCCGTGCAGGCGGGCAAGGAGAGTGAGCGGTGAAGTTCACCGGTGCACTGATGACGCTGGTCGCGCTCTTCCTTCTCCCGGTGACCATCATCTACTGGGTGCTGTCGGAAGACCCGACCGGAACGACCGCGCTGGCGCTGGCGTTCGGTCTGTCGATCATGATCGGCTACTACCTCTGGTTCACCGCGCGGCGTAGTGATCTGCTCCCGCAGGACAACGAGGACGGCGACGTCGCGGACGACGCCGGGGAACTGGGCTTCTTCAGCCCGCACAGCTGGGCTCCGCTGCAGCTCGCGGTCGGCGGCTCGCTGTTCTTCCTGGGCATCATCTTCGGCTGGTGGCTCTGCTTCTTCGCCGCGCCGCTCGTGGCCATCGGGCTCTTCGCCTGGGTCTTCGAGTACTACCGGGGCGAGAACCAGAACCAGTGACTCCGCGGGTCCCGCACCGCACGGTGCGGGACGCCGCAGCAGTTCGGCGAAGGCCGGTCACCCATGTGGGTGGCCGGCCTTCGGCGTTCGGGTCATTCTTGGACACATCGGACCTTGCCGCCGGGCTGCCGCCCGGCCGGAAGGCGGTGTGCCCGCGGGAGTTCCCGCCCAGGTCACAGACCATGCAGCCTGGTGTCACCGTTCTGTGACTGCGGAGGGATTCCTGCAACCTCTCTCGCTGACGCGACGTCAGAGAGAGTGCATAGGGAACGCAGCAGGTCTGCGCACGGGGAAGAGGGAGGGATCGCGTGCCCCGCATCACTGGAGCATCGCGTACAGGGGCCGCCAAATGGGCCGCGGGACTGCTGGTCGTGCCCCTGGTTCTGCTCACCGGATGTTCGTCCGGGGGCGGCAACGGGGGTTCGTCGGGCGGGGGCGGCGCGGCCGGGGGCTCGGGCGGTGACGGCAAGGGCGGGAAGGCGGCGCCGGCGGCGCTGAGCATCGCCCCGGCGGACGGCGCCAAGGCGGTCGAGACCGACGGCGCACTGACCGTCTCGGCGACCGCGGGCAAGGTGACGTCCGTGACGGTCACCGACCCGAAGGGCAAGGCGATCGAGGGTGCCACGTCGCCCGACGGCACCAAGTGGACGCCGAAGATCCCGCTGGAGAACGCCACCAAGTACAGCGTCGCGGCCAAGGCGGCCAACGCCGACGGGGCCGAGGTCACCGCGAACAGCAGCTTCACCACGATCTCGGCGGACAAGACCTTCGAGTACTCGTACCGGCCGGACACGGACGACGGCGGCAAGCTCGGTGTCGGCACCATCATCTCGATCAAGTTCAACAAGGCCATCAAGGACAAGGCCGCGGTCGAGAAGCACTTGAGCGTCACCGCCGAGCCCGCGGTCGAGGGCTCGTGGAGCTGGCTCGAAGACCTCGACGGCAGCATGCGCGTCGACTACCGGCCGAAGGAGTACTGGAAGCCGGGCACCAAGGTGACGTGGCGCGCGGACCTGGACGGCGCCAAGTCCGGTGACGGCACCTACGGCACGCAGAACCGCGGCGGCGAGTTCACCATCGGCGACTCGATCGTCGCCACCGCCGACCTGGCCGACAAGCACATGACGGTCAAGAAGAACGGCGAGGTGCTGTACAACCTCCCGATCTCCGCGGGCAGCAGCGAGAACCCGACGTGGACCGGCACCATGGTCGTCATGGACAAGGTCGACGGCATCGACATGAACTCCGAGACCGTCGGCCTGGGCAAGGCCTACATGATGACGGCCGTCCGGTACGCGGTGCACCTCACCACGTCCGGCACCTACACGCACGCCGCGCCGTGGAACGACGGCAAGTTCGGCAAGGTCAACGGCAGCCACGGCTGCGTCGGCATGAGCACCGAGGACGCCGGCAAGTTCTTCAAGGCCGTCGGCTTCGGCGATGTCGTCGAGGTCATCAACGGCACGGAGAAGAAGGTCAAGGCCGGCAACGGCTTCGGTGGCTGGAGCGTGGACTGGGACACCTGGGTCAAGGGCAGCGCGCTGAACGCCGCGGGCCCGGCGGGCGCGCCCAGCGCGGCGCCGGCCGCTCAGTAGGGCAGCAGCTCGGTCAGGCAGCAGCCGGGTCCCGTGGACGGGGCTCGAAGGCGGGGCCGTTCCCTTCGGGGAGCGGCCCTTCCGCTTGTTCCGGGTATGCCGGTTTTCCGGGCCCGGCGCAACCGCTCCCGCGCAATAGTGTGATTTTTCCGCCCGGACGGCCGCATCGGACGCTCACGCGCGGCGCCCCGGGGCGAAGCTGGTCGGGTCAACGACCGCGCAGCAAACCCCCCGTGGGAGGTCCACGATGCGCAGGACGAAGGGCGGCCCACCCGCCCACGCGATAGCCGCCACCGCACTTGCCGCGGCCGCGGCCCTGGTGCTCGCCTCGTGCGGGTCGGGCGACGAGCCTGCGCCCAAGCCGACCGTCAGCACCGCCCGCCTCGGCATGACCCCCGGGGACGGCGCCGACGCGGTCGCCCCGGACAAGCCCGTCACGATCACGGTGGCCGGCGGCATCGTGGCGACCGCCACGGTCACCGCCGAGGACGGCTCGACGGTGACCGGCGCCTACCAGCCCGGCGGAGCCACCTGGACCACGACGGCGCCGCTCAAGTACGGCACCAAGTACACGGTCCAGGCCACCGGCGTGGACGCCCACGGGCTGCCGAGCCGCGGCACCGAGACCTTCACGACCCTCACCCCACAGAGCCTGGTGGCGGCCTCCAAGGTCACCCCCGGCAAGGGCGACACGGTCGGCGTCGGGATGCCGATCAGCATCGAGCTGGACCACGCCGTCGACGACCCCGCGGTCCGCGCGGCCGTCGAACGGCGGCTCTCCGTCAGCGCCTCGGTGCCGATCGAGGGCGCGTGGGGGTGGGTGGACGCCAAGACCGTCCGCTTCCGGCCCAAGGACTACTGGCCCGCCGGGACCAAGGTGAGCGTGTCCGGGAACCTGTACGGCGTGTCGTTCGGCAACGGCGCCTACGGCGCGGCCGGGACCACCACCGACTTCACCGTCGGCTCGGCGCTCGTCGCCACGGTGGACTCCGCGGCGCACGAGATGACCGTCGTGAAGGACGGCGAAGTCGTGCGCACGGTGCCGGTGACCACCGGCAAGCCCGGCTTCACCACGCGGGCCGGGACCAAGGTCATCCTCGACAAGGAAGAACACGTGCTGATGGACGGCACGACCGTCGGCATCGCCGAAGGCAGCTCGGACGCGTACCGCTTGGACGTGTACTGGGCCACCCGGGTGACGTGGAGCGGCGAGTACCTGCACGCCGCGCCGTGGTCGGTCTCCTCGCAGGGCAGCGAGAACGTGAGCCACGGTTGCGTGGGCATGAGCACCGACAACGCGAAGTGGTTCTTCGGGATCTCGAACGTCGGCGACGTGGTCAAGGTCGTCAACACGGGCAGCGACAAGACGATGGAACTGAGCGGCAACGGCTACGGCGAGTGGAACTACTCGTGGGACGAGTGGCTCAAGACCAGCACCGTCGGCACGGTGACGACGGGAGCGCTCCCGGCGGCCGCGTGAGCCGGTTGGCGACGCCGCGGCCCCGTCCCTCGCAGGAGGGACGGGGCCGCGGCGCGTGTCAGGGGGCGGTCGGGAGGCCCTCGGGAGACTTCGTGGGGGTGACCGTGCCGACAGGGGTGGGCGCAGCGCCTGCGGGGGAGTCGTCGGCGCAGGCGGTGGCTGGGGAGCCGAGCGGGATCCCCGGCGGCAGCGACGCCATCGTGGGCGGGGCGGCCTTCGTGGGGGTGGAGGTCGGACTCGGCGGCGTGGACGAGGGCGGCGCGGAGGCCGAGGACAGCGAGGGCTTCGGTCCGTCGGGGAAGGTGGCCGGTGAGGACGCACCGGGCGACGGCTTGGACTCCGGCGCGCACCAGGTGACGGAAGAGGGCGTCGGGCTGCCTGGAGTCACGTGCGCGGCCCCGCGGTCGGGGCCCGCGGCCCACGCGAGGCTCGCCGCGGTGGCGGCGACGCCGGCCACCACGGCGGTGCCGACCGCGATCCGCGTGCGCCGCCGCAACCGCGCACCGCGGGCCCGGGTTTCGTGCGCGGGGGAGAGGACGACGGCGCGGTCGACGTCGTCGACGAGACCGCGCAACCGGCGGTCGAGGTCGTCATCGGACATGGCGGTCTCCGGAGAGTCGGGCGGCGGGCGGACGGGCTGGGTGGGAGCGGTCGGCGGTCCGGGGCTGGTGGACGGCGGGGCGTGGCCACGGGTGGAGGCGTGGGGGCGGTTCGGGCTCGAGCTTGAGGCCGCCTCCGTGTCGCGCACCGGCGCGCGTGCCCGGACCCGAGGCCTGCGGGCTGCCCGGGGACACCCGTGGCGGCCTCACAGCGTCGTCCCGGCGCCGTTGCGGGGCGCAACCGCCACCGGCGGTGGGACGGTGTCCGCCAGGTGTTCGGCGAGGGCCTTGCGGGCGCGGGTGAGGCGGGTGCGGAGGGCGCCGGGCGTGCAGCCGAGTTCGCGGGCGACGGTTTCGGCGGGGAGGTCGTACAGGTGGAACAGGACGAGCACGCGGCGTTGGTCCTTGGGGAGCTTCTGGAGGGCGGCGACCAAGGCGACGTGGTCGGGGCCGAGTCCCGGGGCGGCGTCGGGTGCGCCATGGCGCCGGTGGGCGCGCAGGCGGTTGCGGGCCTTGCGCCACGCGCTGACCGCGAGGCGCTGGGCGACCACCCGGACCCACGCGGCCGGGTCGCCGCCCGCCACCACCGACGGCCACTTCGCCCACGCTCGCGCGTACGCCTCGTGTACGGCGTCCTCGGCGTCCGCCAGGTTGCCGGTCAGCGCGTACACCACCGCCACCAGGCGGCGGGCCGTCGCCGCGTAGAAGGCATCGAAATCGGCCTGCGGGTCGTTGCGTTCCCGCGACGGCGGGGCCGATCCGGCGCCGTCGGCGTGCTCCTGCATGCGGTCCCTGCCCCCTCGGCGATCCGTTGTCGTCGTATGCACGTGCGGGGGAGGGGGAGTGTTACATGCCAAAAGCCCGAGGGCCCCGCCGGATTCCGGCGGGGCCCTCGGGTCTGCTGATGTGGCGTCAGCGCGGTGGGGTTACTCAGTGATGGCCGTGGCCGCTGGTGATCTCCCGGTATTCCTCGGCGGTCGGCTTCTCGATCTGCTCCGAGAAGTACCAGCGCGACAGGCGCACCCGCAGCTTCTCGCCGACCTTGAGCTTGCGCGCAACGCCGTTCTCGTCGACGGCCGGCGGCAGCTCCGCGGGGGTGTGCTGCTCGTGCGCGGTGAGCACGTGCAGCTTCTCCGCGTCGAGCGGCTCGTGGACCTCGATGAACTCGCCGTGCGGCAGCTTCTTGATGACACCGGTCTCGCGGCCGTGCAGCACCTTGTCGCGGTCCCGGCGCTGGAGCGCCATCGCGATCCGGCGCGCCACCACGAAGGCGACGACCGGGGCGACGAAGAACAGCACGCGCATCGTCCACGTGATCGAGTTGATCGACAGGTGGAAGTGCGTGGCGATGATGTCGTTGCCACCACCGATCCACAGCACCGCGTACATCGCGATCCACGCCGCACCGAGGCCGGTGCGCACCGGCACGTTGCGCGGCCGGTCGAGGATGTGGTGCTCGCGCTTGTCGCCGGTCACCCAGGCTTCCAGCCACGGGTAGGCGGCGATGAACGTGAACATCACACCCGGCACCACGAGGGACGGGATCAGCACGTTCCAGCTGATCGTGTGGCCCCAGAGGTTGGTCTCCCAGTTCGGCATGATGCGCAGGGAGCCTTCGAGGAAGCCGATATACCAGTCGGGCTGGGAGCCCGCGGTGATCTGCCCCGGGTTGTATGGACCGTACGACCAGATCGGGTTGATCTGCACCAGGCCGCCGAGCAGCGCCGTGATGCCGAAGACCACGAAGAAGAAGCCGCCCGCCTTCGCGGTGTAGACCGGCAGCAGCGGCAGGCCGACCACGTTCTTGTTGGTGCGGCCGGCACCCGGGAACTGCGTGTGCTTCTGGTAGAAGACCAGGATCAGGTGGACCGTCACCAGGCCGACCATGATGGCCGGGACCAGCAGCACGTGGATGGTGAACAGCCGCGGCACGATGTCGTGGCCGGGGAACTGCCCGCCGAACAGGAAGAACTGCAGGTAGGTGCCGACCAGCGGGATCGCCAGGACCACGCCTTCCGCGATGCGCAGACCCGTACCGGACAGCAGGTCGTCCGGGAGCGAGTAGCCGGTGAAGCCGTTCACCATCGCGAGAACCAGCAGCAGGAAGCCGAACAGCCAGTTCATTTCACGCGGCTTGCGGAACGCGCCGGTGAAGAAGATGCGGAACATGTGGACGAAGAGGGCCGACACGAAGATCAGCGCCGCCCAGTGGTGGATCTGGCGGATCGCCAGGCCACCCCGGATGTCGAAGCTGATGTCCAGGGTCGACGCGTATGCCTCGGACATGTGAATGCCCTGCAGCGGGACGTACGACCCGGCGTAGACGACCTCTTCCATGCTGGGCTTGAAGAACAGCGTCAGCCAGACGCCGGTCAGCAGCAGGATGATGAAGCTGTAGAGCGCAACCTCACCCAGCATGAAGGACCAGTGGTCCGGGAAGACCTTGCGCAGGTTCTTCTTCGCGGCGCCGTAGATGCCCAGGCGCTCGTCGAAGTAGTCCACGGTCTTGGTGGCGGCGTTGTCCGGGATCTCCTCGGACGCCGCGCTGCTTGCGTGCACAGCCATCAGCCACGCTCCCAGAAGCTCGGGCCGACCGGCTCGGCGAAGTCACCGACGGCTTCGAGGAAGCCGGTGCGTTCGTTGACCGTGATCTTCAGCTGCGGCAGCGAACGCGCGGCCGGGCCGAAGACCACCGCACCGTCGTCGGCGAGGTCGAAGGTCGACTGGTGGCACGGGCAGAGCAGGTGGTGCGTCTGCTGCTCGTACAGGCCGATCGGGCAGCCCACGTGGGTGCAGATCTTCGAGTACGCCACGATGCCGTTGTACGACCACTCGAGCTGCTTCTTGGACTTGATCTCGTCCGGCTCGAGGCGCACCAGGAGGATGGCGGCCTTGCCCATCTCCTCCAGGTACTCGTGGTTGTCCTGGTCGAGACCCTCCGGCTTGCCCATGACGAGCGAGCCCTTGGTGATGTGCTCCGGACGGAGCGGCTTGCCGGTGTTCTCGTTGATGATCGTCGTGAGGCCGCTCTTGCCGTGCCGGCCCCAGAAGGTGTGGCGCAGCGCCACGCCCGGCAGCGGGCCGAGGTCGCGCAGCAGCACCACGCCGGACAGCGGGACCAGCGCCATGGCGCCGATCATCGTCCGGCGGATCAGCGGCCGACGGCCGATGACCGAGTCCGCGGCACCCTGCTGGAATTCGCGGATGGCCGCCTCGCGGTCCTCCGGGGAGGACTTCAGCTCGTGGCGCTCCTGGACGATCTCCTCGTCCGTCATCAGCGTGCGCGCCCAGTGGATCGCGCCGGCGCCGATGCAGAACAACGCGACACCGAGCGTGCAGCCCAGGGCCAGGTTGAGGGCGCCCACCTTCCCGAAGAAGAAGATGTCGATGATCTTGTACTTGTCGATGCTCACGTACGAGGCGATGAAGCCCGCAGTGGCCAGCATCGAGATCACGAACAGCAACGACACCTGGCGCTCGGCGCGCTTGGCGGCCTTCTCGTCGATGTCGGTGCGCCGCGGCTCGTGCGCCGGGAGGCCCGGGTCGGCGAACGGGTCGAGAGCCGCGGCCGAGGCGTGCGTGGCCTCCGGCAGCTTGTCCTCTGACATGTCCTGGTGGCTACTCACTTGTTCCTGGCCTTGG
Source organism: Uniformispora flossi (assembly GCF_049534875.1). NCBI lineage: Bacteria > Bacillati > Actinomycetota > Actinomycetes > Kitasatosporales > Streptomycetaceae > Uniformispora > Uniformispora flossi. Next base: position 27,215 of record NZ_JBMULZ010000008.1, read on the forward strand.
GGGTACGGGCGGCGATCCAGATGGCGGCGGCGATCACGATGCCGAGCCCGAACGTCCACACGAACAGACCTTCGGAGACCGGGCCGAGGCGGCCGAGACCGAGGCCGCCCGGGTTCGGCTCGTCCTTCGTCACGCCGGTGATGTAGGTGACGATGTCCTTCTTCTGCTCCGGCGGCATGATCTGGTCGTTGAAGGACGGCATGTTCTGCGGGCCGGTCAGCATGGCCTCGTAGATGTGCTTGGGGTCGACGTCCTTCAGCGGCGGAGCGAACTTGCCCTCGGGCAGCGCGCCGCCCTCACCGGAGAAGTTGTGGCACTGCGAGCAGTTGGTGCGGAAAAGCTCGCCGCCCGCGGGGACGTTCCCGTTGAGCGCGTACTCTTCCGGCTTCGGCACCGCCGGGCCCGCGCCCAGCGACGCGATGAACGCGCCGATCTGGTCGGACTGGGCCTGGGTGTACGCAGTGGGCTTGCGGACGGCCTGGGGGCCCTGCTGCTGCAGCGGCATGCGGCCGGTCATGACCTGGAAGTCGACCGAAGCAGCACCCACGCCCACCAGGGACGGGCCGTCGCTCGTGCCCTGGCCGTTGAGGCCGTGGCAGCTGGAACAGCCGCTCAGGTACAGCTTCTTGCCCTCTTCGACGGCGATCGAGGAAGGGGCGTCCTCGGCCTGCGCCGACTTGGCGGGCGCGAACGCGGCGTACAGCCCCCCGGTCGCCGCGAGCGCGAAGAGTAGGACGACGATCGCCGCCAGGGGGTGGCGCCGTCGTGCGGAGAGCTTCTTCACCAAAAACCTCGGTTGGGTTCGTCGTTCTAGTCGGTCGGACCGGCGGGCCCGGAAACGCCTACGTCTACTTGATGAGGTAGATCGTGGCGAACAGCCCGATCCACACCACGTCGACGAAGTGCCAGTAGTACGAGACGACGATCGCGCTCGTGGCCTGCTGGTGCGTGAACCGCTTGGCCGCATACGTCCGCCCGAGAACGAGCAGGAACGCGATGAGGCCGCCGGTCACGTGCATGCCGTGGAAGCCGGTCGTCATGTAGAAGACCGAGCCGTAGGCGGCCGACGAGAGCGTCAGGCCTTCCTTGACCAGCTCGGTGTACTCGTACACCTGGCCACCGATGAAGATCGCGCCCATGATGAACGTGATCACGAACCACATGCGCAGCTTCTTGACATCGCCGCGTTCGGCCGCGAAGACGCCCAGCTGGCAGGTCAGGGAGGAGAGCACCAGGATCGTGGTGTTCACCGACGAGAACGGGACGTTCAAGAGCGAGCTGCTCTGATCCCATACCTCGGGTCCCTGGACCGATCGGATCGTGAAGTACATCGCGAACAGGGCCGCGAAGAACATCAGCTCCGACGCCAACCAGACGATCGTGCCGATGCTGACCAAGTTGGGGCGGTCGACCGCCCCGTGGGGCGCATGCCCGGTTTCTACTGCTGTTGCTGTCGCCACGGCCGCCATTATTGCGGTCGCCGGATCTGCCCGCGCTTCGGGGGGCATCCTTCGCTGAACGTGTCTGACGGCGGGTGCTGTTCCCGGGCGGCGAGATTCGTCCGAACGGGTGGCGAAGCCCTCCCTATAAGAGCGACGTCGTCCCCTGGTCGGGCGCGGTTCCGGCCGGCAGCGGGCGCCGGAACCGCAGGTCCGGGGGGTCCGCGCGGGAATTCCTTGATCCGTTCCGAGATCGTTCGCCGGCAATTCGGCGCGTCGAGTTGACGGAGTGTGCGAGGGCGTCGGCAAATCCGTCGGTCACGCTGGGTGAATCTCGATCGAGTGAATCCCGCATCGGCACCGCCAGGGTTCGCCCGAACGAGGGAGGCGGGTGCCGAGGCCGGTAGCGTCGCGGCATGGGCATGGCAGGAATCGGGCGGATGTTCCGCCGCCGGCGCGTGGACGCCGCAACCCCGCTCGTCGACGACGGCACGCTCGTCGTGGTCGGCGAGAGCTTCGACCCGGCGCGCGCGGACTCGGCGGTGCTCGCGGACCTGGCCGAAAAGGGCGTACGGGTCGAAGGCCGCGAACTGATCCTCCGTCACGTCCTGCGGCTGCCGGACGCCGCCGCGGCCGGCGAGGCGGCCCGCCTGCTGGCCCCGGACGGCTGGGCGCTCGCGCCCGGCCCGGACGGGACGACGCACGCCGACCGGCAGCAGAAGGTCACCGCCCTCGAACTCGCGCGCGAACGCACCCGCATGGCCGGCCTCGCCCAGCGGCTCGGGGGGGACGCGGAAGGGTGGCGGCTGCTCGGCCCGCCGTCCTGATGTCGATCACGTGCTTGGAGTCCGTGATCCGCGAGGGGTAGCATCCGCGGTGTTGTAACGCGGATCACAGCGGGACCGCATCCGGGCTCCGGGCGGCGGACGCCGGCGGACGACGACCAGGGCAGGTGGCTATGGCGCACAGCGGCGACACCATGACCGTCCTCGTGTACAGCGACGACCGCAACACTCGGCAGAAGGTCATGCTCGCGCTCGGCCGGCGCCCCGCGGCGGACGTGCCGCGGCTGGAGTACTACGAGTGCGCGACCGAACCCGCGGTCATCGCCCGGATGGACAAGGGCGGCTACGACTTGGTGGTCCTCGACGGCGAGGCCGCGCCCGCCGGCGGGATGGGCATCTGCCGCCAGCTCAAGGACGAGGTCTACAACTGCCCGCCGGTGCTCGTGCTGGTCGGCCGCCCGCAGGACGCGTGGCTGGCGACCTGGTGCCGCGCCGACGCGGTGGTGTCGCACCCGCTCGACCCGGTCACCCTCGCGGCGTCCGCGGCGGGCCTGCTGCGGACCCGTGCCGCGGCCCGCACGCGCGCTTCCTGACCGGCCGACGCGCCTCGGGCATGTCCGAGGCGCGCGCCGACCATCCTGCGGACACGCCGGAATGCGCTTGCCGCGCGCGGCTACGCTGAGTCCGACCTGATCGGACACGTCACGCGGGAGCGGACCATGAGCGCCTCGGCCTCGGCAGCGGTGAAGAGCACCAACCCCGGGCAGGGCCGGTCCTGGCCGGACGTTCTCACGGCGCTGATGCACGGCGAGGACCTCGACGCGCCGACCACCGCCTGGGCGATGGACCGCATCATGTCGGGCGAGGCGACGCCGGTGCAGATCGCCGGGTTCGTCGTGGCACTGCGCGCCAAGGGCGAGACCGTCGACGAGGTCACCGGCCTCGTCGACGCGATGTACGGGCACGCGGTCACCATCGAGGTGCCCGGTCCGATCGTCGACATCGTCGGCACCGGCGGCGACCGGGCCCGGACCGTCAACATCTCCACGATGTCCGCGATCGTGGTCGCCGGGACCGGCGCCACGGTCGTCAAGCACGGCAACCGGTCGGCGTCCTCCGCGAGCGGCGCCGCCGACGTCCTCGAAGCCCTCGGCGTGCGGCTGGACCTGACGCCCGAGCAGGTGGTGCGCACCGCCGTCGACGCCGGGGTCACGCTGTGCTTCGCGCAGCGCTTCCACCCGTCGCTGCGGCACGCGGCGCAGGCTCGCAGCGAACTCGGCGTGCAGACGACGTTCAACATCCTGGGCCCGCTGACCAACCCGGCGCGCGCTCCGCACGCCGCGGTCGGGGTGGCGGACCCGCGCATGGCGCCGCTGATGGCGGGTGTGTTCGCCCGGCGCGGCGCGTCGGCGCTGGTGTTCCGCGGCGACGACGGCCTCGACGAGCTGACCATCACCACCACGTCCAAGGTGTGGATCGCCCGCGACGGCGAGGTCCGCGAAGACCGGGTCGACCCGCGCGACTTCGGCATCGCGCAGGTGCCGATCGAGGCGCTGCGCGGCGGCGACGCGGCGCACAACGCCGGGGTCGTGCGGCAGCTGCTCGCGGGTGAGCGCGGCCCCGTCCGGGATGCCGTGCTGCTCAACTCCGCGGCGGCGCTGGCCGCCCTGCACCCGGCCGACGACACGCCGCTCGCCGATCGGCTCGCGGACGGCATCGCCCGCGCGGCGGACGCCATCGATTCGGGCAAGGCCCAAGCGGCGCTCGACCGGTGGGTCGAGACCACGCGCTCCTTCGACTGAACCCCGTTCCACACGCCGGTATCGGCCGTCTCGCGATGCGGGACGGCCGATATCCGTGTTGAGCCGCAGCCGCTGATGCGGTAATAATCCTTCCAGGTCACGAGTGACAGCGTTTTGGCCCCGGCTTGCTGTCCGGCAACCCTCCTCCGCGGCGGGGTGCCCCGGGTGATGACCAGGCCGGACGCAGCAGCGCTCCGGCAAGCGCGGACCCTCTCGACGCACTGGCATTCCGGGGTCCTCGACCCTGGAGGCTCGCCATGTCCGCTGTCGCTTTCGTTGCCGAATCTTCCGTTTTCTCCGCTTCGGTCGACGGTGTGCTGCCCGTGCCGCTGCCGGTCGTCGGGCGCGACGTGCGGGTCCCGCTGGTCACCGGCGGCGACGCCGAATACGCGGCCCTCGACTACGCGGCCAGCGCGCCGTGTCTCCAGCGGGTGTGGGACGACGTGGCCGCCTACCTGCCGTACTACGGCAGCGTGCACCGCGGTGCCGGCTACCTGTCGCAGCTGTCCACGGACCTGTACGAGCAGAGCCGCGCCACCGTCGCCGGCTACCTGGACGCCCGCGCCGACGATGTCGTGCTGTTCACCCGCGGCACCACCGACTCCCTCAACCTGCTCGCCGCCGCGCTCCCGGCCGGCACCCGGGTGTTCGTGTTCGAGACCGAGCACCACGCGGCGCTGCTGCCGTGGCGCCGCACCGCCGACGTCACCCAGCTGCCCGCGCCCGGCAGCCACGCCGAAGCGGTCGCCGCGCTGGACGCCGCCCTCGCCGCGAGCGACCCGGGCACGCCGCGGCTGGTGTGCGTGACCGGCGCGTCCAACGTCACCGGCGAGCTGTTCCCGGTCGCCGAACTCGCCGCCACCGCGCACCGGCACGGCGCGCGCATCGTGCTGGACGCCGCGCAGCTCGCGCCGCACCACAAGGTGTCGCTCGCCGGGCTCGACGTGGACTGGGTCGCCTTTTCCGGGCACAAGCTGTACGCGCCGTTCGGCGCGGGCGTGCTGGCCGGGCGCGGCGACTGGCTCGCGGAGGCCGAGCCGTACCTGGCGGGCGGCGGCGCGAGCAAGACCGTGACCGCGGACGCCGTGGAGTGGAACGGCGGTTCGGCCCGGCACGAGGCCGGTTCGCCGAACGTCGTCGGTGCCTACGCGATCGCGTCGGCGTGCCGCGCGCTCGACGAGGCCGGCCTGGAGGCGCTCGCCGCGCGCGAGGAAGCGCTGCTGGCGCGGCTGCGCGCGGGGCTCGCGGACATTCCGGAGGTGCGCACGCTCGACCTGTTCGGTCCCGAGTCGGCGCGCGTCTCGGTGCTGTCGTTCGTGGTGGAGGGGTGGAACAGCTCGCGGTTCGCCGCCGCACTGTCCGCGGAGTACGGCATCGGCGTCCGCGACGGCCTGTTCTGCGCGCACCCGCTGGTGCGCAAGCTCCTCGGCGGCCGCTCGGACGCGCCCACCGAGTGCGGTGCGCCGGACGCGCCCGCGGGGGAGCAGAACCTCAACGCGATCCGGGTGAGCTTCGGAGCGGGTACGCCGGAGGAGCACCTCGACCGGTTCGTCGCCGCGGTGCGCGAACTGGTCGCGCGTGGGGCGCGGTGGACGTACCGCACGGACGGCGGGCGCTGCGTGCCCGAGGCCGACCCGCGGGGCCCGGTGTCCGCGGCGGCGCTGGGCTGAAATCCGGGCGCCGCCGGGCCGGTCGGCCGGGTTGGGTCGGTCGGGTTGGGCCGGTCGGGCTAGAAGCCGTCGTCGAGACCGATGGCGAAGGCCGCTTCCAGGTCGTGCTTGGAGTAGGTGCGGAACGCGATGTGCGTTTCGGTGTGCACGACGCCCGGCACCTTGTTCAGGCGCCCCGGGATGACGTCCGCCAGTTCGTCGTGCTCGCGCACCCGCACCATCGCGACCAGGTCGAACTCGCCGGTCACCGAGTACACCTCGCTGACGCCGTCGATCGCGGCGATCGCCTCGGCGATCTCCGGAATGCGGTCGACGCCTGCCTTGACGTGCACGATCGCGGTGATCACAGCGGCGGCCTCTCGTGGGACGGAACGGGAGTACGAGCCTACCGGGGCGGATCACCCGGCCGGATGACCGGCGCGGCAGGCAGGGTGGGCGCCCCCGCGAACGAGCTTTCGTGCACGACCGGGACGCGTTTGCCGCGGTCGGGATGCCGGTCGCGGTGGTACAGCGCCCACGCATAGCAGAAACCCGCGGCGAAGCCGACCAGGTGCGCGGCATAGGCCACGTTGCCTTCGCCGTTCACACCGATGCCCCGGAAGTACAGCCACTGCAGCACGAAGTAGAAGCCCAGCACGAGCCACGCCGGGAACCGCAGCGGAAGGAAGAGGAGCAGCGGCACCAGGCTCGTGACGCGCGCCTTCGGATAGAGATAGAGGTAGGCGCCGAGTACTGCGGACACCGCGCCGGACGCGCCCACCAGCGGCTGGTGCGAGCCGGGATTGAGTAACGCGAAGCCGTACGTGGCGAGATATCCGGCCACCAGATAGAAGATCGCGAAGTGCGCCCGCCCCATCCGGTCTTCGACGTTGTTGCCGAAGACGTAGAGATAGAGCATGTTGCCGATGAGGTGCACCCAGCCGCCGTGCATGAACATCGCGAACAACACCGTCAGTGCCGGGATCTTGTCCGGATCCGCGCCGTCCCGGCAGGTGATCGGGCCGTGGTCGGTGGAGACGGTCGTGGGCGGGGCGACGATGCGTCCGTCGCCGACGAGTTCGCTCGGCACCGCGCCGTACTCGTAGTAGTAGCGGCTCTCCGCACACACCTGCGCCTCGGGGCTGCCGAACCGGGCGCCGCCGAACCCGGACAGCGGGCTCATGAGGAAGATCAGGGCGTTCAGTGCGATCAGCGCGTAGGTGACCACCGGGGTCCGGCGGGCCGGAAGCTGGTCGTGCACAGGGATGAGCATGAGCCTATCGTCAGGTATTGATAGGTATTGCCCTGTTATGCCCCGGCGGGGGAAGGGGCTCAGACCAGGCCAGGTTCACCCGGATGGCCGGTGCATTGGAGCAGACCCGACAGATCGTGCACGCCCGCGCGCCGCAACCGGTCGATCAGCGCCCGCAGGATGTGCGCCGTCGCACGCGCGTCGCCGATCGCCCGGTGGTCGGCGGGCGACGGAGCCTCGAAGAGGCGTGCCAGCGTGCCGAGTTTGTAGCTGCCCACTTCGCCGCGCGACACCAGCGTGCGGGCCAGCTCCAAGGTGTCCACCACGACCAAATGCGGCCACGGCTCCCCGCACGACGCGCAGGCCGCCCGCAGGAAGCCCACGTCGAACGGCGCGTTGTGGGCGACCAACACCGCGTCCCGGGCGAACTCCCGGAACGCGGGCAGCACGTGCTTCAGCGGCGGGGCCCCGGTGACCATCGCGTCGGATATCCCGGTCAGCGACGTGATGAACGCCGGGACCGGCACGCCGGGCGCGACCAGCGTCGCGAACTCGGCCAGCACGTCCCCGCCGCGCAGCCGCACCGCGGCGATCTCGGTGATCCGGTCCGACTCCGGGTCCAGCCCCGTCGTCTCCAGGTCCACCACCACGAACACCTGGCGTTCGAGCGGCGCGTCGGGATCCCACCCGGCGGACGTTTTTCGCACCGGGCGCGCCGGAACGGTAACCTCCCGCGCGGGCCCGCCGGACCACGGCGGCGCCGCATCACGCGACCCGGGCAGCGACACGGACTGCGGCACGAAGGGGTCGGGCACCTGGCTGCTCATGCCTCGGACGGTACGGATCCGCCCTGACACGGGCGCAGGCACCCCTCCCGAACGACGCGCCGGTCCGGCCGCGCGGGATGATGGTGTGCGAGACCCCGATTGGGATCAGACCCGATTCAGATCTGAGAGGAACGTGCATGTCGGTCCCGGCCCCCACCGAGGCGACCCGGTGGCGCTGCTCGCTGTGCGGCAACCTGACGAGGTTCGACGTGACCCGGACGACCCGGGCGGTGGAATTCGTCCACCTCGACCTGGCGGGTGAGCCCCGGGTCGACGAGCGCGAGGTGCTCGAGGACACGATCGAGTCCGTGCGCTGCCGGTGGTGCAACGCCACCGACTCCGTGCAGCTGGTCCCGCGGCCGGGAACCGACGAGAAGAGCTGATCCCGACCGGACCGGTGCCGGGCGCTCCGGCTTGTGCATCGGTTCGGCATCGGCACGGGGAGGCGTGTCCGCCCGCGATGGCGGGCACGCCATGATCAGGAGCACGTTCGAGCCGACCCGGGGCGGGGAGACCGGGCGGAGACGCAACCGGAGGACCAGTGGGCGAGTCGGACACACGCGCGGACTACACAGCCCGCCCCTCCGCCGAGCCCTGGCCCGCCGCCGATGTCACCCCGCCGGGCCACGGTGGGGGCATGCACTCCGCACCCAACGGCGCAGCCCGGCCGCCGCATGCCGCCGCGCCGTCGGCCGAGGCTCCGGGGTACGCGAGCGGAGGCCGCGCGGCTGCCGAGGCAGCCCCCGGCGGCCACGACGGCGGTCCCCGGCACGGGCGTTCCGGTGCGCAAGGTGCGGAGCCCACTCCGACTCCCGATGCGGCTCGCGGCGCCGACGCGGCCGAGACCGGCGGCCCGGAGCCCCGGTCCGCTGCCAAGGCCTCCGGCGGTCCGGGCCCCGACGGCTCCCGCGGATCGCGTTCCGAGGCGGAAGCCCCCCACGGCCCCCTTCCCGACGGTGTCCGACAGCGGGTCATCGCGTTGGCCGCGGACGGCCTCGGGGCCATGCCGCCCGACGAGATCCCCGTCCCGCTGCGGCAGTTCGCGCGGTTCACCCCCAGCAGGCGCGCCAAGCTGGCCGCCACCCCGCTGGCGGGCGTGCTCGAGAACGACCCCGTCTTCCGGCAGCGGATAGCGGAACGCCTGCGCCGCGCGCTGCCCGACCTCGCCGCCGCGCTGGAATCCGGGCGGCCCCCGGCCGCCGCCGACCCGCTCGACGTCGCCGCCGCCGCGTACCTGCTACGGCCGCCCGGGTGGGTCACCCTGCTCGACACCGCCGGCCAAGCCGCCGAGAAGGCGGCACACGACCGGGCCGGCGCCGAACAGGCCGCCGTCGTCGCGCGTCTGGAATCCGAACTGGCCGCCCTGCGCGCGTCCACGAAGTCCGAGCACGACAAGGTCCGCGCCGAACTCGACGAGGCCCGCAAGGAGACCGAGCAACTGCGCCGCCAAGTCCGGGGCCTGCAAGGCGCCGCGAAGCACGCCGAGAAAGAGGCCAAGCACGCGAAGTCCGAACTGGACGCGGTACGCGCCGAAGCCCAGGCCTCGGTGGCCGCCGCGGACAAGGAGGCCCGGCGGCTGCGCGGCCGGGTGTCCGAGGCCGAGTCGGCGCTGGAAGCCAGCCGCCGCGCCGCGCGTGAAGGCCGCAGCATGGAGGACACCCGGGTCCGCCTGCTCCTCGACACCGTGCTCGAAGCCGCCCAGGGCCTGCGCCGCGAACTCGCGCTGCCGCCGGTCGGCATCCGGCCCGCGGACACCGTCGACGCGGTCGAGCCCGAGGCATCCGGTACGAAAGACATTGCCCAGCGTGCTTTGGAAGGCGACGACCCGGCACTTCTTGATCAACTCCTTGCATTGCCGCAGGCGCATTTGGTCATCGACGGCTACAACGTGACCAAGACCGGTTATCCCTCGCTCGCATTGTCCGAGCAGCGGGTGCGCCTGCTCGGCGGACTCGCGGTGATCGCCGCGCAGACCGGCTGCGAGATCACCTGCGTTTTCGACGGCGCACAGCTCGACGCGCCGGTGCTGCTCGCCCCGCCGCGCGGCGTCCGGGTGCGGTTCAGCAAGGCCGGCGAGACGGCGGACGAATTGATCCGCCGCCTGGTCCGCGCCGAGCCGCCGGGCCGCCCGGTGGTCGTGGTGTCGTCCGACCGCGAGGTCGCGGACGGCGTGCGCCGGGCGGGCGCGCGGCCGGTGCCCTCGACGATGCTGCTGCGCCGGCTCGCCCGCGGCTGACCCCGCCCCCGCGGGCGCCCCTCCGCCCGCGGATTGCCGCCCGAACGTGGTCGACCTGTGACGTTGTGTCGGTCACCCTCCCTACCGTGGGTGCGGAAGGTGCTTTTCGGAACGCAACGGGAGGGGTGGCCGACCATGCGGATCTGCTGCCGTACGTGCCGTGCCCGCGGACCGGCGTGCGGAGAATGCGTTATATCGACATTTCTTCGCACGCCCGAGGAAAAGTCGGACTTTTCGCACGTTTCTTCGGAATCCGACGGCGGCTGCCCGCGCCCGCCACGCGGAAATACATCCGGTTTCGACCGGTGTGTCGACCTTGACGAAGAATCCCTGGACGCCCTCGCGGTGCTCGCCGACGCGGGCCTGAGCCCTCCGCTCCGGTACCGGGACCGCCGCCCGAAACGACGCTCCGGCAGTCGGGAAAACCGCACGTCCGACGGCGTTTCGGGGGCTCGTGGAGAGTCCGGGGCCGGGGTTTCCGGGCCTTCCGGAACACACCCGAATGCGTCCGGAAAATATGAACAGATGGTCGCCTTGTGATCACCATCCGTGGATCTCGCCGAGTTAATCCCGGGAGATCCGGTAAAACTTTGCGGATTGATTTGAATACGGGCTTGCGCAGTCACTAATGTCTCGGGCTGGGTGACCGCCGAGTCGTCTGCCTTGACCGGGGCGGGCAGCGGACACCCCCGCCGAATCCGGCGAGGTCTCTTCCGGACCGACCCGGAGCCGGGGAACCACCATTCCCTGGGGTGAATCGGCGCGGTCCGCCGCGCTGTAGGGCCCACTTCCGGCCCGAACCCGTCAGCTCACCCGGTAGGCGGCGACGGAAGAAGGAGTCCGCCCCTCGTGGCGTCCCACCGACGGCCCAAGAAACCTGGCAAAGCGCGCGTCGGCGTCATCACCGCCGCCGCCGCGACCGCGGTAGCCCTGTCCCCGGGAATGAGCCACGCCGACCCGGCACCGTCCAAGGACCAGGTCAAGGCGCAGATCAACGACCTTCAGCACCAGGCGGAGATCGCCACCGAGGAGCTGAACGGTTTCCAGGAGAAGACCGAGCGGCTGCAGGGCCAGGTCGGGCAGATCCAGGAGCGCATCGCCCAGGAGCAGTCGGACCTCATCTCGCTGCAGGACAGCATGGGCGCGGTCGCCAGCGCGCAGTACAAGAACGCGGGCATCGACCCGACGATCGCGCTGCTGCTGTCCGAGAAGCCCGACGACTACCTGCGCAAGGCGTCGCAGCTCGACCAGATCACGGCGCACCAGGCCGACTCGATCCAGGCGATCCAGGCCAAGAAGCGCTCGCTCGACCAGGAGCGCAGCGAGGCGTCGCAGAAGCTCGGCGAGCTGGAGCAGACCCGCAAGAGCCTCACGACCAAGAAGTCCGAGGTCGAGGAGAAGCTGCAGAAGGCGCAGCAGCTCCTCAACACGCTGAGCGAGGCCGAGCGCGCCGCGATGCTCGCGGACGACGGCCACGGCGACGACGCCCGCGCGTCGCGCGACGACTCCCGCGCGCCGAGCACGCCGACGGCCAAGGCGACGCAGAAGGAAACGCCGCCGGCCAACATCCCGGCGGTCAGCGGCCGGGCCGGCGCGGCGATCGCCGCGGCCTACGCCCAGATCGGCAAGCCGTACGTGTACGGCGCCACCGGCCCCAGCTCCTTCGACTGCTCGGGCCTCACCGGCTGGGCCTGGCGCCAGGCCGGCGTCTCGCTGCCGCGCACCTCGCAGGGCCAGGCCGGGATCGGCCCGAACATCCCCAAGAGCCAGGTGCAGCCGGGCGACCTGATCATCTACTACAGCGGCTACTCGCACGTCGCGATCTACATCGGCAACGGGCAGATCATCCACGCGCCGAAGCCGGGCACCAACGTGCGCGTCGCGCCGTGGGACTCGATGCAGATCACCAAGATCGTCCGCCCCTCCTGACCCGTGCGGCCGACCGGTTCGCCGGTCGGCCGTTCCCTCGTCCGCCGGACTCGGCAGGTGCGGCCCCCGCCGGTCTCGTACGATCGGTCCGTGGACGACCGGAGCCTGTGGCTGCGACGGATCCCGCGGTGGCTCCTGGTACTCGTGGCGGTGACCGCCGCGATCCTGATAGGCGTCACCCTGGGACTCGTCGGCATGGGCCCGGGCCGCGGAACGGCCCACCCGCCCGCCGCCCCGGCCGCGCCGAGCGTGCCGGCCCAGGCCGAAGCCCGCGGTGCGGGGCACCCGGCCGGGCAGGAGGAACGGGCCGACGCCCGCCGCAACGACGTCGGGCATCTGCTCGACCGCCGGGCCGCCGCGATACGTGCGCACGACCGCGCCGCGTTCCTGGCCACGGTCGATCCGCGCGCCACGCAGTTCCGGGACCGCCAGGCGGCCCTCTTCGACAATCTGGCACAGGTGCCGCTGGCGTCGTGGGATTACCAGGTCGTGGCGCCCGATGTGTTCACCCTGACCCCGGCGCGGCAGGCGGAGCTGGGCGCCGACCAGACGTACGCCGCGCAGGTCGATCTGACGTACCGCCTCGCGGACCTGGACGGCACGCCGATGCGCAGCCCGCAGTACCAGACCTTCGTCAAGCGCGACAACGCCTGGTACGTCGCGGCCGACACCGACGGCGCCGCCGCCGACCTCACCTCGGGCGTCAGCCTGTGGGACCTGGGCCCGGTGACGGTGCTCAAGAGCGGCGCGGGGATCGTGCTCGGCATCGGCAACAAGAACGACCTCAAGGCCTACCAGCACGACATCGAGACCGCGGTGCCCGACGTGACCAAGGTCTGGGGCAGCTCTTGGGCGAGCAACTCCGTCGTCGTGGTGCCCGCGGACGAGGCGCAGATGGCGCGCCTGCTGGGGGCCGAGCCGCAGAAGTACGCGCGCATCGCCGCGGTGACCACCGGCGAGCGCGGCGCGGCGGCGGGTGCGGCGCCCGCGGACCGGGTCATCGTCAATCCGGAGGCGTTCCGCGAGCTGGGCGCCGTCGAGCGGCGCGTCGTCATGACGCACGAGATCACCCACGTGGCCAGCCGGGCGTACACCCGCAACTGGACGCCGACGTGGCTGTCCGAGGGCTTCGCCGACTACATCGGCTACCTGGACTCCGGGCAGCCGGTCCGGAACGCCGCGCCGGAGCTGCGGCGCGACGTGCGGGACGGCAAGATCCCGACCGGGCTGCCGACCGACGAGCAGTTCGAGACCACGCAGGACGAGCTGCCGCAGGCCTACGAGATGGGCTGGCTGGCGTGCCGCATGATCGCCGAGCGGTGGGGCCAGGACAAACTGGTCGCGTTCTACCGCGCGGTCGGCGAGCCCGCGCCGGACGGCGCGAAGGTCGACCAGGACAGCCGCTTGTCCGGCGCGATGGTGTCGGTGCTGGGCATGGGGCCGGACGAGTTCACCAAGACGTGGGTGCAGTACCTGCGGATGCAGCTGAAGTGACGTGCCGAGTGACCGGTGCCGAGACCGGTGCGGGGACCTGCTCGACGACCTGCTCGACGACCTGCGGGGTGACCCTGACGTGAGGATGCCCGGGGGAGGGAAGCGATGAGCGGGCAGCGGATCCTGGTGGTCTGCCTTGCCGTCACCGCGGTGGTGCTGCTGGTGGCGCTCGTCGTCACCACGCCGTGGCGGCCGCTGCCGAGCGTGCCGGGCGGCGCGGTGCATCCCGACGCGGCGCGGGACTTCTCCGCGGCGGAGATCGCCCGCGGACAGGCGTTGGCACGCGAGGCGCGGCCGCCCGCTTACCTGTCGATGGCCGCGTCGCTGGTGGCCACGCTGCTGCTCGGGCTGACCCCGCTGGGCGCCCGGATCGTCACGGGCGTGGCCCGCCCCTTCGGCGGCGGATGGGTGTGGCAGGTCGTGGTCGGCGGGCTCGTGCTGCTGCTGATCGGCCGGGCGGTGGCGCTGCCGTTCGACCTGCGCCTGGAATCCGTGCGCCGCCGCCACGGGCTGTCGGTGCAGACGTGGGGCGGGTGGTGGCTCGACGCCGCGAAGGGCTTCGCGATGTCGGCGGGCGTCCTGCTGGCCGTGCTGGTGGCGCTGTTCGCGCTGCTGCGGCACTGGCCGCGCGCCGCGTGGCCGATCGCCGCCGGGGCGGGCGCGCTGCTCGTGGTGGCGATGTCGTTCCTGTACCCGCTGCTGGTCGAGCCCGCGTTCAACCGCTTCCACTCCATGCCCGAGGGCGAACTGCGCACCTCGCTCCTGCAATTGGCGGAGAAGGACGGCGTGCCGGTGCAGGACGTCCTGGTCGCCGACGCGTCCCGCCGTACGACCGCGCTCAACGCCTATGTCTCCGGCTTCGGTTCGACCCGGCGCATCGTGGTCTACGACACGACGTTGCAGTCCGCCACGCCGCGCGAGATCGAACTCGTCGCCGCCCACGAACTCGGGCACGCCAAACGCCACGACGTCCTCTACGGCACCCTCATCGGCGCCGCGGGCGCCGCCGCGGGCCTGTGCCTGACCGGGCTGCTCATGGGCCGGCGTCCGCTGCTGCGCCGGGCAGGCGCGGACGCGGCCGCCGACCCGCGCGCGCTCGCGCTGCTGCTGGCCGTGGTGGCGGTGATCGCGACGTTGTCCGGGCCGGTGCAGATGCTGGTCAGCCGCCGTATGGAAGCGCGTGCCGACGTGCACGCGCTCGACCTGACCCGCGACCCCGACGGCTTCATCGCGATGCAGAAGCGGCTCGCGCTGGCGAACCGCTCCAACCTCACACCGAATCCGGTTCTGCAGATCCTGTTCGGGTCGCATCCGGCGACGGCTGAGCGGATCGCGCTGGCGCGGGACTGGGCAAAGCTGCATGGGGTTCCGGAGGGGGCCACGCCGCCGCGCTGAGCCCCGCCGGCCGGGCCGCGCGCCACAGCCGCATCGCCGACCACACGGCGGCGACGACCAGCAGGAAGTTCCGCAGCATCAGCACCGCGACCGCTTCCGGTTCGCCCGCCATCACCCAGCCGAACCACATCGGGAACTCCCATGTGGTGAACGGCACCGCGAGCAGGATCAGCGCGGCCACCGGCCGCTGCGTGGTCTCCCGGCGGGTCAGGCACACCGCGGCCAGGCCGACCAGCCACACCATGTACTGCGGGCTGAGGACCCGGCTGGTCACCACGAACAGCAGGACCGCGGTGAGCGCCGCGTCGTACGGCGTCGCCTCGGTCCACCTGCGTGCCTTGACCCGCCACAGCAGCAGCCACGCGAACGACAGCGCGCTCGCGATCAGGCTGAGCGTGGAGAGGAGGCCGACGTACGGGCCGAGGAACTCGATCGACCCGTAGTTGAACTCGACCCGGCCCGACCAGCCGTGCAACCGGGCGATGTGCAGCGGCATCGCGAACACCGACTCGATCTCGATGCCGCGGTCGCGCTGCGCGGTGAGGAAGTCGAACGCCCCGGGCATCGCCGCGGCGAAGCCGAACACCACGACGGCACCGCCGAACAGCGTCCAGACCACCGCGTCACGGGTGCGGCGGCCGCGCGGCGTGCCGAGCAGCAGCAGGACCGGCCACACCTTCACCGCCGCGGCGACGCCGGCGAGCACGCCCGCGGTGCGGGTGCGTGTGGTCAGCAGCATGAGCGCGGCGACCGCGAGGGCGGTGACGAACAGGTCGTACCGGGACAGGATCGTCGGCCCCAGCAGCGGAACGCCGACGACCCACAGCATGGCGCCGTAGGCGGACTTGCCGCGCAGAAGGAACGCGAACGCGACCGCGTCGGCGACGACCATCAGCACGAAGAACGCATGCGTGTACGACCACCAGGACATCAGCCCCGGCAGCATCAGCACGCCCGCCGCGCCCGGCGGGTACTGCCACATCGTGTCGTCGACCGGGAACGTGCCGGTCTTGAGGACTTCGAACCACGAGAAGTAGGTGATCGACACGTCCTGCGTGACGATCGGATACGGGTTGTAGAGCACGCCGAGCGTGACCAGCAGCAGCCAGGCGCGCGACACCGCCCAAGCGGCGACGATGCTCCACTTGATCTCGCGGGCCATCTTGCGGGCCATGCTCTCCTCGGTCGCGTGAAATCATCGGGTCCTGATGGAACTGACGGAAACTGTGCGCACCACCCGGACCCTGATCGTCACGAACGACTTCCCGCCGCGTCCGGGCGGCATCCAGTCGTTCGTCCATTCGATGGCGTTGCGCCTGCCGCGGGACAGTGTGGTGGTCTACACGTCGTCCTGGAAAGACAACCGGGAAGTCCGGGTGTTCGACGCCGCCCAGCCGTTCCCCGTGGTGCGCGCCGCCACGCACATGATGGTGCCCAATCCTCGGGTGTTCGGCCGCGCAAAGGACATCGCACGCGCGGAAAAGTGCGACGCCGTGTGGTTCGGCGCCGCGGCGCCGCTCGGGCTGATGGGTGTCGGGCTCCGTGCGGCAGGGGCCGCGCGGCTGGTGGCGACCACGCACGGGCACGAAGCCGGGTGGGCGCAACTGCCGGTGGCGCGGCGGCTGCTGCGGCGGATCGGCGACAGTGTCGACACGCTGACGTACCTCGGCGACTACACGCGGTCGAAGATCGCCCCGGTGCTGGCGCCGGACGCGGCCGCGCGCATGGTGCAGTTGCCGCCCGGCGTCGACGAGACGGTGTTCCGGCCCGGCGTGGGCGGGGCCGAGGTGCGGGAACGCCTCGGGCTGGCCGGCCGTCCGGTCGTGGTGTGCGTGTCGCGGCTGGTCAAGCGCAAAGGCCAGGATGTGCTCGTCCAGGCCATGCCGGAGATCCTGCGCGCGGTTCCGGACGCGGCGCTGCTGATCGTGGGCGACGGGCCGTACCGCGGCGACCTGGAGAAGCTGGTCGACCGCGTCGGGGTGCGCAAGGCGGTGACGTTCACCGGCCCGGTGCCCTGGTCGGAGCTGCCCGCGCACCACGAGGCCGGCGATGTGTTCGCGATGCCGTGCCGGACCCGCCGCGGCGGGTTGGACGTCGAAGGCCTCGGCATCGTCTACCTGGAGGCGTCCGCGACCGGCCGCCCGGTGGTCGCCGGGCGTTCCGGCGGCGCGCCGGACGCGGTGCTGGACGGCGAGACCGGGTACGTCGTGGACGGACGCTCCCCGGAGCAGGTGGCCCGCCGGGTGAGCGAGCTGCTGCTCGACCCGGTGGCCGCGAAAGCGATGGGCGAACGCGGCCGCCGGTGGGTCGAGGAGGCGTGGCGGTGGGACCTGCTGGCCGGACGGCTGCGCGGGCTCCTGGGATATCCGGAGTAGTTCCCCGGCGCCGTGCGGCACGGCGGTTCAGCTGTAGATACCCTCGACGTCTTCCGCGAAGTCCTTCATGACCAGGTTGCGCTTGAGCTTGAGCGACGGCGTCAGGTGGCCGCTCTCCTCGGTGAAGTTGATCGCGAGGATGCGGAACTTCTTGACGCCCTCGGCACGCGACACGGCCTTGTTGCCCTCGTCGATTGCTTCCTGCACCGAGGCGACCAGGTCCGGGTCGTCGGCCAGTTCGGCGACGGTCGCGCCGGCGGGCTTGCCGTGCAGCTCCTTCCAGCGCGGGAAGGTCTCCGGGTCGATCGTCACCAGCGCGGCGACGAACGGGCGGGCGTCGCCGACCACCATGGCCTCGCTGATCAGCGAGTGCGCGCGGATGCGGTCCTCGATGACCGCCGGGGCGACGTTCTTGCCGCCCGCGGTCACCAGGATCTCCTTCTTGCGGCCGGTCACCGTCAGGTAGCCGTCGTCGTCGAGCTGCCCGAGGTCGCCGGTGCGGAACCAGCCGTCCTCGAACGCGTCCGCCGAGGCCGCCTCGTTGTGCCAGTAGCCGCCGAAGACGTTGACGCCCTTCAGCAGGATCTCGCCGTCGTCGGCGATCTTCACCGCGGAGTCCGGGATCGGGATGCCCACCGAGCCGACCCGCACCGCGGTCGTCGGGTTGAGCGTGGTGGCCGCGGTCGACTCGGTGAGGCCGTAGCCCTCCAGGATGGTCAGGCCGATGCCGCGGTAGAAGTGGCCGAGCCGGGCACCGAGCGGCGCGCCGCCGGACACCGAGAACTCGCAGCGGCCGCCGAGCGCGGCGCGGAGCTTGCCGTAGACGAGCTTGTCGAACATCGCGTGCTTGACGCGCAGGCCGAAGCCCGGGCCGCTCTTGTCGAGCGACTCGCTGTACGCGATCGCGGTGTCCACGGCCTTGTGGAAGATCTTGCCCTTGCCGTCCGCCTCGGCCTTCGCCGTCGCGGTGTTGTAGACCTTCTCGAACACGCGCGGCACGGCCAGCACGAACGTCGGCTTGAACTCGGCGAGTTCGCCGGTGAGCTGGCGGATGTCCGGACAGTGCCCGGTGCGCACCCGGGCCTGCATGCAGATGACGTGCAGTTCGCGGCCGAGCACGTGGGCCAGCGGCAGGAACAGCAGGCACGACGGGTCCTCGACGCTGAACAGGTCGTCCAGCAGCGCGATCAGGTTGGTGGACGCGCCGTAGAAGTTGCGGTGCGTCAGGATGCAGCCCTTGGGGCGCCCGGTCGTACCCGACGTGTAGATCAGCGTCGCCGGCGACTCGCCGGTCAGCGTCGCGCAGCGGTCCTCCACCGCGGAATCCGGCAGCTCCACGCCCGCCGCCGCCAGCGCGGCCTCCGCCGCCGGGCCGTCGCCCTCGTCCATCCGCCACACGTGCGCGAGGTCCGGCACCCGCTCGCGCACCGACGCGACCGTCGCCTCGTGCTGCGCCGACTCGACGATGCAGCCGACCGCGCCCGAGTCGGTGAGGATCCACTCGACCTGCTCGGCGGACGACG
The DNA here is from genome assembly GCF_049534875.1 of Uniformispora flossi. Taxonomy (NCBI): domain Bacteria; kingdom Bacillati; phylum Actinomycetota; class Actinomycetes; order Kitasatosporales; family Streptomycetaceae; genus Uniformispora; species Uniformispora flossi. Next base: position 45,921 of record NZ_JBMULZ010000008.1, read on the forward strand.
TCTCGTAGATCGGCACGGTGATCGCGCCCGCGCACCAGATCGCGAAGTCGAACAGGCACCACTCGTAGCGGGTCCGCGACATCAGGGCCACCCGGTCGCCGGGCTCGATGCCGGACGCGATGAGGCCCTTCGCCGCCGCGTACACCTGCGCGAGGAACTCCACCGACGTGACGTCCTGCCACCGGCCGTCCACCTTGCGGGCGAGCACCGCGGCCTGCGGGGCCTCGGCCGCGTTCGTCCGGAGGATGTCGGTCAGGTTGCCGTCGGCGGGTACCTCGGCCAGGGCGGGGACGCTGAACTCGCGCACGGACTGCTCCTTGTTGGCGGGTTGCCAGTGGTCGGGCAGACGTTACTGGCAAGTAGGGTCGGAGTGACAGGGGTCTTTCCGATCCTGTGCGGTGTGTCACCCCGGTGGTCCCGGCCTCGCCGCGCGTTTCGTCTTTCCGTGCTCCCGAGAGTAGGGCACCCGACGCGCGTCCCGGCCGTCCGGCGCCCGCCGGTACGCTGCGAGGATGCGGGTCCATGTGGTGAGCGACGTACACGGCGAGGCCGAAGCACTCGCCCGGGCGGGGGACGGCGCCGACGCGCTCGTGTGCCTGGGCGACCTCATCCTGTTCATCGACTACCACGACCTGACCCAGGGGATCTTCCCCGAGCTCTTCGGCCGCGACAACGCCGAGCACCTGGTCGGCCTGCGCACCGCGCGGCGCTTCGACGAGGCCCGGACCTTCTCCCGCGCGCTGTGGGCGTCGCTCGACAGCGACCCGCAGGAAGCCATCGAGCGCGCGGTGCGCCGCCAGTACAGCGACCTGTTCGCGGCGTTCCCCGACCCCACCTATCTGACGTACGGCAACGTCGACCTCCCCGCGCTGTGGAAGGACTACGTGCGGGACGGCGTCACCGTCCTCGACGGGCAGACCGCGGACATCGGCGGACGCCGCTTCGGCTTCGTCGGCGGCGGGCTGCGCACGCCGATGCACACGCCGTACGAGATCTCCGACGAGGACTACGCGGCCAAGGTCGCCGCGCTCGGCGAGGTCGACGTGCTCTGCTGCCACATTCCGCCGGCCGTGCCCGAACTGACGTACGACGTGGTCGCGCGCCGCTTCGAACGTGGCAGCGAAGCCGTCCTGGAGGCCATCCGGGCGACCCAGCCGGACTACATGCTGTTCGGACACGTGCACCAGCCGCTCGCCCGCCGGATGCGGATCGGGAAGACCGAGTGCATCAATGTGGGGCACTTCCAGGCCACCGGGCGGCCGTTCGCACTCGCCTGGGACTGACGCCGCGCGGGGCCGCGGCGTACCCCGGCCCCGCGCCGCGCGGGCGGCCGCCGCCACAGGACAAGCTCGGCGCAGTAGGCTGCGGACGGAAACCGCAGCGTCCCCACCCGGAGCGGCGCGCAGGGTTGAAGGCTTCCCGGAGGGCTGCTGACGATGGCGGAACGGACCAGATCGACGATCACGATCGACGCCACCCCGGCCGAGGTCATGGCCGTCATCGCGGGCTTCGCCGAGTACCCGGACTGGACCGGCGAGGTCAAGAAGGCGGAAGTCCTGGAGAAGGACGACGCGATCGGCCGCGGCACCCGCGTCCGGTTCCTCCTCGACGCCGGCCCGATCAAGGACGAGCACGTGCTCGCCTACACGTGGGACGGCGACCGCGAGGTGCGCTGGACGCTGGTGACCAGCCAGATGCTCACGTCCCTGGACGGCTGCTACGCGCTCGCCCCGCACGGCACCGGCACCGAGGTCACCTACGAGCTCCGCGTCGACGTCAAGATCCCGATGCTCGGCATGATCAAGCGCAAGGCCGAGAAGGTCATCATCGACCGGGCCCTGTCCGGGCTGAAGAAGCGCGTGGAGCAGGTGCCGCCGGCGGCGGGGTCGGGTTCGGGCAACGCGTCGGGCAAGACGCTCTGACGGAGCGGTCGGGGGTGTGGGCGGTATGACCCGCGTAGTGCTGGTGACCGGCCTCGGCGGCGCCGGCCGGACGACGGTGGCCGCGGCCACCGCCCTCGCCGAGGCGTGGTCCGGCGCCCGCGTGCTGCTGCTGGCCGCGGACGGCACCGCGGACGCCGACACGGTCCTCGGCACCGGGCTCGGCGACGTGCCGCGGGAGATCGCCCTGGACGGCGAACCCGACGCGGCATCGGCGCTTTTTGCCGCACGCGTGGACGTCCAGGACGAATTCCAGCGCGAGTTCCTCGCCGTGCAGGACACCGTGGGCGGCCTGCTCGGCCTTATCGGCGTCGATCCGCTCGACCCGGAGGAGATCGTCGCGGTGCCGGGCGCGGTCGACGCGCTCGCTCTGCGGGTGCTGGCCCGGCATGCGGAATCCGATGCGTGGGACACCATCGTCGTCGACCTGCCGCCGGTGGACCGTGCGGCGGTCGCGCTCGCGTTGCCGGAGGCCCTGTCCCGCTATGTCGACCGGCTGCTGCCGGTGGAACGCCAGGCCGCGCGAGCCCTGCGGCCGATGCTGGCCGCGGTGGCGGGCGTGCCGATGCCCGACGACTGGGTGTACGCGACCGCCCGCCGGGTGGTCGCGGAACTCGACGCGGTCCGGGCGCTGTTGGACGCGCCGGGGACCGGGATCCGGTTCGTCACCCGGGCGGGTGCGGTGGCCGCGGCGTCCGACCGGCGCGCGGCGGCGGCGCTGGCGCTGTTCGGGCGGCGGGTGGAGGACGTGGTCGTGAACGGCGTGCGGGAAGCGGCAGACGGCGGCGGCTCGGCAGGGTCCGCCTCGTCGCCGGGCGAGCGTGTGACGGCGTTGCGCGGGCTGTACCCCGAAGCCGCCGTGCACAGCTTGGCCGCATCGGCCGACGAGCCGATCGGCCCCGGGCGGCTGGCCGCACTCGGCGTGCCGGGAGTGCGGGCGGTCGCCGAGCCGGGCGCGGACGACCTGCCGCCCGGCGCGGTTCGCGACGTGTTCGAGGTGGAGACGGACGGCGAGTACTTCGTCCTGGTGGTGCCGCTGCCGGGTGCCGAACGCGGTGACCTCGACCTGCTGCGGCGCGGCGACGAACTGGTGGTCACGGTCGGCGCGGTCCGGCGGCTCATCCCGCTGCCGTCGGCGCTGCGGCGCTGCACGGTGCAGGGGGCGGGGCTGCGCGGCGGGACGCTGCGGGTGCGGTTCCTGCCCGATCCGGCCGTGTGGATGCGGTCGTAGGGTGCCGCGGCGGGGGCCGTTCGCAGCCGTTTGCGGGGCTCTCGCCTGCGGTGTTCGACCTTCCGGGGCGGGCACGGGAGAATACGACGGGTGGAGCCTTCGATGAGGACGCCGGACGGAAACGACGGAGACCACGGCCCGGAGGGGCGTGGGGCGGACGAGGCGCGTGAGACCCCGGGTGCTGCGGTGGGCGGCGACGTGTGGGCGGACGTGGCCGACGCGGTCGCGGACCCGCTCGGCCCGCGGGCCGGGGGGTCGGCGCCGGGCGACGCGGCCGACGGTGGCGACGACGCGGGGGTGGACGCGGGGGTGAAGGCCCCCGGCGCCGCGGGTGCGCGCGCCGACGCCGGAGCGGGTGACGACTCCGGCGGCGACGCGGCGCCGGGTCCCGGCGCGGACGCCGCAGGGGAGTCCTCCCGTTCCGGCCGTTCCGACCAGTCCGACCACGCCGACCAGTCCGACCACGCCGACCAGTCCGACTATGCCGACCAGTCCGACCATGCCGAACGTGCCGACTCCGCCGAGCGGCTGGCCGAGGAGGCGCGGCGGTTGGCCGAAGCCGTGGCCGGGAAGCTGGGCGGTGTGCGGCAGCGCGTCGTCGATCCGCTGCTCGAACGGCACCCGGAGGCGGCCGCGCACCTGTCCGCGGCGGGGTCGGAACTGCTGGCCGCGTACCGGGCGTTCGTGACCGACAAGGAACGCCGCTGGGCCTCCCGCCCGGCGCCGACGCAGCGCGTCGACCTGGACGACTGACCGCGCGTGGCGCGCGCACGTCGGGCCCGTTTCTCCCTGCCCTCTTCCAGATCCCTCCCCGACCACTTCCCGAGGACGAGCAGCACATGGCATTGACGATCGGCATCGACATCGGCGGCACCAAGATCCTCGCGGGCGTCGTCGACATGGGCGGCATCGTCCTGGACCAGGTCAAGGTGCCGACGCCGGGCGACCCCGACGCGATGGCCGAGGCGATCGGCGGCGTCATCCGCCGACTCCGCGACCAGCACGACGTGACCGCGGTCGGCATCGGCGCGGCCGGATTCATCCATGCGGACCGGGCGACGGTGATCTTCTCCGCGAACGTCGCCGCGTGGGTGAACGAGCCGCTGCGCGACCGCATCGAGGCGCTCGCGGGCCTGCCGGTCGTGGTGGAGAACGACGCGAACACCGCGGCGTGGGCGGAGGTCCGGTTCGGTGCCGCGTCCGGGCACGAGGACGTGGTGTGCCTGACCGTCGGCACCGGGATCGGCGGCGCGATCGTGCAGGGCGGCAACCTGGTCCGCGGCCGCCACGGGATCGCGGGGGAACCCGGCCACATGCGGGTCGTCCCGGACGGCCTGCCGTGCGGGTGCGGCAACAACGGCTGCTGGGAGCAGTACGCGAGCGGCAACGCGCTCACCCGCTACGCGCGCGAACGCGCCGCGGGCGAGCCGGAGGCCGCCGAGAAGCTCCTCGCTCTCGGCGACGGCACCGCGGACGGCATCCACGGCCCGCACGTCACCCAGGCCGCGCGGCTCGGCGACCCGGTGGCGTTGGCAGCGTTCACCGACGTCGGCGAATGGCTCGGCCAGGGCATGGCCGACCTGGCCGCGATGCTCGACCCGAGCGCGTTCGTGCTGGGCGGCGGGGTGTCCGAGGCCGGGGAACTGCTGCTGCGGCCGACGCTGACGGCCTACCACCGCGTCCTGACGCGGGGGCACCGCCCGGCGGCGGACATCCTGGTGGCGACCCTGGGCCCGGAGGCGGGCCTGGTGGGGGCGGCGGACTTGGCGCGGCGGTAGGACGCCCCTTCACGCGTTCGGTCGGCGGGCGGCAGCCCTGGTCGAGTGGGCGGATGCCCACTAGGGTGGGCGGATGCCCACTTCTGCTTCGCGCCCGGAATCGCACCAGGCCCGACGGATCGCCGAGTCGTTCGGCGCCGACGCGCGGCGCTACGACGAGGCTCGGCCCGCCTATCCCGACGCCCTGGTGGAGCGGATCCTGGCCGGTTCCGTGGCCGACATCCTCGACGTCGGCTGCGGGACCGGGATCGCGGCCCGGCAGTTCCAGGCGGCCGGATGCGCGGTGCTCGGCGTCGATCCCGATGCGCGGATGGCCGCGTTCGCGCGCGGCCGCGGGCTGCCGGTCGAGGTGGGGGCGTTCGAGACGTGGGATCCGGCCGGGCGGACGTTCGACGTGGTGATCGCCGCTCAATCGTGGCACTGGGTGGACCCCGCGGTCGGCGCGGCCAAGGCGGCGCGGGTGCTGCGGCCGGGCGGCCGGCTGGCGATCTTCGGGCACGTGTACGAGCCTCCGGAGCCGATCGCCGAAGCATTCGCGGCGGCTTACGCGCGTGCGGTGCCGGACTCGCCGTTCGCCGGCCAGCCGGCCCGTCGCCCGATCGAGGCCTACGAGGCGGCGTACACCGCGTTCGGCGACGGCATCGCCGCCGCCGGACAGTTCGCCGCGCCCGAGCGGTGGCGGTTCGACTGGGAACAGACCTACACCCGCGACCAATGGCTGAACCTGCTGCCCACCACGGGCGGGCTCACCGGACTGGCGCCCGCCGTGCTCGCCGGGATCCTGGCCGCCGTCGGCGCCGCCATCGACTCCCTGGGCGGGCGCTTCACCCTCGAACACACCACCCTTGCGACCACCGCGCTGCGGGCGACCTGAACAATGGGGGCCGACCGTACGAAAGGACCCTCCGGTGCCGACTGGCGTGCATCTCCGCGACGCGCGGCAGCAGTTGTTCGACGCTGCCGAGCGCGTCCTGCTGCGGGACGGGCCGAAGGCGCTGACCAGCCGCGCGGTCACCGACGAGGCGGGCTGCGCGAAGGGCGTCCTGCACCGCCACTTCGCCGACTTCGACGACTTCCTCGCGGCGCTCGTCCTCGACCGCGCGGCCGGACTCGACACCCAGGCGGCAGACCTGCGCGCCGCAGTCGGCACCGGGACCGTCGCGGACAACCTCACCGCCGCCCTCACCGGCCTCTTCGGGCCCGTGCCGCTCGCGATCATCCCGCTGATCACCTTCCGCGACGAACTCCGCACCCGGCTCCGCGCCTCGACGCCGGGCGGCGGCATGGCGATCCTCGGCCAGGCGACCGCCGCGATCACCGCCTACCTCACCGGCGAACGCACCACGGGTCGTATCGCTCCGGACACCGACATCGACTCCCTCACGCTGTCGTTGGTCGGCGGCGGGCATCTCCTGCTCGCCTCCGCATCGGACGCGTCACCGGCCGCCATCCACAAGTTTGTGAGCGCCACCATCGGCCCGATGCTGCGCACCTGACGTGGTCGGGCCGACCTGGCGAGGGGTGCGGCCACGAGCGTCGTGACGTCACACGCGGATCGGCGCGTGAGCGGGCTTGCCCACAAGGCCTTGGCGCAGCCCTGGCCCCGTCGGTCGTCGGCCCCAGGGTGTTCCGGGATTCGCTTTGCAGATAGCGATTCGGCGCGGGGGAGGCTGATCAGCGGTCGTTGTCCCCGGCGCCGCCGACCCCGGGGGCAGGGGCGCCGTCGGGGTGCGACTCGCGGTGCGCCGCGGCTTCCGCTGCCCACCGCGCGCGGACGGCGCCGGCGGCGCGTTCGAAGTCATCGGGTGAGATGGCGAAGTGGGGGACGATCCACCAGGCTTGTCCGTAATCGACCTCCCGCCGGGCGCAGCGCCGCCGTGCCGTGTCGACGAGCGGTGCGGCGGACAGGACAGTTCCGTAGCTGGCCAGTCGGCCGAGCACGATGAAGCCGGACGCCCGCGCGTATTCGTCGGCGCGCTGCAAGGCGATGCCGGCGTGACGGGCGTCGACTCCCCACGCGACGATGCGTACTTTGACGGTGTAGCTGACGGTGTGGAGGCCGGCCGGGTGGGCGCCCGCTTCCACGACGGGGGTCAGGTCGATGTACGGCCTTACGAGCGGCGCCGGTTCGGCCGCCGAGACCTGTGTTTCCGGGCCGCTGCTTGTTGTTGCTGCCACGTCGGTACCTTCCGCTGCGAGTCGGTTGATCACGTTCCGTGCTCACACACTGACCGGATGGCCCTACTCTTGGGAGTGACGCACCTGTACCAGGGAGGCTTGGTAATGGCGGAGGCGATCAAGTGCAGTTCCAGGCAAGCGCGTTAACCCCGGGGCTTTCGCCGCGCCACGCCTACGGCGCGATGATCCGATTGCATCGGGAAGCCGCGAACATGTCCCCGGCGGCACTCGGCGACATCATCGGCTACAGCCGTGTCCAGGTCTCGCGCTTGGAGACCGCACAGCGCAGCATTCCCCCGGACCTGCCGCCCAAGTTGGACGCCGCGTTCGGCACCGGCGGGCTCTTCGTGATGCTGTACGAGCTGGTCAAGAACGATGTCTTCCCTGACTTCGTCCGTCGGTTCATGGACCTTGAGGCGAAGGCCGTTCGCATGCGCAAGTACGTGGCGGCGACCGTGCCCGGGCTGCTGCAGACCCGCGCCTACGCCCATGCGGCACTGACAGCGGGACAGGCAACCGCCACGGACGAGAAGATCAACGAAGACGTGGCAGCCCGTCTGAATCGACAGACAATCCTGAAGCGGGAGTTGCCGCCCCACCTGCTGATCGTCCTCGACGAAGCGGTACTGCGTCGGCCCGTCGGCGGCCCCGCAATCATGGCTGAGCAACTGAAGCACCTGCTGGCCATGAGCCGGTCCCCGCGATTGCTGGTGCAGGTTGTGCCGTTCGCCCATGGTGCGCACGCGGTGATGGGTGGGTCCTTGACGTTGCTGACCATGGAAGACAGCCGCCAGTACGCCTACTTGGAGGGCAGCCACACTGGGCAGCTGATCGAAGACGTAGCGACGGCGGCCGAGTACGAGCTGACATACGATCTGGTCCGCGCCCACGCCCTCTCCCGGGAGGCGTCGGCGGCCATGATCCGTGCGGCTCTTGAGGAGTACGAAGCATGCGTAGCGCCCCCGATCCGAACGCCGTGAAGTGGCGCAAGTCGTCGTACAGCAACAACGTTGGCGGCGACTGCGTCGAGGTCGCCGACGGTGTTCCCGGCGCAGTCCCGGTGCGTGACAGCAAGAACGTGCGGCGTGGATGCCTGACCGTCCCGTTGTCGTCGTGGACGGCACTCACCGCCGCGCTCAAGTACTGACCGACCCTCTGCCGAGCGCGGCGCCGCCCGTCGGCGGCGCCGCGCGACGCGTCGGATCGTCTCGCTCCACCGACAGCGATCCGGCGCCGAAGGGGTCTACCGGCCGTGGTCGAGGCGCCTGTCGATTCCCGTCTTCCCTCCGCGCGTCCCTGGTCCGCTCCCGCGCCTCGCGCGGCACCATGGCTCCATGGCCACCCCACCCTCCGTCGAGTTGCGGGTCCTCTCCTACAACGTCAGGTCGCTGCGGGACGACCGGCGGCTGCTGGCGCGCATTGTGCGGTGGTGTGCGGCGGATGTGGTGCTGGTTCAGGAGGCGCCGCGGTTTCTGCTGCCGAAGACGCAGGCGGCGTGGTTGGCGCGGGCCTGCGGGCTGCATGTGGTCGGCGGCGGGGCCGCCGCGACCGGACCGCTGATCCTGGCGACGCTCGGGGTGAAGGTGCTCGAGACGCGGAACGTGCTGCTGCCGCGCACACCCGGCTACCACCAGCGCGGGATTGCGCTGGCCCGGCTGCAGGTCGACGGGGTGCGGTTCGCCGTGGGGAGCACGCATCTCAGCCTCGACGGGGACGAGCGGCGGAGGCAGGCCGACTTGGTGCTCACTCATCTGGCCGATCTCGGGGAGGAGCACCGCATCCTCGCCGGGGACATGAACGAGCACCCCGGCCACCCGGCCTGGGACCACCTCGCCGCCCGTCTCGACGACGCCTACGCCGCCGCCCCCTGGGGCCGCGAGTTCACCTCGCCGCACCGGAATCCGTGGCGGCGGATCGACGGCATCTTCGTGTCGTCGGAGATCGAGGTGGTGCGGTGCGGCGTCCCGGACGCCTTCACCGACGCCGAGTACGAGGCCGCCACCGACCACCGCCCCGTGCTTGCCGTCCTGCGCCTTCCCGCCGGATAACCGACCATAGGCGGACCGGATAAAACCACCGAAAGGCCCGCCGCATGGAGATCCTCGCCTACGGTGTCGCCAGCTATGAGCGTCCCCTGCTCGCCAAGGTGTTCGACCGCCGGCACGACCTGCGGTGCCTCGACGTCGACCTCGACGCCGACACCGCCGTCCTCGCCGACGGCCACGAGATCGTCTCCACCAACGTCAACTGCCGCGTCGACGCCGACGTCCTGCGCCGGATCGCGGACGGCGGCACCAAGCTGGTCACCCAGCGCTCCACCGGCTTCAACAACATCGACCTCGACGCCGCCGCCCGCCGCGGCATCACCGTCATGCGCGTCGCGCACTACTCGCCGCACTCCGTCGCCGAGTTCGCCTGGGCTCTCGCCCAAGCCGTCAACCGCCGCATCCCGCGCGCCGTCATCCGCACCCGCGACTTCGACTTCCGGCTCGACGGGCTCCTCGGCCGCGACATGCACGGCAAGACCGTCGGCGTCGTCGGCACCGGCAAGATCGGCGAGGTCTTCACACGGATCGCGCACGGCCACGGCTGCCGCCTCGTCGGCTGGGACATCGCCGAGAACCCCGCCTGCCGCGCGCTCGGCATGGAGTACGTCGACTTCCCCGACCTGCTGGCGCAGTCCGACGTGGTCAGCCTGCACGTCCCGCTCAGCCCCGACACCCACCACCTCGTCGACGGCGCCGCACTCGACCTCATGCGCGAGGAAGCGCTGCTGGTCAACACCAGCCGCGGCGGCCTGATCGACAGCTTCGCGCTGGTCGCCGCGCTGCGCCGCGGGCTGCTCGGCGGGGTCGCGCTGGACGTCTACGAGGAGGAAGAGCACTTCTTCTACCGCGACCTGTCCGACCGGGTCGTCACCGACGACGTGCTCGCCCGGCTCATGACCTACCCGAACGTCCTGGTCACGTCGCACCAGGCGTTCTTCACCCGAGAAGCGGTCGACCAGATCCTGGGCACGACCGTGCGCAACGTCGACGACTACCTCGCGGGGAAGACCACCGAGAACACGCTGGCCGGGCCCCGCTGACCGAGCCCCGCGGCTCTCACACCACCGCGCCGTCGTCCGGGTCGTCCTCGTCGTGGTCCCGGCGCAGCCGCGAGACCAGGGCGATGAAGCCCGCGCCGCAGGTGGCGATGGCCAGGAACGTCGTCCACTCGCCGATCGGCCGGCCGAGCATGACCACCGCGATCAGGAACAGCGGCCCGCCGAGCAGCGCGACCCACGCGACCTTGGTCGCCAGGTCGGTCTTGGGCAGCGGCGGCGGGGGCGGCGGGACGAAGTGCTCTTCCGGGTCCTCGTCGAGTTCCTCCGGTTCGGCGTCCTCGGGCTTCTCGTCGGCCGGGGACCAGTCACGCGGGCCAGGTGTCGCCAAGCCGACCCGGAACGAGCCGTCGCCGCCGCGCGTCACCTTGCTCTGCTTGCGGCCGGTGTCGCCCGGGTCGACGTCCTCGGCCACCGGCCAGCGCGGCACCGGATCGGCGACCTCGGTGTCGAATCCGGCGACGATCTGCGCCCAGAGTTCGTCCTCGTCGGGACCGGCGTCGGGGGAGCGGGGGGCGTCGGGAGCCGTCTCGGCCGCTTTGGCCTCGCCGTCCGCCGTGTCGTCGCCCTCGGTCCGGGACGGACCGGACGCGCCCGGCGCACCGGAAACACCGGAGCCGCCCGAGGCACTCGCCGCGCTTGCGGCGCCCGCGGTCCCGGCCGCCTCCTCCAGCTCCGCGGCCTCGCGGCGGGCCCGCAGCAGCGCGCGTGCCCGCGACGTCGCCGCCGCGTCGACCCACAGCCGCAGGAGCTCCGGCTCGTCGTCGAGCGGCGTGACGTACGCCGCGACGCCCTCGGCCCGCAACGCGCCGAGCATGTCCTCGGCGAACTCCGGCGAGAGGTCGGTCAGGGGCTTGTACGACTCCGCGTCGAGCCCGTTGCCGCGTCCTGGCACTCTCAGTCCTTCGCGTCGTCCCTGCCGTCGCCTGCGGTGGCCGTGCCGGACGGTTCCGGCGCACCGGAACGCCCGGCGTCGTCCGGGGCGTCTCCGCCCTCCGCGCCGGCATTGCCGTCCGAGCTGTCCAACGCGGTGAGACGGCGGACGAATTCCAGGCTGCCCGAGAAGATCCGCTCGGCGTCGTTGTCCAGCGTGGCCACGTGGTAGCTGTCCGCCAGCACCTCGGTGGTCACATCCGTGGACGATATGCGCGCCAGCACGGTTTCCGCGTTGGCCGGCGCCACGACGTGGTCCTGCGGGCTGCGGAACAGCAGCACCGGCTGCGTCACCTGCGGGAGCCCGGCCAGCACCAGCGGCCACAGCTTCGCCAGCGAGTGCAGCGGCTTCAGCGGCATCCGCGGATACGCCAGCTCGGTGACGCCTTCCTTGCGGATGTCCGACCCGATGCCGGGCAGCGACGCCACCAGGTGCTTGAGCACCGGCAGCGCCTTCAACCGCGGATCGTCCGCGTGCACGGACGGGTTCACCAGCACCAGCCCGGCGATGTCCGCGCCGCGCTGCTCGGCCAGCCGCAGCGCGAGCGTGCCGCCCATCGACAGGCCGCCGACGAACACGTGGTCGCAGCGGGCGCGCAGGGCGTCGAACGCGCGGTCGAGTTCCGCGTACCAGTCCGGCCAGGTGGTCAGCTGCATGTCCTGCCAGCGTGTGCCGTGCCCGGGGAGCAGCGGCACCGACACGGTCAGTCCGGCCTCCGCGAGGTACTCGGCCCACGGGCGCATCGACTGCGGCGTCCCGGTGAAGCCGTGGCTCAACAGGAAGCCGATACGGCCTCCGTCGTGCCGATACGGCTCGGCGCCAGGCAGGATCGACACCGGGCGGCTCCTTCCGCTTCCCACAGGACTTCCCACAGGACTTCCCACCGGACGGTTTGTGGACGTGCTCATCAGGGCCGGGCCCACGGGCATGGTCCCACGCGCGTGCGCACACCGTACAGCCGCGTACGCCCGGCCAGGCGACGCACGACCGGGGAGTGCCTTAGGGTTCGACTCGGTTCCCGAGGAGGTCACGGTTGTTCTACCGGCTGATGAAGGCCATCATCGGCCCCCTGCTGCGGATTTTCTTCCGCCCCGACGTCCAGGGGCGCGAGAACGTACCGGAGCGCGGGCCGGCGATCCTGGCGAGCAACCACCTGTCCTTCTCGGACTCCTTCTTCCTGCCGGCGATGCTGCCGCGCCGCGTCACCTTCCTCGCGAAGATGGACTACTTCACCGGGCGCGGCGTCAAGGGACGGCTGACCGCGGCGTTCTTCAAGGGCGTCGGTCAGCTGCCCGTGGACCGCACCGGCGGCTCGGCGAGCGAGGCCGCGCTGAACGCCGGGCTGAAGGTGCTCAAGCAGGGGGACCTGCTGGGCATCTACCCGGAGGGCACGCGCTCGCCCGACGGCCGCCTGTACCGCGGCAAGACCGGCATCGCGCGGATGGCGCTGGAGTCCGGCGCCCCGGTCGTCCCGGTCGTCATGATCGACACCGAGAAGATCCAGCCGCCCGGCAAGGTCATCCCGAAGATCATGCGCGTCGGCATCAAGATCGGTGAGCCGCTCGACTTCTCGCGCTACGAGGGCATGGAGGACGACCGGTTCATCCTGCGCTCGATCACCGACGAGATCGTCTACGCGCTGATGGAACTGTCCGGCCAGGAGTACGTCGACGTGTACGCGGCCGACGCCAAGAAGGCCGCCACGGAAGCCCGCAAGCAGGTCGCCGCCGCGGAGAAGGCCGAACGCGCCGAAGAGAAGGCCGAACGCGCCGAAGTCCAGCGCATAGAGGCGGAGATCGCGGCGGAGAAAGCCGCGCAGGAAGCGCAGGCCGCGCAGGAAGAGCCGGCGGAGGACGCCGAGCCCGCGCGCCGCGGGATCTTCGCCAAGCTGCGCCGCCGCCGCACCGACGGCTCCGACTGAGACGGCTCCGACCGAGACGGCTCCGACCCGGGCCGGCGTCCCGGTCTGAGACGCCTCTGCCCGACCGCGCCGCGGCCTCGTACCATCGACGCGCCGGACAGGCCGGGGGAGGTACGCAGTGTCGATCGAACAGCCTTTGTGGCGCGCGTTGTCGGTGTTCCGGTTCCTCGCGCTCGGATACGCCTTCGCGCAGTTCATCGGCGTCTCCGGCCAATACCGCTACCCGCTCGGCGGCTGGGCGGTCCTCACCGTGCTGCTGCTGTGGACGGCCTTCACCGCCTATGCCTTCGAGAAGCCCGAGATGCGCGGCTGGCCGATCCTCGGCATCGACCTCGCGCTGGCCGTCGGCAGCGTGCTGGCCACCCGGTGGCTCGACGACATAGCGCGCGTCCACGAAGGGTCGCTGACCCTGCCGACGGTGTGGTCGTCCGCGCCCGTCCTCGCGTGGGCGGTCAAGGGCGGCTGGCCGACGGGGGCGATCGCGGCGCTGGCCACCGGGGCCGCGAACATCGCGGAGCGCGGTGCCATAGCGCAGAGCAACGCGCACAACATCGTGCTGATGATGCTCGCCGCCACCGCGATCGGCTACGTCGTCGAACTCGCCCGCGCCAGCGAACGCGCCCTCGCCCGGGCCCTCCAGCTCGAAGCCGCCACCCGCGAACGCGAACGCCTGGCCCGCGACATCCACGACAGCGTGCTGCAGGTGCTCGCCCTCGTGCAGCGGCGCGGCGCGGAAATCGGCGGCGAAGCCGCCGAACTCGGACGGCTCGCCGGTGAGCAGGAAGTCGCCCTGCGGCAGCTCATTTCCGACGCGCCCGCCGAACTCGAAGACGTCGACCTGCCGGGCTCCGGTGCGGGCGGCGAGGCGGCGCGCGCGGACCTGCGCACGCTGATCGGCCGGTTCGCGGGCGCCCGCGTCACCGTGGCGTCGCCCGGGACCCCGGTGCTGCTGCCCATGCCGGTGGCGCGGGAGATCGCGGCGGCGACATCGGCGGCGCTGGACAACGTGTGGCGGCACGCGGGCGACGAGGCGCGGGCGTGGATCCTGCTCGAGGACGAACCCGACGAGATCATCGTCAGCGTGCGCGACGACGGGCCGGGCATCCCCGCCGGACGGCTGGAAGAAGCACGCGCCGCCGGGCGGTTGGGCGTCTCGCAGTCCATCGAAGGCCGGTTGCGCGACGTCGGCGGGACGGCGTTCCTGACCTCGGTCCCCGGGCAGGGCACCGAGGTCGAACTGCGGCTGCCGCGCCCGGCGGCCGCCGTACGGTAGCCGGTTCCGCTAGGTTCTTCGCGGGCCCAACTGCCTTGACGATGCGTCAGCATCCGTCGCTGTGAGAAGACTTCCGACCGGTCGGCGGCCGTGCCGACCGCAACGCATCCCGCGAGGTGTCCCGCGATGACCGAGACCGCACCGGACAAGCCCCCGATCCGGGTGCTCGTGGTCGACGACCACCCGATGTGGCGCGACTCGGTGGCCCGCGACCTCGCCGCGGCCGGATACGACGTCGTCGCCACCGCGGGCGACGGGCCCGAGGCGATCCGCCGCGCCAAGGCGACCGCGCCCAACGTCGTCGTTTTGGACCTCAACCTGCCCAAGCTCAGCGGCGACGAGGTGGCGCGGGAACTGGTCAAGAACGACCCGTCCGTGCGGATCCTCGTGCTGTCCGCGAGCGGCGAGCAGGAAGACGTCCTCGAAGCCGTCAAAGCGGGCGCGACCGGCTACCTCGTCAAGTCCGCCAGCGCTGCCGAACTCCTCGACGCCGTGGCCCGCACCGCCCAAGGCGACGCCGTCTTCACCCCCGGCCTCGCCGGCCTCGTCCTCGGCGAATTCCGCCGCATCGCCACCCACCCCGCCCCGGCCGGCACCCGCGAACCCGCCGCCCCGCGGCTCACCGACCGCGAAACCGAAGTCCTCCGCCTGGTCGCCAAGGGCCTGTCCTACAAGCAGATCGCGGAGCGCCTGGTGCTGTCCCACCGGACCGTCCAGAACCACGTGCAGAACACGCTGAACAAGCTGCAGCTGCACAACCGCGTGGAGCTGGTGCGCTACGCGATCGAGCGGGGCTTGGACGAGTAGTTGTTCTTCGAACGCGCGTGTTATCGAACTGTGAAGCACTCTGTAGTGTGACGGTCACGGAAAGCCGCCACGCCTCGGGTAGATCCGCGGAATCGTCTGTCTCGTCCGAAGCGCGTGCGATGCTGGAACACCGGATCGGAGGGTGCAGGTGAGTGTCATGACCGCAAGCAAGGCAAGCGATGCCCAGGCCCGCGGTAAGGCTCTCGGGGATCACGATGGTCCGTGGACCGTCGACGATCTCCTTGATCACGACCAGCACGAGGAGCGCTCCCGCATCGAGCTGGTAGGCGGTGCCCTGATCGTGTCTCCTTCCCCGTCGTGGTCGCATCAGAAGGCTTCGTATCGCCTGATGGGTCAGCTTGAGTCGGCCATCAATGGGTCCGACGCACCCTTCGACGTTGTCGAAGCGTTCAACGTGCGGACGGCGGATGAACTGTTCATCCCCGCCCTTGTGGTGGCCGATTATGAGGCCGTCAAAAATGGCGCGATCGCTGTGTCCATGGAAGACGTGTTGCTCCTCGTGGAGATCGTCTCGCCCGGCAATGCCCGGATGGACCGGCAACTGAAGCCGACCGCCTATGCCGAACTCGGCCTTGAGCACTATTGGCGTCTGGAACCTGCCGCCGCGACCCCGGAGTTGATCGTGCACACACTCGCAGGCGGCGAGTACAAGGAGACCGTTCGGGTGACCGGCACCGCGAAGGTTCCGGTCGGCGACCACTTCGTTGTGGACGTCGACGTTCCCGCACTCTTCCGCCGCCGCTGACGCAAGCTGTCAGGCCGCCCACCCCTTCGCCTTCTCCACCGCCAAACGCCACTTGTCGTAGGCGTGGTCGTCGCGGGGGCCAGGGGTGAACTCCGCGTCGAGTTGCCAGGTGGTGGCGAGTTCGTCGGGGGTAGACCACAGGCCCGTGCCGAGGCCGGCGAGGAAGGCGGCGCCGAGGGCGGTGGTTTCGCGGACCTTGGGGCGGGCGACGACCGCGCCGAGCTGGTCGGCTTGCATGCGGCACAGCAGGTCGTTCTCGGAGGCGCCGCCGTCGACTTTGAGGCACAGCAGGTCGAGGCCCGCGTCGGAGGTCATGACGTCGACGACGTCCCGGACTTCGAAGGCGATGGCTTCGAGAGTGGCCCGGACCAGGTGGGCCCGGGTGGTGCCGCGGGTGATGCCGAGGATGGTGCCGCGGGCCGTCGGGTCCCAGTCGGGGGCGCCCAGACCGGTGAGGGCCGGGACGAAGACGACGCCCCCGGAGTCGGGAACGGTGCGGGCGATCGGCTCGGTCTCGGACGCCTTGCCGATGATGCCCAAGCCGTCGCGCAGCCACTGCACGGCCGCGCCGGTCACGAAGATCGAGCCTTCGAGGGCGTAGGTCAGCGTCCCGTCGGGCGCGCCCCACGCCACCGTGGTCAGCAGCCCCGCGGACGAACGCACCGGCTCCGCGCCGGTGTTGATCAGTACGAACGAACCGGTGCCGTAGGTGCACTTCACATCGCCCGCCGCATGGCACGCCTGCCCGAACAGCGCCGCCTGCTGGTCGCCCGCGATGCCCGCGATCGGCAGGTCCAAGCCGAGGAACGTATCCGGGTCGGTCCGGGCGACCGTCCCGTACGACGGCACGACGCGCGGCAGCGCCGCCATCGGCACGCCGAACAGCGCGCACAGTTCCTCGGACCACGCCCCCGCGGTGATGTCGAACAGCAGCGTCCGCGAGGCGTTCGACGCGTCGGTGACGTGCTCGCGGCCCGCCGTCATCCGCGCCACCAGGTAGGAGTCGACGGTGCCCACCGCGACCCGCCCGGCCTCGACCTCCCGCCACACCGCCGGATCGTGCTCGGCCAGCCACGCCAGCTTCGTCGCGGTGAAGTACGGGTCCAGCCGCAGCCCGGTCAGCTCCGCCACCCGCGGCTCGTGACCCTGCCCGGCCAGCGTGCGGCACACCTCCGCCGACCGCCGGTCCTGCCACACGATCGCCCGCCGCGGCGACGCCAGGGTGCGCCGGTTCCACAGCACCGCGGTCTCGCGCTGGTTGGTGATGCCGACCGCGGTCGGCCGCCGCCCCGCCCCCGCGAGCGCCTCGCGGCACGCCTGGAGCGCGGCCTGCCAGATCTCCTCCGGCTGGTGCTCGACCCGGCCCGGCTCGGGGAAGTGCTGCTGGAACTCCTGGTACCCGCGTGCCAGAACCCCGCCGTCCTCGGCCACCACCAGGGCCGTCACCCCGGTGGTTCCGGCATCGATCGCAAGCACAGTCATAGCCAGCACCTTAGGGGCGGCAGGCCTCCGGCACAGCCCGCCGCAAGCCGCCCGGAAGACACCCTTTCGAGTGGGCCCGAACGGGATCGCGGCGGCCCGGTGTGGCGTGCGTCACGCGGTAGGTTGGGGTGGTGGCCGTTTCGGGCTTGTGTCCGGGCGTGCCCGTTCCGTCCTCGGCAAGACGAAGGGGAGCTGTATGCGCGTCGGCGTTCTCACCGGTGGGGGCGACTGCCCCGGCCTCAACGCGGTGATCCGGGCGGTGGTCCGCAAGGGCGTCACGGATTACGGCTACGACTTCGTGGGCTTCCGGGACGGCTGGCGCGGCCCCCTCGAAGCCGACACCCAGACCCTCGACATCCCCGCGGTCCGCGGAATCCTGCCGCGCGGTGGCACCATCCTCGGCTCGTCGCGCACCAACCCGATGAAGATCGAGGGCGGCGTCGAGAAGATCCGGGAGAACCTCGCCAAGCTGGAGGTCGACGCGCTGGTCGCGATCGGCGGCGAGGACACCCTGGGTGTCGCGACCCGGCTGCACGAGCACGGCGTGCAGGTCGTCGGGGTGCCCAAGACGATCGACAACGACCTCGGCGCGACCGACTACACGTTCGGCTTCGACACGGCGGTCAACATCGCCACCGAGGCCATCGACCGCCTGCACACCACCGCCGAATCGCACCGCCGGGTGCTCATCGTCGAGGTCATGGGCCGGCACGCGGGCTGGATCGCCATCCACTCGGGCATGGCGGGCGGCGCGAACGTCATCCTCATCCCCGAGCAGCAGTTCGACATCGAGCAGGTGTGCGGCTGGGTGGAGAGCCGGTTCCGCACCAACTACGCGCCGATCGTCGTGGTCGCCGAAGGCGCCGTCCCGCTGGACGGGCAGATGGTCACCAAGGACCAGAGCCTCGACGCGTTCGGGCACGTCAAGCTGTCCGGCATCGGCGACTGGCTGGCCGCCGAGATCGAACGCCGCACCGGCCACGAAGCCCGCACCACCGTCCTCGGCCACGTGCAGCGCGGCGGCACCCCGACCGCGTTCGACCGCTGGCTCGCCACCCGGTTCGGCTTCCACGCCATCGACGCCGTGCACGACGGCGCATGGGGGCAGATGGTCGCGCTGCGCGGCGTCGACGTGGTCACCGTGCCGCTGCAGGAGGCGACGCGGGAGCTGAAGACCGTGCCGCCGTCGCTGTACGACGAAGCGAAGACGCTGTTCGGCTGATGGACATCCTCGACGCCTTCGACCGGGCCATGCGCGAGTTCGACTCGCGCGTCCACCAGGTCGCCCCCGACCAGTGGGGGTCGGACACACCGTGCACGGACTGGTCCGTGCGCGACCTCGTCAACCACGTGACAGCCGAACACCTGTGGGCCCCCGAGCTGTTCGCCGGCAAGACGCTCGCCGAGGTCGGCGACCGCTTCGACGGCGACGTGCTCGGCGACAACCCGGTCCGCACCTGGGAGCGCGCCGCGGAGGAATCACGTGCGGCGTTCCACGCCGACGGGGCGCTCGACCGCGCCGTGCACACCAGCGCCGGACTGACCCCGGCACCCGAGTACGCCTGGCAGATGATCAGCGATCTGACCGTGCACGCCTGGGACTTGGCCCGCGGCATCGGCGCCGACGACGGCGTCGACCCGGGCCTCGCCCAGGCCGTCTACGACGCGATGTCCCCGCACGTCGCCTCCTGGCAGGGCTACGGCATCTTCGCCCCGCCGGTGCCGGTACCGGACGACGCGCCGGTGCAGGACCGCCTGGTCGGACTGCTCGGCCGACGCCCCTAGCCAGGCCGTGTCCGGCCCTCCCCAGCGGCACGGCAGTCCCCGGAGTCCCCGGATCCCCTCGCGGGATCCGGGGACACGGCCGTCGCGGCCCGTCACAGCGCGCCCAGCACCTCCCGCACGATGGTGATCCCGTTCGCGGTGAGCACCGATTCGGGGTGGAACTGCACGCCGGCGACCCGCAGCCCCTTCGCCCGCATGGCGTGGATCTGCCCGGACTCCGGGTCGGCGGCGAACTCCAGCCCGAAGGGCGCGCGCCGCGGCTCGACCGCGCTGAACGTGTTGTAGAAACCGACCTTCTCCTCCCGGCCGAAGAAGTCGATCTCCACCTGCTTGCCCTGGTACGGGGTGTCCTTGCGTACCAGCTCCAGGCCCAGTTCCGCGGCGATCAGCTGGTGGCCGAGGCACACGCCCAGCATCGGGCCGCCCGCGTCCAGGCGCCGCCGCACCGCGGCGCCCATCGTGCGCATCTTGCGGTCCAGGACGTGCCGCGGGTCGCCCGGGCCCGGGCCGACGAGCAGCAGTTCGGCCTCGGTGACGCGGCGTGCGGACACCTCGTCGTACGGCATCAGGTCCACCCGCAGCCCGAGCGTGCGGAGCAGGTGCGCGAGCATCGCGGTGAAGGTGTCCTCGCCGTCGATCACCAGGACCTGGCGCCCGGCCAGCTCCGGGGCCCGCAGCGCGTCGTCGTCGCGCGCCGTGAGCCAGAACGGGGCCAGCCCGGCATTACGGGCGGCCAGCAGCCGGGCGATCTCGGGGTCGTCGGCGAACCGCACCGGCGCGCCGTCGGCGGCCGGGCGCCGCGAGGCGGGGACGACGCCGAGCGCGGCCAGCACTCCGGCGGCCTTGGCGTGCGTCTCGGCGACCTCGTTGGCGGGGTCCGAGTGCCGCACCAGCGTTGCCCCGGCCGGGACGCGCAGCGAGCCGTCCGGCGCCAGGTAGACGGTGCGGATCAGGATCGGCGCGTCGAGGGTCTGGCGGCCTTCGGCGTCGCGGCCGATCAGCGCGACGACTCCCGAGTAGTAGCCGCGGCCGGTCGGCTCGTGGCGGCGAATCACCCGGCACGCGTTCTCCAGCGGCGAGCCGGTGACCGTGGGCGCGAACATCGTGCCGCGGAGCACCGCCCGCACGTCCAGCGAACTGCGGCCACGCAGCACGTACTCGGTGTGCGCGAGGTGGCCCATCTCCTTCAGGTACGGGCCGAGCACCCGGCCGCCGAGGTCGCACACCTCGCTCATCATCTTCAGCTCTTCGTCGACGACCATGAACAACTCGTCGACCTCCTTGCCGTCGCGCAGGAACGTCAGCAGGCCGTCCTTGTCCGGCCCGGCGGCCGGGTAGCGGTAGGTGCCGCTGATCGGGTTCATGACGACGTCGCCGCCGATGGCGCTCACGTGCCGCTCGGGGCTGGCGCCGACCAACGTGACGCCGCCGGTGCCGGTGTGGATCAGATACGTCCAGTACGCGCCGGACTCGCGGGTCAGCAGCCGGCGCAGCAGCGTGCCGGGGGTGGCGGGCGCGTAGTCGGCGATGCGGTCGCGGTAGTCGCGGCGGATGACGAAGTTCGCGCCTTCGCCGCGGCCGATCTCGTCGGCGATGACGCGTTCGACGATCCCCGCGTACGTCGCGTCGTCCACGTCGAAGCCGCCGCCGGCCAGGGTCACCGGGGTGTCGGGGAGGGCGGCGAGGACGTCGTCGTAGGCCAGCGCGTGCTGCTCGGCGATGCGCAGGCACAGCAGCGGGGTGCCGTCGTCGTCGGCTTCGAAACCGCGCTCGCGGATCTGCCGGTACGGGATCAGGGCGAGCACGTCGTGCCGCGGCCCGTGCGCGGGCGCGCCGTCGGGCAGCGGGATCGCGTCGAGCGACGGCGCTTCGACCACGTCGCCGAGCAGCAGGTCCACGGTGTCGGAGCCCTCGCGGCGGATCAGCGCGAAGGGCGGCGGCGCGGCGGCGAAGAGCGGGGCGAGCAGGGCGGCGGCGGAGGGGGACGTCACAGCGGGTACTCCCGAGAGTCGGGGCCACCCGCCGGGCCCCGCCGCACCCCCCGGACCAGGTCCGGAAACGCCGACGGCCGCCCTTGCGGGCGGCCGTCGGATCGAAGCTTCAGCGATCGCGCAGGACAGTGGCCGCCGCAGTGCGGGGCCACCACCAGGAACTGAGTCGAGGCGAGATCACGGGAGCACTGTAGCGGGGGGAGGGGGCGGGGGAGAAGTACCGCGGCGTCGACAGGCCGCGCGCCGCGGCCGACGGCCTGTCGGCGCCGCGGCGCGGGAAAGGATCCGCAGGTCACGCCGCAGCGGCCCGCGACGTCCGTCGCACGTGGCCCCGGCATTCCCCCGGGTGGCCCCGCCGCTGCCCGCCCGCCGTCCCGAAACTCCTGCTCAGTGAGCTGCGTCTCGCCTGTCGGGCAAGGTCCTAAATGCCTTGCCCGATTGTTTATCTTGGGTGGGTGACTGCGAACGAGATCCAGACCTGGCGGACCCTCCCGGCTGCGCAGCAGCCCGAGTGGCCGGACACCGAGGCCCTGCGTGCTGCGCTCGCGGACCTCGAGTCCTATCCGCCGCTGGTGTTCGCGGGCGAGTGCGACCAGCTTCGCGGCCGGCTGGCCGCGGTCGCGCGCGGCGAGGCGTTCCTGCTCCAGGGCGGCGACTGCGCCGAGACGTTCGCGGGCAACACCGCCGACGCGATCCGCAACAAGCTCAAGACCCTGCTGCAGATGGCCGTCGTCCTCACTTACGCGGCGTCCGTGCCGGTCGTGAAGGTCGGCCGCATGGCGGGGCAGTACTCCAAGCCCCGCTCGCAGCCGATCGAGACGCGCGACGGCGTCACGCTGCCGACGTACCGCGGCGACGCGGTCAACGACCTGGCGTTCACCGAAACGGCCCGCGTCCCGGACCCGGAGCGGCTCAAGCGCATGTACCACGCGTCGTCCGCGACGCTGAACCTGGTGCGCGCCTTCACCACCGGCGGCTACGCCGACCTGCGCCAGGTGCACGCCTGGAACCAGGACTTCGTGGCCCTGTCCCCGTCCGGCGAGCGCTACGAGCGCCTGGCAGCGGAGATCGACGGCGCGCTGCGCTTCATGCACGCCTGCGGTGTCGACCCGGAGGAGTTCCGCACCGTCGAGTTCTTCGCGTCGCACGAGGCGCTGATCCTCGACTACGAGTCGGCGCTGACCCGCGTCGACTCGCGCACCGGCGACCTGTACGACGTGTCCGGCCACATGGTGTGGATCGGCGAGCGCACCCGGCAACTGGACGGCGCGCACGTCGAGTTCGCGTCCCGGATCCGCAACCCGATCGGCGTCAAGCTGGGCCCGACGACCACGCCGGAAGACGCCCTCGCGCTGATCGACAAGGTCGACCCGGAGCGCGAGCCCGGCCGGCTGACGTTCATCGTCCGCATGGGCGCGGGCAAGGTCCGCGACGTGCTGCCGACCCTCGTGGAGAAGGTCACCGCGTCCGGCGCGCAGGTCGCGTGGGTGTGCGACCCGATGCACGGCAACACGTTCGAGGCGTCGAGCGGCCACAAGACCCGCCGCTTCGACGACGTCCTCGACGAGGTCAAGGGCTTCTTCGAGGTGCACCGCGGCCTCGGCACCCACCCGGGCGGCATCCACGTCGAGCTGACCGGCGACGACGTCACCGAGTGCGTGGGCGGCGGCGACGAGATCTTCGTCGACGACCTGCACCAGCGCTACGAGACGGCGTGCGACCCGCGGCTCAACCGCAGCCAGTCGCTCGACCTGGCGTTCCTGGTGGCGGAGATGTACCGCGGCCACTGAGCCGCACGGCGAAGTCCCGGAGAGTTCCGGCGAAGGGGTGTCCGCGGTCGCGCGGGCGCCCCTTCGCCGTGTCCGGATGGCAGGCTGGCCCCTGTGATTGATCTGCGCAGCGACACCGTCACCCGGCCCGCCCCCGCGATGCGCGCCGCCATGGCGGACGCCGAGGTTGGCGACGACGTCTACGGCGAGGACCCCACCGTCCGCGCCCTGGAGAACCGCGTCGCGGCCCTGTTCGGGGGCCGCCACGCCGGCCTGTTCACACCGACCGGCGTGATGGCCAACCAGATCGCGGTGCGGCTGTCCGTCGCCCCGGGCGAGGAACTGGTCCTGGACGCGGACGCGCACATCGTGGCGCACGAGGACGGCGCGGCGGCGTGGCACGGCGGCATCCAGACCCGGACCGCGCTGAGTCCGCGCGGCCTGCTGGAACCGGCGGACGTCGGCAGACTGCTGCGCCCGGGCGACGCGCACACCGTCGGCACGCGCGCGGTCGCCGTCGAGCAGACCCACAACCGCGGCGGCGGCTCGGTGTATCCGATCGAGCAGCTGCGGGCGATCCGCGAGCTGACCGCGGACGCCGGTGTCGCCCTGCACTGCGACGGGGCCCGCATCTGGCATGCGCACGTCGCCACCGGCACGCCGCTGCCCGCGTACGGCGAACTCTTCGACACCCTGGCCGTCTGCCTGTCGAAGGGCCTCGGCGCCCCGGCCGGGTCGGTGGTGCTGCTGCCCGCCGACCGGATGGCGGAGGCGCGCCGGATGCGGCACCGCATGGGCGGGGCGATGCGGCAGGCGGGCATCCTCGCCGCGGGCGGCCTCTATGCGCTCGACCACCACATCGCCCGACTCGCCGACGACCACGTGCACGCACGCCTGATCGCGGACGCGTTGGCCGACGCGGGTCTGGACGTCGTCGCCCCGGAGACCAATCTGGTGCTGGTGCGGCTGCCCGAGCCGCGGCCGGACGCCGCGACGGTGGCGGAGCGCTGCCGGGCCGCGGGTGTGCTGGTCAGCGTGTTCGGCCCGCGTCTGATCCGCATCGTCGCGCACCTGGACGTCGACGCGTCCGCGGCCGCGAAGGCTGCCGAAGCGGTCGTGGAGGCCGCCGCGTGACGCACGCACGGGGGCGTTTCCGGGGGCTTTTCGGGGGACGGGGGAGCCGGGGGACCGGCTCTGCGGCGTTGCTCGCCGCGGCACTGCTCGTCGCGTCGACCGGGTGTTCCGGGGGCGGTTCGGGCACGCCGAAGGCCGCGGCGCCGAGTCCGGCGTCGGCTGCGCCGGACGGGCCGGGTGCGCACGGGGCTCCCGGTGCGCCGGGCAGCGCTCCGGCGTCCGGCAGTCCGGTCCCGGTCGTGCCGGCCGGGGCGGACGGGATCCCGGGGGCGAAGACGCTGCCGCTCGGCCCGGACGGGCTGCCGGTGGTGTTCGACAACGGTCCGCGGGCCAAGCCGCGGGTGGCGCTGACGTTCGACAGCGACATGACGGCGGGCATGCAGGAGCGGCTGCGGACCGGCAAGACCGCGTCGTACGACAACACGGCGCTGCTGGCGGATCTGCGGCGGTTGAAGGTCCCGGCGACGTTCTTCATGACCGGGCTGTGGATCGACACCTATCCGCAGGAGGCCAAGGGGATCGCGACCGATCCGCTGTTCGAGGTGGCGAGCCATTCGCTGACGCACCGCGGGTTCGCGGGGCAGTGCTACGGGCTCGGGCATGTGCCGGAGAACGAGATGGCGGCGGAGGTGCGGGCGCCGTTCGACCGGCTGAAAGCGGTTCCGGGGGCGCGGACCGTGCCGTACTTCCGCTTCCCGGGCGGCTGTTACGACAAGGCGGCGTTGAAGGCGATCGCGTCGACGGGGGTCACGCCGGTGCAGTGGGACGTCGTCAGCGGCGACGCGGACGGCGCGACCGGCGACAAGATCGCCGCGACGGTGCTGGCGAAGGTGAAGAACGGGTCGGTCGTGGTGATGCACAACTCGCTGGGCCCGGCCGCGCACACCGCGGACGCGCTGCCGAAGATCGTGGCGGGGCTGCGGGCGAAGGGCTTCGAGATCGTCCTGGTATCGGACCTGGTGGGCGCGGCGGCCGGTCAGACGGCGGCCGGCTAGGCGGCGGTGTCGGTCGCCACAATCGTCAGCGGAACGGGGACGACCGGGATCGGGACGCTTACGCTGGTGCGGTCGGCTGCGTCGGCGGCGGCGTGTCCGGGCTTCTCGGCGCGGCACACCTTGCCGCAGCGCGGGGTGCAGCCGCCGCAGGAGCGGCTCTCGTCGCGGGGGATCATCGAGCAGATCGTCTTCACGCAGCGGCCGCAGTCGGTTCCGGCGCGGCAGGACGCGGCGATCTCGCGCATGCTGCGGGCGCCGCTGTCTATCTGGGCGCTGACCTGGCTGTCGGTCACGCCGAAGCAGATGCACACGTACACGGGCCGTCCCCCAAGGGTGAGGTTACTAAGGTAAGGGTAACCTCACCCCCGGCGGCAGGTGAAGAGAGGTGTGCGTCACGTCCCCCAAGCGCCCCGCGGCGCGGGTCCGGGGACGCGGCCGGATCAGCTTTCGGGCTGCTCGATGAGCTGCGCGATGTAGAGCGGCTCGCCGAGCTTCTTCAGCAGGTCGAGCTGGGTCTCCAGGTAGTCCACGTGCTCTTCCTCGTCGGCGAGGATGTCCTCGAAGATGTTCGCCGAGGTCGCGTCGCCCTTCTCGCGCATCACGAGGATGCCGGAGCGCAGGCGCTCGATCGCCTCCATCTCGACGGCGAGGTCGGCGCGGAACATCTCCTCCAGCGTCTGGCCGATGCGCAGCGCGTTCAGCCGCTGGTAGTTCGGAAGGCCCTCGAGGAAGAGGATCCGGTCGGTGAGCTTCTCGGCGTGCTTCATCTCGTCGAAGGACTCGTGCCGGGTCCAGTGCGCGAGCTTGGTGTAGCCCCAGTGCTCCTGGAGTTTCGCGTGCAGGAAGTACTGGTTGATGGCGGTCAGCTCGGCGGTCAACTGCTCGTTGAGCAGTTCGAGGATCTGCGGGTCGCCGTGCATCGCAAGTCACCTTCCGACGGAAACGAATGGGGTTTATGTGAATCCTGTCACCCCATGAGGCTTTGATTCCACGAAGGGAAGGCTTGCCTTCCATCAGCCCGCGTCGTGGGCGGGGCGGGCGGTCTGGGAGCATGGACGCCATGGACCCCCGACTGCCCCCCGGCCAGCGCCTTCAGCGGGGTTGGCCGGTCCTGCACTACGGCCCGGTGCCCCGCTTCAAGCCCGACACCTGGGATTTCCGGGTGTTCGGCGCCACCGCGTCGGGCGACAAGCACTGCTGGAACTACGAGGAGTTCTCCGCGCTGCCGCGCACCACCGTGGTCGCGGACTTCCACTGTGTCACCAAGTTCAGCATGCTCGGCAACGAGTGGGGCGGTGTCGCCGCCGAAACCTTCCTCGAGATAGCCCCGCCCGCCCCCGAAGTCACGCACGTGATGGTGTGGGCCGAATACGGATTCAGCTCCAACCTGCGCATCACCGACGTCGCCACCGAGCGCGCCATGTTCGCCACGCACCACGACGGCGAGCCGCTGACCGCCGAACACGGCTTCCCGGTCCGGCTGATCGTGCCGCACCTGTATGCCTGGAAGGGCCCCAAGTGGGTCCGCGGCATCGAGTACATGGTGGTCGACAAGCGCGGGTTCTGGGAGGAACGCGGCTACCACAACATCGGCGACCCGTGGCAGGAGCAGCGCTACTCCTACCAGGAACGCGAAGGCGACGGACCCGAACTCTGACGGGCCCGCCGCCCCCGGCGGTACACGGCGCGCGGTCGCCCGCGCGTCAGAAGATGTTGATGGTGACCTTCGATCCGCGCGGCGCCATGTTGTTGCCGCCCGGGCTCATGCTGGTGACCTTCTTCGGGCCCAGCGGGAACACCGTGTTGGACTCGACCTGGAACCCGGCCGCGGTCAGCGTGGCCTTGGCTTCGTCCTCGCTCATCCCGTCGACCTTCGGCACCAGGACCAAGTCCTGGCCCTTGGAGATCTGCACGGTCACGGTCGCCCCCGGATAGACGGGGCTGCCCTGCGGCGGCGTCTGCGACACGATGCGCCCGGCCGGCACGTCGTTCGAGAACACCTGGTTCGGGTCGACGACCAGCTGGATGCCGCTCGGCGTCAGCGCGTCGCGGGCCTCCTGCTCGGTACGCCCGGTCAGCACCGGCAGCGCCACCGGCAGGCCGCGGCTGACCGTCAGGTCCACCGTCGTCCCCGGCGAGACCAGCGTGCCGAAGCCCGGCGACGCGGACACCACCTGCCCGGGCGGCCGCGCGTCGTCCTGCTGCACGACCTTCCCGACCACGAGCTTGGCGTCGGTGATGGCCTGCCGCGCCTGGTCGACGGACTGCCCGTCGACCTGCGGCACCGCATAGCGCTCCGGCCCGCGCGAAATGCGCAGCAGCACCGTCGAGCCCTTGTCCACCGACCGGCCCGCCTGCGGATCGGTCGCGATGACCGCACCCGACGCGACCGTCTCGCTGAACTCCTCCTCGACGCGGAACTTGAGGCCGCTGTTCTTGAGCTTGCGCTGCGCATCCGCGGCCTGCTCGTTCACCACCGCGGGCACCTTCGCCGACTGCCCGGCGCCCAGCTTCCACGCCACGACGCCGATCGTCGCGGCGACCGCGAGGACGACCAGCAGCGCGATCACGCCGCGGCCGGGCCCGCGGCGGCGCCTGCGGCCGGGAGCGCCGCCCTTGGCGTCGTAGGCGTCGGGGATGCCATCGGGCGGGGTGGCGTAGCCGTCGTCGTCGTAGCCGTGATGGCCGCCGTAAGGGTGCTCGTCCAGGATCGACTCGGTCGACAGGCCCAACGGTCCCAGGTCCAGCGGGATCTCCACCTGCCGGGTGAGGTTCGCGTCGGCCGGCTCGGGTTCCGGGCCCGCGGGCGGGCCCGGCGTGTAGGCGGGCTGGTGGAGGGCGACCGGCTCGGGCTCCGGCGCGTACGTTTTCGGCGGGGGCGGCGGCAGGACGCGCTCGGCCGCGCCGAAGTCGAGTTCCGTCTCGGTCATCGCGTGTTGCCGGGTGCGGCGCACCAGCGCGAGGAACTCGTCGGCGTCCGCGGGCCGGTGCCGGGGGTCCCGGTCGGTGGCCGCGGCGACCAGCCCGTCCAGTGCGGGCGGCAGGCCCGGCACCGCTATCGACGGCGGCGGGACGTCCTCGTGCACGTGCTTGTAGATGATCTCGACCGCGGAGCGCCCCTGATACGGCTGACGGCCCGTCAGCATCTCGTAGAGGAGGATGCCCGCGGCATACACGTCCGACGTCGGCGATGCCGCGCCGCGTTCGATCTGCTCCGGCGCCAGATATGCCACCGTCCCGACCAGGACCTTGCCGGTCGCCGCGGATGCCGCCGTCGCCGTCGCACGCGCCAGTCCGAAGTCGGCGACCTTGATGCCGCCGTCGTCGGAGATCAGCACGTTCTCCGGCTTCACGTCGCGGTGCACGAAGCCGGCGCGGTGCGCCGCGCCGAGCGCGGCCAGCGTCGGTTCGAGTACGCCGAACGCTTCGCGCGGGGTCAGCGTGCCGAGGTCCTGGAGGAGCTCACGCAGCGTGCGGCCTTCGACGTACTCCATCGCGAGGAACACCACGTCGCCGTCGTGTCCTTGGTCGAACACGCCGACCACGTTGGGGTGCGCCAAGCGGGCGGCGGCCTTGGCCTCGCGGATGAACCGGTCGGTGAAGGACGCGTCCGCGGCCATCGCCGGGTGCATCACCTTCACCGCGACCGTGCGGTCCAGACGCATGTCCTCGGCACGGTAGACGGTGGCCATGCCGCCCGCCGCGATCCGGGCCCGGACCCGGTAACGGCCGTCGAGCACGCGCCCGACGATCGGGTCGTCATTCGTCATGTCCACGCCAGGGATTTTACGGTCACGTAGTCCCCGACGAGTGGCAGGACCGTCCGGTTCCGGTCACGGAACGTGGGCCTCGCCATGCCGCGGCGGCCGCGGCCTGCGTCGGAGAGCCGGGGTGTCGGGGTCAGAATGCCGGGATTTCGGCGAGGCCGTCGGTCGGCGACGACGCTTCCGCGTAGTGCCGCATCGGGATCCGCCCGGCCCGGTAGGCGAGCCGCCCGCCGTCGACGGCGCTGCGCATCGCCGCGGCCATCAGCGCCGGGTCCTGGGCGCGCGTCACCGCGGACGCCAGCATGACGGCGTCGCAGCCCAATTCCATGGCGAGGGCGGCGTCGGACGCGGTGCCGATGCCCGCGTCGAGGACGACCGGCACGCTCGCCTGCTCGGTGATCAGCCGGATGTTGTGCGGGTTGCGGATGCCCAGGCCGGAGCCGATCGGCGAGCCGAGCGGCATGACCGCGGCGCAGCCGACCTGTTCCAGGCGGCGGGCGACGACCGGGTCGTCGTTCGTGTAGGCGAGGACGACGAAGCCGTCGTCGACGAGCCGTTCGGCGGCGTCCACGAGTTCCACGGTGTCCGGCAGCAGGGTCCGCTCGTCGGCGACGACCTCCACTTTCACCCAGTCGGTCTCCAGTGCTTCGCGCGCGAGGCGGGCGGTCAGCACGGCTTCGCCGGCGGTGTAGCAGCCGGCGGTGTTCGGCAGGGGCCGGATGCCCAGCTTGCGCAGCAGGTCGAGGACGGAGCCGGTGGTGCGCGGGTTGAGGCGGCGCATCGCGACCGTGGTCATCTCGGTGCCGGACGCGACCAGCGCGGCTTCCAGGATGTCCAGGCTCGGTGCGCCGCCGGTGCCGGTGATCAGCCGGGAGGAGAAGACCTCGCCGCCGAGCTGGAGCTTGTCGTCCGCGGTCGCGTGCGTCATTGCCGTCCTCCTTGGCGTGTGGGTGTGGGGTGTTCCGGGTTGTCCTTCCGACCACCCGTCGGAAGGTCAGCCGCCCTGGACGGCGGTGAGGACCTCGACGCGGTCGCCGGCGTCGAGCAGCGTGGACGCCCATTTGCTGCGCGGCACGACGTCCTCGTTGACCGCGACGGCGACGCCCTTGGTGGCCGAGGTCATGGTCGCGATGAGCGCGGCGACGGTGGTGCCGGCGGCGAGCGGGCGGGGTTCGCCGTTGACGGAGATGGTGTGGGCGGGCTCGACGGTCATGCGTAGGACAGCTCCTTGCCGGTGGTGGCGGTGAAGCGCGCGGGCCCCCAGGGGCGGACGACGTCGGGGACGGTGCCGTCGGCGAGGAGTTCGGCGACGGCGTCGGCGGTGACGGGGGTCAGCAGGATGCCGTGCCGGTAGTGGCCGGTGGCGGCGATCAGGCCGTCGAGGCCGGTGCGGCCGATCAGCGGCGCGTTGTCCGGGGTGCCGGGGCGCAGGCCCGCGTGCGTTTCCACGAGCGGGAGTTCGGTGACGCCGGGGACGAGTTCGCGGGCGTCGCGGAGGAGTTCGTAGACGCAGCCGGCGGTGACCTCGGTGTCGTAGCCGAGGTCGTTCTCGGTGGCGCCGATCACCAGTTCGCCGTCGGCGCGCGGCACCAGGTACATGCTGCCGCCCTTGACGACGCCGCGGACGTTGTGGCTGAGGAACGGCCGGTAGGCGTCCGGGACGTGCAGGCGCAGGATCTCGCCCTTGACCGGGCGGATGGGCGGCAGCAGGCCGGGCGGCAGGCCGTCGACGGCGTTGGACCAGCAGCCGGCCGCGAGGACGACCTGGCCGGCGGACACGTCGGTGCCGTCGTCGAGGCGGGCGCCGGTCGCGCGGTCGCCGGCGGTGAGGAGGGCGGTGGCGCGGGCGGGCCGCAGGGTGATGCCGGGTTCGCGTTCGCAGGCGGCGAGGAGCGCGGCGACGAGGCGGCGGTTGTCGATCTGGTGGTCGCCTTCGACGTGCAGGCCGCCCGCGACGGCGGGGGAGAGCATCGGTTCGAAGCGGCGGCATTCGCGGCTGGTCAGCCAGGTGGAGGCGAGGCCGAGGCGGGACTGGAACGCGTGGAGGTCCTTGAGGACGGCGCGGTCGTCGGCGTCGAGGGCGACGGCGAGGGTGCCGCAGGCGCGGTAGCCGGAGGGGAGTCCGGAGGCGTCCTCGAGTTCGGCGGCGAAGGCGGGGTAGCGGGCCGCGGAGTCCATGTTGAGGCGGAGCAGGGACTCTTCGCCGTACTGGAGTTCGGAGACCGGGGTGAGCATGCCCGCGGCGGCGTGCGAGGCGCCGCGGCCGGGCTGCGGGTCGGCGAGGACGACGGTGAGGCCGCGGCGGGCGGCGCGCCAGGCGATCGAGAGGCCGATGACGCCGGCGCCGACGACGAGGACGTCGGGGGAGGCCGCGGTGGGGGTGGCGGGACGCGCGGCGGGGCTCGGGCTCGCAGAAGCCATGGCTGGTGGACACACTCCCTTGCGCCGGCATGACCCGGATCAGGTTCGGACGGTCGGGGGCTTGCAGCCCCCCTCTCAGCCCGGTCCCACCGGGCTCCCGTGAGGACTCAACCCTACCTCCGGCCGGAATCGTCGGATTGTCGGACTGGGTTCGGAGGTCCCGGTACGTGATCCTTGCCTCAATCAAACTCTTCGTCGTCGGGCGTACACGTGTCGACCCCTAAGGTTCCCCGCATGGAGAACGTGCTTGTCGTGGGTGCCGGCATGGCCGGCCTGCAGACTGTCGTGGGGTTGCGCGAACAGGGCTACACCGGCCGGATCACCCTGCTTGGGGCCGAGCCGCACAAGCCGTACGACCGCCCGCCCCTGTCCAAGGAGGTCCTCGGCGGCAAGACCGACGACTCCACCTTCGAAGCGGACTGGGACGTCCTGGGCGTCGAGCTGCTCCTGGGCCGCGCCGCCACGGGGCTCCGCCCGGCCGACCGCGAGGTCGACACCGACGCGGGCCCGCTCGCCTACGACCGGCTCGTGATCGCGACCGGTTCGCAGGTCGTCAACCTGCCCGGCGCGGCCGACGTCGACGGCGTCCACACCCTGCGCACCCTCGACGACGCGCGCCGCCTCCGCGCCGCCCTCACCCCCGGCGCGCACGTCGTGGTCGTCGGCGCGGGCTGGATCGGTGCCGAAGTCGCCACGTCCGCGGCCGCGCTCGGCTGCCGCACCACCGTCGTCGAGGCACTGCACGCGCCGCTCGCGGGTGCCTTCCCCGACGACATCGGCACGCGCTTCGTCCCGTGGTACGCCGAGGCCGGCGTCGAACTCCTCCTCAACGCCCGCGTCGACCGCCTCGAACCCGGCGCGGTCCACCTCGCCGACGGCACCCGGCTGCCCGCCGACGCCGTCGTGGTCGGCATCGGCGTCCGCCCCGACACCGGGTGGCTCGCCGGCTCCGGCCTGGACCTCGACCCGCGCGGCGCCGTCCTCGTCGACGACCACCTGCGCACGTCGCACCCCGACGTGTACGCGGTCGGCGACTGCGTCGTCTTCCCGTCCGCCCGCTACGGCGCCCGCCTGCGCGTCGAGCACTGGGACAACGCCCTGCACGGGCCCCGCACCGTCGCCGCGAACCTGGCCGGCGGCGACGCGGCGTACGACCCGGTGCCGTACTTCTGGTCCGACCAGTTCGGCCGCATGATCCAGTACGTCGGCCACCACGGCCCCGACGACGAACTCGTGGTCCGCGGCCCCGGCGAGGACGGCAAATGGAGCGCCGGCTGGTTCGCCGGCGACACCCTCGTCGCGCTCATCACCGTCGCCCGGCCGCGCGACCTGGCCCAGGGCCGCAAGCTCGTGCAGACCGGCGCCGCGGTCGACAAGGCCAAGTTCGCCGACATCGGCACCGCGCTCAAGGACGTCCAGCGGGCCGACGGCACGGCCTGAGCCGCCGCGACGCGCGGGGATCCCGTCGGAAAGCACGGGATTCCCCTACGTCGCAGGGCCCTATTCTGGAGCCGTGAGCGAGACCGACACGACCATCGAAAAACTCATCGCCGACTGGCTGACCCTCCCGGACCTCGCCGAGATCTTCGGCGTCGAGGTGACCCGGATCCGGCAGCTCCTCAAGGACCGGCAGATCCTCGCCGTCCGCCGCGGGGAGAACAACAGCCTCCAGGTGCCCGCCGCGTTCATCCAGAACAACGCCACCGTCAAGGGCCTCACCGGGACCTTCACGGTGCTGGAGGACGCGGGCTTCTCCGACCGCGAGATCCTCGAATGGCTCTTCACGCCGGACGAGTCGCTGCCCGGCACCCCCATCGACGCGCTCCGCGGCAACCGCAAGACCGAGGTACGCCGCCGCGCCCAGGCCCTCGCGGTATGACGGACATCCGCGGCCGCCTCGACGCGGCCCGCCTGTACCTGTGCACGGACGCCCGGGAGAAGCAGGGCGACCTGCCCGAGTTCCTGGACGCCGTGCTGGCCGCGGGCGTGGACATCGTCCAGCTGCGGCAGAAGACCGGCCTGGAGGCCAAACAGGAACTGGCCCACCTGGAAGTCTTCGCGGACGCCGCGCGGCGGCACGGCCGGCTCCTTGCCGTCAACGACCGCGCGGACGTCGCGCACGCGGCGGGCTCCGACGTCCTCCACCTCGGGCAGGACGACCTGCCCGTGCCGCACGCCCGCGCGATCCTCGGCGACGAGGTGGTCATCGGGCGGTCCACGCACGCCGAAGCCGAGGTCGACGCCGCGCTCGCCGAGCCCGGTGTCGACTACTTCTGCACCGGCCCGGTCTGGCCGACCCCGACCAAACCGGGCCGCCCGGCACCGGGCCTGGACCTGGTCCGCTACACGGCGTCGCTCCGGCCCGCCCGGCCGTGGTTCGCCATCGGCGGCATCGACCTGGGCAACCTCGACGAGGTCCTCGCCGCGGGGGCCCGCCGGGTCGTCGTGGTCCGCGCGATCACCGAGGCCGAGGACCCGGGAGCCGCGACCCGGGAGTTCGTGCGGCGGTTGGCGGGGGAGTAGGCGACGGCGCGAGGGCGGCCGGGCGGCACCGACGCCCGGCCCGCCCCCACACCGCGCTTCTCCCCGCGTGTCCCATCCACCCCCGCAGCCCCGGTGCGTGCCACCATCCCCGTCATGAACGGGATGTCACGAATGTCGGGCAAGCCCCGCATGGTCCTCGCCGCCGCGCTGCTCGCGGTGGTGGCGGCGATCGCGCTGGTCGTCGGGCTCACCCGGGGCGGCAGCGAGGCCAAGAACCCCGGGGCGGCGAGCGGGACGCCGGCGTCGGCGGCCGCGCCGAATACCGCGCCGCGGGACGCGACGCATTCACCGAGCCCGTTCGGGCCGAGCACGTCGCGTCCGGTGTCCGTGCCGCCGGGCATGGCCACCGTGGCGGCGGCCCAACTGCCGCCCGAAGCCCGGACCACGCTGCAGCGGATCGATGCCGGCGGGCCGTTCCCCTACACCAAGGACGGCACGGTCTTCGGCAATCGCGAAGGGCGCCTGCCGAAGGAGAAGAGCGGCTACTACCGCGAATACACCGTCGACACCCCCGGCTCGGACGACCGCGGCGCCCGGCGGATCATCGCCGGGAACGCGGGGGAGCGCTACTACACGTCCGACCACTACGCCACGTTCCGGGTGATCGTGCCGTGAGCCCCTGGCGCGACGTCAACGCGTGGCACGAGCTGCGCAACGCGACCGCATGGACGTCCGGACTCCTGCCCCCGGACCTCGCCGACGTCCACGACGCCGCCCCGGTCGACGTCCTCACCGCATCGGCCCGCACCCACGGGTGGTCGAGCACCGTCGTCGACCTACGCGACGCGCGGGACAAAGCCGGGGCGATGGACGCGTTCGCCGCCGGACTGTCGCTACCCGCGTATTTCGGCCGCAACTGGGACGCCCTGTGGGACTGCCTCACCGACGACACACTCCTGCCCGAACCCGCACGGCGCGTGATCGTCGTCGACCGGTGGCGCACCTTTGCCGACCGCAACACGGACGACTGGGACCGCATCCGGGAGCTGCTGCGCGACGCGGCCGAGTACTGGGCCGGGACGCGCACGCCGATGGTGGTGCTGGTGCGGTGGTGACCAGGCCGGAGGATCCTCCGGCGCCGTCGGTGATCCCGTTCGGCTCCGCAACCGACAGCCAACCGAACCCGAAGCGTGCGGCAATCGAGCGGCAAACGACAGAAAACGTGCGCCATCCGGGTGGACCCGAGGGTGAATGGTCGCGCGGCATGCGCGATACCCCTGTGATCACGCTTCCGAAGTGGCCAGACTTCGCGCATGAACAGCTCGACTGACCGACGCCGGGCGGGTTCGGCGTACGACAGCATCCTGCTCGCGTCGACCTCGCCGTCCCGCCTCGGCGACACCGTCGTCCCGTCCCCGCGCCTGGTGGCCGTCCCGCTCGGCGAGGCCCCCGCGACCGGGCCGACCGCGGAAGAAGACGGCGCGGCCGACGACGCGCCGGGTGCCTTACCACCGAGACCGATCGTTCCGCCGCCCAGGGACGGCCTTGGGGCCGGTGCGGGGACACAGGAGCGGATTCCGGAATCGGGCGGGGGCACGGGTATGGACGCGAGGGCGAGCGGGGCTCGGGGCGAGGGCGAACGCGGCGGGCTGATGGCACCGCTGATCGCGCTGGGGATCTGCCTCGGGGTGATCTTCCTGATCGGCCGCTTCCCGCCGGAGATGCTGCGGACAGCGGCCGCGGAACCCGCCGAGCCGGTCCGGATGGCGGCGCCGACGGCCGGCG
This sequence comes from Uniformispora flossi, assembly GCF_049534875.1. NCBI lineage: Bacteria > Bacillati > Actinomycetota > Actinomycetes > Kitasatosporales > Streptomycetaceae > Uniformispora > Uniformispora flossi. The sequence continues at coordinate 81,465 of NZ_JBMULZ010000008.1, forward strand.
CCGAGGCGAGCGCTCCCGTGCCGGGGGACGGCGGTGCGCCGACGACCGCTCCGGGAGCGGGGCCGGACGCCGGCGACCGGGGCCGCGACGGCGGAGCCGCGGCGGCGGAGCCCACCGGATCCGGGCAGCCGACAGGCACCACGGGCGGACGGAACACGGGAGGCGGGTCCGGCGGCGACGATCGGGCGAACCCACCCGGCAGGACCGCAACGGCGGCGTCCCCGGCACCCGTGCCGGATACGGGGTCGCCGTCGCGAAAGGGCAGTAACGATCCGTCGGGGGCCAAGGCCGGCGCGGGCAGTCCGAACCGGTCGGCGCCGGGACACGGCGCGGCGGCGGAGAAGCCCGGGCCGAGCGTGCCGCCGGTTCCGCCGACCCGGCCCGCGGCGCCGACCGAGGCCGAGGACCGCAACGGCTGCTCCACCTGGACCGTCCGCAGCCGGACCGCCGGTCACACCGTGATCCTCCGCGGATCCGCGGACGGCACGCGGCAGATCGTGGCAGACACAGCAGACACAGCCGCCTCGTCCACCACGGTCGTGCGGGTCGCGCCCGGTCGGCTCACACCCGCCGAACCGTCGCCGCCTCCGCCAACTCGTGCAGCACCGTCCGCGCATCGGCCGTGACCGCCGCGCTGTCGAGGGCCGCCAGCGCCCGCTCGGTAAGCGTGCCGATCATCGCCTCGACCTCGGCCAGTGCGCCGGTACCGGCGATGACGCCCTGGAGGTCCTTGACCCCGGCATCGTCCAGCGCCGGGTCGCCGAGCAGCTCGTCGACGATCCGGCGCTGCGCCGCCGTGCCGCGCTCGGCGGCCAACGCGAGCAGCACCGTGCGCTTGCCTTCACGCAGGTCGTCGCCCGCCGGCTTGCCGGTCTCGGCCGGGTCGCCGAACACCCCGAGGACGTCGTCGCGCAGCTGGAACGCCTCGCCGAGCGGCAGCCCGTACGCCGAGTACGCCACCAGCAGCTCCGGCCCCGCCCCCGCCAGCGCCGCGCCGACGTGCAGCGGCCGCTCGATCGTGTACTTCGCCGACTTGAACCGGATCACCCGCCGCGACCGCTCCACCGAACCGCCGCCCATGGCCTGCTCGAGGACGTCCAGGTACTGCCCGGCCATCACCTCGGTCCGCATCACGTCGAACAGCGGCTTCGCGGCGGCCAGCGCGGCCGGATCCACCCCGCTGCCGGAGAACATCTCGTCCGACCACGACAGGCACAGGTCGCCCAGCAGCACCGCGGCCGCCTCGCCGAAGCCCGCCGCGTTGCTGCACCACCCCGACGCCCGGTGCAGCGCCTCGAACCGCCGGTGCACGGCAGGCTTGCCACGGCGTGTATCGCTGCTGTCCATCAGGTCGTCGTGGATCAGCGCGCTGGCCTGCAGCAACTCCAGCGACGTCGCCGCCCGAACCGCGGCGTCGCCCGCCGGCCCCGCGTCCACGCCGCCCGCGCCGCGCCAGCCCCAGTAGCAGAAGCCGGGGCGCAGCCGCTTGCCGCCGTCCACCAGGAAATCCCGCAGTGCCTCCGCGACCGGCGCCATCCCCTCGCCGACGTCGGCGAGCACCGCCGACTGCCGGTCCATGAACGCCGCCAAGGCGTCGTTGACCCGGCCACGCAGGCCGTCCCGGTCGAGCGGGTGCACTGCGCCGGGTATCGGATGCTGCGAGCGAGTCACGGGGGGTCGTCTTCCAGATCAGACCGGATCAGAGTCGGGCCCAAGCAGCCTAACCGGGCAGTGGGGCTGCGACAGACGGCGGTACACGCGTATGCGCGCGCGGAGAGGGCGGTGGCGGGCCATTCCCGCGGGCCGTTCCGCCCCGGCACAGGCCTGACCTGCTCGGACCCGGTCCCAGGCCCGGCCCCGACCGGCCCCCGACACCGTCTCGCGACCCGGACAGCGGCTCCTCAGCCCGGCCTCCGGCGGCTAACCTCGGCTTATGTCCGTCGAAGTCGCCTCGCCCCGCAACGGTCGCGCGCCCGCCATCCGCGATCTGCTCGCGAGCGGCAAGCAGACGTTTTCGTTCGAATTCTTTCCGCCGAAGACCGACGTCGGCGAGCGGCACCTGTGGGACGCACTGCGCCGGGTCGAGGCGCTCGGCCCGTCGTTCGTGTCGGTGACATACGGCGCGGGCGGGTCGAACCGCGACCGCACGGTCAACATCACCGAGCGCATCGCCACCGAGACGACACTGACCCCGGTCGGCCACTTCACCGCCGTCGGACACTCCCTCGCCGAGCTGCGCAACATCATCGGGCAGTACGCCGACGCGGGCGTCCACAACGTGCTGGCGCTGCGCGGCGACCCCCCGGGCAACCCGCAGGGCGAGTGGGTGGCGCACCCGCAGGGGTTCACCTACGCGGAGGAACTGGTCCGGCTGCTCAAGGAGTCCGGCGACTTCTGCGTGGGCGTCGCGGCGTTCCCCGAGATGCACCCGCGCTCGACCAACTGGGACGACGACATCCGGCACTTCGTCCGCAAGTGCCAGTCGGGCGCGGACTACGCCATCACCCAGATGTTCTTCCACGTCGACGACTACCTGCGGCTGCGCGACCGCGTCGCGGCGGCGGGCTGCGACGTGCCGATCATCCCGGAGATCATGCCGGTCACGAACGTCGGCCAGATCGAACGCTTCGCCCAGCTCAGCAACGCCGATTTCCCGGGGGAGCTGGCCGACCGCGTCCGCGCCGTCGCCGACGACCCCGCCGCCGTCCAGGCGGTCGGCATCGAGTACGGCACGGCGATGAGCGAACGCCTCCTCGCCGAAGGCGCCCCCGGCCTGCACTTCATCACCCTGAACCGGTCGACCGCGACGCTGGAGATCTACCGGAACCTGGGCCTCCACGAGCGCCCGCGGGACTGACACCGGCCGGACGGGGCGGGACGGGGGCGCCACGGCGGCTCCGTCCGTACGCGTCCAGCAACGTTGCGGCCCGCAGCCGCAGTTCGCGCTCGACAAGCCCCGTGACGCGCACCGACACGACGTCCGCGCCGACGGCGACCGCCACGTCGACGTCCAACCGGGCACGGGCGCCCGCGAGCGGATACGCGTACCACCCGCCGGGATCGTCGTCGTCGGTGTGCTCGAGCCCCAGCGCGACGGTGTCCCAATCGGTGTCGTCGAAGGCGTACTCGGCATACCGCGAGAGCAGTTCCAGGAACGGGCGGAGATTGTCCGCCATCACCCATCCGTCGAGCGACTCCGCCACGGTGCCTCCTTGCCGGCCTTGCCCGGCATCCGACAGCGCGGGATACCCGCAGAGCAGGCTGCGCGGGGGCCGTTGCGTTGCCTGCCCCGAGGGCGGTTCCCGGAAACGCGCACAACGAATTAGGGTGAAGCACCGTCATCCGTTCGACTGAAGGGCGAGCCGGTGCAGATGGGCATGCTCGTGCTGTACGTCCTCTTCGTCCCGGTCGGCCTGTGGTTGGTCAGCGAAGCACTGTGGCAGCAGGGAGCGCCGTTCCGGTACCGCGTGCTCGCCCTGCTCGGTTTCGGCGGGGTCGTGGCGGGTGTCGCGCTCGGCAACGGCATCATCGCCGGAGGCGGCGGAGTGTGCTTCCTGGCCGGGCAGTTCCTGGTCACACGCCACGTGCGCAAGGGCCGGCCGATCGGCTGGACGGTCGGATTCGGGCGCAAGCCGGCGCCGCGCCGCGGCCGCCGCCGTCCGGAGACCCAGGCCGCCCCGGCCGCAGCGGCCACCGGAGCCGCCGCCGGCGCGACCGAGGCCGAGACGTTCGTCGACGGCATGGCCCCAGTCGACGCGTTCGCCAAGCACCCCGCGGACGGCGGGCCCGACACCGGCGCACACGCGCTCGGCCAAGTCGGCTTCGACAAGGGGTTCGACGCCCAGTTCGAGGGCGCGTTCGAAGGTGTCTACCTGCCCAACTACGGCCAGGACGACTACGCCAACTCGCCCGCTGCCTACGGCACGGACTACGCCCCCGCCTACGGCGACCCCACCACGGCCGGCGCCTTCCCCGGTTATGCCGACCAGGCTCCCGAGTTCGCCCCCGGCTACGCCGCCGCCCCGGCCTACGGCACCGACCCGGCCGCCCCGGACTACAACCCCGGCTACGACACCAACGCCTACGCCACCGGCCAACTCCCCGGCTACCCGGCCCACGACACCGGCGGTTACGCCGTCCCCGCGACCGGCGGATACGCCGTTCCGGACACCGGCGGCTACGCGGCCCAGGACACCGGCGGCTACGCAGTCCAGGACACCGGCGGCTACACCACCCCCGAGGGCACCTACATCGTCCCCGCAACCGGCGGCTATCCCGCGCAGGCCCCCGGCTTCCCCGTCGACCCGGCGACCGGCGGCTACCCCGTTCCGGGCACCGGCGGTTACGCCGTCCCCGACCCGGCCGCCCCGGCGTACCCGCCCGCGTATCCGCCGCCCCCGGGACTCCCCCCGGTCCCCGACTACCCGCCGACGGCGCCCCCGGCCTGACCCGGATCCACCGCTCCACCGCCGCGGCGAGGCGAACTACCGCCCGATCAACTCCGCCACCAGCGCCGCACCCATCCCCACCCCGATCAGCCCGCCGCCCGGGTGCGCGCCCGCGCCGACCTCGTACAACCCGGCCGTCTTCGAACGGTTGGGCCGTCCGCCGGACACCGGGGACGCCGCCACCCTCCCGCCCGGCGCGCCCGTCGCGCGCTCCACGTCGGCAGGCGTGCGGAGTTCGGACCAGCGCAGCCGGTCGGCCACCGGCAGTCCGCGGCGGGCCAGCGCGTCGACGACCGTCTCGGCGTACTGCTCCCGCACGCCCGGCGCGTCCCAATCCACCGTGCCGCGCTCGCCGCCGCTACCGTGCGGCGGGACCCGGACGTGCACCGTCCACGCCTCGTCGCCCTCCGGCGCACTGCCGTCGTCGCCCGGGGCGGTGACGCACAGCGTCGGATCCGCGGGCGGGCGGCCGTCGGCACCGAACAGCGCCTCCGCCTCGGCCGCCGGATCGTCCGGAAACAGATAGGTGCGGTACGGCTGTTCCGGCGTCCGCCCACGCAACGCCAGGTGCAGCTCGGCGTACCCGGACGCCCGCTCCGTGCCGCTCTTCGCCCGCGGCGCGGCCGCACCGCCGACCGCAAGCGCGTCGCCGCAGCCGTCCGCGACCACGGCGTCCGCGTCGATCCGCGACCCGTCCGCGAGGACCACGCCGTCCACCGTGCCGCCGGGCGCCGACACTTCGGCGACCTCGGTGTGCGCCAGGAACTTCACGCCGCGTTCGAGGCAGCGTTCGAACAGGGCATCCGCGATCAGATGCAGGCCGCCGCGTACCGTCCACAACCCGAAGGTCTGTTCGAGATAGGGGAGCACCGCGACCGTCGCGGGCGCCTGCCGCGGGTCCAGCCCCGCACCCAGCGCGAACCGTTCCGCATGCATCCGCAGCCGCGGGTCCCGCAGGTACGAGCGGGCCAGCGGCCGCAGCGTCCGCCACGGCATCGTGGTCCGGAAGTCCTTGAACCCGCCCGTCGCCCGCCGCGGCTTCGCAGGCTCCGACGGCACCTCGAAGAACCCGGTGCGCATCACGCCCCACATCGCCGCACCGCGGTCCATGAACCGGTTCCAGTCCGCACCCGCACCCGAGCCGAACGCGCCGTCGAACGCCGCCGCGGCGCCCGCCCGCGTCGCGTTCGGCACATCCACGACCGTGGCGCCGCGGTCGAACGAGCACCGCGTCGTCGGATCCACACCGACCAGGTCGACGCACTCCTCCAACGCCGCCCCGGTCTTCAGGAACAAGTCCCGGTACACCGCGGGCAGCGTGAGGACCGTGGCACCACTCGTGAAGGCGAACCCGCCGCGGCGGAACGACCCGAGCATGCCGCCGTGGCCGCCCGAACGCTCGCACAACGTCACCTCGTGACGCTTCACCGCGAGGCGCGCCGCCACCGCGAGCCCGCCCATACCTGCACCGACGACAACGATTCGAGCCACGTCGCCCGAGCGTACGCCACCGCGCGGAGCGGCCGGGGCCGTGGCTCACCCGCTGAGCCCGTGGGCCCGCCGGCCGGGTGCGGCTCCCGGTCGGGCCGGGCGCACGCTCCCGACCGGTCCGGCTCACCAGTCGGGCTTGCCGTCCTCGAACAGCCACGGTTCGAACACCGTCGGACCCAGGTCCTGCCCGCTCAGCCGCGTGCACAGGGCGGTGAAGTCGGCCGTGGTGACCGTGCCGTAGCGGTGCTCGCTCAGCCAGGTGCGCAGGACCGTGAAGAAGACCTCGTCGCCGACCGCCGCGCGGACCTTCTGCAAGGCGAGCGCGCCCCGCTGGTACATCGGCGCCCGCGACACGTTCTCCGGCGAGCCCGGGTCGGCGGGCGGGAACGCCCACATGCCCTGGCCTTCGGCGGGGGACTCGGCGTAGGTCTGCGCCGCGGCCTCGGCGGCCGTCGGGCCGCCGTGGTCCTCCGCCCACAGCCACTCGGCGTAGGTGGCGAAGCCCTCGTTGAGCCACATGTCCTGCCACGTCTTGGGCGTCACCAGGTCGCCGAACCACTCGTGCGCCATCTCGTGGATCACCGTCTCGCCGCCGGGCGACCCGTCGAAGAACGGCCGGGTCTGCGTCTCCAGCGAGTACTCGAGGTCCGGCATGTCGACGACGACCGCACCCGTCGCCCCGAACGGGTAGGGGCCGAACCGGTCGCTCGCCCAGGGGATCATGTTGCCGAGGATCTCCGGCACCGCCTCGGTCTCCGGCGACGCGACCCGCGGATCGACCGCGATGTACGACGGGACGCCGGCGATCGTCCCCTCCGACACGTCGAAATGCCCGATCGCGAGCATCGCCAGATAGCTCGCCATCGGCTCGTCGGCCCGCCAATGGAACGCCGTCCTGCCCTCCGGCGCGGCAGTCTTCTCCACCAGGCGCCCGTTCGACACCGCCACCAGGCCGTCCGGGACGGTGACGGTGATGTCGTACGCCGCCTTGTCGGCCGGCGTGTGGTTCCCCGGGAACCAGCCCGGCCCGCCCGCCGGTTCGCCCAGCGCGACGGCGCCGTCGTGCGTCGTCATCCAGCCTTCGTGCGAACCGTCGGGGTCGACGATGGTGTCCGGAACGCCGTCGTAGACGACCGTCGTGGTGAACGCACGGCCGTCCGCGATTTCCACCGCGGGAGTGACCGTCAGCTCGTCACCCTTGCGGGTGTAACGGGCAGGACCGCCGTCGACGGTGACCGCCTGCACGTCCAGACCGTGCAGGTCGAGGTTGAACGCGGTCAGCCGCTGCGTGGACTTCGCCGTCAGCACCGCCGTGGCGGCGAGGCGGTTGCCGTCCGGCACCCAGTCGAACGTCAGCCCGTAATGCTCCACGTGATAGCCGCCGTTGCCCAGCGACGGGAACAACGGGTCGCCGACCCCGGCCGAGCCGACGTCCGGCACCGTAGGCGCCGGCCGGTCGATCGCCCCGCTGTTGCTCTCCTGCCCGGACGACGACGTACAGCCCACGGCCGGGACCACGAGCAACAACCCCGCGGCGACACGGGCGGCGGACCGGCGGAGACGAGACGGCATGCAGGGATGATCCCGCAGCCGCCCCGCCTCCGACGGCAGGGGCGCGGCGTTTCGTCAGGCGGCGGTGATCAGGCGCCTACCCGGAACCCGTGCGCCGAGCCCAGCCGGGCGAGGCTGTCGTGCCCCGGGATCCCGTCCGCGTCACTCCCGCCGTACCCGAGCCGCCGCTGCCAGGCCGCATATGCACTGATCGTCCTCGTCCCGAACGACCCGTCCACGTACCGCGAATCCAACAGCCCTTCGGCCGCCAACGCGCGCTCCACGACCAACACGCCGTCCCGGTACGCCATCGGCGTCCCGGGCGCCGGCGCGTCCTTCCGCGCCGCCTCCCGCACCCGGGCCAACGACACCACCACAACCTGCGGCTGCCCCCCACCGCTCCCGGTCCCACCCCACGAGGGGTCCGCCGAAACGATGCCGCCCGAGTACGCCGGATACCCGTACGCATACACATACGAATCCCGCCGCGACCGCTTCTTGTAGTAGACCCCGTCCCCTTCGGCGGAGCCGGTGGCGTTGGTGTTGTGGGTGGGCGTGAACCCGTCGGTGATGTAGAGGTGCGAGGGCGCCGAGACGGCGATGCACTGCACCTCGTCGTCGCGGAGGTACTCGACCGAGACGATCCTGCGGTGCCAAGCCCCGTTGCGGGGCCGGAACCGGTCGGCTTTGCGGGGGAGACGGAAAGGGTTGTCGAACGGCATGTTGATGTTCTGGAGGCGGTAGGCAGGAGAGGCCGCCTTGGGCGTCTTCTGGCTCGGCGAGGTGTAGAACACCTTCGTCTTGACGTTGAGCGCCGCGTGGCCGCCGAGCGAACGCACGACTTCCTGGACGTCGAGCGCCAGTTGTCGGGAGCAGCTGGTGAACTCGACGCGGCCGGTGGCGTCGATGGTGCCGTCGGCGTCCAGGAGCCCGCGGAGCAGTTCCAGACGGCCCTTCGCCGAGGCGAGTTTGTAGGTGCCGGGGATGAACTTGTCGTGCGCGGTCTTGGCCCACAGGCCCAGCTCGCGCAGCGCGCCGATGACCTGGTTCCCGGCCTTGCCGCCGGCCCCCGTGATCCGCCAGTTGCCGGGTTGGGCGCTGTCGCCCGCGACATGCGGGACGAGCGCGTGGTCCGCGGGCAGCAACTCGCGTACCGATTCCAGGATCTCCGGATCGGTGTTGGTGAAGTGGAGGCCGCCGCTGGTCGTCCCGCCCTCGCCGATGAGCAGGCCGAGCAGGTACGGCGCGATCGGCAGCAGGTCTTCCGCGAGGTACTCGACCGGCTGGATCTGCGGCACGCGCACCCGCATCGTCGGATTGGCGACCATGCGCGCCAGCTCCAGGGTGGTGACGACGGCGGGCTTGCGTGCGTCGGCCTTCACCTTCCACAGGTGCTCGTCACACGCCTCGACCGTCGACCCGTCCTGGAGCGTCACCCGGTAGACCCGGCGCACGCCCTTCGGGAACACCCCGGTGACGACCGACGGGTGCCCCTCCGGGTCGACGACCGCGTCACCGACCCGGATGTCGCCCATGCGGACGAATCCCCGCGGGGTCAGGACGGCCGAGTCCAGCGACTGGGCGTTCCCCTCCACGCTGAAGATGTAGTTGCTGTCGTAGGCGTAGACGATTCCGGTGTGGGAGCCGCCGCCCGGGCCGTAGAAGACCTGGGCGCCGATGGCGGGGTAGTCGGAGGAGCGGCCGCGGTCGCGGAACCATTGGAGGCCGGTGGCGCAGGAGGCGGTGCGGGGGAAGAGCTCGGCGGCGCCGGCCTGGAGGGCGCACCAGGAGACGAAGGTGGCGCACCAGGGTTGGCCGTCGGACCAGCCGAGGCCGGGGACTTGTTCGCTGTACTTCTGGATGTTGTTCCAGTCGCCGTCCGCGTCGCGGCCTTCGTGGTAGCCGACTTCGGCTTCGGCGACGTTGATGATGTCGTCCGGGTTGCTCACGGCTGCGCTCCTTCCGGGTCGGTGGAGGTCGAGGCGGTGAGCAGGGATTCGTCGAGGATCACATCGGGTTCGCCCGCTTCGGGGAATCGGCCGGTGCTGGGCGGGAGTTCGGCGGCGGCGCCGGGGTTGCCGGCGCTTTCGGCGTAGCGGTCGCCGTTGTGCGGGTCGTCGGGGGTGTGGTCCACGGGTTCCATGGCCGGAGGTCCTTCCTGACGCCGTGTGGGGACGACGGCCGGTGCGGAACCGAACACGGGTGGGCGACTTCGGGCCGTGGTCGGCCTGTTGCCGACACGATCGGTCAATTTGCGTCACCAGCACCGTTATTCGGCCAAACCGGCCTTGTCGGGATTTTAGGGCGCCGACCAACCGCGCCGTGCGGGGTTTCCCGGATCCGCTGTGGAAAACCGGTGGCCGAACGATTCACCACCGGACAGGCGTTCGGGGTATGTTCCCGCCGGTAACAGAAATCCCCGGAGCATCGAGTGCCGCCTTGCCGGGTTTCCGGCCGCCGCACCCGGGCAGTGGGAAACCGCCTGTGCCGGATGCCTGTTCGGTGCACCGCCGGTACTCCGGCGGAAAAAGGCTCGGGGCCCGAGCGCGCCCCCCGCGCTCGGGCCCCGCCTTCCCGTGCCCGCTCCCCACGGCTGCACGGGCCCACCCCCCAGTGGGTCGTCGATGTGTTTGACTCGCGGGCCCCCGGAAGGGTTGTGCGTCTCGCGATATTTTCTGGAAATTCTCTGGCGGCGGGCATCGGCGCCGGGGAGGGGCTTTGGTCCGGCGCCCGAAAAGTGGCTCTGACCTGCGGCGATGCTGATCCGCCCGAGCTCGGGGGCGTGAGGCCGGCGGAAAAATTCGGGGGCGAGCGCGCCGCATGCGCGCCGGGTGCGCGGGTCTGCGCCGCCCGTCTCCGTCCCGCACCCGCCCCGCGCGAAGGGTGCGGATACTCAGCGCGCCCGCGCCCACTCCGCACAAGTACTCGGGTTGGCATCTGAGTACCTGTACGGATACCCGCGCCCCTCCGTCCCGGCAGAGTGGTGCTCGACGGGGAACGCGGTCCGGAGCCGGGGGGCGAAGGGCCGCGAGCACACAGGGGGAGCGGGGCCGCGACTCCGGGGGGAGGGCGCGGCGCCGACAGGGGGGACCACGGGGGATGCGTGGGGGGAACGGGGACCGGGTGCCCCGGACGGCCGCTTACGGGGGAGCGGACGGCCGGGGAGCCCTGCACGAAGCGTCCGGCGGAAGCCGGGCGTGCGGAAACCGCATCCGCACCGCCGGCACGGGGCGGCGGTTCGGATGCTGCCGTCGCCACTGTCACGGGGGCGTGGCGGCATCGAAGCGGGCCATGCCTTCAACGGGGGAGGCATGGCCCGCTTCGCGTTGTCGTCCGGTCCGGAGCGCGGTCAGTCGACCAGCGAGCGGAGGGTTTCCTCGTCGCGGGCGACCACCGCGTGGCCGTCGTCGGCGGTGATGATCGGGCGCTGGATCAGCGACGGGTTCGCGGCGAGGGCGTCGATCCAGCGGTCGCGGTCCGCGTCCGTGCGGCCCCAGCCGGAGATGCCGAGGTCCTTGGCGGCCGGCTCGGCGGTGCGGGTGATGTCCCACGGCTCCAGGCCGAGGCGGCCCAGGACGGCGCGGATCTCGTCCGCCTTCGGCGGGTCCTCGAGGTAACGGCGGACCGTGTACGTGACGCCCGCCTCGTCGAGGAACGCGGCGGCCGTGCGGCATTTCGAACAGCGCGGGTTGAGCCAGATCTCCATGCGCGCAGCTTAGGGACCCGGCCGCGCGGGGCGGGGTGCGCGGGCGGGGATCCGGCGATGTCGGTGCCGCGTGCGACCGTGGAAGTGCCCGGAAAAGCGGGGCGGAGCGGTGTTCGAACCTGGGCACCGGTCTCTCCGTGGATGATCGAAAAGAGTTCGAACAGATGGAGATCGCGGCAATGCGGCGACTCGCGTCTTATGACATTGACTGTCGCTCGGGCGCGAGGTTTACTGGCTGCATCGTTCGAACTTGAGTTCGATGTTGATCGGGGGCTCGGCCCGACGGCCGACTCGGGTTCGGCGGCGGAAACCGCCCCCGGCCGGAGGTGCGAGGGGAAGCGCATCACCGGCCGGGGCACCGCACAGGAGGAGAAGCCATGGCACGACGTCACATCGACCCGGTCGAGGTGCTGCGGAGCGGCGGCGAGCCCGCCCGTTTCCTATGGCACGACCGGCTGTATGTGGTGCGCGAAGTGCTGGACCACTGGATGGAAAACGAGGAGTGGTGGCAGGGCAGGGCGACCGGTGTGACGAGCGCGACCCGTACGGTCGCCCGCACCGCCGTGGCCGGCACCGCCACCGCCGCACCCGCCGGGGCGACCGCGCCCGGCGGCACCACGATGCTCGCCGGAGCACCCGAACCGACGTCCGTGCTCGGCGGCCCCGAGTTCGCCACCGAACGCGAAGTCTGGCGCGTCGAGGCGGCGGCCGGCCGCTGCGCCCCGCTCGGCACCTTCGACCTGCGCCTCGACGCCCACGGCGGGTGGACGCTCGCCCGGACGCTGGACTGAGGCGGCGGCCATGAGCACCACCCGGGAAACCACCGCCGGCCAGCTGATGCTGCCGACCCAGCCGACGGGATCGCCCCGCGGAGAGGCGGGGGACGCCGGCGCGGCCGCGGGCGAACCGCGTGGTGCCCAAGGCCCTGCCGCCGGGATATCCGCCGACCCGGAGAGCCCGCCGGAGCCGTCCCGCCCCGCCGATGGGCGCGGTACGGGGCCGGCCCCGGCGGGCGACCCGGTCGAGAAGTACGAGAAGTGCGAGGAGGACGAAGGGAGCACGGCCGCGGTGACTGCGGCCGTGCTGCCGTTTGCGGGGGAAACGACCGCAAGCCCGGTACGCCTGACGGTGAGCCCGGGGCACGGCGGTCCGGGCCTCGTGGCCGACGGCGAATCGCGTGGCGCCCGGAAGCCTGCCGCCGAGCTGTCCACCGCCCCGGCAACCCTGCCGGGCCGGCCCCGCACCGCCGATGGGCGCGGCGCGGGGCGGGTCCCGGCGAGCGGGTCGGCCGAGAGGAAGGAAGTCGCGAAGCCCGAAAGGAGTGCGGCCACGGTGACTGCGGGCGTGCTGCCGTTTGTGGTGGCCGCTGACCCGGCGGCAAAGGCCGGTGCTTCGGGACCGGACTCCGAGCCGGGCCGGGCGGCTGCCGCGCCGGGTACCGCACACGGGCCCGGCCGGGCCGGGCGGGTCGGCGCCGCGGAGCCGAGTGGCGCCGCGCGCACCGGGACCGGGTGCGCGCGGCCGCGGGCCGCTGCGGAGGCTTCTTTCGACGCCTCGACCGCTCCCGTGCTGCCGTTCGTCGTGGGCGTGGGCGTGGGCGTGGGCGCGGACGTGGACGTGGATCGGGTCGGCGTCGAGGCGGGCGGCGCCGCAGCGGAGCCGAGTGGCGCCGCCGGCCATCGGGCTGCGCCTGGCCGCCCGCGGCTGCGGACCACTGATGATGCCCCGCCCCTCCCTGTGCTGCCGTTCGTCGTGGAGGTGAGCCCGGTCGACCTCGGGACGGGTGGCGCTGCGGTGCTGCCGTTCGAGGGAGAGAGGGCCGGGGAGCTTGCCGACGCGGCCGTGGTCACCGGGCGGCGGAGGCGCCGCCGCGCCGGACGGACAAGGACGGTGCGCAACACCCTCGCGGCGGCGTTGCCCTACGCGGAGGAGGAGGTCTCGGGGCGCGACCTTGCGTGGGCGGCGGCTCCCGCGGCCGACGGGACCCGGATACCCGGGGGCGGCGCGGAACCGGTGGCCGGACGGCGCGGCCTGGCGCCGTGGGCGCCGGGGTGGGGTGCCGTGCCGAGTCCGGGCGGCGGGGCGGGGGCGGCGACCGGATCCGCGGGATCGGGGGTTGCCGAGGCGGTGCGTGTGCCGGGGGCCCGGGCGGAATGGGCAGCTTGGGCCGGCTCGGGGAGCCATGGAGACCCGGGGACCCGCGGCGGCCTCGGTCTCCGGACCGGTTCGGAAGTCCGGACCGCCGGGGGAATCTCCCTGCCCGCCGTGGTCGCCTCCGCCGCCGTGCCGCGCCGGGCGGCCTGGCAGCCGGGGAACGCGGCGTCCGCAGCGGGAGCGGGAACCACCCCCTCCACCGCCCCGAATTCGGTGCAGAGCGGGCGGGAGACTCCGCGCCCCGCGGTCCCCCGTGCCCCCGTGCGGTGGAGCAGCGCCCCGCCCGGGGCATTGGATCTGCTGGGGCATGCGCGGCGGGCGCTGGCCGAGGCCGGCGAGGCGACCGCGCCCAACGAGCGGTACGCCGCCGCGCACTTGGCCGCGCTGCGGACCACCGCCGCGGTCCTCGCCGCCCGGGCCCGGCCGGAGCAGGAGAAGCCCGGACGCCGCCGCGCGCCGCGCAGCGCGTGGCAGCTGCTGCCCGAGGTCGCGCCCGAACTCACCGAATGGGCGGCTTACTTCGCCAGCGGCGCCCGCAAGCGCGCGGCCGCCGAGGCGGGCCTGCCCAACGCCGTCACCGCCCGTGAGGCCGACGACCTGATCCGCGACGTGGAGGTGTTCACCACGCTGGTGATCCGGCTCCTGGGCCTGCCACCACTCACCGTGATGCCCGAGAACGGCTGAGTCCTGGAACGGCTGAGTCCGAGCACGGCTGAGTCCGAGAAGGGCGGCGTCCGGGAAGTCCCGACGCCGGAGCGCCCCCGGGATCCGGAAGCAGCGACCGCCACCGTTCCTTCCCGTCACCGGACCCCATCCCCGCCCCCCGAAGAACCAAGAACCGCCCGCACAACCCCCCACCCCACCCCATGACCCCGCCCTTCACCCACCTCCACACCGCCTCCGCCCACTCCATGCGGTACGGCGCCTCCCACCCCCGTGCCCTCGTCGAGCGTGCCGCCGACCTGGGCATGGACAGCCTTGCCCTCACCGACCGGGACGGCGTCTACGGCGCGGTCGCGTTCGTCAAAGCCTGCGTCGCCGCCGGGATCCGTCCGATCCTCGGCGCCGACCTCGCCCTCCTCCCCGACGCGGAGGGGGAAGCGGCCCGGCCCGACCCCGACGCCCCGACCCGCAAGTCCCCGGTCCGCGGCGGCTCCTTCGTCGACCCCCGGTACCCCCGCGTCACCGTCCTGGCGCGCGGCCGGTCCGGCTGGGCGGCGCTGTGCCGGCTGGTCAGCGACGCCCACCGGCGCGGGCGACTGCTCGGCGGCCCCCGCCCCACCCCGGTCTGCACCCGCGAGTCCCTTCTCGAACACGCCGCCGGACACACCGCCGGACCAGCAGGACACGAAGGACGACCAGGCGACCTGGTGATCCTCCTGGGCCCCGACTCCGACGTCGGCCGCGCCGTGGCCGACCGCTGCCAGGACCGCGCCGCCCACCTGCTCGCCGCTTACCGTGACGCCCTGCCGCCGGACCACGACGCCCTGTTCCTCGAACTGGTCAGCCACTTCGGCCGCCCCGACGGCCCCCTGTCGACCTCGCGCGCCGCCCGCCTGCTGCTGCTCGGGGACGCGTGCGGGGTGCCGTCCGTGATCGCCAACGCGGTGCGGTACGCCGACCGCGACGACGCCCCCGTCGCCGACGTGCTGGACGCCGCGCGGCGGCTCGTCCCGCTGAACCGTCGGCATCTCGACCGGGTCGGCAGCGAGGGCTACCTCAAGTCGTCCAACGACATGCTGCGGGTCGCCGTCGACATCGCCCAGCAGGCCGACCGCGGCACCGCGGGCGCGCTGCTCGGCCGGACCCGGGCGCTGGCCGAGTCGCTGGTGCTGGATCCGCGCGAGGACCTCGGCATGGGCAAGGTGTTCTACCCCGAGCCGGAGGTCGTGGGCGTGCCGTCCGCGCGGGCCGCCGCCGAGCTGCGGGCGCGCTGCGAGGCCGGGCTGGGGCGCCGCGGGATCGCGTCGACGACGGAGGCACTGACCCGGCTCGACGACGAACTCGCGCTGATCGGGCGGCTCGGCCTGGAGTCGTACTTCCTGACCGTGGCGGGCGTCGTCGACCTCGTCCGCGGCATGGGGGTGCGCTGCGCAGCCCGCGGGTCCGGGGCGGGCAGCCTGGTCAACCACCTGATCGGCATCTCCGGCGTGGACCCGCTGCGGTACGGGCTGATCATGGAGCGCTTCGTGTCCGACCGCCGTTCCGCGCTGCCGGACATCGACGTGGACGTGGAGTCGGCCCGCCGCACCGACGTGTACGAGGAGATCCTGGCGACGTTCGGCCCGGAGCGCTGCGCGATGGTGTCGATGACCGAGACCTACCGGGCCCGGCACGCGATCCGGGACGTGGGTGCCGCGCTCGGTCTGCCGCCCGGCGAAATCGACGCGGTCGCCAAGGCGTTCCCGCACATCCGGGCCCGCGACCTGCGCGCCGCGCTGCGCGACCTGCCGGAGCTGCGGGCGTCCGGCATCACCGAGGCGAACTTCGGGATGCTGCTGACCCTCGCCGAGCGCCTCGACGGGCTGCCCCGGCACCTCGCGCTGCACCCGTGCGGCGTGCTGCTGTCCGACACCACCCTGCTGGACCGCACGCCGGTGGAGACCAGCGCGCAGGACTTCCCGATGAGCCAGTTCGGCAAGGACGACGTCGAGGACCTGGGGCTGCTCAAGCTGGACGTGCTGGGGGTGCGCATGCAGTCGGCGATGGCGCACGCGGTCGCGGAGGTCGGGCGCACCGGCGGCGGGCGGGTCGACCTGGACGCGGTGCCCTTCGACGACGAGGCCACGTTCGAGCTGATCCGGTCGACGCGCACCCTGGGCTGCTTCCAGATCGAGTCGCCCGGGCAGCGCGAACTCGTCGGCAAGTTCGCGCCCGAGACGTTCGACGACCTGATCGTGGACATCTCGCTGTTCCGGCCCGGGCCGGTGAAGAGCGACATGGTCACGCCGTTCCTCAACGCCCGGCAGGGCTGGAAGCCGCGCGACGTCCTGCACCCCGACCTGCTGCCCGCGCTCGCCGAGACCGAGGGCGTGGTGGTGTTCCACGAGCAGGTCATCCGCATCATCGCGACGATGACCGGCTGCGACTTCGCCCGCGCGGACGTGGCGCGGCGGGCGCTCGGCAGCATCGACGGGCAGACCGCGGTCCGCGACTGGTTCTGTGTGGAGGCCGACCGGCGGGGCTATCCGCGGCCGGTCGTCGAGCGGGTGTGGGAGGTGCTGAAGGCGTTCGCGTCGTTCGGGTTCTGCAAGGCGCACGCGGCGGCGTTCGCGGTTCCGACGTACCAGTCGGCGTGGCTGAAGGCGCACCACACCGCGGCGTTCGTCGCCGGGGTGCTGACGCACGACCCGGGGATGTACCCCAAGCGGCTGATCCTGGACGACGCGCGCCAGTTCGGCGTGCCGGTGCTGGGCGTGGACGTCAACGTGTCGGACGCGGTGTACCGGGTGGAGCGCACGCCGGACGGGCGCGACGGCATCCGGATCGCGCTGGCCGAGGTCAAGGGCATCAGCGAGACCGAGGTGCGGCGCATCGTGGAAGGCCGCCCGTACACGTCGCTCGCCGACTTCTGGCACCGCACCGGGACGTCCCGCCCGGTCGCGGAGCGGCTGATCCTGGTCGGCGGATTCGACACCGTGCACGGCATCGGCGACGGAAACGGCGGCGGAAACAGCACCGCGGCGGACCACTCCGTCCCGACCCGCCGCGACCTGCTGCTCCAGCTCGGCGACCTGGACCGCTACGGCCGCGAGGCCTCGCCCGCGAAGGGGCGCGCCGACACCCAGCTCGCGTTCGGCCTGGCCGAGCACGAAGTGCCCGCCGCGACCGGCCTGCCCGAAATGACGCCCGCCGAACGGGTCCGCGCCGAACTGGAGATCCTGGGCATGGACGCCGACCGGCACGTCGTCGAGTTCTACACCGACTTCCTCGACGCCCTCGGCACCACCCGCGCCCGCGACCTGCTGTCCTGCCGCTCGCGCAGCGAAATCCTGGTGGCGGGCGTCAAGGTCGCCACCCAGACCCCGCCGGTCCGCTCCGGCCGCCGCGTCGTGTTCCTCACCCTCGACGACGCGACCGGCCCCATCGACGCCACCTTCTTCGAGGACGCGCAGGGCCCCTACGCCGCGACGCTCTTCCACTCCTGGCTCCTGGTCGTCCGCGGCGTGCTGCGCCGCACCGGCCCGCGCGGCGTGTCGCTGCGGGCCACCGGCTGCTGGGAGATGGGGGCGCTGGACGAGGCGTGGCGCGAAGGCGGCCTCGACGCCGTGCACGCCCTGATGTCCGGCCCGGCCGGACTCACCGCCGGACAGGCCGCCGAGGACGCCGTCGAAGGCGCCGCCGCGAGCCGCTCTACGCGCCCGGTCGTGCACCGCGTGCTGGTGCACCCGAGCGGATTCCGGGTGTCCCCGTACGCCGACCTGCGCACGCCCGGCACCCCCGTCAAGGACGCGCCGCGCAAGCTGTGGCACACGAGCCCCGGGAGTTCGGGATGAGCAGCGGGAACGTTCTAGGGTGGAGCCCCGGGCAGATCTCAGGAGGCTCCCCTTGTCCGACCAGATGCGACGGCGCAGCTCGATGCGGACGGCCGTGGTGTGGCAGGTGCTGCGCGACGCGCTGGACCGCCGTGCGGCGGACACCGGCCGTGCCGCGCTCGACGTGCTGGACACCGGCGGCGGCACGGGCAACTTCGCGGTCCCGCTGGCCCGTCTCGGACACCGCGTCACCGTCGTCGACCCCAGCCCCGACGCGCTCGCCGCGCTGGAGCGGCGCGCCGCGGAAGCCGGGGTCACCGACCGGGTCGCCGCGTTCCAGGGCGACGCCCAGGCCCTGTTCGACGTCGTCGAGCCCGGGGCGGCCGACGTCGTGCTGTGCCACGGCGTCCTCGAGGTCGTCGACGAACCCGCCGACGCGCTCGGGACCGTCGCCGCGGCGCTGCGCGACGGCGGCACGCTCAGCCTGCTCGCGGCCAACCGCACCGGCGCCGTGCTGGCCCGCGCGCTCGCCGGCCATTTCGCGCAGGCTTCCGCGGCGCTGGCCGACCCGGCCGCGCTGCCGCGCCGGTTCACCGTCGACGAGCTGGTCGCCATACTCGCCAAGGTCGGCCTCCGGCCGGGCCCGGTGCACGCCGTGCGGGTCTTCTCCGACCTGGTGCCCGGCGTCCTCGTCGACGACCCGGCGTCCTTCGACGCCCTCCTCGACCTGGAGAAGGCGGCCGCCGAACTCCCCGAGTACCGCTCGCTGGCCACGCAGATCCACCTGCTCGCCGACAAGCCCTGAACCCCGCCCCGATGTCGGCCCCGAAACCGGCACAGGAACCGGCACAGGAACCTGCACAGAAACCGGTACAGCAGCCGGCACCGGCACCGGCACTGCCCCGGTAGGCCGCGCCGCCGGGGGGCGCCATGTCTGACATGTCCGCCTCCTCGGCCGGTCCGCCGACCGTCATGCACGTCGACATGGACGCGTTCTACGCGTCCGTGGAGATCCGCCGCCGCCCCGAACTGCGCGGCAAGCCCGTCGTGGTCGGCGCGCTCGGGCCGCGCGGCGTCGTGCTGTCCGCGACCCACGACGTGCGCCCGTACGGGGTCCGGGCCGGCCAGCCCGTCGGCCGGGCCCGCCGGCTCTGCCCGCAGGCCGTGTTCCTGCCGCCCGACCACGACGAGTACGCGACGGTGTCCGCGAACGTCATGGAGGTCTTCCGCGCGGTCACCCCGGTCGTCGAACCGCTGTCCCTCGACGAAGCGTTCCTCGACCTGTCCGGGTCGCTGCGGCGGCTCGGCGGCGACCCCGCGCACATCGGCGAGCAGATCCGCGCCCGGGTCGCCGACGAACAAGGCATCACGTGCTCGGTCGGCGTCGCGTCCACCAAGTTCGTCGCCAAACTCGCCGGAGCGACCGCCAAACCCGACGGGCTGCGCGTCGTCCCGGACGACGAAGTCCTCGAATTCCTCCACCCGCTGCCCGTCGACCGGCTGTGGGGAGTGGGCGAACGCACCGAAGCCGCCCTGACCCGCCTCGGCCTCCACACGGTGGGTGATATCGCCCACACCCCGGCCGCGACCCTGTGCCGCGCGCTCGGCCAAGCCGCCGGCCGGCACCTGCACGCGCTCGCGTGGGGGCGCGACGAACGGCCGGTCGTGCCGTCCGAACCGGAACGCAGCATCGGCACCGAGGAGACGTTCCCCGCCGACGTCGACGACCCCGCCGCGGTGCGCCGCACCCTGCTGCGGCTCGCCGGCCGCACCGGCGCCCGGCTGCGCGCCGCCGGACTGGCCGGGCGCACCGTCACCCTCAAGGTCCGGTTCTCCGACTTCACCACCCTGACCAGGTCGAAAACCCTCCGCGACGCCACCGACGTGGGCCGCGACATCTACGCCACCGCGTGCGCGCTGCACGCCGGGCTCGGCCTGGAACGCGCCCGGCTGCGCCTGGTCGGCGTCCGCGTCGAGCATCTGGTGCCGGGCGACCGGCCGCGCCAGATGGTGCTCGGCGAACGCGCCCGCGGCTGGTCCGAGGTGGAACGCGCCGCCGACGCGGTCCGCGACCGGTTCGGCGGCCGCGCCCTCGCCCCCGCGAGCCTGCTCGCCGATCCGGGGCGCGACGGCCGGTCCCGCGGTCCGGGAACCCGTCGCTGATCCCACGCGTCTGCCCCTGTGGGATCGGGCGCGGACGCATATCATCCAGGGAGCGGCCGGGCACCGGCCGCGCACCACCGCCCGCCCCCGGCACGCAGTGGTCGGCGCGTACGTGATCGACAGACCGACGGACCGCTGACATGACCGCGCGCCGGACAGGGAATGCATCGGACAGGTGGGGGGCCGTCGCCGACGGACCGTCACCCGCGCCACGAGTCGACCAGGCGGCAGTACCGGCCGGGTCGTCTTTCCCGCGGGTGGCTTTCCCGACGGCGGTTGCCTGCCTATCCTGGAAGGGCCGCACCGGTCGCCTCGCGGCCGACGAAGGAGGACGCCGTGCCGCTCTCAGAGCACGAGCAGCGCTTGCTCGAGCAGATGGAGCGAGCGCTGTACGCCGAAGATCCCAAGTTCGCGACAGCGCTCGAGGGTGCCGGCATGCGCACGCATACCCGGCGTCGGACCGGTTGGGCGATCGCCGGCTTCGTCGTCGGCGTCGTTCTGCTCATGACCGGTGTGATGACGCAGATCATCGTGGTCAGTGTGGTCGGGTTCCTGCTGATGCTGGCCGGTGCCGTCATGGCGGTCACCGGGTGGCGCCGCTCGCCCGGGAACGACCGGGCCGCGGGCGGGGGAACCGGGACCGCACGCGGCGGCCGGGCCCAGCGCCAGCCGCGCCGCGCGCGGATGATGAGCCGCATCGAAGACCGCTGGCGTCGCCGCCGCGACGAACAGCAGGGCTGACCGGGCCGGTCCGCCCGCCCCACGCGACAGCCGAGCCGGGGTCCCGCACGCCGCGGGCACCCCGGCTTTCGCATGCCCCGGTGCCGACGGCCCCGGTTCCGCGCGCCCGGGGCCGGGTCGTGGGCGGTCAGTTCGTGCGGGTGTTGTCCAGGTGGTGGCCCAGGTAGCCGACCCAGATGCGGCCGGTGGTGCCGGCCGCGTCGTCGTGGAAGTGCATGCGCGGGGCCGGGTTGCCGATGCCGCGGAGTTTGACGTGGGCCTCCATGAAGACGTGGCCGTCCGGGGAGACGTCGGCGGGGACCGGGAACGTGCGGGCCTTGCGGAACTTGGGGCGGCCGCCGACCGCGTCGGACTCCTTCATGGCGAACTTCTTCGGCGAGATCGCGTACTGGCCGTGCGGCGGGTTGCGGCACCAGTCACGGAAGCCGCCGCGGAACGTGTTGGACGAGCGGGCGGCGGCGTAGGCGTTGAGTGCGCGCAGGGCGTCCCACGCGGCGCCCGCCCATACGCGGGTGTGGCCGGGCTCGGCTTTGTCGAGGAGTGCGGCGCCGGCGTCGAGGGAGTCGGGGAGGTCGACGTAGGGGAGTTGGCCGCGGGCTTTGAGCAGGACGTCGGACAGGCACTCCGGGATCCACACTTCGGACTCGGGTATCTCGTGCGCGCCCGCGGACAGTTCGGCGAGGAGGCCGTCGAGGCGGCGTATGCGGGCCTCGGAGCGGCGGGCTTCGTCGGCCAGCTCCTCGTATTGGAGGGCGAGCGTGCCGTAGTCCTCGCGCAGTTCGGCCAGCTCCGCGGCGAGGGCTTCGGACTCGGCGTCGTCCCCGGGCCCGGCGGCCCGGTCGAAGCGGCTCGCGATCGCCCGCAGTTCCGCGATGAGCGGCCGCAGTTCGCGTAGATCGGCCAGCGCCCGCCGCAGCTCGGCGACGTCCGGCTCGGCCGCGACGCGGCGTGGCAAGTCCGGGTTGAGGAGGCCGCCGTCGCGCAGGGCGACCACGACGCGCTCCGCGACTTCGGCGCCGAGCAAGACGGCGAGCGGGGTGCCGGGGGAATCGTCCGGCGGAGGAGGAGAGGGGGCCGGGGCGAGCCAGGCGGGGGTGGGGCGGGGGAGGGCGGACGGAGATGCCGGGACGGACTTGGCCGGTCGGGTGGCCGGGAGAGCGGCGGCGGGGTGGAGAGCGGGGCCGGGGGACGAGAAGGCTTCGGTGGTCGGGTGGTGCGCGGTTCCGGCCGGGGACGGCGCAGGCCGGGCGTGGTCCGGAGCTGTGTCGCCGGAGCCTCCGGGGGTGTGGCAGAGCGGGCACAAGTCGGGTGCCGCCGCGGGTGTTCCTCCGGCTCCGGGAGGAGCCGCGGCGGTGGTGCCCGGGGCGAGGGGGGCGCGCTGCGGGCGTTTGGCGGCGACGACGGCGGGGGTGACGCGCGGTGCCGCCGGGACGGGCCTGCCCGGCTGGGCGGGCAGGCTGCCGGGCGCGGTCGGCCCCGTGGCGTTCGGCGCCGGTGGGCCGGACTTGCCGCACGCGGGACAGAGGGCCGGAGCGGCGGCCGACCCGCTTGGCGGTGCGTTGCCGGGCCGCGGGCGCCTGGGGTCGGCCGAAGCCGTCGCCGCCCCGCGGCGTTCCGCGGCGTCCCGTCCGCCGTCTCCCCGCGCCGTCCCCCCGTCCAGCACCTCCGCGATCCTGCGCAGGCCGCGGCGTACGTCCGCCGGCAGGGGGCGGCGGATGCCGTCGCCGACGACGCCGGTGACGACCACGTCGAGGGCGCGGACGCCCGCGTCGCGTAACGCGGAGCCGCTGCGGACGGGGTGGCGCAGGGGGTGGTCTTCGGTGGCCGGGGCGAGGCCGGCGAGGTAGGTGCGGAGGGCGCCGCCGTAGACGCCGAAGGCGTCGCCGAGGGCGGCGTTGAGGTGGTCCTGGGTGGGTTTGTCGGCGAGCAGGGCCACGACGGCGGTGCCCGCGGTGGCGCGGGCGAGGGCGGCGGCGTGGCGGGCCGGGCGGGCCGGGTCGCGTTCGTCGACGCTCTGCACGATCACCGGGACGCGGCGCCGGGCGTCGAACAGCCAGCGCAGCAGGCCCCCGACGCCGTCCGCGTCGATCTCGGCGGGCGTGGTCTCCAGCGGGATCGTGCCGTCGAAGGCGCGTTCCGCATCGAGGAGTCCGGCGATCATGTCGACGGCGCGCGCCTGGTCCGCGGCGTCGGGGTCCGGGTCGGCGCCGTCGACGGCGACCACGGCCCACGCGTCGGCGGGTCCGGAGCGGCCCCAGAACGCGGTGACGCGGGCGCTGCCCCGGGCCGCGGCGTAGCGGCCGTAGGCCGGGCCGTCGCCCAGCACCGGCCGCCAGTCGTCCACGGGGTCGTCCGCGGTGCCGAACACCGCGGTGAAGCTGCGCCGCAGCGCGGGGCCCAGGTGGTCGCCCGACCCGCGCAAAAGGGCTTGGTAGACACGAGTCATGGCGTATCCCCCGCTTCGTTCGGCCTCCGTCGTTCCCGTCCGCGGCGCGCCCGGCGGCCGCGCTTCCTGGTTACGGTACGGCGATCACCGGTCGGCGGTGCGTGACTTCCGGAAAACCGGCCGGGCCCGCCGGCCGGTCGCGAGGACCGGCCGGCGGGCCCGGGTGGCGCGTCGGGTCAGGCGGGTTCCGGTTCGGGACCGCCCCGGTCGGACTGCTCCGGTGCCCGGGTGCCGCGGCGGAAGGTCGAGCCGGGCAGGACCGTGGCGCGGAACCGGGTGCCGCGGCCGGCCGCGGCGAGGAGCGCGGCGCGGACCACGCGGACGTCTTCGGCCAAGCCGACGGTCCGCTGCGGTGCTTCGGGCGCGTACAGGATCTGCTCGGCGGCGAGGGCGATGCGCGGGAGGGCGTCGCGGGCGGTGTCCGCGTCGTCCGGGAGCGCGTCGCCGAGCCGGACGGTCAACTGGCGGGGCGTCTCCGAGGTTGGCACGCGGATTCCGAGGTCGCGTGCGGTGTCGAGGATTTCCTGCCAGGCGCCGAGGACCGCGTCGCCCGGATCGCGGGTGACGCCGTCTTCGGCGGCGTCGCGGCCGAGGGCCGCGAGCCTTCGGTGCCGCACGCGCTGCCGCAGCAGCATGGGCATGGCGAGGAGTAGCAGGACCAGCGCTCCCGCGCCGACGCCGATGAGCACGTTGCGGGGCGTGTCGCCGTCGCTGTCGTGCTTGGCGGGCGCGGCCGACGCCGACGGGCTCTTGCTCTCGCACTCGTCGAGCTTGCAGCGGGGGTCCCGGGACGAGGGCGCGGAGCTGGCGGTGGCGGGTGCGGAGGTCGCGGGCTGGGTGGTCGGCGAGACCGGCGCGGCGTCGTCGGTGTAGGCGGGGCTGGTGCCGCGCGACGGGGTGGGTTCGAAGCGGACCCAGCCGACGCCGGCGAAGTACAGCTCGGGCCACGCGTGCGCGTCCCGGCTGCCGACCGTGTAGCTGCCGTCGGCGTTGGCGTGGCCGGGCACGAAGCCGACGGCGACCCGGGACGGGATGTTGAGGATGCGCGCCATCACGGCCATCGCGGACGCGTACTGCTCGCAGTAGCCGACCTTCGCCTGGAGGAAGTTCTCCAGCTGGGAGCGGCCGTTGCCCTTGGGCACCTGCAGGTCGTAGCGGAACTCGCCGGATTCGGTGAACCACTTCTCGATCCGCACGGCCTGGTCGAACGGCGTCCCGTAGCCGGCGACCTTCATCGTGGTGGCCGCCAGGGCCTGCCGTACCGCCGGGGGAAGGCCGCGGTACTTCTCCATCTCCGGCGGGATGCCGCCTGCGGCGCGCAGCTGGTCGGCCGTCGGCTTGATGTCGAGGCTGACGACGCTGTAGTTCAGGCCCTCGGTGGTCTGCCCGGAGTCGCCGAGCAGCAGGCGGCCTTCGTCCTCGTACCGCCAGTTGCCCTTGACCTTGACCTCGGACGCGGCGTACGGCATCGGCAGCGAACCCTGCCGGTAGTTCTTGACCGCCTTGATCTCGGTCGTGACCTTGCCCGCGCTGACGCCCGGGGTGAGGCCGCGCGGCGTGGGCAGCGGCCGGGTGACGTCGGTGAGCGCCTGCTCGGACGGCTGCCACGCGTTGCCGTCGAACACGTCGAGGGCGGCGATGCGCAGGTACATGCCGTCCGGGTCGGGCGCGTCGGTGGTGTAGGTGAGCAGGTCCACGTTCTCGGGACGGTTGAGTTCGTCCTTGAGGTCGACGACCGGGTTGATGGTGGTGATGTGGTCCGACCCGCCCTTGCCGCTGTCGCGGTCGGCGAGCCGGTTGGCGGTCATCGGGACGACGGCGGGCACCAGGACGGCGACCGCGAGGGTGGCCAGGCCGATGCGTCCGCTGCCGCGCACCCACGGCCGCTGCGGTCCCGTGGGCCCGCGGCGCGGGCCGGGTTGGCTGAGCGGGCGGCCCCAGCGCACGAGGCGTTCGCGGCCTTCGGCGATGAGCAGCACCAGGTAGGCGAGAGCGGCGACCAGGAACACGCCCCAGCCCAGGCCGGAGTCGGCGAGAGCGGCGGGAACGCTGTAGAGGGCGAGCAGCGGGAGGCCCGCGGCGGCGGCTTGGCCGTACGTCACCGCGATCACGTCGACGAGGACGGCGACGCCGCCGACGACGGTCACCAGGATCGCGGCCATGCCGTCGGTGTCCGGGACCGGCGGCGCAAAGCCGCGGATGTCGTCGCCGCCCTGGTTCAGCAGGTCGCCGAAGGCGCGCAGCGCGTCCGGGGTGGGGAGCGGCCCGGACGCGTCCGGGACCAGCACGAGCAGCAGGTACGGGATCAGCACGACGAGCTGGATCGTGCCGATGAGCGGCCGCGGCACGGACACGCGCCGGGCGCCTTCGCCGACCGCGGCCACGAACACGACGGCGCCGATGGCCTTCGCGATCCAGTTGCCGTTGTGGACGAGCGGCAGCAGCGACGACGAGGTGAGCACGGTCGCGAACGCCGCGGCGACGGCCATGCGCAGTCGGCCGGTCATAGGGCGAACTCCGGGGGCTCCGGGGCGCGGCGGGACGCGGAAGCGGGCGTCGGCCGTGCGGCGGGCGGGAACGGGGCGGCGGGGAAGCGGGTCACGGGGCGGCCTCCGGGCGGGGCGCGGCGGCGGCCGGGGTGCCGTACATGCGAGGTGCGGCATCGCCTTGCCGGCCCGCGCCGCGCCACAGTTCGGGCAGCCGGGTCGCCGCGGACGCGGCCAGTACCCGCCAGCCGGCCTGCCGCAGCATGTTCGCCGCGACGCCGTGCGGGAGTTGGCCGGGCACGGCGGTCACGTCCCACGCGGCGGTGTCCAGGACGATCGCGAGGCCGCGGCCGCCGGTCGCGCGGGCGCGGGCCAGGCGGCGGATGTCGTCCTCGGTCAGGTTGGCGAGGATCGCCACGGTCATGCCTTCGCCGCCGGGCTGCCGCAGCGCGGACTCGGCCTCGACGAGGGACGCGTGGTGCCGGGCGTCGACCACGGCCAGCGCGTCCAGCAGGAAGCTCTCGGTTTCCGCGGGGGCGACCCGGATGCCTTCCGGCGCGCCCGCGAGGAGCCTGCCGTCGGCGCCGAGCATGCGCGTGGTGTAGCCGCGGCGGCACAGGTGCACGCCGATCGACGCGGCGGTCGAGACCGCCCACTCGAACGACGAGCTGGGCCCGTCGCCGCGGTGCGCGCCGGTGCGGGTGTCCAGCAGCAGGGTGGCCTGGTTCTGCCAGGACTGCTCTTCGCGGCGCACCATGAGTTCGCCGCGGCGGGCGGTGGAGCGCCAGTGCACGCGGCGCACGTCGTCGCCGTGCCGGTACTCGCGCGGCACCACGTCCTCCTCGCCCGAGGAGGCGAGGCTGCGGGCGTGGCCGTCGCCGTAGCCGGTCCACTCGCCGCCCAGGTCGACCGGCGGCAGCGGCTGCACGATCGGCGTGACGATGAGCGTCTCGCGGGCCGCGAACGACCGGGTCAGCTCGCACATCCCGAACGGGTCGGCGAGCCGCAGCCGCAGCGGGCCCACGGTGAACTTGCCGCGCAGGTCGGACCGCACCCGGTAGGCGACCTGGCGGTGGCCGTGCGGCTCGATCTTGTCCAGCACGAACCGCGGCCGCGACCCCAGCACATAGGGCACGTGGTCCTCGAGCATCAGCAACCCGGTGGGGATGCGCGACACGTTGTCCACGCGCAGCCGCACGTGCGCCTCGTGCCCGGCCGCGACCCGGCCCGGGTCCAGCGCGCGCGTGCTGGTCACCAGGTGCCGGGTGCGGGCCACCACGAGCACCGCGAGCAGCGGCAGCGCGGCCAGCAGGAACCCGACCCGCAGCAGGTCGCGTTGGCCCAGCACCAGCGCGCACACGGCCGCGGCGATCCCCGCGGCGAGGAAGGAACGTCCCCGGGTGGTCAGCCCGGACAGGGCGGTGCGCACGTCAGTGCGCCGGCCCGTGGTTGGCGCCGTTCGGGCTGCCGTAGTAGCTGCCGTACGGCTGCGGGTGGCCGCCCTGCTGCGGCTGCCCCGGGTAGGCCTGCGGGTGCTGCGGCTGCTGGTAGCCGTTCTGCGGGTGCACCGGCTGCATGTGCGGACCGGCGACGTGCGGCGGGGCGGACTGCGGCGCCGGCTGCGGCATCGGCTGGGGAGCGACCGGCTGCGCGGCCGGTGCGGAGACCGGCCGGCGGCCGTCCGGCGCGCCCGGCACCGGGACCGTCCGCACCAGGTCCGCGACCACGTGCTCGACGCTGCGCCGCGACATCTGCGCCTCGGCGGTCGGCAGCAGCCGGTGCGCGAGGACCGGCACGGCGAGCGCCTGGATGTCGTCCGGCAGCACGTATCCGCGGTTGTCGAGGGCCGCCGCGGCGCGAGCCGCGCGGACCAGGTGCAGCGTCGCCCGCGGCGACGCGCCCAGCCGCAGCTCCGGCGAGGTGCGGGTGGCGTTGACCAGGTCGACCGCGTACCGCGCGACACCCGGCGACACATGCACCTCGCGCACGGCCCCGGTCAGCTTGACGATGTCGTTCGCGTCCGCGGCCGGCTCCAGCGTGTCCAGCGGCGAACCCGCGCCGTGCACGCCGATCATCTGGAGCTCGGCTTCCGGCGCCGGGTAGCCCATCGACACCCGGGCCATGAACCGGTCGCGCTGCGCCTCGGGCAGCGGGTAGGTGCCCTCCATCTCGACCGGGTTCTGCGTCGCGATGACCATGAACGGCGACTGCAGCTCGTAAGTCGTCCCGTCCACGGTCACCTGGTGCTCGGCCATGCACTCCAGCAGCGCCGACTGGGTCTTCGGCGACGCGCGGTTGATCTCGTCGCCGACCACGATGTTGGCGAAGATCGCGCCTGGCTTGAATTCGAACTCGCGGCGCTCCTGGTCGTAGACGCTGACCCCGGTGATGTCGGAAGGCAGCAGGTCCGGCGTGAACTGCACCCGGCGCACCGAGCAGTCCACCGCGCGGGCGAGCGACTTGGCCAGCATGGTCTTGCCCACACCCGGCACGTCCTCCACCAAGAGGTGCCCCTCGGCGAGCAGCACGGTCAGTGCCAGCTTGACCACCTCGGGTTTGCCTTCGATCACGCGCTCCATGGCCTCCCGGATGCGTGCGGCAGTAGCCGTCAGCTCCTTGAGACCGGCCTGATCGTTGAACGTCGACACCCGTGCCCTCCCTGCCCCATGGTTTCCCGCTGTCAGACGCGGGACCTAGGCCGATTGTCACAGGTGACCGCTCGTCCGTGTCACCCGCGAGAGTGATCGTTTTCGGTCGGCCGGATCTGCGCACGGGCCGCCCTGGGACTTAGGAGGGCGGATTGGCCCCGTTCGGTTGCACGCTGATTGGCCTAGTCCACCGAGGCGTTGCGGAGCACTCGGCCGGGCTCTGCGCGAGGCCGGGGCGCACACAGCGGCGCTGTGCGCCCTCCACTCCGCCCCACCCCCTCCGACCTGCGCTTTTGTGGCCGCTGGGGGGCGTGTGGCGGATCCGCAAAGGGTTGACCGTGGGGTTTGGTGGAGTAGAGTGGCGGGAAGTGGGGCGGTGAAGCTCCAGACGGTGCGGAGGTGCCCGTGTTCCTGGGCACCTATGAGCCCCGATTGGACGAGAAGGGTCGCTTGATCCTTCCGGCGAAGTTCCGTGACGAGCTGGCGGAGGGCCTAGTGATCACCAAGGGGCAGGAGCGCTGCCTCTACGTGTGGCCCCTCCCCGAGTTCCACCGGATCACCGAACAACTGCGCGAAGCCCCGCTGACCTCCAAGTCGCACCGGGACTACCTGCGGGTGTTCTTCGCCGGCGCCTCCGACGAGGTGCCGGACAAGCAGGGCCGCGTGCTGGTCCCGCCGGCACTGCGCACGTACGCGGGACTCGGCCGCGACTGCGTCGTCATCGGCGCCGGCGCCCGGGTCGAGATCTGGGATGCCGAGGCGTGGCGGGTCTACCTGGCCGAACAGGAAGACTCCTTCGCCGAGCTGTCCGAGGAGGTGCTGTCCTGACGGACGTGCCGTGAGGCCTCCACCCGCTCCGAGCTTTCTGGCGCTCCTTCCCCGGCGCCAGACGGTCACTTCCCCAAGCGGGCGGGCGGGGACCTGGCGGCATGGACGTACCGGACACCCTCCCCGGACGGATCGGCCCCCGGCGCTGCCGGGCGAGCGCGCACAACCGTGGGAGTCTTGTCCGCGGTATTTCCCCTGCGCGCACCACCCGCCGCATGCCGGCGGCTGCACCGAAAGGGTCGACATGAACGCGACCAAGCCCGACCGCTCCGCCGATCCCGCGGGCGGCGAATCGGGGGAGGTCCACGCCCACGTCCCGGTGCTCCTGCGCCGGTGCCTCGACCTGCTCGCCCCCGCGCTCGAAGCGCGGTCGGGCGCGGTCGTCGTCGACGCCACACTCGGCATGGGCGGGCACAGCGAAGCCCTGCTGCGCCGGTTCCCCGACGCCCGGCTCGTCGGCCTCGACCGGGACCCCGAGGCCCTCGCCCGCTCCGGCCGGCGCCTCGCACCGTTCGGCGACCGGGCGACCCTCGTGCACGCGGTGTACGACGAACTCCCCGAGGTGCTGGCCCGGCTCGGCATCCCGCGCATCGACGGCATCCTGTTCGACCTCGGCGTCTCCTCGCTGCAACTCGACGAGGCCGGGCGCGGGTTCGCCTACGCACAGGACGCCCCCCTGGACATGCGGATGGACCCGACGCGGGGGATCACCGCCGCCGAGGTGCTCAACACCTACCCGCCCGGGGACCTGGTGCGGATCCTGCGCGAGTACGGCGAGGAGCGCTTCGCCAAGCGGGTCGTCGACGCGGTCGTCCGGGAACGAACGCGGGAGCCGTTCACCGACAGCGCCCGGCTCGTCGAGCTGGTGCGCAACGCGATCCCGGCGGCGACCCGGCGCACCGGCGGCAACCCGGCCAAGCGCACGTTCCAGGCGCTGCGGATCGAGGTCAACCAGGAACTCGCGGTGCTGGAGCGGGCGCTGCCGGCGGCGGTCGGCGCGCTGGCGGTCGGTGGGCGGATCGTCGTGCTGTCCTACCACTCGCTGGAGGACCGCATGACGAAGCGAGCCCTCGCGGTCGGTGCGACCAGCAAGGCGCCGCCGGACCTGCCGGTGGTCCCCGACGAACTGAAGCCCACGCTCAAGCTGCTCACGCGCGCGTCGGAGGGCGCGACGGACGAGGAGATCGCGGAGAACCCGCGCGCGGCGTCGGCCCGGCTGCGGGCCGCCGAACGGGTGCGGGAGGACGCGTGACGACGGTCAAACGCCGCACCCCGACGTCCAAGACGCCGTTCGTGCTGCTGATGGTGCTGCTCCTCGGCGGGGGCCTGCTCGGGCTGCTGCTGCTCAACACCGCGCTCAACCAGGGCTCGTTCGAGGAGTCCCGGCTGGACAAGCAGAACGCCAAGCTGAGCGACCAGGAACAGGAACTTCGGCGCGAACTCGACCGGCTGTCCGCACCCGGGGAACTGGCGCGGCGGGCGGCCGAACTCGGCATGATTCCCGGGGGCGCGCCGGCGTTCCTCGACCCGGTGACCGGCGACGTGTACGGGTCGCCGAAGCCCGCGACGCCCAAGCCGGTGCCGACGACGGCCGCGCCGTCGCTGCCGCCGGGGACACCGGTGCCGCCCGGGATCCCGGTGGTGCCGGGAACGCCCGTGGTGCCCGGGCAGACGGCGCCGCCGGCCGGGGCACCGGCGACGGCCGCGCCGCCGGTGACGCAGGCCCCGCCCCGCTGAACTCGCGGTGCCGCGGTGCCCATGCGGCTTTTGTAGACCCCACCGGCCCCGTGCTCGGGGCGGGGCCGGTGGTCGGGGGCCGGGTGTGCGGGCCCGTACCCCCGGCTTCGGCCGCCCCGGCGTGGCGTGTCGGGCCGCGGCGGGCGTTTCGGCCAGGCTGGACGGGTCGCGGTGCCGGGGCGGGATCGGGCGGCCGCGGGGCGACGGCCGGGCCTCGGGCACGGCGTCGACCGCCCGGCCTGCGGCATGCGGCCGCGGGGCCGGGCGGGTGAGCGGCCGTGCGGGCCGCAACCCGCAAGGGGTGCGGCGGCGTGATGGCAGACAAGGCGGCGGCCGGGACCGGTGACGGGTTCCGCGGCCGGGAGGCCGCCGGTGTTGGCGTGACGGGTGGCGCGTCCGGTGGACGGGTCCGGGCTGTGGAGGTGCGGAGTTGTCGGAACGTCCCGGAACGGGCTCGGGTGGCGGCGCGGGGCGCGGCGGCTCGGACGGGAACGACGCGGAGGGACCCCGGCGCGGTGAGCCGCGCGACCGGCGCGCGACACCGGACGGCGGAGGCCCGGGCCGGCCGCGGCCGGGCTCCGGAGACGACGCGGGACGAGGGCGCCCGGCCCGGCCGGGGCCGGGCTCGGGCGATCCGGGGCGCGGCGGCGCGGACGGCGCGGGACGTTCCGGCGGAGGTGCGCGCGACGGCGGGCGGGGGCGGTTCCTGCGGCTGATCGAGGGCGGACGCGGCGGTGACGGGGCGTCGGGCGCCGGTGGTGGCCGCGCCGGCGGCACGGCCGCGGGGCGCGGCTCCGCGGCGGGCGCCGACGGCAGGCGGCCTCGGCCGGACCGCTCGGGAAGCGACGGCCGTGGGGCACGCGACGGCCGTGGGGCAAGCGACGGCCGTGGGGGAGAGGACCGGCGGGGGACACGCCGCGACAGCGCCGGGGAACGACCCGACGCGGGGGGCTCGGGCGGTGCGGACCGGCGCTCCGGAACGGCCGGCCGTGATGCCGGCGTTCCCCGACGGGCACCCTCGCGCGACGGCCGGCCGCCGCGGCGGGAGAACGCGGAACGCGACACCTCCGGATCCCGCTCCGGCGACCCGCGCGACCGCGCCGGAGCCGCGCGTGGGGCGTCCGGCCGCGACGACCGACCGGCCCGGCGAGGGGGCGCGGACGGCGGCGAGGGACCACGCCGGCACCCGGGGCGCCCCGGTTCGGGGCCCTCCAGGGGCGACGCCCCCCGGCCACGTCCGGGCAACGCCCGCGACGACGAACGTCTCGCACGCGAAGGCCGACGCGCCGGCCGGGACGCCGACGACGTCCGCGCCGACGACGCGCGCCGGGCGGCTTCGCGCGACGGGGCCGGAACGCCCCGCTCGGGCGACGACGGCGGCCCCCGCGACGGAATCCGCGCGCGCCTGCGCGGGGCCGCGGGCGGCGACCGGCCCCGGCGGCGGGAGGGCACCGACCGCGACGGTCCGCGCCCGCGCACCGGCCGCCCCGCCCCCGGCTCCGCCCAGGGCGACCGGGCGATCCCGCGCGACCGGGGTACCGACCACGACGGCGCCCGGCGGCGCGTCCGCGGCCAAGACGACCGCGAGCACGGCCGTCCCGCCGGATTCCGGTGGCCCGCCGACGGCCAGGGCGCCCGGGACCGCGACGAACGCCTCCGCCGCCCTGGCGACGCCGCACGCCCGCACGGCCCCCGCCGGCCCGCCGATGCTCACGACGACGGCCTTCACGACGACGCCCTCCACGAGGACGCCCCCCGCCCCACCCCCCGCCGCACCCTCCGCAACGACGCCGCGCCCCGAGGCGTGGCCCGGCCCGTCGCCCGCGCCGGCGACCCGGCCCAGCGCCGGTTCGTGCGGGCGGCAGCGGCGCAGGGCGGGCCCCGCGAGGTGCGGCGCGGGCCGCACCGCGTGCGGACCCTGCGGCTCGGCGACCCCAAGCGGCGCCTCCGCTTCGGGCTCATCGGGCTCGCCGTCGTCCTGACCCTCTTCGTCGGGCGGATCGTGCAGCTTCAGGCGCTCGACGCCTCCGCGTACGCCGCCGACGCGAACAGCCTCCGGATGCAGACCGTGCGGCTGCCCGCCGAGCGCGGGTCGATCGTCGACGCCAACGGGGTGACGCTCGCCGACAGCGTCGACGCGTTCGACATCACCGCCGACCCGACGCAGGTCCAGCAGTACAACCCGACCGCGACCGCCGCCGCGCTCGCGCCGATCGTCGGCGGGGACCCCGTCAAGATCGAAGAGCAGCTGCGCACCCCCAAGTCCCGCTACGTCGTCGTCGCCAAGCAGGTCGACCCCTCGGTGTGGACGAAGATCAAGCAGACCCAGAAGGAGTTCTCCGCCGCCAAGCGCGATGACCTGGTCGGCATCTACGCCGGCCCGCACAGCAAGCGCATCTATCCCGCGGGCCCCGTCGGCGCCAACCTCGTCGGGTTCGTCAACGCCACCGACCACGGCGCGGGCGGCATGGAGCTGGCGTTCGACAAGCTCCTCGCGGGCAAGGACGGCAGCGCGACGTACGAGAACTCCCTCGGCCGCCAGGTCCCCACCGGCGGCAAGAAGGGCAAGGACGCCGTCCCCGGCGAGAACGTGCAGCTCACCATCGACCGCAACATCCAGTGGTACGCCGAGCAGATGATCGCCCAGAAGGTCGCCGAAGCAGGTGCGGAAAGCGGCACGGTCGTCGTCCAGGACGTGAAGTCCGGCGAAGTCCTCGCGATGGCGACCAGTCCGGGCTTCGACCCGAACCGGCTCGCCTCCGCCAACCGCGACGACATGGGCAACCGGGCGATGCAGGAGGCCTACGAGCCGGGCAGCACCAGCAAGGTCATGACCATGGCCGCGGTCATCCAGGAAGGCGTCGCCACTCCCGAGACGAAGGTGACCGTGCCCGGCGTGCTGCCGCGCGCCGACCGGGTCTTCCACGACGACGTCGACCACGGCACCTGGCAGCTCACCCTCAACGGCGTGCTCGCCAAGTCCAGCAATATCGGCACCATCCTGGCCGCCGAGCACCTCGGCCCCGATCAAGCCGCCGCGAACGCCAAGCTGTACGAGTACCTCACGAAGTTCGGCATCGGCTCCAAGAGCGGCATCAACTTCCCCGGTGAGACCGCGGGCCTGCTGCCGCAGCCGCAGAAGTGGGACGGCGCGCAGCAGTACACGATCCCGTTCGGCCAAGGCCTGTCGGTCAACTCGCTGCAGGCCACGTCGGTCTACCAGACGATCGCCAACGGCGGCGTGCGGATCGCCCCCACGCTGGTCAAGGGCACGCTCGACGAGAAGGGCAAGCTCACCCCGAACGCGCCGCCGCAGCGCACCGAGGTGGTGAGCCCGCAGACCGCCCGCACCGTCGCGGACATGATGGAGTCGGTCGTCGCCGACGACGAGGGCACCGGCAACAAGGCGCAGATCCCCGGCTACCGGGTCGCGGGCAAGACGGGCACGGCCAACCGGGTGGACCCGAAGACGGGCACCTACAACGGGTACACGTCGTCGTTCATCGGCTTCGCGCCGGCCGACAACCCGCAGATCGTCGTCTCGGTGACGATCCAGGCGCCGACCAACGGCAAGTGGGGCGGCAACCTGTGCGCGCCGGTGTTCAAGGACGTCATGTCGTTCGCGCTGCAGACCCGCAAGGTGCCGCCGAACGGCACCAAGTCGCCGGAGATCCCGGTGGAGTTCAAGTCGTGACCGCCGCGCCGGACGGCCGGCGCGCATCGTGTGCCCCACCCGGCACACCCCGTGACACCAGACCCGGAACCGAGCGAGCGGAGGGACGTCCGGCACGTCGCCGGCAAGAATCGCATGGCAGAAAAAGCAGGTAGCCTCACGGCCGTGTCCGAACCACTGCCCCGCCGTCCCCGCCTGGTCCCGCCCCGTCCGCTGACCGGTCTGCACGCGCTGCTCGGCCTGCCCGCCGAGCCCGCCGCGGCGGCCCCGGACGGCGTCCTGACGGGCGTGACGCACGACTCGCGGGCGGTGCGGCCGGGCGATCTGTACGCGGCGCTGCCCGGCGCGCGGGCGCACGGCGCGGACTTCGCCGCGCAGGCCGCCGAGCGCGGCGCGGCGGCGGTGCTGACCGACCCGGACGGCGCCGAGCGGGCCCGCGCGGCCGGGCTGCCGGTGCTCGTGGTGCCCGATCCGCGGGGTCGGCTGGGCGAGGTCGCCGCGTGGGTCTACGGCCATCCGGCGGACAAACTGCTGCTCTTCGGGGTGACCGGCACCAACGGCAAGACCACCACCGCCTACCTGCTCGACGGCGGCCTGCGGTCCGCCGGGCACACCACCGGCCTGGTCGGCACGGTGGAGACGCGCATCGGCGACCTGGTCGAGACGAGCGCGATGACCACGCCGGAGGCCACCGACCTGCAGGCGCTGTTCGCGGCGATGGCCGAGCACGGCGTGACCGCGGCGTCGATGGAGGTGTCCAGCCACGCGCTGGCGCTCGGCCGCGTCGACGGCACGGTGTTCGACATCGCGCTGTTCACCAACCTGAGCCAGGACCACCTCGACTTCCACGGGTCGATGGAGGAGTACTTCCGCGCCAAGGCCGACCTGTTCACTCCGGCCCGGGCGCGC
Source organism: Uniformispora flossi (assembly GCF_049534875.1). NCBI lineage: Bacteria > Bacillati > Actinomycetota > Actinomycetes > Kitasatosporales > Streptomycetaceae > Uniformispora > Uniformispora flossi. The sequence goes on from NZ_JBMULZ010000008.1 coordinate 116,921, forward strand.
ACGGGCGTGGTCGACGTGGACGACGCGTACGGGCGCCGCCTCGCCGCCGAAGCGGGCATCCCCGTCGCGACCGTCTCGCCGACCGGTGCGCCCGACGCCGACTGGCGCGTCGAGGACGCCGAACTCGGTCCCGACGGCAGCCGGTTCCGCCTCGTGGGCCCCGACGGGCAGCACACCAAGGCCGCCGTGCGCCTCCCCGGCCCCTACAACGTCGCCAACGCCGCGCTCGCCGTCGTCGCGCTGACCATGGCCGGCGTGCCGCTCGACGCCGCCGCGGCGGGCGTGGCCGCCGTGCCCGGCGTCCCCGGCCGGATGGAACGCGTCGACGAAGGCCAGCAGTTCGCCGCCATCGTCGACTTCGCGCATACCCCGGACGCGGTCGAGACGGCGCTGCGCGCGCTGCGCGAGGTCACCGACAACCGGCTCTTCGTGGTGCTCGGCTGCGGCGGCGACCGGGACCGCACCAAACGCCCGCTGATGGGCGCCGCCGCCGTGCGTCTGGCCGACGTGGCCGTGCTGACCAGCGACAACCCGCGCTCGGAGGACCCGAACGCGATCCTCGACGCGATGGTCGAAGGCGCCGAAACGGTGCCGGAACCGCACGGCGAACTGGTGGTCGAACCGGACCGCGCGGTGGCGATCGCGTGGGCGATCCACCAGGCACGGCCCGGCGACGTGGTCGTGGTGGCCGGCAAGGGCCACGAGCAAGGCCAGAAGATCGGGGCCGAAGTCCGGCCGTTCGACGACCGCGTCGAGGTGCGGCGCGCACTGCGCGATCGTTTCGGCTCGGCCACAACCGGCGGTTCGGGCCCCGGGGTGGGCGGCAACGCCGCCGGGGCCGGTGGGAGGATCGTCGTCGCCGCCCCGACCACCGACCCTGCGGCGAACGCCGGCGCGGCCGACCGCGCCGGTTCGCCGGCCGAGGAGACCCAACAGTGATTTCCACGACACTCGCCGACGCCGCAGCGGCCGTCGGCGGGCGGCTTGCCGGGGGCGCAGACCCCGACGCCCGGATCACCGCCGAGGTGGTCGTCGACTCCCGCAAGGTCACCCCGGGTGCCCTGTTCACCGCGGTCGTCGGCGAGCACGCGGACGGGCACGACTTCGCCGCGGGAGCGGTCCGCGACGGTGCCGTCGCGGTCCTGGCCACCCGCGAGACGGGCGTGCCGTCGATCGTCGTCGACGACGTCGTGGACGCGCTCGGCAAGCTCGCCCGAGCGGTGACCGACCGGCTGCCGGAGACCACCGTCGTCGGCATCACCGGCTCGTCCGGCAAGACCAGCACCAAGGACTTCGTCGCGCAGGTCCTCGCGCAGGCCGGAACCACCATCGCGCCGCCCGGTTCGTTCAACAACGAGATCGGTCTGCCGCTCACCGCCCTGTCCGCTGATCTGACGACCCGTCACCTCGTGTTGGAGATGGGCGCACGCGGAATCGGGCACATCGCCTACCTGTGCGGTGTCGTCCCGCCGCGCATCGGCGTCGTCCTCAACGTCGGCACCGCGCACCTCGGCGAGTTCGGCGACCAGGCCGCCATCGCCAAGGCCAAGGGCGAAATGGTGGAGAGCCTCCCCGAGGACGGCGTCGCGGTCCTCAACGCCGACGACCCGCTCGTGCGCGCCATGGCCGAACGCACCCGCGCCCGCGTGGTGTTCTTCGGCGAGGGCGCAACTGCGGACATTCGCGCCGAAGATGTGCAGCTCGACGCCGCCGGCCGCGCCTCCTTCACCCTTCGCACACCGGACGGCGATGCGCCGGTGATCTTGCGCCTGTACGGTGAGCACCACGTGTCCAACGCCCTTGCCTGCGCAGCGGTGGCACGCGAGGTCGGCATGGACGTCGTCCAGATCGCGGCGGCTCTCGGCGAAGCCGGGACGCTCTCGCGCTGGCGCATGGAGGTCACCGAGCGCGCGGACGGCGTGACGGTGGTCAACGACGCGTACAACGCCAACCCCGATTCGATGCGCGCCGCGCTCAAGGCGCTCGCCGCCATGGCGGGCGGCCGCCGCACCTGGGCGGTGCTCGGCGAGATGCGCGAACTCGGGGACGCCTCGCTGGCCGAACACGACACGATCGGCCGCCTTGCGGTGCGGCTGAACATCGGCCGCCTCGTGGCGGTAGGGGGCAGGGAAGCCCGATGGATGGACATCGCGGCCAAAAACGAGGGTTCTTGGGGTGAGGAGTCGGTGTTGGTACCCGACACGCAGGCGGCCGTCGACCTGCTGCGGTCCGAGCTACGCCCGGGCGACATCGTGCTGGTGAAGGCGTCCCGCGGCGCCGCACTGGAGCGGGTGGCTCAAGCGCTGCTGGAGGATGACGCGGTGGCCGACGGGGAGGTGCGCCAGTGAGGGCAGTGCTGCTGTCCGGCGGTATCGCCCTGGTGCTGTCGCTCATCGGCACACCGCTCGCGATCCGCATCCTGGTCAAGCGCGGCTACGGCCAGCTGATCCGGGACGACGGCCCGCAGGGCCACCACAGCAAGCGCGGAACGCCGACGATGGGCGGCGCGGTCATCATCCTGGCCGCCCTCCTCGGCTACGCCGGCGCGAAAGCGATCACGCTGGAGCGGCCGAGCGCATCGGCGATCCTGGTGCTGTACCTGATGGCAGGCCTCGGCCTGGTCGGCTTCGTCGACGACTTCATCAAAATCGTCAAACAGCGCAGCCTCGGCCTGCGGGCCAAGGCCAAGCTCGCGGGGCAGTCGTTCGTCGGCATCTCCTTCGCCGTGCTCGCGCTGCAGTTCAAGGACTCGCGCGGGGTCACCCCGGCGTCCACACACCTGTCGTTCGTCACGGACACCGCGCTCGACCTGACACCGGTCGTCTTCGTGATCTGGGCGTACATCCTGATCGCCGGGCACTCCAACGGGGTGAACCTCACCGACGGCCTGGACGGACTCGCGACCGGTGCCTCGGTGATCGTGTTCGGCGCCTATACCTTCATCGGTGTGTGGCAGCACGGGCAGAGTTGCGCCTACGTCAGCTCGGCGAGTTCCGCGTGCTACGACGTCCGCGACCCGCTCGACCTGGCGATCGTGGCCGCCGCGATGATGGGCTCCTGCTTCGGCTTCCTGTGGTGGAACACCTCGCCCGCCAAGATCTTCATGGGCGACACCGGTTCGCTCGCCCTCGGCGGCGCGCTCGCCGGCCTGGCGATCTGCACCCAGACCGAGCTGCTCTCCGCGCTCATCGGCGGCCTGTTCCTCATCATCTCGCTGTCCGTGATCATCCAGGTCGGCTTCTTCAAGATGACCGGCAAACGGGTATTCCGCATGGCACCACTGCAACACCACTTCGAGCTGAAAGGCTGGCCCGAAGTCCTCATCGTCGTCCGCTTCTGGATCATCGCCGGCCTGTGCGTGATCCTCGCGATCGGCATCTTCTACGCAGGCTGGGTGACCGGTAAGTGACGCAAGACCTCCGGCTGTTCACCCACTACGACGCCCCCTGGGGCGAGCTGTCCGTGTGCGTCGCGGGCACCGGGATCACCGGTGCCTCCGTCGTGCGGGCGCTCGCCCCGCTCGGGGCCCGCGTCGTGGTGGTGGACGGCGCCGACACCGACGCCGCGCGCTCCCGCGCGGCCGACCTGGCGGCGCACGGAGCGACCGTCCGCCTCGGCGACGCCGACACCCTCCCCGAGGGCGTCGACGTCGTCGTGACCTCGCCCGGCTGGCGGCCCGAGTCCCCGCTGTTCGCGGCCGCCGCCGCAGCCGGCGTCCCGGTCTGGGGCGACGTCGAACTCGCCTGGCGCATGCGCCCGCGCGAAGGCGCCGCGCCCTGGCTGGCGATCACCGGCACCAACGGCAAGACCACCACGGTCCGGATGCTCGCCAGCATCCTGGACGCCGCGGGGCACCGCGCCGAAGCCGTCGGCAACGTCGGCACCCCCGTCCTCGACGCGGTGCTCGCCCGCGACGAACACGGCGCCCCCGCCTTCGACGTCCTCGCCCTCGAACTGTCCAGCTTCCAGCTGCACTGGCTCGACCCGTGGACCGAAGGCTCCACAGCCGTCCGCATGAAGGCCGCCGCGGTCCTCAACATCGCGCCCGACCACCTCGACTGGCACGGCTCGCCCGAGGCCTACGCGCTGGACAAGGGCCGCATCTTCGCCGGCGCCGAAGTCGCCTGCGTCTACAACCTCGCCGACCCGGCCACCGAGAAGCTCGTCCGCGACGCGGACGTCACCGAAGGCTGCCGCGCCGTCGGCTTCGGCCTCGGCGCTCCCGCGCCCGGCACCTTCGGGCTCGTCGAAGACCTCCTCGTCGACCGCGCGTTCGTCCCGGACACGCGCAACGAGGCCGCCGAACTCGGCGCCGCCGCCGACGTCGTGCCGACCGCGCCGCACAACATCGCCAACGCCCTGGCCGCCGCCGCGCTCGCCCGCGCGCACGGCGTCAGCGCCAAGGCCGTCCGCGACGGCCTGCGCGCCTTCCGGCCCGACGCCCACCGCATCGCCCACGTCGCCACCGTCGCCGACGTGGACTACATCGACGACTCCAAGGCCACCAACGGCCACGCAGCCGCCGCGTCGCTCAACGCCTACGCGTCCATCGTGTGGATCGCGGGCGGCCTCGCCAAGGGCGCCTCGTTCGACGACCTGGTCGTCGGCGCCCGCGAACACCTGCGCGCCGTCGTCCTGTTGGGCGCCGACCGCGCTGTGATCCGCGACGCACTGGCGCGACACGCCCCGGATGTCCCCGTCGCCGAGGTCGCCGAGACGGACACTGGGGCCATGGAACTCGTGGTGCGCAAGGCGGCGGAACTGGCCCGTCCGGGGGACACCGTGCTCCTCGCCCCGGCGTGTGCCTCGATGGACATGTTCAGCAATTACGGCGCCCGCGGCGACGCGTTCGCCGATGCCGTGCACGGGCTCCCCGGCGCCGACTCCTGACAGGGCGCGCGCCGATGCCCGGGGGCACCACCGAAGCGCTCAAGCCCGGCCCGCGGCGGGGCGGAACCGGCCCGTCCGGCTCCGCCGACCGCGGCCGGTCCCGGCTCCCCACCGCCCGCGGCGGGAAAGGCCGCGGCCCGCGCCCGGCCCGCGCCCGGCTGAAGGACGTCAAACGCGCCTTCGACCGGCCGCTCACCTCCTACTACCTGATCCTCGGCGCCGGACTCCTGCTGAGCGTGCTCGGCCTGGTCATGGTGCTGTCCGCGTCGCAGATCTTCTCCCGCGTCACCTACGGCGACTTCAGCGCCGTCTTCCTCAAGCAGAGCATCGCCGTCGCCATGGGCCTGCCGCTCATGTGGATCGGCGCCCGCCTACCGGTACGCACCTACCGCGTGCTCGCCTACCCGCTGCTCATCGCCGCGATCGTGCTGCTCTGCATGGTCCTGGTGCCCGGCGTCGGCATGACCGTCAACGGCAACCGCAACTGGATCAACATCGGCGGCGCCTTCCAGATCCAGCCCTCCGAGTTCGCCAAACTCGGCCTCGTGCTGTGGGGCGCCGACCTCCTCGCGCGCAAACAGCGCCTCCTCGGCCAATGGCGGCACCTGTTCATCCCGCTCTTCCCCGGCGCGCTCCTGGTCCTCGGCCTGATCATGCTCGGCGGCGACATGGGCACCTCGATGATCATCACCGTGGTCATCCTCGCCCTGCTCTGGGTGGCCGGCGCCCCCGGACGCCTCTTCGTCCTCGCGCTCTCCTCCGCCGCGGTCCTCGCCACCCTCTTCATCCTCATGAAGCCGCACCGCGCGGCCCGCTTCACCGGCTTCCTCGACCCGTTCGCCGACCCGCAAGGCAGCACCCTGCAAGCCGCCCACGGCATCTACGCCCTCTCCACGGGCGGCTTCTTCGGCAGCGGAATCGGAACCAGCTATGAGAAATGGGGCACCCTGCCCGAGGCCCACACCGACTTCATTTTCGCCGTCATCGGGGAGGAATTGGGCCTGGTGGGGACGCTGTCGGTCCTCACCCTCTTCGCGGCTCTAGGCTATGCGGGTATCCGCGTCGCCGGACGGACGAAGGACCCCTTCGTGCGACTGGCCGCGGGGGGCGCCACCGCGTGGATCATGGCCCAGGCCACGATCAACGTCGGTGCGGTGCTCGGCCTCCTGCCGATCGCCGGAGTGCCCTTGCCGTTGGTGTCCTACGGAGGCTCCGCCTTGCTTCCGACCATGTTCGCCGTGGGCATGCTGCTGTCGTTCGCCCGAACCGAACCGGGAGCGGCCAAGCAACTCGCGGCGCAGGGTCCCGGGGCGGTCCGCCGTGCGTTCGCGCGGGTCCTGCCGCGCAGGGAGCGGTGAAAAAGGTGCATGTCGTCCTCGCCGGCGGGGGAACCGCCGGGCACATCGAGCCGGCCCTCGCCCTCGCTGATGCGCTGAGGCGGGAGAACCCCGATGTGGGCATCACCGCCCTGGGCACCTCCAAGGGCCTGGAGACCAAGCTGGTCCCCGCCCGCGGCTACGAACTGGCGCTCATTCCCGCCGTCCCGCTGCCCCGCAAGCCGACCCCGGAACTCATGACCGTGCCCGGACGCCTGCGCGGCACCATCCGCGAAGCCGCCGCCGTCCTGGAACGCACGAACGCCGCCTGCCTCGTCGGCTTCGGCGGCTACGTCGCCCTCCCCGGCTACCTCGCCGCCAAGCGCGCCGGCGTCCCGATCGTCGTCCACGAAGCCAACGCCCGCCCCGGCCTCGCCAACAAGATCGGCGCCCGCTACACCCGCCACGTCGCCGTCAGCACCCCCGACAGCAAGCTCCGCAACGCCCGCTACATCGGAATCCCGCTGCGCCGCGCCATCGCGACCCTCGACCGCGCCGCCGAGCGCGAGAAGGCCCGCGCGGCGTTCGGCCTCGACCCGGGCCGGCCCACGCTGCTGGTCTTCGGCGGCTCACAGGGCGCCCGGCGCCTCAACGAGACGCTCGCCGCGTCCGCCGAACGGCTCCTCGCATCCGGCGTGCAGGTGCTGCACGCCGCCGGACCCAACAACGAGCTGACCATCACACCGCCGCCCGGCGCGCCTCCGTACGTCGTCCTGCCCTACCTGGAGAGGATGGACCTCGCCTACGCGGCCGCCGACATGGTGCTGTGCCGCGCGGGCGCCATGACCTGCGCCGAGCTTTCGGCGGTGGGGCTGCCCGCCGCGTACGTCCCGCTGCCCATCGGCAACGGCGAACAGCGGCTCAACGCCCAGCCCGTGGTCAAGGCCGGCGGCGGCCTGCTGGTCGACGACGCCGACCTGACCCCGGACTGGATCGCTGACCACGTGCTGCCGGTCCTGACCGACCCGCAGCGGCTGTACGCGATGGGCCGCGCCGCCGCCGAGTTCGGCCGCCGGGACGCCGACGAGGCACTGGTCCGCATGGTCCACGAGGCCGTCGCGGCAGCCCACGCCTGACCCGAGAGCCCGACCGTCCGACAGCCCGACCGTCCGACCCGACCGCGAGACCCGACCGCCCGGCCCGCCGAGGAGCCCGATCCGTGAGCGACAGCCGAACCGCCGAACGCCCGGCACGTCCGCGGCCGTCCGGCGGCGGGCCTGCCGCGCGCGGCGGACTGCTGGGCCGGATCCGTGCGTCGGGCAGGTCCGGCACGCCGGGCCGGCCCGGAAAGGCCGGGAAGCCGGGGAAGGCGGGGAAGCCCAAGTGGACCAACGTCAGGCCGCTGATGATCATCGGCATCGTGGTGGCGCTATTGGGCGTCGCCTACGCGGTCGTGATGTACTCGCCTCTGTTCGACGCGCGCACGGTCTCCGTGCGCGGCACCGCGCAGCTGACTCCCCAGCAAGTGAAGGATGTTGCCAAGGTTCCGCACGGGCGGCCACTCGCCCGGGTGGACCTGGACGCGATCCGCCGCCGCATTGCGGCAATTCCGCGCGTCGAGTCGGTCAGTGTCGAACGCGACTGGCCGCACACCGTCGTCATCCGGGTGACGGAACGCCAAGTTGCCTTGCTGCTGCCGGATTCCGGGCGTTTCGCGGAGATCGACAAAAGCGGCGTACGCTTCGGTACGGTGGACGCGGCGCCGCAAGGCGTCCCGATCGTCAACGCCGACCCCGCCGCAGACCAGGAAATGCTGCGCGGAGTGGCGCAGGTCGTCGGGGCGTTGCCGAGCGCCGTCGCCCCCAGGGTCCGCGACATCACGGCGCGGACGAGGGACGACATCGCCATCACTCTGGACGACGGAGTGCTGGTGCTGTGGGGCGGGGCGGAGGATTCTCCGCGCAAGGCCGAGGTGCTCTCGGCACTGATGAAGCACAAGGCGAAGGTGTACGACGTCAGCGTCGCCGAGGCGCCGGCCACCCGGAACAGCCCGTTGTGAGCGGTCGATCCGCACACGATCGGGTGAACGGGGGACCGGTTGCGGGTGGTGCTTGAGGGGTCCCGCACGCCCGTGCCAGGTTGGTGCGATAAAAACACCACGGCAAAAAGTAGGGGGGACCGCTCGGCGTGTTCGTTGAACCTGTCCCTTCGGGCACTTAGTGTCCTGCGTAGCCCCAGGTGGACAGCGGTTGCGCAGCAACGCAGGCCTAACTCTATACCTGAGGGTGAGGGTTCGGGGGCTGACAGCCGTCTCCCGGGACTTCCCCTTGTCGGCAATGTCGGCACGTCCAAGGCGTGGCGACCGGAATCGAGGCGAGAGGCCTTCGGCGTGGCAGCACCCCAGAACTACCTCGCAGTCATCAAAGTCGTAGGCATCGGCGGCGGTGGTGTCAACGCCATCAACCGCATGATCGAGGTCGGTCTCAAGGGCGTCGAGTTCATCGCGATCAACACCGATGCCCAGGCGCTCCTCATGAGCGACGCGGACGTAAAGCTCGACGTCGGCCGGGAACTGACCCGCGGCCTCGGCGCCGGCGCCAACCCCGAGGTCGGCCGCAAGGCCGCCGAGGACCACCGTGAGGAGATCGAGGAGGTCCTCAAGGGGGCCGACATGGTCTTCGTCACCGCGGGCGAAGGCGGCGGCACCGGCACCGGCGGCGCGCCGGTCGTGGCGAACATCGCCCGCAACCTCGGCGCCCTGACCATCGGCGTGGTGACGCGCCCGTTCACGTTCGAGGGCCGCCGCCGGGCGAACCAGGCCGAGGACGGCATTGCGCAGCTGCGCGAAGAGGTCGACACCCTCATCGTCATCCCGAACGACCGCCTGCTGTCCATCTCGGACCGCCAGGTCAGCGTCCTCGACGCGTTCCGTTCGGCGGACCAGGTCCTGCTGTCCGGTGTCCAGGGCATCACCGACCTGATCACCACGCCGGGCCTCATCAACCTCGACTTCGCGGACGTCAAGTCCGTGATGTCCGAGGCCGGGTCCGCGCTCATGGGGATCGGCTCGGCGCGCGGCGACGACCGTGCGGTCGCGGCGGCCGAGATGGCGATCTCCAGCCCGCTGCTCGAGGCGTCCATCGACGGCGCCCGCGGCGTGCTGCTGTCCATCTCCGGCGGTTCCGACCTCGGCCTGTTCGAGATCAACGAAGCCGCCCAGCTGGTCAGCGAAGCGGCGCACCCCGAGGCGAACATCATCTTCGGCGCGGTCATCGACGACGCGCTCGGCGACGAGGTCCGGGTGACCGTCATCGCCGCCGGGTTCGACGGCGGGCAGCCGCCGTCGAAGAGCGAGTTGGGCAAGCTCAACCGCCCGCAGCAGCCGCAGCCCCCGACCGACCCGCAGCCGCAGCAGCAGCCGCGGACTCCGGCGCCCCCCGGCGGCCAGAGCCTGCTCGGCCCGGTCGACTCGCCGCCGGCCTACCCGCCGGGCCCGCGCGCCCCGCTGGTGCCGGAGCCGGTCCGCGAGGACATCGACCTGGACGTCCCGCCGTTCATGAAGTAACGCCCGGCGCCGGGCATTTCCCCAGCCTCCGGAAGGAGGCGAGCCTCCTGGTCGGGGCGGGGGAAGTGCCCGGCGCGGTGCTTTCCCGGGGGCGTGCGCGCCCCGACCCGCCGAACCGCTCCGCCCACCGCCTTTCAGGAGGACCCGTGTTCGCCCACCGCGCGCAGGCCGACGGAGTCGGCTTCGCGTTCACCGACCGGTGGGGCGGGGCCAGTGAAGCGCCCTACGCCGAACTCAATCTCGGCGGGCACGTCGGCGACGACGCCGCGGCGGTCCGGGAGAACCGGGCCCGCGCCGCGGCCGGACTCGGCCTCGACCCGGCGCGCGTGGTGTGGATGAACCAGGTGCACGGCCGCGACGTCGAGGTCGTGGACGGGCCGTGGACCGGCGCGGTTCCGGAGGCGGACGCGGTGGCCACCCGGACTCCCGGGCTGGCGCTCGCCGTTCTGGTCGCCGACTGCACCCCCGTCCTGCTCGCCGATCCCGAAGCCGGCGTCGTCGCGGCCGCGCATGCGGGCCGCCCCGGGCTGTTCGCCGGCGTGATCCCGGCCACGGTCGAGGCGATGGTGAAGCTCGGCGCCCGGCCCGACCGGATCGTGGCGAAGACCGGGCCCGCGGTGTGCGGTCCGTGCTACGAAGTGCCCGCGGAAATGCGCGACGAGGTCGCGGGTCGGATCCCGGCGGCCCGGTCGGTCACCCGCGAAGGCACCCCGGCGCTCGACATCGTCGCCGGAGTGTGGGCGCAACTGGCGGACGCGGGCGTGCCGTTCGGTGAGAAATCGCACATCTGTACGCGCGAATCCGCCGATTCCTTCTCGTATCGTCGGGACGGAAAGACCGGGCGGATCGCCGGGTATGTGTGGATCGACGCGGGGACCGGGTCCGCGGGCGACGCGGCGGCCGACACCGCCCCGGTGCGCGACCGCTAGACCTTCGTCGGGGACGATAAGCACATGAGTTCGGAACCCGACGCCGCCGCCGAAGCCCGCCGTTCGGACCTGGCCGCCAACCTCGCCGACGTCCGCGCGCGCATCGACGCGGCGTGCGATGCGGTCGGCCGCCCCCGCGACTCGGTGACGCTGATCGTGGTGACCAAGACCTATCCCGCATCCGACGTCCGGCTGCTCGCCGGGCTCGGAGTCCGCGAGGTCGGCGAGAACCGCGACCAGGAAGCGGGGCCCAAAGCCGAGGCGTGTGCGGACCTCGACCTGCGGTGGCATTACATCGGGCAATTGCAGACGAACAAGGCGCGCTCGGTGGCCTCGTACGCCGACGTCGTGCAGTCCGTCGACCGGGCCCGGCTGGTCTCCGCACTTTCCGCCGGCGCGGTGCGGCGCGGCCGCGAACTCGACTGCCTGATCCAGGTCAGCCTCGACGGCGATGCCGCCCGCGGGGGTGCCTTGCCGCAGGACGTTCCGGCCCTCGCCGACACCATCGCGCAGGCTCCCCACCTGCGGCTCGGCGGGCTGATGGCGGTCGCTCCGCTCGGTGCGGAACCGGGTCGGGCATTCGCTGATTTGGCGGAAATGTCAAGGCGCCTGCGCGAATCGCATCCGGCTGCAACCATGGTGTCCGCCGGGATGAGCAACGACCTCGAAGCCGCCGTCGAGGCCGGGGCGACACATGTACGCATCGGTACTGCGGTGCTCGGAGTCAGGCGCTCGCTCCGGTAGCGTCGCCATGAAGTGGATCGCACGACCCACGGTGACCCACAGCCGATCCACCATGGAGGACCCTGACAATGGCCGGCGCGATGCGCAAGATGGCGGTCTACCTCGGCCTCGTGGAGGACGATGTCTACGAGTACGACGACTACGATGAGGACGACATCGGCTCGGACGGCCGTGCCGATCGAGGCTCCGAACCGCGCCGGCCGCAGCAAGCGCCCGAACAGCCGAGTGCGGCGGAGCGACGCGAGGAGCGGCGGGAGGAACCCCGCGAACGCCGCGACGAGATCCCCCGTTCCGTGCCGGCCCTGCATGTCGAACGCGGCCTGGACCGCAGCCTCGACGAGCATCGGGCCACCGTGTCGACCATGCCCGACCGCCGCCCCGAGAGCAGTGCACCGGTGACCGTACACAAAGTCGTCAGCGAGCGTGAGCCCTACCGCATCACGACGCTGCACCCGCGTACCTACAACGAAGCCCGTACGATCGGTGAGCACTTCCGTGAAGGAACACCGGTCATCATGAACCTGACGGAGATGGAGGACACCGACGCGAAGCGACTTGTCGACTTTGCCGCGGGTCTCGTCTTCGGCCTCCACGGCAGCATCGAGCGGGTGACCCAGAAAGTCTTCCTGCTGTCGCCTGCTAACGTCGACGTGACAGCAGAGGACAAGGCCCGCATCGCAGAGGGCGGGTTCTTCAACCAGAGCTGAAATCCTGGTTGGTGTCAGAGGGGTGCGACCACTGAGGAGAGGGACCGGGTCTTCCGGGAACGCAAATGAGGGGGCAGGAGCATGAGCGTCGTGGGCGAGGTTTTCACCATCGTCCTGTACTGCTTCCTCGGCCTGCTGATCTTCCGTCTGATCATGGACTACGTGTTCCAGTTCGCACGGTCCTACGAGCCTCGCGGGGTCATGGTCGTGCTGCTGGAAGCGACCTACTCCATCACCGATCCACCGCTGAAGCTGCTGCGCAGGTTCATCCCACCCCTGCGCCTCGGGGGCGTAGCGCTCGACCTGTCCTTCTTCGTACTGATCATCATCGTCTACATCCTGATCTCCGTCGTGGGCAGGCTGTAAGCGGTACGGTCTGTCCGGATGCCGACGATCACGTTGAGGTGAAGAAATGCCGTTGACCCCCGAGGACGTGCGTAACAAGCAGTTTACGACCGTCCGTCTCCGTGAGGGCTATGACGAGGACGAGGTCGATGCGTTCCTCGACGAGGTCGAGGCGGAACTGACCCGCCTGCTTCGCGAGAACGAAGACCTGCGGGCCAAACTCGCGGCCGCCACGCGCGCCGCGGCGCAGAGCCAGCAGCAGGCGCAGCAGGCCGCGCAGCAGCAGCGCAAGGAGAACGAGCGCCGCGACGCCCCCGCGCCCGCCGCCATATCCGGGCCCAACCCGGTTCCGCCCGGCGGCCCCATGGGCGGTCCGCAGCAGATGCACCCGAACGCGGCGGCCACGCAGATGATGCCGCAGCAGGGCCAGGGCCCGATGCCCGGCCAGGGTCAGATGCAGGGGCAGGGCCACATGCAGGGCCAGGGCCCCATGCAAGGCCAGGGTCCGATGCAGGGCCAGGGCCCGATGCAGGGGCAGGGTCCGATGCAGGGTCAGCCGCAGCTCGGCCCCGCCGGCATGCCGGGCGGTCCGCAGCAGCACCAGCTGCCCGCCGGGCCGGGGCAGTTCCCGGGTCAGCAGCAGATGCAGCAGCACCAGCTGCCCGCCGGTCCGATGCAGCAGCAGCACCCGATGCAGCAGCAGGGCCAGCTCGGCGGCCCGCCGCAGCTCGGCGGCCCGATGGGTCCTGGCCAGATGGGCGGTGCCCCGCAACTCGGCGGCGCCCCGCAGCAGCTCGGCAACCCGGGCGGCGACAGCGCGGCCCGCGTCCTCGCCCTCGCGCAGCAGACCGCCGACCAGGCGATCGCCGAAGCGCGGTCCGAGGCCAACAAGATCGTCGGCGAGGCCCGTACCCGCGCGGAAGGCATGGAGCGCGACGCGCGCGCCAAGGCCGACGCCCTGGAGCGGGACGCGCAGGAGAAGCACCGCGTCGCGATGGGCTCGCTGGAGAGCGCCCGCGCGACCCTCGAGCGCAAGGTCGACGACCTGCGGGCGTTCGAGCGCGAGTACCGCACGCGCCTGAAGTCGTACCTGGACAGCCAGCTTCGCCAGCTGGAGTCGCAGGCGGACGACTCGCTCGCCCCGCCGCGCACCCCGGCGACCGCGTCGCTGCCGCCGGCGATGTCCACCTCCCCGGTGCCGTCGTCGATGACCCCGGCCATGACGCCGTCGATCGGCCAGCAGATGGCACCCGCCATGAGCCAGCCGTCGATGACGCCGCAGATGGCCCCGGTCCGCCCGCAGGCCCCGCAGCCCCAGCCGATGCAGCAGGCCTCGCCGATGCGCGGCTTCCTCATCGACGAGGACGGCGACAACTGACAACGGACTGACACCGGTCCCGCACCACGCGCCGAGGCCCGCCCCGAACGGGGGGCGGGCCTCGGCGCGTTCGCGTCGGGTCGGCGCGCGGCGGGATCCGGACGGCGGGGCGACGACGGACCCGACGGCTGCCGCGGGGAACCACACCGGCGCCGCAGTCCGGAGGCAGTGGCCGGCCGGGTAGGGCCGGGCAAGCCGGTGGCATCGTCGTGCGGACTGCGGACTGCGGACTGCGGGCTGCGGGCTGCGGTATGCGGACGGTGCTCACGAACGCGAAATGGAGCATGCCGCGCGACTGACCGGCAGCACCGCCGGCCGCACCGGCCGACAGCCGGCACGCCGAAGGGGAGGGTCCGCACACCGTGCGGACCCTCCCCTTCGCCTCTCCCTGCTCAGCCCGCGTCGCGGACCGGCTCGGTGCCGATCTTGCGGAGCCAGAACATCAGGCCGAGGCCCTCGTCCTGGTGCACCGTCAGGTTCTCGTCCTCGGGCGCGCCTTCGGAGAACGCCAGGGCGAGGACCTCCTCGGAGATCGTCGTGCCGTGCTCCAGCAGCGCGGTGCGGGTGTGCTCGTCCTCGTCCGCGCTCCACCACACGACGATCCGGTCGGCCACGTCGAAGCCCGAATTCTTGCGGGCCTCCTGGATCAGCCGGACCGCCTCACGCGCCGTGCCCGCAAGCCGCAACTCGTCGGTGAGGTGCAGGTCGAGCGCGACCGTGGCACCCGACTCGCTCGCCACCGTCCAGCCTTCGCGCGGCGTCTCGGTGATGATCACCTCATCCGCCGAGACCGCGACCTCGGCCCCGTCGACGACCACCGTCGCGCTGCCCGACTCCTTCAGCGCGGCCGACAGCACCGCCGCGTCCGACGCCGCAATCGCGCCCGCCACCTTCGGCGTCTCCTTCGCGAACCGCTTGCCCAGCGCCCGGAAGTTGCCCTTCGCGCTGTACTCGACCAGGTCGCCGCCCGCCTCCGACAGCGACGCCAGCGACACCACATTCAACTCTTCGGCGATCTGCGCCCGCAGCTCGTCCGACAGCGCCTCCCAGCCCTGCGCGCCGACCAGCGCGCGGCCGAGCGGCTGCCGGATCTTCACGCCCGAATCGGCGCGCGTCGCCCGGCCCAACTCGACGAGACGGCGCACCAGCACCATCCGACCCGACAGTTCGGCGTCGATCAGCGCCGGGTCCGCCACCGGCCAGTCCGCCAGATGCACCGACGCCGGGGCGTCCGGCGCGACCGGCACCACGATGTCCTGCCACACCCGCTCGGTGATGAACGGGGTCAGCGGCGCCATCAGCCGCGTCACCGTCTCCAACGCGGTGTGCAGGGTCGCCAGCGCGGCGGCGTCGCCGTTCCAGAAGCGCCGCCGGGAACGCCGCACATACCAGTTGGACAAGTCGTCCACGAACGCGGACAGCGCTTTGCCCGCCCTCTGCGTGTCGAACGCCTCCATCGCCGCGTCCACATCGGCGACGAGCTGGTTCAGTTCCGACAGCAGCCAGCGGTCGAGCAGCGGCCGGTCGGCCGGCGCCGGATCGTCCACCGACGGCGTCCAGCCGGACGTGCGCGCGTACAGGGCCTGGAAACTGACGCTGTTCCAGTAGGTGAGGAGCGTCTTGCGCACCACCTCCTGGATCGTGCCGTGCCCGACCCGGCGCGCCGCCCACGGCGAACCGCCCGCGGCCATGAACCAGCGCACCGCGTCCGCACCGTGCTGGTCCATCAACGGGATCGGCTGGAGGATGTTGCCCAGGTGCTTGGACATCTTCCGGCCGTCCTCGGCCAGGATGTGCCCGAGGCAGACCACGTTCTCGTACGACGACCGGTCGAACACCAGCGTGCCGACCGCCATCAGCGTGTAGAACCAGCCGCGCGTCTGGTCGATCGCCTCGCAGATGAACTGCGCCGGGTACGCCTGCTCGAAGATCTCCCGGTTCCGGTACGGGTAGCCCCACTGCGCGAACGGCATCGCGCCCGAGTCGTACCACGCGTCGATGACCTCGGGAACGCGCACCGCCTCGGCCCCGCACGCCGCGTCGCCGGCCTTCACCGGGCACGCGAACGTGACCTCGTCGATGTACGGCCGGTGCGGGTCCAGGCCCGACAGGTCCCGGCCGGTCAGCTCGGACAGCTCGGTGAGCGAGCCCGCACACGTCAGGTGGCCCTCGGCGCAGCGCCAGATCGGCAGCGGCGTGCCCCAGTAGCGGTTCCGGGACAGCGCCCAGTCGATGTTGTTGTTCAGCCAGTCGCCGTAGCGGCCGGTCTTGACGTTCTCCGGGAACCAGTTCGTGCGGTCGTTCTCCCGCAGCAGCGCGTCCTTGATCGCGGTCGTGCGGATATACCACGACGGCTGCGCGTAGTAGATGAGCGCGGTGTGGCAGCGCCAGCAGTGCGGGTAGCTGTGCTCGTACTCCATGTGCCGGAACAGCAGGCCGCGGGCGTCCAGGTCGGCGACCAGCGCCTCGTCCGCCTTCTTGAAGAACGCGCCGCCGACGAGCGGGAGTTCCGGTTCGAACGTGCCGTCGGTGCGGACCGGGTTGACGACCGGAAGGTCGTACGGGCGCACCGCGGCGAGGTCCTCGGCACCGAACGCGGGGGCGGCGTGCACGATGCCGGTGCCGTCCTCGGTGGTCACGTACTCGGCGAGCACCACGAAGTTCGCGCCCTCGAGCGGGACCAGGGTGAACGGGCGGCCGTACGACCAGCGTTCCATGTCGCGGCCGGTGAAGCGGTGCGCCGGGTCGGCGGTCCAGCCCTCGCCCAGGGCCTTCTCGACGAGGGCTTCGGCGACCACGACCGGGCGGGCGCCGTCCTTGCGGGCGACCACGTAGGCCACGTCCGGGTGGACGACGGCGGCGGTGTTGGACACCAGCGTCCACGGCGTGGTCGTCCAGACCAGCAGGTCGGCGTCGCCGGCGAGCGGGCCGGAGGTCAGCGGGAAGCGGACGTAGACCGACGGGTCGACGACCGTCTCGTAGCCCTGCGCCAGTTCGTGGTCCGACAGGCCGGTGCCGCAGCGCGGGCACCAGGGAGCCACGCGGTAGTCCTGGACGAGGAGGCCCTTGTCGAAGATCTGCTTGAGCGACCACCAGACGGACTCGACGTACTCGGGGTCCATCGTCCGGTAGGCCTGGGACATGTCGACCCAGTAGCCCATGCGCCGGGTGAGTTCCTCGAACGCGTCCACGTGCCGCAGCACCGACTCGCGGCACTTGGCGTTGAACGGGCCGACGCCGTAGGCCTCGATGTCCTGCTTGCCGGAGAACCCGAGTTCCTTCTCGACGGCGAGTTCGACGGGGAGGCCGTGGCAGTCCCAGCCGGCCTTGCGGCGGACGTAGTGGCCCTTCATCGTCTTGAAGCGCGGGAACACGTCCTTGAAGACGCGGGCTTCGATGTGGTGCGCGCCCGGCATGCCGTTGGCGGTCGGCGGGCCTTCGTAGAACACCCAGCGCGGGCCGTCGGCGGTGCGCTCCAGACTCCGGGCGAAGATGTCGTTGTCCTGCCAGAACGCGAGGACTTCGTGCTCCATGGCGGGCAGATCGACCTGCGCCGGTACCGGGCGGTACATAGGTGCCTTCCTTCCGCGGGCTTGTTTGCCTAGCCGGCGAAGGGACGAGGCATCACGCCCCGCGGTACCACCCTTCTTGGCCGCCCACCGCATCGTCGGGTGCGCGACCCACTCGAAGTCGGCGAGAGCCGGGTCTACCCGTCGGCCGCGGCGGGGTGGTGCTCGGGGGGCTGCCCGGGGGCAGCCGTGCGTGGGCGCGGCCGGCGCTCTTCCGGCGGCTCCGGGGTGATATTCGGACCGTGCACGCCACCGGGCTCCCACCGTCCCCGGCTCGCTACGGGCTGCGTACGGACCTACTCGTCCCCATCGACGCCTTCTCGCTGCGGAAAGTCTACGGGCATCCGAGGCCGCCCCGCGTGCGGGTTTGCGGGCGGCGTGGCGGGAGGGCCCGTGGGCG
>NZ_JBMULZ010000008.1:134861-343565 GCF_049534875.1 Uniformispora flossi
CGGGTTTGCCGGGCGGGTTCGTGGGCGGTGTGGTGGGCCTGTGGTGCGGTGGGGTGGGCTGCGGTGTGGGCGCGCGGCCGGGTGGCACGCGGGAGGCCTGCGGGCGGGTTTGCCGGGCGGGTTCGTGGGCGGTGTGGTGGGCCTGTGGTGCGGTGGGGTGGGCTGCGGTGTGGGCGCGCGGCCGGGTGGCACGCGGGAGGACTGCGGGCGGGTTCGTGGGCGGTGCCGTGGGCCTGTGGTGCGGTGGGGTGGGCTGCGGTGTGGGCGCGCGGCCGGGTGGCACGCGGGAAGCCTGCGGGCGGGTTCGCCGGGCGGTGCGGTGGGCCTGTGGTGCGGTGGGGGCCTGTGGTGTGGGCGCGAGGCCGGGTGGGGCCCGCGGAAGGGTTCGCAGGCGGCCGGGGGAGGGAGGCGGCTGTGGCGGAAAGGTGGTCCGCGGCGGGGCAGCCAGGTGGCGAGGGGTCGCCTGTGGCGGGGTGATCGCGAAGGGAGGCTGGTTGCGAGGGCAGGGTGATCGCGAAGGGAGGCTGCTTGCGAGGGCAGGGTGGTTGCGAAGGCGGGCGCGGGGGCGGTCCGGGGCCGCGGTTCAGGGACGCGGTTCGCTGTGCGGGCTGCGTCGCCGGACTCCGCGCCCGCGTCCCGGCATGATGGGGCGCATGAGCCGCCACGACCGCCGCGCAGCCGACGCCCCCGCGGCTGCCGTGCCCGTCGGCCCGGCCGCCCCGCGCCGGATCGGCATCCGGGTCAAGCCCGGCGCCTCGCGCACCGCGGTCGGCGGGACGCGCGGGGACGCGCTCGTCGTCGCGGTCAACGCGCGCGCGGTGGAAGGCAAGGCGACCGAAGCCGCGCTCAAGGCCCTCGCCGACGCCCTCGGCGTCCGCCGCCGTCAGCTGGCCCTGGTCACCGGCGCGACCAGCCGCGACAAGGTCGTCGAGATCACCGACGCGCCCGCCGACCTGGAGTCGACGCTCACCCGCCTGCGCGAGGGCTGAGGCGCGGCCGCCGGGCTCGGGCGAAGGACGCTGTCCCCGGCTTGCGATGGCTCCTTTGTTCCGCCAACGATCGGCGGAATCGAAAAGTCACGGGCTGGTCCGACCGGTCGGCGGCTCACCCTTGCGTGCGCCGCGCCCTGTGCGCGTTCGCACCGGCGTTCGACCCCCGTTCGATCCCCTGCGTGCGCCGCGCCTGTGTCTGTTTGCACCGGCGTTCGACCCCTTGCGTGCGCCGCGCCCTGCGTCCGTTCGCACCGGCCTTCGACCCTTGCGTGCGCCGCGCCCTGTGCCCGCTCGCTCCCGAGTTCGCCGCCGCAGCCGCCGACCCGGGCGCCGCAGCCGACAGCCCGGCCGTCCCGGCCCCAGGGCGCCTCGCCGCCGCCCGGCGGCTCGTCACCCCCTGTCCACTCCTGTTCAACGATCTGTACCCCCTCCGGTAACGAAGCGGACACGCACAACAGGGATAGTCGCGCCCGGTTCTGGGCAGAACCGACTTACGTTGCCGGGACCTGGGCCTGCCGAACGCCGGATTCCGGTGACGTGTCCTGCGTGTTCGGGGCTTGTGGGGGCCGGATCGCGTAGGCTTCCCCAGCTGTTTGCGAAATTTCATAGGAAATGTCCGAATCACTGCTCCGGATAGCGCAGGCATGACGACCGAACAGACCCTACGGAACGAGGGGGCCGTGACCATGGCGGAAAGCGGCAAGGCGGCCGGAGGCCGGACCAAGAGCGCGGCGACGGCCAGGTCCACGGCCTCCGGAGGCCCGGCGACCAGGGCGACCGGTTCGCGCAGCGCATCGCGCGCGAACACCGCCGGCGCGAAGGCCAAGGCCGCGCCGGCCGGCACCGCGACGGCGACGGCACTGGCCCCGCCGCCCGGCGGCGTACATCCCGCGTCCACCTACCCGGTGCGCCCGGGCGAGGACGCCTGGACCGAAGAAGAAGTGCACGAGTTGCGCGACGGCCTCCTCGACGAAGTCGCCCGGCTCACCAACGAGATCCGCTACGCCGAGCACGAGATCGCCGACATGCTGCGCGACTCCGGCGACGGCGCGGGCGACGACCAGGCGGACACCGGGACCAAGAATTTCGAGCGCGAGCACGAGATGGCCCTGACCAACCAGACCCGTAACATGCTGAGCCAGTCCGAACGGGCCCTGCGCAGGCTCGCGGACGGCACGTACGGAGCCTGCGAGTCCTGCGGGTCGCCGATCGGGAAGGCTCGTCTCCAGGTTTTCCCGCGTGCGACCCTGTGTGTCACCTGCAAACAGCGCGAGGAACGCCGATAACACCCGGTCCGCCCGGGACCGGTGCTCTCCGCTGACCTGGGAAGCCCACCCGAGAAGCGGAGCGAGTCATCGGTACCGGAGCGGAACGGCGGGACGGCCGCGCGCCCCTCGTCGACAAGGACAGCGTCGACAAGGACAGCGTCGGCCAGGACAGCACCGACAAGGACAGCACCACGGATACGCACGACCAGGCGGCCGGGCCGGACGAGCCCGGCCGCGCCGGAGACGGCGCGGCGGACGGAACCGCCGCGCCGTTCGCGCGCCCGCAGCGCCGCCGCGTCGCGGTCCTGCTCGGCGTCGCCGCGTTCGCGTACGTCCTCGACGTGGTCACCAAGCTCCTCGTGGTCGCCAAGCTCGAAGGGCACGACCCGATCGATCTGCTCGGCGACTGGCTGCAGCTCCGCGGTACGCGGAACCCGGGCGCCGCGTTCGGCATGGGCCAGGCGTACACGATCGTCTTCTCGCTGATCGCCGCCACCGTGGTCGTGGTGATCCTGCGGCTGTCCCGCCGCCTCTACAGCGTCCCGTGGGCCATCGCGCTCGGGCTGCTGCTGGGCGGCGCGTTCGGCAACCTGACCGACCGGATCTTCCGGTCGCCCGGGTTCCTGCGCGGCCACGTGGTGGACTTCGTGGCGCCCAAGCATTTCGC
Organism: Uniformispora flossi; assembly: GCF_049534875.1. Lineage (NCBI taxonomy): Bacteria > Bacillati > Actinomycetota > Actinomycetes > Kitasatosporales > Streptomycetaceae > Uniformispora > Uniformispora flossi. Next base: position 137,789 of record NZ_JBMULZ010000008.1, read on the forward strand.
GGTCTTCAACATGGCGGACTCGGCGATCGTGGTCGGCGGCTGCCTGATCGTGCTGCTGTCGTTCCTCGGCCTCCAGCCGGACGGCACCCGCGAAGGAGACGACACCGAAGACACCGGCGACACCGGCGACAACCAGGACAGCGACGACAGCGACGACAACGGGGGCGCCGGCGAGGCCGAAGCCGACGACCGCGGCCCCCGCGCGGACTGACCCGTCCGCGGGACCCGGCATACTCGACGGGTGACTGCCTCCACCGGAACCCCCGAGATCCGTACCCTGCCCGTCCCGGACGGCCTCGAAGGCGAGCGGGTCGACGCCGCGCTCGCGCGGATGTTCGGGTTCTCCCGCACCCGCGCCGCCGAACTCGCCGCCGCGGGCAAGGTGCTGCTCGACGGGCGGCCGGCGGGCAAGTCCGACCGGGTTTCGGGCGGCGCGTGGCTCGAAGTGGAGATGCCCGCGGCCCCCGCCCCCGTGCGGGTCGTCGCCGAGCCGGTGCCCGGCATGGGCGTCGTGTACGACGACGACCACATCGTCGTCGTCGACAAGCCGCTCGGCGTCGCCGCGCACCCCAGCCCCGGCTGGCAGGGCACCACGGTCGTCGGCGGGCTAGCCGCGGCCGGCTACCGCATCGCGACGTCCGGCGCCGCCGAGCGCCAGGGCATCGTGCACCGGCTCGACGCGGGCACCAGCGGCCTCATGGTGGTCGCCAAGTCCGAGCGGGCGTACAGCCTCCTCAAGCAGCAGTTCCGGGACCGCACCGTGGACAAGCGCTACCACGCGCTCGTGCAGGGCCACCTCGACCCGCTGTCCGGGACTGTCGACGCACCGATCGACCGCCACCCCAAGCACGACTACAAGTGGGCGGTCGTGGCCGGCGGTAAGCCGAGCGTCACGCACTACGACACCGTCGAGGCGTTCCGCGCCGCGAGCCTGCTGTCCATCAAGCTGGAGACCGGCCGCACCCACCAGATCCGCGTGCACATGTCCTCGCTGCGCCACCCGTGCGTCGGCGACATGATGTACGGCGCCGACCCGACCCTGGCCAAGCGCCTCGGCGTCGCCCGGCAGTGGCTGCACGCGGTGCACCTCGGCTTCGAGCACCCCGGCTCCGGCGAGTGGGTCGAGTTCGACAGCACCTACCCGGACGACCTTGCCGGGGCGCTGGAGCGGGTCGCCGACCAGAGCTGACGCATCCCGCTCGGGGGCACGGCGCGGGCGGCGCGCCTTGGGCGTCCCGCCGCGGCCTCCCGCGAATTCCGGCATTTCCCGCGTAGCGTGCTCCCGTGGACCAGCTGACCGTCCTGTTCCTGCTGTTCCTGGTCACGCTCATCGCGGTGCCGCTCGCGACGCGGATCCGGATGCCGTACCCCGTGGTGATCACCCTCGGCGGGCTGCTGCTCGCGGTGATCCCCGGGGTGCCGGAACTGCGTATCGAGCCCGATCTGCTGCTGCCGCTGCTCCTGCCGCCGCTGCTGCACACCGCGGGATGGCGGACGAGCTGGCGCGAGTTCCTCGCCAATGCGAAGCCGATCCTGCTGCTCGCGGTGGCGCTGGTGCTGGTGACCACCACGGCGGTGGCGTATGTCGCGCACGCGGTCGTCCCGGGCCTGCCGGTCGCCGCCGCGGTGGCGCTCGGCGCGCTGGTGGCGCCGCCCGACCCGGTGGCCGCGTCCGCGGTCGCCGCGGGGCTGCGGCTGCCGCGGCGGCTGGTGTCGATCCTGGAGAGCGAGGGGCTCTTCAACGACGTCACCGCGATCGTGCTCTACCAGGTCGCGGTGTCCGCGGTGGTCACCGGCGAGTTCTCGGCACCGGTCGCGGTGGGCAAGTTCCTGCTGTCCGCCGTGGTGGCGTGCGCGGTCGGCTACGGCGTGGCGACGATCTCCGCGTGGGGCTTCCAATTCTTCACCGACGCGCGGCTGCGGGTGCTGGGGACGCTGCTCGTGCCGTACGTCGCCTACGCGCTGTCCGACAAACTCGGCGGCTCCGGGGTGCTCGCGGTCATCGTCGAAGTGCTCGTGCTGCGGGCCCGCGGCACCGAGGCCGAGGACGCGCTCGGCCGGCTCTCCGGCAGCGTGTTCTGGGCGATGACCGAACTGATGGTCACCGGGCTGACCTTCGGGATCATCGGCATCGAGCTGCGGACCGTCCTCGACGTACTCGGCACCGACGTCGGGGCGGTGCTCGCCGAAGCCGCGGCGGTGGTCGGCACCGTGATCCTGGTCCGCGGCGCGTGGCTGTTCCCCGCCGCGGTCCTCGCCCGGCGCCGCAACCGGCTCGCCAACGAAGCCGAGGACCCGGACGAGCGCGACCTGGCCCCGGTCGGGCCGCGCGAGACCGCGGTGCTGTGGTGGGCGGGCATGCGCGGAGTGGCGACCGTCGCGCTGGCCCTCGCCCTGCCCGCGACCACCGACGCGGGGGACCCGTTCCCGGCCCGCGACCGGCTCGTGGTGATCGCCTTCTCCGTGGTGATGGTCACCCTCGTCGTGCAGGGGCTCACGCTGCCGGGGCTGGTCAAGCTCCTCGGCGTCCGGGAATCCGAGGACCGGCTGGGGCAGGCCGAGGACGAGCTGCGAGTCCGCTCGCTGGTGGCCGCGCTCGCGCGGCTGCGCGAGCTGGAATCCCGGGGTGACATCCCGGAGGACCTGATCGACAGCCTGCGCAATCGCTGCCAGGGGCTCATCGCGCAGGTCGACCCGGACGCGTACGAAGACGAGGCCCGCGCGGCTTTCGCGGAGCGCCGCCGCCGCAAGAAGGAGTTCGCGCGGGTCGACGCCGAGCTGAACGAGGCCGCCCGCGAGGCGATCAAGGCGGCCCGCAACGAGCCCGGGGTCGACCCGGCCGTCGTGGACAAGCTGCTGCGCCGGATCGACATGAAAGGCTGGGGCTGAAGCACCCGCGTCGAACACGCACCCGCACGCACCCGTGCACACCTGCCCTGCACCCGGAGGAACCCGTGGCCCGCGTCCTGCTCTTCCACTCGGCCTACGGCCTTCGCCCCGCCGTCCACCAAGCCGCCGAGCGGCTGCGCGCGGCCGGGCACGAGGTCACCGTCCCCGACCTGTACGACGGCAAGGTCGCCGACACCGTCGAGGAAGGCATGGAGCTGCGCGAGGAGATCGGCCGCGACGAGCTGCTGCGCCGCGCCGTCGCCGCCGCGGGCCCGCTCGGCAAGGGCGTCGTCTACAGCGGCTTCTCGCTGGGCGCGTCGATCGCCCAGACCGTCGCCCTGTCCGACGAGCACGCCGCCGGCCTGCTGATGATGCACGGCACCTCCGACCTGCGCGACGACGCCGAGACCGAGATGGCCGTCCAGCTCCACGTCGCCGAACCCGACCCGTTCGAGACCGAGGACTGGCTCAACGCCTGGTACCTCCGCATGCTCGCCGCGGGCGCCGACGTCGAGGTCTTCCGCTACCACGGCGCCGGCCACATCTACACCGACCCGGAGCTGCCCGACTACGACCGGGAAGCCGCCGAGGCCACCTGGTCCACGGCCCTGGCCTTCCTCGAGGAACTCGACACCCAGGGCTGAGCGCACCGCCGCCGATCGGCTCAGCCTTGCCGCGACACCAGCCCTCCGACCCGGCAGGCAACCATCGGGGCTTGACGCGTATGTGACGATTTACCCGTGTTCGGATGGGATGAGTTCTGGGAGCTGATCGACCTTCTCGGCGGTCGCGCGGACGATGACGCGTGCGAGCGGCTGACCGACGTGTTGGCGACCCGGTCCAAGGCGACCGTCGTCGGGTTTGCCGACCTGCTGGCGGAGGCGCTGTACCGGCTCGATCGCGCCGACCTGGCGGCTCTGCCGTACATCGACGTGACCGACCGGGACGGCGTGCCCGTGCCGATGTCCGCCGACGGATTCCTGTACGCGCGCTGCGGTGTCGTTGCCGCCGGCCGCGAGGCCTATACGCACGTGCTGGCCGACCCAAGCGGCTTCTGCACCTATACCGCCGCCGAGTACGACGGCGAACCGCTCCTCTACGTCGCCGAGGACGCCTGGGAGCGGCTCACCGGCCGCCCGTGGGACCACGAGGAGCCCTATGACTACGAGACCGGCTCGAACCCGGAGGGCTGGCCGGGCCTCGCGCCGCGCTGACATGGCCGCAACCGGCAGGCGCCGGGCGGCGCTCAGCGGCGGTTGAGGTCGACCCGGGGCTTCTTGGCCAGCTCGACGAAGCGGCGCGGGCCGTCCTGCGCCGGGATGGCCGCGGACTGCTCCTCGTGGTGCCTGTCGTCGCCGTACGTGGGGGCGGCCGGAACGGCCGCGGTGGCGATCCGGGGCAGCGCGTACGGGTGCTTCCGCCGCACGAAGTCGAGCAGCTTCTCGCGCACCTCGCACCGCAGCGTCCACACGTCGTCGGAGTCGCGTGCGGTGACCACGGCGCGCAGCACGATCGTGGACGGCGTGGTGTCGGTGACGTACAGGCTCCAGCCCTGCCCGTCCCACAGCCCGCTGTCCTTGAGGATCCGGTGCAGTTCCTCGCGCAGCTCGCCGACCGGCGCCGAGTGGTCCAGGTGCAGGAAGACCGTGCCGGTCATCCGCATGTCGGTGCGGGACCAGTTCTCGAACGGCCGGCTCGTGAAGTACGACACCGGCATGACGATGCGCCGCTGGTCCCACGTGTTGATCACCAGGTAGGTGAGGGTGATCTCCTCGATGGTGCCGAGCCCGATGTCCTTGTTGACCACGACCGAGTCGCCGATCCGCACCATGTCGCTGAAGGCGATCTGCAGTCCGGCGAACAGGTTGGACAGCGCCGACTGCGCGGCGAGACCGGCGACCACGCCGATGAGGCCCGCGGAGGCGAGCAGGCTGGTGCCGATCGTCCGCATGCCGGGGAAGGTCATGATCATCGCGCTGATCGCGATGACGCCGACGACCGCGGCGGCGACCCGGCGGATCAGGTCGATCTGGGTGCGGACCCGGCGCACCCGGGACGCGTCGGTGGCGACCGCGGCGTAGCGCTCGAACGAGGTGTTGACGAGCACGTTGGCGGCGTGGATGGCGAGCCACGCGCACGCGCCGATCACGGCGAGCACGAGGAAGTGGCGGACCGAGCCGCGGCTGCTCTCGGGCAGGTCGGCGGCCGGTTCGGCGACGAGCATCAGCACGGTGCCGAGGGCCACCACGCAGGATGCGCGCGAGCGGCGCAGCATCGGCCACAGGGCCCCGGAGCCGGGGCGCCGGGTCTGGACTTCGCGGGCGACCTTGGCGAGCAGCCACGAAATGATGCCGGTGCCGGCGAGGACCGCGACCAGAACGATCAGGGGGCGCAGGATCTCCCAGACGTCCATGGCTGGTGGTTCTCCCTTTCTCCCGCGGGTTCTCCCGAGGGCTCCCTCCCGGGGTCTGCCGGGGGTTTCCGGCGGGGGCGGTTGCCGGGTGACGAATTCGCAACGCTAGTCACCCCCAAGGGTGACGTCCACATGGGCCGTCGACATGGCGTGGGGTCCCGGCCACCCGTCCGGTCGTGTCTTAGACTCGGGGGCTGCACGCGTGAGAGCTTCAGACCCGGGCGGGTTCCGTCCGGGTCTCCCCGGCTTGCGCCCAGGCCCCGTACGGCCCCTCCCGGCTTCGTGTCGGTGCCGCCGACTAGCCTGGTGACCAGGTCGAACGGCCTCACCGCGGGCAAGGTTCAGCCCAACCGGATACTTCGGGAGGACGGCGCCGTGGCCGACTCGTTCGTTCATCTCCACGTCCACACCGAGTTCTCGATGCTGGACGGTGCGGCACGCCTGAAGGAGATGTTCAAGGAGTGCCAGGAACAGGGCATGCCCGCCGTGGCGATGACCGACCACGGCAACATGTTCGGCGCCCGTGAGTTCTACAAGCAGGCGGTGGCGGCCGGTGTCACGCCGGTCATCGGCATCGAGGCGTATGTCGCCCCCGAGTCCCGCGGCCTCACCAAGCGCGTGCTGTGGGGCACCCCCGCGCAGAAGAAGGACGACGTCTCGGCGTCCGGCGCGTACACCCACAAGACGATCTGGGCGCGCAACAAGACCGGCCTGCACAACCTGTTCAAGCTGACCTCGCGCTCGTACGCCGAGGGCTACCTGGTCAAGTGGCCGCGGATGGACGCGGAGATCATCGCCGAGCACGCCGACGGCCTGATGGCCACCACCGGCTGCCCGTCCGGGGAGGTCCAGACCCGGCTGCGCCTGGGCCAGTTCGACAAGGCCGTGGAAGCCGCCGCGAAGTACCGCGACATCTTCGGGGCCGAGAACTACTTCATGGAGATCATGGACCACGGCCTCGACATCGAGCGCCGGGTCCGCGACGGCCTGATCGACATCTCCCGCAAGCTGAAGATCCCGCCGCTGGTCACGAACGACTCGCACTACACGCGCGAGTCCGACGCTGCGGCGCACGACCTGCTGCTGTGCATCCAGACCGGCAAGAACCTGTCCGACCCGGACCGGTTCAAGTTCGACGGCACCGGCTACTACCTGAAGTCCGCCGAGCAGATGTACGGGCACGACTCGTCCGACATCTGGCAGGAGGGCTGCCGCAACACCCTGCTGGTCGCCGAGAAGGTCGACACCACCGGGATGTTCGGGAAGCGGGACCTGCTTCCGAAGTTCGACGTGCCCGAGGGCATGACCGAGGACTCGTTCTTCGAGGCCGAGGTGTGGCGCGGCATGGACTGGCGCTTCCCGGACGGCTACGACGAGGAGCACCGCAAGCAGGCCGACTACGAGATCAAGATGATCCAGGAGATGGGCTTCCCGGCCTACTTCCTGGTCGTCGCCGACTTCATCATGTGGGCGAAGAACAACGGCGTGGCGGTCGGCCCGGGCCGCGGCTCCGCGGCGGGTTCGCTGGTCGCCTACGCGATGGGCATCACCGACCTCGACCCCATCCCGCACGGGCTGATCTTCGAGCGGTTCCTCAACCCCGAGCGCATCTCGATGCCCGATATCGACATCGACTTCGACGAACGCGGGCGCGGCGACGTCATCCGATATGTGACCGAAAAGTACGGGTCCGACAAGGTGGCGATGATCGTCACCTTCGGCACCATCAAGGCGAAGGCGGCCATCAAGGACGCCAGCCGTGTGCTCGGCTACCCGTACGCGATGGGCGACCGCATCACCAAAGCCATGCCCGCGGACGTCATGGGCAAGGGCATCTCACTGTCCGGCATCACCGACTCCTCGCACCCGCGCTACAACGAGGCGGGCGAAGTCCGGGCGATGTACGAGAACGAGGCCGACGTCCGCAAGGTCATCGACACCGCGCGCGGTATCGAGGGCCTGATCCGCCAGCCCGGCGTGCATGCCGCGGGCGTGATCATGTCCGCCGAGCCGCTCACCGACAACATCCCGGTGTGGACCCGGCACTCCGACGGCACCGTCATCACGCAGTTCGACTACCCCACCTGTGAAGACCTCGGTCTCCTCAAGATGGACTTCCTCGGCCTGCGCAACCTGACGATCATGGACGACGCCGTCAAGGCGATCGAGAAGAACAAGGGCATCAAGCTCGACCTTCTCGCCCTCCCGCTCGACGACAAGCCGACCTACGACCTCCTTGCCCGCGGTGACACGCTGGGCGTGTTCCAGCTCGACGGCGGGCCCATGCGGTCCCTCCTACGGCTGATGCGCCCCGACAACTTCGAGGACATCTCCGCGGTCCTGGCGCTGTACCGGCCGGGCCCGATGGGCGTCAACTCGCACAACAACTACGCGCTGCGCAAGAACGGCCAGCAGGAGATCACGCCGATCCACAAGGAGTTGGAGGAGCCCCTCAAGGAGATCCTCGAACCCACCTACGGCCTGATCGTCTACCAGGAGCAGGTGCAGCGCGCCGCGCAGATCCTCGCCGGGTACTCGCTGGGCGCAGCCGACAACCTGCGCCGCGCGATGGGCAAGAAGAAGAAGGAGATCCTCGACCAGGAGTTCGTGCCCTTCCAGAAGGGCTGCCTGGAGAACGGCTACTCCAAGGAAGCCATCCAGACCGTGTGGGACGTCCTCGTCCCGTTCGCCGGCTACGCGTTCAACAAGGCGCACTCCGCCGCCTACGGCCTGATCTCCTACTGGACCGCCTACCTCAAGGCGAACTACTCCGCCGAGTACATGTCCGGTCTGCTCACCTCGGTGCGCGACGACAAGGACAAGTCGGCGATCTACCTCAACGAGTGCCGGCGCATGGGCATCAAGGTGCTGCCGCCGGACGTCAACGAGTCCGACGCGGACTTCACCCCGCAGGGCGACACGCAGATCCGCTTCGGCCTGTCCGCGGTCCGCAACGTCGGCGCGAACGTCGTCGACTCGATCGCGCAGACCCGGCGTGCCAAGGGCAAGTTCACGTCCTTCCCGGACTTCCTCGACAAGGTCGAGGCGGTGGTCTGCAACAAGCGGACCGTGGAATCGCTCATCAAGGCCGGTGCGTTCGACTCGCTGGAGCACACCCGCAAGGGCCTGACCGAGAAGTACGAAGGCATGATCGACGCCGTCGTCGCGGTCAAGCGCAAGGAGTCCGAGGGCCAGTTCGACCTGTTCGGCGGCGGCGACGAGGACAGCGGGCCGGCGTTCGGCCTGGACGTGGAGTTCTCCACGGAGGAGTGGGAGAAGACGTTCCTGCTCGCCAACGAGCGCGAGATGCTCGGCCTGTACGTGTCCGACCACCCGCTCTTCGGCATCGAGCACGTGCTGGAGTCGAAGTCCGACTGCATGATTTCCGCGCTCACCGGCGACGAGCGCCCCGACGGGGCGATCGTCACCATCGGCGGCATCATTTCCGGCCTTCAGCGCAAAATGACCAAGCAGGGCAACCCGTGGGCGATCGCCACGGTCGAGGACCTCGCCGGCGCCATCGACTGCATGTTCTTCCCGCAGAGCTACGCACTGGTCTCCACCCAGCTCGTCGAGGACGCGGTGGTCTTCGTCAAGGGCCGCCTGGACAAGCGCGAAGACGTGCCGCGGCTGGTCGCGATGGAACTGATCGTGCCCGACATGTCCGAACTGGACGCGTCGCAGCCCCTGGTCATCACCCTGCCCACGGCCCGGATCGCGCCGCCGCTGGTCGCCAGGCTCAAGGACGTGCTGCGCCACCACCACGGCAACACCGAGGTCCGGCTGAAGCTCCATTCGCGCGACAAGACCACCTTGATGCGCCTGGACGCGCGGCTTTCGGTCAACCCGAGTCCGGCGCTGATGGGCGACCTGAAAGAACTCCTCGGCCCCGGCTGCCTCGTCTGATCGGTTGGTGATCGACTCGGCGTGCACGGGTATCGGAATCGGTGCATTTCAATACGGCTCGGTACGGCTCGATACGGCCAAATGCCATCTGCGTGAACCTTCGTGCACGTAGAGTCGTTTTCCCTATGTGGTCGTCTGCGGTCGCGCGGCCAGGCGCGGCCGACCGCGGCCGCCGATACCCCGGGCCGTGCTCCGGGGGGAAACGGGGAGCACCATGACCAACGGACGCCAGCACGCCCACCCGTCCGAACAGCCGCCCGCACCGAAGCCCGACCTGCGGACCGAACGCCCGGACCCGCGGCCCGCCAAGACCGCCTGACCGGGCACCGGCCCGCAACCCGCTCCGCGGGGCGTCCGGCGGAGCGCCGCCGGACGCCGGTCGCCGGTATGCGGAGCACAACCGCCCCGGGCCGCCGACGGCAGGAACCGAGGGAAGTGCCGAGGGGAAGCCGGGAGAAGGCGAGGGGCGCGGCACGGCAGGGTGCGGACGGCGCGTAGAGTTTTCCGGCACGGATTCCGTCGTGCCCGCGTGCCCCCCGATTGCACACGCGTGCACACTCGTGCCCCTGTCGCACCGCGACACCGACCGACCCGAGAGAGACCCCCGGCGGCGAGCCCGCGCCGGGGCAGGAGAGGCACCGCGTGGCCATGCTCGGCGAGACCGCCGCGATCCCGCACGCCGCGGCGCCGCGCACGTCCGGCGCGGTCTGCTACCGGGTCGCGGGACTGACCAAGACGTACCGCACCGGGCGCCGCGGCGCCCGCACCGAGGTCGTCGCGAACGACGCCGTCGACCTGGAGATCGGCCGCGGCGAGATCTTCGGGCTGCTCGGCCCCAACGGCGCCGGCAAGTCGACCCTCGTCCGCCAGCTCACCGGACTCCTGCGCCCCGACGCGGGCAGCGTCGACCTGCTCGGCCACGACCTGGTGCGCCGCCCCGAGACGGCGTCCCGGCTGGTCGCCTACCTCGGCCAGGACTCCGGCGCGCTCGACGAACTCACCGTCGCCCTCGCCATCGAGACCACCGCCCGGCTGCGCGCCGTCGAGCCGGCCGCGGCCCGCGCCGCCCGCGAAGCGGTCGTCGCCGAACTCGGCCTCGGCGACCTCGCCGAACGCCCGCTGAAGAAGCTGTCCGGCGGCCAGCGGCGGCTCGCCTGCGTGGCCACCGCCCTGGTCGGCGACCGCCCGGTGCTGGTCCTCGACGAACCCACCACCGGCATGGACCCGGTCGCGCGCCGAGCGGTGTGGGCGGCGATCGACCGCCGCCGCGCCGAGCACGGCACCACCGTGCTGCTGGTCACCCACAACGTCATCGAAGCCGAGACCGTCCTGGACCGGGTCGCGGTCCTCGACGAGGGCCGGGTCATCGCCTGCGACACCCCCGGCGGCCTCAAGGCCACCGTCGGCGACGAGGTCCGGCTCGACCTGGTCTGGCGGTCCGACCCGCCGATGAGCGAACCCGCCGTGGCCATGCTCGCCCGCGACGCGGTCCGCACCGGACGCCGCTGGACGACCCGCATGGACCCCGGCACCGCGCGCGAACTCCTCGCCGCGGTCACCTCCGGACCGGCGTTCGACGTGCTGGACGACTTCACACTGTCGACGCCGAGCCTGGAAGACGTGTACCTGGCGCTCGGCGGACGCCACGAAGGGCTGGTCAAGGGATGAGCGTGGGGCAGGACGCGGACATCGCCGGCGGCACGGTACGCCCGGCGGCCTCGGCCGCCGGCCCCGAGGCGACCGCCTTCCCGGCCGTGCCGCTCGCCCCGGCCACACCGCTGTGGGCGGGGCTGCTGACCGTCTACCGGGCGCAGCTGTCCCGGGTCCGGGTGTCGCGGGTGCCGCTGCTGTTCGTCGCGGTGTTCCAGTCCGTCGGGATCATGATCCTCATGCGCGGCGTCGTCGACACCGGCTCGGACTCGGCGCGCGAAGCCGTCGTCGCCGGGTCCAGCGTGCTCGTCGTCGCGTTCGTCGCGCTCAACCTGCTCGCCCAGCACTTCGGCGCGCTGCGCGCCGCGAACTCACTCGACTACTACCAGACCCTGCCGGTGCGCCCGGCCGCCGTGGTCCTCGGCATCGCCGCGGCCTACGCGTCGTTCACCCTGCCCGGTGCCGTCGTGACGGCGGTGATCGGCGCGGTGATGTTCCAGCTGTCGCTGGCGAACCTGTGGGCGCTCCTGCTCGTGGTGCCGCTGTCCGGCGCCGCGCTCGCGGGCGTCGGCGCGGTGTGCGGGCTGCTCGCGCCCCGGCAGGAACTCGCCACGCTGCTCGGCCAGCTGGGCATGTCGGTGGCGCTGCTGCTCGGCGTCATCCCGGCGGACCGGATGCCGTGGGCGATCGAGCTGGGCCGCGACGTGCTGCCGTCGTCCTACGGCGTGGACGCGTTCATCGCGACGTACGGCAGCCCCGACTGGGCGTCGTTCGCCGCGAACCTCGCCGTGTGCGCGGCCATCGGCGTCGTCATGCTGACGCTCGCCACCTGGGCGTTCCGCCGCACGGCACGCGACTAGGCCGTGCCTGGTCCTGACGAGGCCGTGTCGTGGGCGTGCCCCGCACCGCCTGACCGGCAACCCGACCACGAGCATGGGACGCTGACCGTATGACGTCGCCCTGGCAGTTCGACCGCACGTCCGACGCGGTCCCGTCCCCCGAGCAGCACCCCGGGGGCTTCGCCGCGCCCGTGCGGCGCCTGGACCTGTCGTGGCCCGCGGTGCGCGGTGACGTGGTGGCCGGCCTGATCGTGCTGCTGGTGTGCGCGGTGGTCGGCGTGGGGGCGGGGGCGATCTGGCACGCGCTCGCGCCGGACCTGCCGCGGGTGGTCGTCGGGCACCAGGCGTACTCGACCGCGAAGACGCCGACCGAGGGCGACATCGCCCGGGACGGCTGGTTCGCCGTCGTGGGCGTGGTCGCGGGCCTGCTGCTGGCCGGCCTGGGGTTCTGGAAGGGCCGCAAGTACGGCATCGGCGTCGCGTTCGGACTGGGGCTCGGCGGGCTGCTCGGCTCCTACGTGGCGTACAAGGTCGGCGGGGCGCTGGGCCCGGACCACTTCTGGCAGGCCGTCGACAAGGCCCACCCGAACGCGGCCGCGACCGAGCAGATCCCGTTCGACGAGCCGCTGCGGATCCAGGCCATGGGCGTGCTGTACCTGTGGCCGATGGCGTCGATGATCGTGTGGGCGATCCTGATGGCCGGCTTCGGCCCGCGCGACCCGGCCCCGAAGCTGCTGGCATGGCCGGGAACGGGCGAAGGCGGGCCGCACGCCGCGCCGCCCGCGGCGGGGGAGCCGGACGCTCCGTCGGCCGATGACGCTTCGCCCACCGATGACGTGTCGCCCAAGGGGACGGGCTAGCCCCGTCCGATCGCGGCCGTCCGTGCCCCGGTCAGCTCGACCAGCACCGCCGGCGGCAGCTCGATCTCCAATCCCCGCCGCCCCGCCGACACGAACACCGTCGGGTGGGTCAGCGCGGTCGCGTCCACGACCGTGGCGAGCCGCTTCTTCTGGCCGAGCGGGCTGATGCCGCCCACCACGTAGCCGGTCGCTCGCTCGGCCGCGGCCGGGTCGGCCATCGCCGCCCGCTTGCCGCCGACCGCGGCGGCCAGCGCCTTCAGGTCGAGCTTGCCCGCGACCGGCACCACGCCCACGGTCAGCGCACCGTCGACGTCCGCCAGCAGCGTCTTGAACACCCGGTCCGCGGACACCCCCAGCGCGGCGGCGGCTTCCTCGCCGTACGACGCCGCGTCCGGGTCGTGGCTGTAGGCATGCAGCGTGAACTCCGCGCCCGCGCGGGTCAGCGCCACCGTCGCGGGTGTGCCCTTGCCGCCGTGGGCGGCCTTGTTCCTGGCCACAGCGGCCCTCTCCGTCGCGTCCCGGACCCGTGCCCGGCACGGGTCCGGGACAGGTCGGCCTAGTTGGGCTGGTCCCCGCCCTGCTGCACCAGCTCCACCGCCGGCAGCGACCGCAGATGCTCCAGCAGCGCGTTCTCCCGCCGCAGCAGCGACAGCTCCTCGCGCAGCCGCAGCGTGGCGTCGCGCGCGACCAGCAGGCCCTGCTTGTCCGGCAGGTCCAGCACCATCGCCGCGGCCACCAGGTACGACATCACCACCGGATCCTCCGGCAGCTCCGGCAGCTCGACCATGCTGCGGCCCTGCGCACCCAGCAGCCGCTGCTGGTACTCGGTGAACGCCCGCGTCACCGCGTGCCCGAGCACCACCGCGTCGTCGCCCTTCGCCTCGTCGAGGTACTCGACCTCGCCGACCAGGTACGGGCCCGACTCGTCGACGGACAGCAGCCGGAAGCGCGACGCCCCGGTCGCCACCACGTCGAAGCGCCCGTCCGCGTGCGGGCGGATGGTCGCCACCTGGGCGGTGCAGCCGAGCGGGAACACCGCGTCGACGGTGTCCACGGGCAGGTCGCCGACCTCGCGCCCGGCGCGGAGCGCGACCACGCCGAAGCGGCGGTCGTCCTCGGGGCGCGCGAGCAGGTCGCGGACCAAGGCCCGGTACCGCTCCTCGAAGATGTTGAGTGGCAACACGAGGCCCGGATAGAGCACCGAGTTGAGCGGGAAGAGCGGGAGCCGGTCGGTCACAAGAGCAAAGACTAGGGCGTCCCCGCCACCGGTTCGGGAGGGTTTTCGCCAGTGACCGGCTCGAACGACCGGCAAACCCGCCTCAGGCCCCCCGGTTCAGCACCCGCGTCGCGCCCGCCGCGGCCGCGCCCGCGAGGATCCAGCCGAGCATCACCAGGACGTACGCGACCCACTGCGTCCACCCGCCCGGATTCCACGCCGACTCCTGTCCGAGCGACAGCACCGGCAGCAGCAGGTCGATCGTGTAGAAGAACGGGTTCCAGTGCGGCGCCTCGTCGGCTTTCAGGGGGCTCGGCCGGTCGAGTCCGAAGACCGTGGTGCCGATCGCGATCAGCGCGACCAGCCACGCCAGCGCCCGCGCCGGGCGGTAGCCGTACCCGATCGTGACGTCCTGCACCCAGCCCCACAGCCGGCCCGGCAGGCGCAGCGTTTCGCGGTTGCGGCGCTGCTTGGCGAGCAGCACACTGCGGGCCTCCTCGTCCTGGCCGGACGCGCGGTAGGCGAGCGCGAGCTGCTCGTACGGCTGCGGCTCGTAGTCCGGAGTCGCGGCGGCCAGCCACCGCAGCCGCTGCGCGAGGTCCATCGGCCGCGTCGAGCGCAGCACCGCGTATGTCATGCCGCCGATCGCCATGCGCCCCGGATCCTCCGGCCAGGTGCCCGGGACGTCGGTGAGCGCACCCCACTGCGCCCCGCTCAGCAGCACACGGCCGCGCGGCGTCGGCTCGACCACGATCGACAGGGTCCGCCCGGTCGCCCGCCACAGCGCGAGGGTGTCGGTCTCCCGCCCCAGCACGGCGGCGTGGTCGAGGATGTACGCGTCGCCGAACCGGGCGTCGATCAGCCGGATCGAACCGGTCGCGGTGAAGCGGTCGCTCATGTGCAGCGACTGCTCGACGTTCATGCCCGCGCCGTCGAACGCCGGCTTGCTGTGGCCGCGGCTGTCCAGGCCTTCCGGAGCGTCCAGCCGCGCCCGGTAGAACGTGACCCGGCCGCCGATCCGGGCGCTGCGCATGCGCACCGTGCCGAGCGCGTGGAACGGGCCGTGCGCGCTGATGTCGCCGGTCACCTGGATCCCGTCGGCGCTGACCGCGTCGCCGTCGCGCATCGGGCGGATCCGCGAGCCGTTCAGCACCACGTCGTTGGCGACGTGCGCGTCGGTCAGCAGAACGCCGTCGCGGATCCGGCAGGTGGTCAGGCACAGGTCGCCGTCGACGCGGGCGCGCCGGGCCCGGACCCCGTTGAGGACCGAGCCGATGATGCGCAGCGTGTTGGTCGTCGCGTCGCCCAGGTCGATGCGGTTCTCGAAGCGGCAGCCGCGCAGGTCGACGTAGGCGTCCACGCGGGCCCCGCGCAGCCGAAGGTCGCCGACGATCCGCGCCCCGGTCAGGTGCAGCCCCGGCGTGCGGCCGGCCACCGGGTCGGGTCCGTCGAGCAGCAGCCGGGCGAGGAATTCGGCGCGAATCGTGCGCTCGGGCCCCCAGTCGGCACCGAGGTCGCCGCGCGGCAGCGCCCAGTCCGCGGAGTAGGTGACGCCGCGTCCGGCGAAGTCGCATACGTCGCCGGTGCGGAACGCCTCCCACACCTGCCGCTCGGCATCACTCAGGTCACTCGGTATCGCCGCCACTGCCGTCCCCCCGCGAGGTCGTGCCGTCGTGGCTGCCATCCAATCGTGTCTCAGCAGCCGACACGTGCGGACCCCGCTCTCGCGGGCTCCCTACACTGGGACGGGTGATCTCCCGTATCGATCTGCGCGGCTCCGCCGGGCGTGCTGTTTTGGACAGCCCCGCGGCCCTGCGCGACGTGATGCCCCGCGCCGAGTTCGACGTCGAGGCGGCCTTGGAGAAGGTCCGCCCGATCTGCGACGACGTACGCCATCGCGGGGTCGAGGCGCTGATCGAGATCACCGAGCGCTTCGACGGGGTCCGCCTCACCGACATCCGCGTCCCGGCCGAGACCATCGCCCAGGCCCTCGGCGATCTGGACCCGAAGGTCCGCGCGGCGCTGGAGGAGACCATCCGGCGCGCCCGCATCGTGCACCGCGACCAGCGGCGCACCGACGTGACCACGACGGTCGCGCCGGGCGGCACGGTCACCGAGCGGTGGGTGCCGGTGGAGCGCGTGGGGCTCTACGTGCCGGGCGGGCTTGCGGTGTACCCGTCGTCCGTGGTGATGAACGTGGTGCCGGCGCAGGAAGCGGGCGTCCGCTCGCTCGCCGTCACCTCCCCGCCGCAGAAGGAGTTCGGCGGCCTGCCGCACCCGACGATCCTGGCCGCGTGCGCGCTGCTCGGCGTCGACGAGGTCTACAGCGTGGGCGGCGCCCAGGCCATCGCGATGTTCGCGTACGGCGCGGGCCCGTGCGCCCCCGTCAATCTGGTCACCGGCCCCGGCAACATCTACGTCGCCTCCGCCAAGCGCCTGCTCAAGGGCCGCATCGGCATCGACTCGGAGGCCGGCCCGACCGAGATCGCGGTCCTCGCCGACGCGACCGCCGACCCGGTGCACGTCGCCGCCGACCTGATCAGCCAGGCCGAGCACGACACGCTTGCCGCGTCCGTGCTGGTCACCGACTCGGCCGAGCTGGCCGACGCGGTCGAGGCGGAGCTGAAGGCGCAGGTCGCCGCGACCAAGCACACCGCGCGGGTGACCGAGGCGCTGTCCGGACGGCAGTCCGGCATCGTGCTGGTCGACTCCGTCGACGACGGCCTCAAGGTCGTCGACGCGTACGCCGCCGAGCACCTGGAGATCCAGACCGCCGACGCGTCCGCGGTCGCCGCGCGCGTCCGGAACGCGGGCGCCATCTTCGTGGGCGCCTTCGCGCCGGTCTCGCTCGGCGACTACTGCGCGGGCTCCAACCACGTGCTGCCCACCGGCGGCTGCGCCTGCCACAGTTCGGGCCTGTCCGTGCAGTCGTTCCTGCGCGGCATCCACGTGATCGACTACAGCCGCGACGCGCTCGCCGAGGTCGCGCACCACGTCGTGACGCTGGCCGAGGCGGAAGACCTGCCCGGCCACGGCGCGGCGATCAAGGCACGGTTCGAGTGGGGGCTGCCCGAGTGACACGGATCGACGACCTTCCCATCCGGGACGAACTGCGCGGGCAGTCGCCGTACGGGGCGCCGCAGCTGCACGTGCCGGTCCTGCTCAACACCAACGAGAACCCGTACCCGCTGCCCGACGAGCTGGTCGACCGCATCGCCGAACGCGTCGCGGAAGCCGCCCGGCAGCTCAACCGCTACCCGGACCGCGACGCGGTCGAGCTGCGCACCAAGCTCGCCGACTACCTGTCCGCGACCGGCGGCGTCGAGCTGGCGACCGGCCAGGTGTGGGCGGCGAACGGCTCCAACGAGGTGCTCCAGCAGCTCCTCCAGGCGTTCGGCGGCCCCGGGCGCAGCGCCCTCGGCTTCGACCCGTCGTACTCGATGCACGCGCTCATCGCGCGCGGCACCGGCACCGAGTGGATCTCCGGTCCGCGCCGCGCCGACTTCTCGATCGACCTGGACGCGGCCCTCGCGGCCATCGCCGAGCACCGGCCCAACGTGGTGTTCCTGTGCTCGCCGAACAACCCGACCGGGACCGCCCTCGACGGCTCCGTCGTCGAGGCCGTCTACGAGGCCGCGCAGGCCGCCCGGCCGTCGCTGGTGATCGTGGACGAGGCGTACGTCGAGTTCTCGCACCACGCCTCGCTGCTGACCCTGCTCGAAGGCCGCCCGAACCTGGTGGTCTCGCGCACCATGTCCAAGGCGTTCGGCGCGGCCGGGCTGCGGCTCGGCTACCTGGCCGCCGACCCGGCGGTGGTCGACGCCGTGCAGCTGGTGCGGCTGCCGTACCACCTGTCCGCGGTCACCCAGGCGACCGCGCTGGCGTGCCTGGAGCACACCGGCACGCTGCTGGGGTACGTCGCGGAGCTGAAGGCGCAGCGCGACCGGCTGGTCGGCGAGCTGCGCGGCATGGGCTGCGAGGTCACGGAATCCGACGCGAACTTCGTCCAGTTCGGCCGGTTCGAGGACACGCGCGCCGTGTGGCAGGCGATCCTCGACCGCGGGGTCCTGGTACGCGACAACGGGGTGCCCGGGATGCTGCGGGTCACCGCCGGCACGGACGCGGAGAACACCGCGTTCCTGGACGCGATGCGCGCCGTACTCAAGGAGATGCAGTAAATGTCCCGGATCGGCCGCGTGGAGCGCGCCACCAAGGAGACGTCCGTCCTCGTCGAGGTCGACCTGGACGGCAGCGGCCGCGTCGACGTGGCGACCGGCGTCGGGTTCTTCGACCACATGCTCGACCAGCTCGGCAAGCACGGCCTGTTCGACATCACCGTCAAGACCGACGGCGACCTGCACATCGACTCGCACCACACGATCGAGGACACCGCGCTCGCGCTCGGCGCGGCGTTCCGGCAGGCGCTCGGCGACAAGGCGGGCATCCGCCGGTTCGCGAACGCGTCGGTGCCGCTGGACGAGGCGCTCGCGCAGGTCACCGTCGACCTGTCGGGCCGCCCGTACCTGGTGCACAGCGAGCCGGAAGGCATGGCGCCGATGATCGGCCCGGCCTACGACACGACGCTGACCCGGCACATCCTGGAGTCGTTCGTCGCGCAGGCGCACATCTGCCTGCACGTGCACGTGCCGTACGGCCGCAACGCCCACCACATCGTCGAAGCCCAGTTCAAGGCGCTGGCCCGCGCGCTCTCCGACGCGTGCGCCATCGACCCGCGGCGCGCCGGGGTCATCCCGTCGACGAAGGGCGCGCTGTAGGGATGGGGCTGTCCTACGAGCAGTTCCTGGTGGCGGCGCCCTTGGGACCGGTCGTGGCCGCCCTCACCGCGGTGCGGCGGGGGTATGCGATACCGGTGGGACGCCGGACGAGCGCCGTGATCCTGGACGAGCACGCGCACGACTACAAGGTCGACTCGATAGCGTCCCGGCTGAGCCGGGACGTCGAGGCCGACGTGTGCGTGGCGTCGGTGTCCGACTCCGACGTGCTGTGGCTCACGGTGGTCCGGGACGGCACACCCGTCCACGAGTACTGCTCGGCGCCGGACCACGACCGGAAGATCACCAAGGACGCGTTCGGCGTGCTGCGCTACGAGGACGGCAGCCGCTTCGATCCGGACGCCCCGGGCACGCCGCCCTCGGGTGCCGATCCGGCGTGGTTCCTGCCGTTCGGCGTGCCGGAGGCGCGGATCGACGCGCTCGCGGCCGCCCTCGACCGTGCCGCTGATCCGGAGGATGCCCGCGCGGAAGGGCGCCACGTCTTCGCCGAGGGGATATACGGCGACGTCCTCGCCGCGCTCGGCTTCCCGCGCGGCATCGCGTTCACGCCTTTCGCGGAGCTGGCCGCGATGGCCCGCGAAGCCGTCGAGCCGGAGCCGTCCTACGAGGGCCTGCCGGAGACCTTCGCGATCGCGGAGCGCCGCAACCGCGAGCATCGCGCCGCCCGACGTGCGGATTTCACCTCGGCGTACCCTCTCGGCGACGCCCTCCCGATCCCCCCTCCCACCCCGAGCGAAAGCACCATCACATGAGCGGTTCCTCAGTTGCGTTGATTGCCGTCGGGCTCTTCTTCGCCGGCGGGGTCATCTCATTCGCCAAGCAGGGCATTTCGAAGAGCATCATCGCGGTGCTCGCGATCGGCGCGGTGCTGTTCGTCACCGCCGGCCTGAGCCAGATCTAGATCCGGGCACCGGATCCGGGCAGAGGACACGTATGAAGAAGGTCGTCATCCTCGACTACGGGTCGGGGAATCTGCGGTCCGCCGAGCGGGCGGTGGCACGGCTCGGCGTCGAGGTCGAGGTCACCGCGGACTACGAGACCGCGCTCAACGCCGACGGGCTGGTCGTGCCGGGTGTCGGCGCGTTCGCCGCGTGCATGGCCGGGCTGAAGGCGGTGCGCGGCGATCGCATCGTCGACCGCCGCCTCGCCGGCGGGCAGCCGGTGCTCGGCATCTGCGTCGGCATGCAGATCCTGTTCGAACGCGGCGTCGAGCACGGCGTCGAGACGCCCGGCTGCGACGAGTGGCCCGGCACGGTGGAGCGACTGGAGGCGCCAGTCGTGCCGCACATGGGCTGGAACACGGTCGAAGCGCCGGAGGACACCGTGCTGTTCCGCGGCATAGACGCGGACACCCGGTACTACTTCGTGCACTCGTACGGCGTCCGGAAGTGGGAACTCGTCCCCAACGAGACGCTCGCGCCGCCGCTGGTGACGTGGTCGACGCACGGCACGCCGTTCGTGGCCGCCGTCGAGAACGGGTACCTGTCGGCCACCCAATTCCACCCCGAGAAGTCCGGCGACGCGGGGGCCGCGGTGCTCCGCAACTGGATCGACACCCTCTGAACCCCCCGCTGGACCCCCTCACTTACCGGTAAGGACGCTGGAGAACATGAGCGAGACGCGTCGCCTGGAACTGCTGCCCGCCGTCGACGTCGCCGACGGGCAGGCCGTCCGGCTCGTCCAGGGCGAGGCCGGCTCCGAGACCTCGTACGGCGACCCGCTGGCCGCCGCCCTGGCCTGGCAGAACGCCGGCGCCGAGTGGATCCACCTGGTCGACCTGGACGCCGCCTTCGGCCGCGGCTCGAACCGCGACCTGCTCGCCGAGGTCGTCGGCAAGCTCGACGTCAAGGTCGAGCTGTCCGGGGGCATCCGCGACGACGCGTCGCTGGAGGCCGCGCTGGCCACCGGCTGCCGCCGCGTCAACCTCGGCACCGCCGCGCTGGAGACCCCGGACTGGGTGCGCTCGGCGATCGCCCGGCACGGCGACAAGATCGCCGTCGGCCTCGACGTGCGCGGCACCACCCTGGCCGGCCGCGGCTGGACCCGCGAAGGCGGCGAGCTGTTCGAGACCCTCGCCCGCCTCGATGCGGACGGCTGCGCCCGGTACGTGGTGACCGACGTCAACAAGGACGGCACGCTCACCGGCCCGAACCTCCAGCTGCTGCGCGACGTCTGCGCGGCGACCGACCGCCCGGTGGTCGCCAGCGGCGGCGTGTCGTCGCTCGACGACCTGCGCGCGATCGCCACCCTGGTGCCGGAGGGCGTCGAAGGCGCCATCGTCGGGAAGGCCCTGTACGCGCAGGCGTTCACCCTGGAAGAGGCGTTGGAGGCGGTGTCGCGATGACGGGCGGCGTGGAGCGGATCTCGTCCGGCGGTCCCTACGAGGACGTGATCGGCTACTCGCGGGCCGTCGCGGCCGGCGACTTCGTCCTCGTGTCCGGCTGCACCTCCGTCGTCGACGGGGTGTTCGTCGGCGAAGGCGACCCGTTCGAGCAGACGCTGACCGCGTTCGGCATCGCCGAGAAGGCCCTGCAGAAGGCCGGGCTCTCCCGCGACGACGTGGTCCGCACCCGCATGTACATCACCCACGCCCGCGACGCGGACGAGGTCGGCCGCGCGCACAAGGCGATGTTCGACACCGCCCGCCCCGCGGCCACCATGGTCGTGGTGGCCGGGCTCATCGACTCGCGGATGCTGGTCGAGGTCGAGGTCGAGGCGTACCGGGGGGCGAAGTGAGCCTTGCCGTACGTGTGATCCCGTGCCTGGACGTCGACGCCGGGCGCGTGGTCAAGGGCGTCAACTTCCAGAACCTGCGCGACGCCGGCGACCCGGTCGAGATGGCTCGCGTCTACGACGCCGAAGGCGCCGACGAACTGGTCTTCCTCGACATCACCGCCTCGTCGGGCAGCCGCGAGACCACCTACGACGTGGTGCGCCGCACCGCCGAGCAGGTGTTCATCCCGCTGACCGTCGGCGGCGGCGTCCGCACCGTGCAGGACGTCGACAAGCTGCTGCGCGCGGGCGCCGACAAGGTCGGCGTGAACACCGCGGCGATCGCCCGGCCCGAGCTGATCGCGGAGATCGCCGACCGGTTCGGCGCGCAGGTCCTCGTGCTGTCGGTGGACGCCCGCCGCTGCCCGGAAGGCGTGTCGACGGAGTCCGGGTTCGAGGTCACCACGCACGGCGGCCGCAAGGGCACCGGCATCGACGCGGTCGGGTGGGCGGCCCGCGCCGCCGAGCTGGGCGCGGGGGAGATCCTGCTCAACTCGATGGACGCGGACGGCACCAAGGACGGCTACGACCTGGAGATGATCCGCCAGGTGCGGGCCACCGTGAAGGTCCCGGTCATCGCGTCCGGCGGCGCGGGCGCCCTCGGGCACTTCGCCCCGGCCGTCGAGGCGGGTGCCGACGCGGTGCTCGCGGCGAGCGTGTTCCACTTCGGCATGCTGCGCATCCCGCAGGTCAAGGACGCGCTCCGGGACGAGGGCTATCCGGTGCGCTGACCGGCGCGGCTTTTCCCGCAGGTGCCACCTGACCGGCGCATCCCGAGGGGTTTCCGGGGTGCGCCGGTCGGCGTTGCGGCCCAGGCTGGGGTGCATGACGGAACTCAACGATTTCGGCGGCGGCCTCGACCGGAGCGCCGGCGTCATGGTGGTCACGACCAACGACGTGCCCGGCTACCGCGTCGACCAGGTGATCGGCGAGGTGTTCGGCCTGACCGTGCGCTCGCGGCATCTCGGCAGCCAGATCGGCGCCGGGCTGAAGTCCATCGTCGGCGGCGAACTGCGCGGCCTGACCAAGACCCTGGTGCAGAGCCGCAACGAGGCGATGGGCCGGCTGGTGGAGCAGGCCAAGGCGCGCGGCGCCAACGCCGTCCTGATGTTCCGCTTCGACGTGGCGGAGGCGGGCAACGGCACCGAGGTGTGCGCGTACGGGACGGCGGTGGTGATCAGCCCGGTCGGCTGAGCCGCTTCGCGGTGCCGTCGAGCCCGTGCCCTGGCCGTCCCGGGGCGCGGGCTCGCGTGTGCGCGGTTCGCGGGATCAGGCGTCGAGGTAGCCCGAGGCGAGCATCCCCATGAGCGCGATCGCCACGATGATGCGGTACACGGCGAAGCCGTTGATGGTGTGCTTGGAGACGAACTTCAGCAGCCACGCGACCGACGCATAGGCCACCACGAACGACACGACCGTGCCGACCGCCAGCGCGACGAGGCTGGTGTCGCCGCCGGTGGCGTCCTTCAGCTCGTACAGTCCCGCGCCGGTCAGCGCCGGGATCGACAGGAAGAACGACAGGCGGGTCGCCGCGACGCGGTCGAGGCCGCGGATGAGCGCTGTGGAGATCGTCGCACCGGACCGCGAGAAGCCCGGGAAGAGCAGTGCGAGGATCTGCGAACTGCCCACCCACATGGCGTCCTTGAACGTCACCTCGGCCTCACCGCGGCGCCGGGCCCGGTTGCTGCCGCCGGACGAGGACTCGGCGTACCACATGACCGCCGACCCGGCGATCAGCGAACCGGCGACGACCCAGAGGCTGGCCAGCGGCCCGTCGATGAGGGGCTTCATGGCGAGGCCGACGACGACGATCGGGACCGTCGCGAAGACCACCCACCACGCGAACTTGTAGTCGCGCTCGGCCCGGCGCTCCTTGTGGGTGAGGCCGCCGAACCACGCGCCGACTATTCGGGCGATGTCCTTGAAGAAGTAGACGAGGACCGCGGCGATCGCGCCGACCTGGATCACCGCCGTGAAGCCGACCACCGACTTGTCGCCGACGTCGATGCCGAGGATGCCCTCGGTGATCTTCAGGTGGCCGGTCGAGGACACCGGCAGGAACTCCGTGAGGCCTTCGACGATGCCCAGGACCACGGCGTCCACGACGCCGATGCTCGCACTCACGGACGCTGACTCCTCGGGGCCTTCGGACGGGACGGGGACGGCGTGGGGAGCATGGCAGCGCCAGATGAACGGAATGCGGACGGCGGGTCAAGAGACGGCGATAGGGGAGGGCGGCGCGGATCCGGCCGAGGGGGCGGCAAGATCCGACAAGGTCCGACAAGATCCGAAAGAGAATTTGCGAAAGATTCGTTCCGAAAATTCTCTTTCGGATCTAGCGTTCAGGTATGCCCGACGACCGACCCGAGCCGCCGCGCCTCGTCCGCGACGTGGAGGCGCTGAAGGTGTTCACGCACCCGCTGCGCTTCCGGCTCTTCCGCCTGCTCTACACCGACGGCCCGGCGACCGCGTCCGAACTCGGCCGTATCGTCGACGCGACGCCGTCGCTGGTCAGCTATCACCTGCGGACGATGGCCAAGCACGGCTTCATCGCGGAAGCCCCCGAGGCGTCCGGCGACGGCCGGGAGCGCCGCTGGCGCGTCGAGCGCGATCTGCGGTTCAACCACACGGACTTCGCCGACGACCCGGCCGCGTGGGAAGTCGCCAACACCGTCGTGCAAGTGCTGCATTCCGAGCGGAACGAGCGCTACGAAGCAGCGATGCGCCGTCTCCGGTCCATGAGCCGCGAGTGGCAGGACGCCACCTTCGGCGCGGGCCCGACCGTGCGCCTGACCGCCGCCGAACTCGCGCAATTGAGCGAAGAGCTGATGGCCGTCGTCGACCGCTACCGGGGGCGTCCCGCGGTGAGCGAGGACGGCGAACCGCGCGAACGGGTCCTGCTCGAAATGATCGGCTTCCCGTACGAGCCCTGAAACCGCCCGACCCATCCGAGGACCCGCCGCCTGCGAGGTGACCGTGCACCGCTCACGACGCACCACCGCACCGACCCCGTCCGTCTCCGGCCCGGACACCGCCGAGGCCGCGCTCGCCCCGCCCTCCCCGCTCTCCCCGGGCGAGGCCAAGCCCCGCCGCGGGCCGGGAGCCGCCGTCCACCGCTGGCTGTGGGCGTTCACCGCGTCGCTGGTCGGCGACCAGGTGTGGTTCCTGGCGCTGTCCTGGAGCGCGGTGCAGACCGGCGGCTCCGGGGCCGCGGGTCTCGTGCTGACCCTGGGCACGCTGCCGCGCGCGGCGCTCATGCTCAGCGGCGGGGCGATCGCCGACCGGTTCGGGGCGAGGCGCATCGTCATCGGCAGCGACTTCGTGCGCTGTGCCGTGATGGTCGCGGCCGCCGCGCTCGTCGTGTCCGCGTCGCCGGGCATCGCGCTGCTGGCCGCGGTGGCGCTGCTGTTCGGTGCCGTCGACGCGCTGTTCATGCCCGCGGTGGGGGCGCTGCCTGCGACGCTCACCACCCGCGACCAGTTCGCGCGGGTGCAGGGGCTGCGCAGTCTCGCCCAGCGGGCGGCGGCCATCGCCGGGGCGCCGGCGGGTGGGTTCGTGCTCGCGCAGGGCGGGGTCGGCGCGGCGTTCGCGACGTCGGGCGGGCTGTTCCTGGTGTCGCTGGTGTTGCTGCTGCAAGTGCGGCCGCTGCACCCGGAGATCGTGGCGCGCAACACGGCGCCGTGCCGAGCCGCGAGCGAAGCGCCGGACACCTCGGCTGCCGAGGCCGAACCGCCGGCGGAACCGTCGGCCGAGCAGCAGGGCGTCCGCGCGGGCCTGCGCTACGTCCGTTCGGTACCTGTCGTCCGTGGCATCATCGCGGTCTGCATCCTGGCCGAACTCGGCTTCTCCGCGCCGATGAACATCGGTGTCGTGCTGTTGTCCGACGAGCGCGGCTGGGGCCCGGGCGGTCTCGGCACCCTCGTGGGGACGTGGGGCGCGGGGGCGGTCGCCACGGGGCTCGTCCTGTCGGTCCGCGGGCATCTGCCGCACGCGGGCCGGGTCGCCCTCGCGGCCGGCGCGGTCGGCGCGGGCGGATTGGCGCTCATCGGCTACGGCCCCACGCTGCCGCTCGCCGCCCTGGGGGCGTTCGTGCTCGGCCTCGGCTCGGGCCTGTGGGGCGGGGTGTATTCGGCGATGCTCCAGACGTATACGGACACCCGGATGCTGGGCCGCGTCGTGTCCCTGCAAATGCTCGGCGCGGTCGGTCTCGTCCCGCTGACGTACGCGCCCGCCGGCCTGCTGGCCGACGCGGCCGGATCCGCGGCGGTGTTCGGGGCCGGCGCGGCGATCAGCGGCCTTGCGGTCCTGGCCGGCTTCCTGTCGGCGCCCGTGCGCCGCGCCGAACTCCCGCGCCCGGAAACGGCCGAAGCGGTCAAGCGCTAGGCCGGAGAACTTCCGCGCCCCTGCCGACGCGACCGCGGCACAGGCGTGGGGGATCCGCGTCCGGGCCCGGCGGGACAGCGCCGGGCCCGGACGTGCGGCGTGCGGACGGTCGCTCGCGCGGGTGCGACGCCGATGCCGGTCCGGGCATCCGTCCTGTCCCGGTCAGATACCCGTCGGCGTCTCCCGCAGTTTCCGAACCGCGTCCGCGTCGCCGTCGACCGTGACCAGGGCCTGGTCCTTGCGGCCGTACACGAACAGCAGGAGTTCCCCGGGCGGTCCGGCGATGGTCACGACCGGCTCGCCCTTGCGGACCCGGACCGGCTCGGCCTCGCCCGAGGTGTCGGTGCGCAACAGGGACACCCCGACCGGCACCTTGCGCAGCATGAGCTTCGCCCCGCCGCGGACCCGCTTCCACAGGAACTCGGTGAGGCCGGGCTCCAGTTCGCGCGCGGTGAAGTCGGGCTGCGCGCGGCGCACGTCCTCGAGGTGGACGAAGTACTCCATGGTGTTGGCCGCGGCGTCCACGCCGGGGATGCCGAAGAACGACAGGCGGCCGGGGCCGTTGCGCACGAGGTCCACGGTCTCCTCGTAGGGGCGCGCGGCCCGGGCCTTCAGCACGCGTTCGGTGTGTCCGGCGAACGGCTTGAGAACGAGGCCGAGCCCCGAGTCCGGGCGGCGCTCGCGGATCACCAGGTGCGCGGCCAGGTCGCGCGTGGTCCACCCGGCGCACAGGGTGGGGGCGTCGGGGCCGACCCGGTCGAGGAGATCGGCGAGCGCGGCACGCTCCGTACGGGCGTAGGAAGGCATGCGCGCATCGTGGCCGCGCGACGCCGCCCGGTCAAGGCACGTGCCGCGCGTCACACCGGGCGGGGAGCGCCCGGTGTGACGCGGCGCGGGAGTCAGGGCTTGGGCGCCGTGGCCGGCACGTTCCCCGCCCCCGCGGGCGTGCCGGGCGCACCCGGTCCCCCCGCGCCCCCCGGTCCGCCGGGGGCGCCGCCCGGTCCGCCGGGAGTCCCCGGCGCGCCCGGGACTTCCTGGTGCGTGCTCATCCACCGCATGACATCCGGCAGCAGCGCCACCCACGTCTTGAAGTTGTGCCCGCCGGTGGGCAGCACCAGCTGGTCCGCCTTCGTCGGCGACTTGACGAGCTTGAGGAACTCCTGGGTCGCGCCGTAGTTCGACTCGTCCAGGCTGGTCGTCAGCATCAGGCTGACGGGTGCCGGGGGCAGGTTCTTCAGGCGCCAGATCAGGTCCTGGGAGTTGCGGTACTCCTTGCTGCCGCCGTACAGGTCGCCCGTGTCGCCGTCCTGCGGGGCGCCGTAGTCGCCGGACAGGGACGCACCCGCGGCGATCCGGTCCGAGTTGAGCATGGCGAGCTTCAGCGCGCAGTAGCCGCCCGTCGAATCCCCCATCATGCCCCAGGCCTTCGCGCCGGGCGCGGCGCGGAACGTGGCGCGGATCGCCTCGGGCAGGTCCTGGGTGAAGAACATGCCGGACTGCGGACCGCCCGGCACGTCCGTGCACTCGGTGTCCCGGCCGGGCGTCTGGGACGGGCGCAGCATGACGTAGATCGTCGGCTGCACGCGGCCCGCGGTGATCTCCTCGGCGGCGAGGCGCGGCACCTGGAGCCGGGTGATCAGGTTGCGGGCGTCGCCCGGGTAACCGGTGAGCGTGACGACCACCGGGAACTGGCGGTCCTTGAACTGCGGCTGGAAGTACTGCGGCGGCAGGTAGACGTACCCGGACGTGTCCAGGCCGCTGCGCCGGCCGGTCACGTCGATGCCCACGATCTGCCCGGCCGTCAGCGGGTTGCCGCCGTTGGGGATGTCGACCCGCTCGGTGTCCTTGAGCTTGATCGCCTGGATCGGCGCCTCCGGGCCGCCGGGCCCGTTGTGCAGCTTCGGCTTGCCGGTCTTGCCCATCAGGTCGTCCCAGGACGTGTAGAAGAGGAAGTACCGGTTGCCCATCGCGGCCAGCAGCCCCACCAGCACGGCCTGGGTGAGCAGCAGCGCGCCTATTCGGCCGAGCACCGGCTTCCAGCCGCGGCCCGCGAGCTTGGGCCACAGCCACACGAGCGTGACGATCAGCGCGATCGCCAAGACGCTCAACGCCACCAGGAACGTCCTGCTGGTGAGTCCCACGTGATGCTCGCTCTCGTATCCGGTCTCGGCCGTCCGGCTCGGGCGCGGGCCCGGGCATGCCGCCGCGCAGGCCGCGGCCTGCGCGGAAAACGTGGTGGTTCGGACCCTGTGCCGAGGGTGCTGCGGGGTCGGCGGGCCGGCCGGGGACCCGCCCCGCGGCCGTGCCTGTTGACATCACGCACCGGCCTCGGCCTAGGTTGCACCCGCGGTCCGGCAAAGTCCGCACCGGGGTCCGCGCCGCGTGGGGGGCGTGGAGGAGCGCGCCGGGAATGCGCTCCGGGCCGCCGCGCTTGTGCACAGCAGAATGTCCTGCACTGCCCCGGGCCGGCGTCGTCGGCGCCGGCCTTGCCGCGCGCCCGGCGGCGGCGCCGGCCCGGGGCCGTGCGGAGACGCGGGACACCGCAACGTGCGCACCCGAGCACGGCACACCAGGACAGCGGGACAGGGAAAGCGAGCGAGGATGGCAGCCGGATCGAGAGGGATCGCGTGACGAAGACCGACAGGGATGTCCTCGGCCGCGGAATGCGGATCCTCGGCATCGCGATCCGCGAGGAGCCGCGCGTGTTCGCGGCCGCCGTCGGCGCCAGCGCCCTGTACGGCGCCACCACGGTCGGCTCGGCGCTCGTCCTCGGCCGCGTCACCGACCACGTCGTCGTCCCCGCGTTCCGCGACGGGGACACCGGCACGGGCGCGTTGACCGGGGCGTTCCTCGCGGTCTTCGGCATCGCGATCCTCAAGGCCCTCGGCATCGTCGGGCGACGGCTGTGGGCCGGCATCATGCAGTACCGGCTCCAGGCCACCTACCGCCGCCGGGTCACCCGGCAGTACCTGCGGCTGCCGCTCGCCTGGCACCACAAGCACCCGACCGGCGCGCTGCTGTCGAACGCCAACGCCGACGTCGAGGCCGCGTGGTACCCGATCGCGCCGCTGCCGATGGCCACCGGCGTCGTCGTCATGCTGCTGCTCGCCGCGGCCGCCATGGTCGCCACCGACTGGGCGCTCGCCCTCGTCGGGTTCGTGATCTTCCCGGCGATCTTCGTGCTGAACGTCGTCTACCAGCGCCGCCAGGGCCCCCTCGCGATGCGCGCCCAGGAACTGCGCGCCGACGTCAGCGCCATCGCCCACGAGAGCTTCGACGGCGCCCTCGTCGTCAAAACCCTCGGCCGCGAAGACGAGGAAGCCGCCCGGTTCGCCACCGCCTCCACCGAACTCGCCGACGCCAACATCGCCGTCGGCCGGGTCCGCGCCCTGTTCGACCCGCTCCTCGAAGCGCTGCCCAGCCTCGGCGTGCTGCTCGTGCTCCTCGCGGGCAGCATCCGCATCTCGCACGGCGACCTGGAAGCCGGCGAACTCGTGCAGATCGCCTACCTCTTCACCCTCCTCGCCTTCCCGGTCCGGGCGATCGGCTGGCTGCTCGGCGACATGCCGCGCGCCGTCGTCGGCTTCGAACGCGTGGAGCACGTCCTCGACGCCGACGGCGAATCCGCCTACGGCGACACCGAAGCCGGCAAATCCGGGCCGGCCGGACTCGAAGCGCGCACCGTGCGGTTCGGCTACCTCGACGGCGCCGACGTCCTCACCGACGTCACCTTCGACGTCACCCCCGGCCGCACCGTCGCCGTCGTCGGCCCCACCGGCTCCGGCAAGTCCACCCTCGCGTCGCTGCTCGTCCGGCTCGTCGACCCCGGCTCCGGCGCCGTCCTGCTGGACGGCGTCGACCTGCGCGACTACCGGCACGGCGGCATCGCCGCGACCGCCGCGCTCGTCCCGCAGCAGGCCTTCCTCTTCGACGACACGGTCCGCGACAACATCACCCTCGGCCTCGACGTCGACGACGACGCGGTCCGTGCCGCGCTGCGCACCGCGCAGGCCGAGGAGTTCGTCGACCGGCTGCCGCACGGCCTCGACACCAAGGTCGGCGAGCGCGGCACCTCGCTGTCCGGCGGCCAGCGCCAGCGCATCGCGCTCGCCCGCGCGCTGGTCCGCAAGCCCCGGCTGCTCGTCATGGACGACGCCACCTCCGCCGTCGACCCGCGCGTCGAAGCCGCCATCCTCGCCGGCCTCCGGGACGACGCCGGGCCGTCGACCGTCGTGGTCGTCGCCTACCGCAAGGCCACCATCGCGCTGGCCGACGAAGTCGTCTTCCTCGAAGACGGCCGCATCCAAGCCCGCGGCACGCACCTCGAACTCCTCGACGCCTCGGTCGGCTACCGGCGTCTCGTCAACGCCTACGAACGCGCCGCACAGGAACGCGACCAGGCCGCGGGCACCGGACCGGAGAGCCCCGACCCGACGACGGCCGCGGAGACCCGCGACCAGGAGGTTCCCGCATGACCACCGCCACCGCGGCCCCGCCGCGCGACACCGACGACCCGACGGCTGCCGCCCCGCCCCGCCCGTCGGGCTGGGCGGTCCTGCGCCGCGGCCTCGATCTGTCCCCGGAGTTCACCCAGGGGCTGGCCGTCACGCTGGTGCTGGCCGCGCTCGCGACCGTCGGGCGCATCGTCGTGCCCCTCGCGGTCCAGCAGACCATCGACAACGGCCTGCGCGGCGACGGCGGACCGGACTTGGCGCTGGTGCGCTGGATGGTCGCCGGCTCGGCCCTCGCCGTGATCGTCACGGCGCTGTGCTCGTACGCGATGAACGTGCGCGTCTACAACGCCAGCGAACGCGGCCTCGCCACCCTGCGCGTCCGCGCCTTCCGCCACGTGCACGACCTCTCCACGCTGCACCAGCAGTCCGAACGCCGCGGCTCCCTCGTCTCGCGCGTCACCGGCGACGTCGACACCATCACCCGGTTCATCCAGCAGGGCGGGTTGATGCTAATCGTCAACGTCGCGCAGATGGCCGTGGTCAGCGCGCTGATGCTGGCGTACTCGTGGCAGCTCACGCTCATCGTGTGGGTGTGCTTCTGGCCGCTGTTCGTCAGCCTCAAGGCGTTCCAGAAGCGCGTGGGCGCCGCCGCCGACGCGGTCCGCGTGCACGCCGGGCGGATGCTCGGGGCGATCTCCGAGCCGGTCGTGGGGGCGTCCGTGGTGCGCGCGCACGGCATCGAGGACCGCACCGCGAAGCGCATCGACGAGGCGATCGACGGGCACCGCAAGGCACAGACCCGGGCGCAGACGCTGGTCGCGCTCACCTTCCCGATGGGCGAGGTCGCGGTGGGCCTGGCGAACGCGCTCGTCGTGGTGGTCGGCGTGCTGCTGGGTGTCGACGGGCAGCTGACGCTGGGCGAGCTGGTGGCGTTCCTGTTCCTCGTCACGCTGTTCGTGACGCCGGTGCAGTTCGCCGTCGAGGTGCTCAACGAGGCGCAGAACGCCCTCGCGGGCTGGCGGCGGGTGCTGGAGATCCTGGACGCCGAGCCGGACATCGCCGACCCGGGGGAGCAGGGGACGGAGCTGCCGCGCGGCCCGGTCGAGGTGCGGTTCGACTCCGTCGCCTACGCGTACCCGGAAGGGCCGCGCGTGCTGCACGACGTCGACGTGACGCTCGCCGCCCGGACCCGGGTCGCGGTGGTCGGCGAGACGGGCTCGG
The DNA here is from genome assembly GCF_049534875.1 of Uniformispora flossi. NCBI lineage: Bacteria > Bacillati > Actinomycetota > Actinomycetes > Kitasatosporales > Streptomycetaceae > Uniformispora > Uniformispora flossi. Next base: position 169,185 of record NZ_JBMULZ010000008.1, read on the forward strand.
GCAAGACCACGTTCGCCAAGCTGCTCACCCGCATCGTGGACCCGGACGAGGGGCGGGTGCTGCTGGACGGGATCCCGCTCACCGACGTGCGGTTCGCGTCGCTGCGGGCCCGCGTGGTGATGGTGCCGCAGGACGGCTTCCTGTTCGACGCGACGATCCGCGACAACGTGCGCTACGGCCGTCCGGACGCCGACGACGCGGTCGTCGCGGGCGCGTTCGCCGACCTCGGCCTCGCCGAGTGGCTCGACGGCCTGCCGCTCGGCATCGACACCCCGGTGGGGCAACGCGGCGAGTCCCTGTCCGCGGGTGAACGGCAACTCGTCGCGCTGGCCCGCGCCTACGTCGCCGACCCGGACTTGCTCGTCCTCGACGAGGCCACCTCCGCGGTCGACCCGGCCACCGAAGTCCGCATCCAGCGCGCGTTGGACGGCCTGACCCGGGGACGCACGGCGGTGTTCATCGCCCACCGCATGTCCACGGCGGAATCCGCCGACGAGATCCTGGTCTTCGACCAGGGCCGCCTGGTCGAACGCGGCCCCCACACCGGCCTGGTCGGCGCCGGCGGCGTCTACACGCGCCTGCACGCCTCGTGGACGGCCCAGCAGAAGCCCGCGAAGGAAGACTGAGGGACGGGGCAGCCGGGGATTTCAGGCGCGGGCAAACCCGCTCCGGAACGCAGGTGGGGCGGACACGCCAAGCGTGTCCGCCCCACCTGCGTTCGTGCGTGCTACTTCTTCAGCGGGGCCGTCAGCTTCTGGCCGCCGCTGAGGCGGACCATGCACTGGACCTCGCGGTCGCCGGTCTGCCAGCTGCGGGACGACGGGTAGATGAAGTCCGCCACCATGCGGTCGCCGTTCGACTGCTTGGCGACGACCGGGGCGATCGCGTCGTCGCACAGGTCGCCGGCCTGCTTCTCGGCCTGCGTGTCGCCCGGCCAGGCCCCGTCCGGCATCTTCAGGTTGGCGACGTGCTCCGCGTCGTGCGACGTGTAGCACGAGACCTTGTCGACGTCCGACGTCCCCGGCGGGAAGACCACGCAGTCGCCGGGCGACAGGGTGATCTTGTGGACGGTGTCGTTCGGCGCGGTCGCGGTCGTCGTGTACGTCGGTGCCGCGGTGGTCGGGTCCGGCGCGTCCGTCGTCGGCGGCGCGGTGGTGCGCGTCCGGGTGGGCGTCGGCCGGCCGGTCGTCGCGGACGACGACGCCGACGGCGAACCGCTGGACGACGCGTCGTTGTTCTTGTCGTCCTTGCCGCCGAGGCTGAACACCACGCCGATCACGATGCCGGCCACCACCAGCGCGCCGACCACGATCCACGCCACGACCTTGCCGCTGCCGCCGCCGGGCGGCGGCTGCGGCGGATAGCCGGGAGGCCCGCCCGGGTAACCGGGGCCGCCCGGGTAGCCCGGTCCGCCCGGCGCACCGGGATACGTGGGGCCGCCCGGCGCCCCCGGGTAGCCCGGGGCGCCGGCTCCGCCGGAGTGGCCCGGGTATGTGCCGCCGCCGGGATTGCCCGGGTAACCCCCGCCGTACGGGCCTCCGCTCCCGTACGGGTTGCCCGTGCCGCCCTGCGGCTGACCCGGCGGCCACCCGCCTCCGGGGTATTGCGGAGTGCTCACGCCCCCACCTCGATTCGCCGGGCCCCGCACGCGCGGTGCGTGCCCTGGTTGTCGTTTGCTGCGGCCGGGCACCGGGCGCCGCGGCGCCCGGCTGCGCGGTCCGTCAGCCGAGCTTCTTCGTCAGCTTGGTCCCGTCCGTGTACTGCACCATGCAGTTGACCTGGCGGTTGCCCAGCGACCAGCTGTCCTGTGCCGGCTGACGGTAGTAGATCGTCAGCGAACTGGAGCTGGCCGACTCCTTGCTGAGGATCGACTGGTACGTCGGGTAGCACGCGGCCTCGATCTGGTTCTCGATCTCCGACGTGCTGGGGAACGAGGTGCCGGTCGCGTTGAAGTTCTTGAAGACCTGCTTGTCGTGCGGGGTGGTGCACGAGACCTTCGTGATGCGGCCGGTGATCTCGTTGAAGTTGATGCAGTCGCCCTCGGAGAGCGGGGTGTTGTCCACGGTCTGGCGATCATCGGTCGACGTGGGCGACGGCGGCGCCGTGGTCGGGCGGGAGGTCGTCCGGGTCGCCGTCGGCGTGGGCGTCGGCGTCGGCGTCGCGGTGGGCGACTTCGTCGACGTGCCGGTCGACGTCGGCGTCGGCGAACCGGAGCTGTCCGCCTTGTCCTTCTTGTCGTCACTGCCGCCGAGGAGGAACACCAGGGCGATGATCACGCCGCCGACGACCACCAGGCCGCCGATCACGGCGAACATCAGCGGGCCGCGGCCGCCGCCGTTCGGCGGTCCGGGCGGGCCGGGGAAGCCGCCGGGCCCGGTCGGGCCGCCGGGGCCATAGCCGCCCCCGTAGTTGCCCGGATACTGAGGCCCGCCTCCGGGCGGACCGCTCGGGTACTGCGGACCGCCGGGGTAGCCGCCCGGCGGCGGTCCACCGGGTCCGGCCGAATAGCCCCCGGGGTAAGCGGGATTGCTCGAGTAGCCCGGATTGGGCTGCTGTCCGTAGCCAGGCGGGAAGCCTCCCTGGCCCGGCGGTGGAGGCATCGTCATGCGCAAAGCTTGCCCGATGGGGTGAAGGTCCCGCACGCACGGGTGTCACGCCTTGACAACCAGTACGTGCCCGTGCCGTAACAGTGACCACGTCGACGGCGCGGCGGGTGTGCGATAGCAGGTCTGCGAGAATGCGGTTATGACAGGCGCCCCTTCCCCCGACCCCGGCCGTCCCGTCCGGCCGACGCGGCTCGACCCGTCGATCGCCGCCCGCCTCAAGCGGGACGAGAACGGACTTTTCGCCGCCGTCGCGCAACAGTACGACACCGGCGAAGTCCTCATGGTCGGCTGGATGGACGACGAGGCCCTGCATCTCACCCTCACCACCGGACGCTGCACCTACTGGAGCCGCAGCCGCCGGGAGTACTGGGTCAAGGGCGACACGTCCGGCCACACCCAGAAAGTCGTCTCCGTGGCGCTCGACTGCGACGGCGACGCGGTCCTCGTCAAGGTCGACCAGGCCGGCGCCGCCTGCCACACCGGCGACCGCACCTGCTTCGACGCGGGCGCCCTCACCGTCACGTCGTGACCCCCGGCCGGCCGCCCGCGCGCCCAGCCGCGCGCGCCGGCCGGACCGCCCCGCCCACCGCCCCGCCGCCCACCCCCGGGAGCCCGCGAACCCATGACCACCGGAACCGTCACCCCCGACCTCGCCGCGTTCCGCGACCTCGCGCGCGACCTGCGGGTCATCCCCGTCACCCGGCGGTTCCTCGCGGACGGCGACACCCCCGTCGGCCTCTACCGCAAGCTCGCCGCCGAACGCCCCGGCACCTTCCTCCTGGAATCCGCGGAGAACGGCCGCACCTGGTCGCGCTACTCCTTCGTCGGCGTCCGCAGCGCCGCCACCCTCACCGAGCACGAAGGCGCCGCCCGCTGGCTCGGCGACCCGCCCGCCGGCATCCCCCGCGAAGGCGACCCGCTCGACGTGCTCCGCGCCACCGTCGAAGCCCTGCACACCCCGCACGAGATCCCCGGCCTGCCCGACCTCCCGCCCCTGCACGGCGGCATGGTCGGCTACCTCGGCTACGACGTCGTCCGCCGCCTCGAGCGCCTCCCCGACCTCGCGCGCGACGACCTTCGGGTGCCCGAGCTGATGATGCTGCTCGCCACCGACCTCGCGGTCCTCGACCACGCCGACGGCACCGTGCTGCTCATCGCCAACGCGATCAACTGGAACGGCCTCCCGGCCGGCGTCGACGAGGCCTACCGCGACGCCGTCGCCCGCCTCGACGCGATGACCGCCGACCTCGCCCGGCCCGCCGACGGCAGCGCGTCGTACGTGCGCGGCGGCGACGAACCGCAGTGGACCAGCCCGTGGGGCGGCCCCGAATACCGCAAGGCCGTCGAGGCCGCGAAGGAAGAGATCCGGGCCGGCGAGGCCTTCCAGATCGTCCTCTCGCAGCGCTTCGAAATGCCCACCGCGGCAAGCGCACTCGACGTGTACCGGGTGCTGCGCACCACCAACCCGAGCCCGTACATGTACCTGTTCCGGCTGCCCGGCCCGGACGGCGGCGCCGAGGGCGGGTTCGACATCGTCGGCTCCAGCCCCGAAGCGCTCGTCAAGGTCACCGGCGGCCGCGCGATGCTGCACCCGATCGCCGGCACCCGGCCGCGCGGCGCGGGACCCGAGGAAGACGCCGACCTCGCCGCCGAACTCCTCGCCGACCCGAAGGAACGCGCCGAGCACCTCATGCTCGTCGACTTGGGCCGCAACGACCTGGGCCGGGTGTGCGCGCCGGGCAGCGTCGAGGTCGTCGACTTCATGTCCATCGAGCGCTACAGCCACGTCATGCACATCGTGTCCACGGTCGTCGGCGAACTAGCCGACGACCGCACGGCCCTCGACGTGCTGGCCGCGTGCTTCCCGGCGGGCACCCTGTCCGGGGCACCCAAGCCGCGCGCGATGGAGATCATCGAGGAGTACGAGCCGACCCGCCGCGGGCTCTACGGCGGCTGCGTCGGCTACGTCGACTTCGCGGGCGACCTCGACACCGCGATCGCCATCCGCACCGCACTGATCCGCGACGGCGTCGCGTACGTGCAGGCCGGCGCGGGCGTGGTCGCCGATTCCGATCCGCTCGGGGAAGACACCGAATGCCGCAACAAGGCCGCCGCGGTGCTGCGCGCGGTGGCCAAGGCGGCCACGTTGGAGGCGGCAGGATGAGCGCGGACGAGACCGCGGCGGACCCGACGGCGAACGGAGCGGCCCGCGCCGCGGGTTCGGTGGCGACCGAACCCGTCGCGGAGGCCGCCGAGGCCACGGAGGCCGCCGAGGTCGGCGCGCCCGGGCCGGCCAAGAACCCGGGCCGCCGGGAGATGAGCGCCGCACTGGTGCTGCTCCTGGTCGGCGCCGCGGTGGTGCTCTCGCTCGCCGGACGCGTCTGGGCGCGCGGCAAGGCGCCCGCGCACGGCTCGCTCTTCGCGATCGAGGCGACCGGTTCGGCGGTCAGCAAGGCGCCGACCGCGCTCGGCCTGGTGGCCCTGGCCGGCTTCGTCGCCGTGCTCGCCACCCGCGGCGTGTGGCGGGTCCTGGTGGGCCTGGTGCTCGCCGCCGCGGGGGCGGGGGTCGCGGCGATCGCCGTGGCCGGGGCGTCGGACACGTCCGCGGTGAACGCGGCGGCCGCGTCGAAGGCCGCCGTCGAAGGCGTGAAGGCGATCGACGTCACGCACACCGCGTGGCCGTGGGCGACCTTCCTCGGCGGGCTGCTGATCCTCCTCGCGGGCGTCGCCGTGATGGTCCGCGGGCGCCGCTGGCCCGGCATGTCCAGCCGCTACGAAGCCCCCGGCGCGACGCCCGGGACGGGCCGCGCGGCCGCCAAGCGCCCCCGTACGTCCGCCGATCTGTGGAACGCGCTCGACCGCGGCGAAGACCCCACGGGCGAGGACGCCCGACCCTGACACCGGGCCGGAACACCGTGTGACCACCCCGGCCGCAGAGGCGCTCCGCGCATGCCGGACAATGGAACCTTCGGGCCCGCCATGCGGCCCGTCACTGCAGATGTGAACCAAGGAGCAACGATGTCGCAGGGCGCCCACCACGGCAACACTCCCGCCGCCTGGACCCTCACGATACTTGCGCTGATCGGCTCGACCGTCTCCGGCGTGGGTGTCATCGCCGCCACGCCGTGGCTGTTCTTCGCCGGTCTGGCCGTCGTCCTCGCGGGCTGCGTCGCCGGACAGGCCATGCGCATGGCAGGCCTCGGCACCGCTCCCGCGCGCCGCTGACGCCACCGGCGCCCGCCGCTTCCGGCGGGCCGTGCCGGACCCGAACTTCGCCCGGCCCCGGAGCGGCGTGCTCCGGGGCTTCGGCGTGCCCGGGTGTCCGCGGGCGGCGCCTGCGTGCCGACGCCCGTGCCCGCGTCAGGCGTTCCAGTGCGCGGGCCGGGAAAGGCCTTGCGGCAGGCGGGTCTTCGCGTCGCCTCGGGCCGCGTCGAGCTGGGACTGCGTCACGAAGATCGCCCCGGTGAGGTCCGCGCCGCCGAGCGCCGCGTCGCGCAGGTCCGCGCCGATCAGGTCCGCCTCCCGCAGATCCGCACCCGCAAGGTCGGCGGCGATCAGGCACGCGCCCCGCAGGTTCGCCCCGCGCAGCTTGGCGTTGCGCAGCTTCGCACCGACCAGGTCCGCGCCGCGGTGGCTGCGCTTCTTGCCGGGCACCCGCGCCCGGGCCAGCTCACTTGCTTCCAACAGCAGCGGATTGACCGTGCCGCGTACCTCGGCGACGTCGGTGCCGGCCAGCGCGGCAGGGTCCTGCCGGGTCAGCCGGTCCACGTCCGCGTAGGCCTTCCGCAGCGCGCCGCGCACCGGCCCGGCGCCCGCGAGGCCCTGCGCTTCGTCGAGGTACCAGAGCAGTTCGTGCAGTTGGCGCATGACCGGGAACGCCGCGAACATCGCCCGCGCGGTGCCCGCGTCCTGCCGCCAGTCGCGTCCGCCGAACGTCACCTGCGACACCTTCTGGCCGGCCCCGAAGCAGTCGAAGACAGTGCAGCCGGAGAAGCCCTTCGTGCGCAGGTCGGCGTGGATGCCGCAGCGGTAGTCGGCGCGGAGGTTCCCGCACGGCTTGCCCGCGGGCTTGTCCGCCGCGAAGTCGGCGGACTTGGCGAACGGCAAGGCCACACAGCACAGCGCGAAACAGCGGGAGCAGTCGGCGTGCAGCTCGGATGAAGCGGCCAACGGGGGAGATCTCCTGACGAACGGGCTTGCGTGTACCGGCCCATTGTCCACGCCGTCCGTCCACGCCCGGACCGGGCGCACGACCAGGCCATAAGGTGTGCGCATGAGGCAGCGCAGCGAGCGGATCGGCGGCGGGGGAGCGCCACGCCGAGGCCGCGGGGGGTTCGCGGACGGGGGCGCGGCGGCGTTCCCGTGCCCGCCGCGACGGTGCGGGGTGGGCGCGTGAGCGAAGGACAACCGCCGCCCGACGAGCCGTCGCCGTGGGCCAAGCCCGCGGCGCCGCAGGGCAATCCGCCGGACAACCCGCAGGGCAATCCACAGGGCAATCCGCCGACCGGTGCGCCGGGGGGACTGTCACAGCCCACCGCGCCGCACGCGGCCCCCGGGTACGGAGGCCCGCCGACCACGCCGTTCGGCGCCCCGACGACGCCCTACGGCGGGCCCACACGCCCGTACGGGGCCGCCCCGTCGCCGTTCGGCTACCCGGGCCCCGCGCCGAACCCGTACGTCCCCGTGCCGGCCCCGCCGGACAACTACCTCGTCCCGGCGATCCTCGCCACCGTCTTCTGCTGCTTCCTGGCCGGCATCCCCGCGCTCTACGCCGCGACGTCGGTCAACGAACGCTGGCTGCAAGGCGATCAGGCGGGCGCCCGCGACGCGTCGCTCCGCGCCCGCAACTGGACGATCGGTGCGGTCCTGCTCGGCGTGATCTTCTGGACCACGTGGATGCTGGGGGTTTTCGTCCTGGGGTGGAAGGAAACCCTGGGGGACCTGTAAGCGGCGACGCGGACGCCGCGGCGGTGCGGCACCGGACCCGGCTGCGGCCGACGCGGGCCGGCTGCCGCGGATGATCGGAAAGGCGGGGCGGCGACCGTGCCGGAAGACACGCACAGGACGGCGGACGCGGCACGCATGCCCGCCCCGGCCGCCCTGCCGACCCCGACGCCGCGCCCGTGGCCCTGGCGCAAGGTCCCTGTGGGGCCGCCGGTGGCCGCCGGCTGGGGCGCGTATCCGTACGTCCCCCCGCCGCCCCGCAGCCTCCCCGTCCGCCTTCTCGCACCCGTCGTCTCGCTCGCCGGGCTGGCCGCCGCCACGACTTACGTCGGGCTCGTCGACCCGAACCGGCCCGGGCACTACCCGGTGTGCCCGCTGCTGCGCTTCACCGGGCTGTACTGCCCGGGCTGCGGCGGCCTGCGCTGCGTCCACGCGCTCGCGCACGCCGACATCCCCGCGGCGCTGGGGTTCAACGCGTTCGCGGTGGCGATGCTGCCCGTGGTGGCGGTGGTGTGGCTGCGCTGGGCGGTGCGCACGGTACGCGGGTTGCCCCGCACCAGCGTTGCCGATCCGCGGCTGGTCCGTGCCCTGGTCGCCGGGATCATCCTTTTTGCGGTGGTGCGGAACCTGCCGTTCGGTGCGTTCCTCGCCCCCTGAGCGGCGGTTTGCCCGTTCCGTGGACCTGTGGCGCGGCGGCTTTCCGAGACGCCGTATGCTGCCCCCACCTGTTCGACGGGACACGGGACGCCGGGTGCTCCGGCGGGCCGATACCATCGAAGGGCCGGAACCATCGGGCGACGCGGAGCGTTGTGGACGGCCTGGTCCGGGGGATGCCCGGTCCGACCAGTCGCAATGTGTTCCCGGCCCGCCGCCAGTGACGAGGGGATGCGAAGAGTGAGCGTGCTCGACGAGATCATCGACGGTGTGAACGCCGACCTCGCCGAGCGACAGGCCCGCGTATCCCTTGATGAAATCAAGGACTTGGCGGCGGCGGCGCCACCGCCCAAGGACGCGCTCGCCGCTCTGCGCACCGGCGGTGTCTCGGTCATCGCGGAGGTCAAGCGCTCCAGCCCGTCCAAGGGCGCGCTCGCCGCGATCGCCGACCCGGCCGGCCTCGCCGCCGACTACGAGGCGGGCGGCGCCGCGATCATCAGCGTCCTCACCGAGGAGCGCCGCTTCGGCGGCTCGCTCGCCGACCTCGACGCGGTCCGCGCCAAGGTGGACATCCCGGTCCTGCGCAAGGACTTCATGGTCACCAGCTACCAGCTCTGGGAAGCCCGCGCGCACGGCGCCGACCTGGCCCTCCTGATCGTCGCCGCCCTCGACCAGAACGCCCTGGTCTCGCTCATCGAACGCGCCAAGACGATCGGCCTCACGCCGCTCATCGAGGTCCACGACGAAGAAGAGACCGAGCGCGCCCTCGAAGCCGGCGCCCAGATCATCGGCGTCAACGCGCGCAACCTGAAGACCCTCGAGGTCGACCGGTCGAACTTCGCGCGGATCGCCCCGATGATCCCCGACACCGTCGTGCGCATCGCCGAATCCGGCGTGCGCGGACCGCACGACCTGATCGCGTACGCCAACTGCGGCGCCGACGCGGTCCTGGTCGGCGAATCCCTCGTCACCGGCCGCGACCCGCGCAGCAGCGTCGCCGACCTCGTCGCCGCGGGCGCCCACCCGGCGCTGCGCCACGGGCGCTGAACCGGAGGACGCCGTGAACTGCCGGGACCTGGTCGGGCGCTTCGCCCGCGGCGCCAAGCCGCGCGGCTGCCGCGCCCCCGCGCGCCGCGTGCTCGGCCGCCGGGTCCGGTTCGTCATCGGGTGCGAGCCCGGCCAGATCCAGGGACGGCGATGGCGCCGCTACTGACCTTGCGTCAGTAGCCGTCCGCAGCGGCCCGGCCTGCCCGACAGGCCGGACCGCCGGCCGCGTCATTCCCACAGAGACCACCAAAGATCCCAGAGGATCGTTCACCATGTCCCAAGCTGCACAGCCGGACCCGTCCGGCCACTTCGGCGTCTTCGGCGGGCGGTTCCTGCCCGAGGCGCTCATCGCCGCGCTCGACGAACTGAACGCCGCGTACGAGAAGGCCAAGACCGACCCCGAGTTCCAGGCCGAGTTCACCGGCCTGCTCAAGGACTACGCGGGCCGCCCCAGCATCATCACCGAGGCCCCGCGCTTCGCCGAGCACGCCGGCGGCGCCCGCATCATCCTCAAGCGCGAAGACCTCAACCACACCGGCTCGCACAAGATCAACAACGTGCTGGGCCAAGCGCTGCTCACCAAGCGCATGGGCAAGACCCGGGTCATCGCCGAGACCGGCGCGGGCCAGCACGGCGTCGCGACCGCCACCGCGTGCGCCCTCCTCGGCCTCGAATGCGTCGTCTACATGGGCGAAGCCGACACCCGGCGGCAGGCCCTCAACGTGGCCCGCATGCGCGTCCTCGGCGCCGAGGTCATCCCCGTGTCGATCGGCTCGCGCACCCTCAAGGACGCCATCAACGAGGCACTCCGCGACTGGGTCGCCAACGTCGACGACACCCACTACCTGCTCGGCACCGCCGCCGGACCCCACCCCTTCCCGGCGATGGTCCGCGACTTCGTGCGCATCGTCGGCGTCGAAGCCCGGCAGCAGGTCCTCGACCTCACCGGCAAGCTGCCCGACGCGGTCGCGGCGTGCGTCGGCGGCGGCTCCAACGCCATCGGCATCTTCCACGCCTTCATCCCCGACGAGGGCGTCAAGCTCTACGGCTTCGAAGCGGGCGGCGACGGCGTCGAGACCGGGCGGCACGCCTCCTCGATCACCGGCGGCGCGATCGGCGTCCTGCACGGCGCCCGCACCTACCTCCTCCAGGACGAGTACGGCCAGACCCAGGAGAGCCACTCCATCTCCGCCGGCCTGGACTACCCGGCCGTCGGCCCCGAACACGCCTGGCTACACGACACCGGCCGCGCCGAATACCGGCCGATCAACGACGACGAAGCCATGGAAGCCTTCCGGCTGCTGTGCCGCACCGAGGGCATCATCCCGGCGATCGAATCCGCGCACGCCCTGGCCGGCGCCCTCAAGCTCGGCAAGGAACTCGGCCCGGACGCGACCATCCTGGTCAGCCTGTCCGGCCGCGGCGACAAGGACATGCACACCGCCGCGCGCTACTTCGAACTGTTCGACGCCGACGTCCGCGAGGAGGACCAGCAGTGACCCGCCTGACCGAGGTCCTCGCCGCCGCCAAAGCCGAGAACCGCGCCGCCCTCGTCGGCTACCTGCCCGCCGGCTACCCCAGCAACGAGGGCTCCGCCGCGGCCGCCCGCGCCATGGTCGAGGGGGGCTGCGACATCATCGAGATCGGCCTGCCCTACTCCGACCCCCAGATGGACGGGCCGGTCATCCAGCGCGCCGTCGAGCACGCCCTCGCGCACGGCACCAACACGCACCACGTCATCGACAACGTGCGCGCCGTCGCCGAGACCGGGGCCGCGGCCCTGTGCATGACGTACTGGAACCCGGTCGAGCGCTACGGCGTCGAGCGGTTCGCCGCCGAACTCGCCGCCGCGGGCGGCTCCGGCGTCATCACCCCCGACCTGATCCCGGACGAGGCCGCCGACTGGATCGCGGCCACCGACAAGCACGGCCTGGACCGGATCTTCCTGGTCGCGCCGTCGTCGACCGACGCGCGGATCCAACTCACCACCGACGCCGCCGGCGGCTTCGTCTACGCGGCGTCCACCATGGGCATCACCGGCACCCGCGCCCAGGTCGGCGACAAGGCCGCCGAACTGGTCGCGCGCACCAAGAAAACCACCGACCTTCCGGTGTGCGTCGGCCTCGGCGTCTCCACCGCCGCCCAGGCCGCGGAGATCGCCGGCTACGCCGACGGCGTCATCGTCGGCTCGGCCTTCGTCCGCGCCCTGCTCGACGCCCCCAGCGAAGAAGCCGGCCTGGACGCGGTCCGCGCTCTGGCCGCCGATCTCGCGCAGGGAGTCCGCGCCGGACGCTGACCCCGGCGGCCGAGGTTCTCGAACGGCTCTTTATTTCGGACATAGCCCCATAGATGGCATCATGGCGGGCGGTTGTTGCCTTCACGGCAGCGGCCGCCCGTCGCTGTTTGACCTCAAGTGACCTCAACGAGTTACTGCGTACGAGGAACCTCGGGCCCTCCAAACCGGTTAAACAAGGGCACCCCACCCATCCGTGCCGGAGGTCTAACCCATGAATGCGGCCGTCGCCGTGGACCGCTCCACAGGCCCTACCGCCTTCCGCCGCGCGATCCCCTGGATCGGCCTCGCGGCACGCCTAGGCCTCGCCGCCGTCTGGGCATTCGCGGGCTGGGAAAAGGCGGTCAACCCCGCCCAGGCCGCCCAGGCCGTCCGCGCCTACGACGTCCTCCCCGAGAGCCTCGTCGAGCCCATCGGCTACGCCCTGCCCTACCTCGAGCTGGGCCTCGCCGCGCTCCTCGTCATCGGCCTCGGCACCCGCATCGTGGCCGGCATCTCCGCCCTGCTGCTCCTCGTCTTCATCGCCGGCATCTCGCAAGCCTGGGCCCGCGGCCTCGCCATCGACTGCGGCTGCTTCGGCGGGGGCGGCCCGATCGCCCCCGACCAGACCAAGTACCTCGAGGAAATCCTCCGCGACATCGGCTTCATCGTGCTCGCCGGCTGGCTGCTCTTCTTCCCGCGCACCCGGTTCTCCGCGGACGCCTGGCTGGCCATCGAAGACTGACGCCCCACCGCACCCCAGCGCCCGCCCCACCGCACCCCAGCACCCGCGCCGCCGCGACCGGCACCCCGCGGCGGCGGCCGCACCGAAAACCATCCGACAGATAGACGGTGACCTGAGGACATGAGCAAGAAGAACAACGACGGCAAGCGCACCGCACGCGACCGCATGGCGGCGGAGCGAGCCCGCCAGCAGGCCGCGGACAAGCGCAAGCGGGCGTTGATCATCGGGGGATCCGTGGTCGCGGTCCTCGCCGTCGCCGCCACCATCGGCATCGTGGTCGGCAACAACAAGTCCGAGAGCAACAACAGCAGCTGGTCCAACGCCGCCAGTCAGCCGCTCAAGGCGCCCGCGGGCGTCAACGGCACCGTCATCTCGTACGGCAGCAACCCCAACGCCCCGGTCATGACCGTCTACGAGGACTTCCGCTGCCCGATCTGCGACCAGGTCGAGGGCAAGCTCGGCGGCACCATCCAGCAGATGGCCGACGCCGGCACCATCCGCGTCGACTACCACATCGCGTCGTTCCTCGACCGCAACCTCGGCGGCAACGGCTCCAAGTACGCCGCCAACGCCGCCGCCTGCGCGGTGGACGCGGGCAAGTTCAAGCAGTACCACGACGTGCTCTACGCGAACCAGCCCGACGAGACCAGCGACAAGTTCGGCAACAAGGCCTACCTGCTCGAACTGGCGAGCAAGGTCGACGGCCTGCGCAGCCCGACCTTCGACGCATGCGTCAACAACCTGACCTACGCTCCGTGGGTGAAGGCCTCGCAGGAGGACTTCAACAACGCCAAGGTCGGCGACCAGCAGGTCACCGGAACCCCGACCATCGCCATGAACAACAAGAAGCTCGACTACGTCAGTGCCGACAAGAAGTCGATCATGGCCCCCGACGTCTTCAAGGCGCAGGTGGAGCAGATCATCGCCGGCATGAACGCGGCCCCGTCCGCGACCCCCGCCCCGTAAGCCCGCCCGCGGCCCGGGCGGGCGGCGCGGGGCGGCCGGCATCGACCGGCTCCTCGCCCTCCACCCGGGCCGCGGCACGTGTACCGTCGTGCCTGCCATGGACCTCGCATACATCCCCAGCCCGTCCCGCGGTGTCGTCCACCTGGGACCGCTGCCGCTCCGCGGCTACGCCCTGTGCATCATCATCGGCGTCGTCATCGCCATCTGGCTCGGCGAACGCCGCTGGGCCGCACGCGGCGGCCGGCACGGCACCGTCATGGACATCGCCGTGTGGGCGGTTCCGTTCGGCCTCATCGGCGGACGGCTCTACCACGTCTTCACGACGCCCGAGCCGTACTTCGGCACGGACGGCGACCCGCTCCAGGCCTTCGCCATCTGGAAGGGCGGCCTCGGCATCTGGGGCGCCATCCTGCTCGGCGGCGTCGGCGCCTGGATCGCCTGCCGGCGGCGCGGCATCCCGCTGCCCGCGATGGCCGACGCGATCGCCCCGGGCATCGTGCTCGCGCAGGCGGTGGGGCGCTGGGGGAACTGGTTCAACCAGGAGCTGTACGGCAAGCGGACCGACCTGCCGTGGGCGCTGAAGATCGACGCCGCGCACAGCCCGGACGGGGTCGCGGGGACCTTCCACCCGACGTTCCTGTACGAGTCGCTGTGGTGCATCGGCGTGGCGCTGCTCGTGCTGTGGGCGGACAAGCGGTTCACGCTCGGGCACGGGCGGGCGTTCGCGCTGTACGTGGCCGCGTACACGGTCGGCCGGTTCTGGTTCGAGTACCTGCGGATCGACGAAGCCGAGCACTTCCTGGGCATGCGGCTGAACAACTGGACGTCGATCCTGGTCTTCCTCGGCGCGGTCGCGTACATCGTGGTCTCCGCACGGAAGCGCCCCGGCCGCGAGGCGCCGGAGACGCTCCGCGGGACGCGGGTGTACCCGGAGGACGAAGAGGACGCGGCTCCGGTGGTGCTGGAGAAGGCGGACGACAAGGCCGAGAACAAGGCCGAGAACAAGGCCGAGAACAAGACCGAGGACAAAGCCGAGGGCAAGGCTGTGGACAAGCCTGAGGCCAAGGCCGTCGACGAGGGTGTCGACGAGCCCGAGTCGGAAGACCCGGCCGGGGAAGACGCCAAGGCCGGTGGCGGGAAGACCGCGCGGAACAACAAGGCCTGACGGCCTGTCCACAGGCTCGGTTGCGGGGGTGGGGGTGGTGGGGCCACCCTCGGGCGTTGCCGGGGGCGGTCTCATTTGACTTGGTCAAAGTCTGGGTCGCAGTGCTCTGACCTGGGCGTTTGGGCAGCCTTCCCTTGCTGGTGGGGGTGCCCTGCGGCACGGTAGCGTCAAGGGACCACACCGCTGAGGAAGGGCCCGACGTTGACGAGCATCGGCGAGATAGACGCACGCTCCGAGGCGCCGGAACCGCTTGCCGACGACCCCGGGGCAGCCTCCGAGGCCGGCGTCGGAGCAGTCTCCGAACCGGAGATCGACCACACCCACCGCGACATCGCGGGCGGCTGGCTGCGGCCCGCGGTGTTCGGGGCGATGGACGGCCTGGTCTCCAACTTCGCGCTGATCGCGGGCGTCGCGGGCAGCGACGCCACCGCGAAGACGATCGCCATCACCGGCCTCGCCGGCCTGGCCGGCGGCGCGTTCTCGATGGCCGCGGGGGAGTACACCTCGGTCGCGTCGCAGTCCGAGCTGGCCAAGGCCGAGGTGGAGGTCGAGCGCCGCGAGCTCGTCCGCGCACCCGAGGCGGAGATGCGCGAACTCGCCGAGATCTACGTCGCCCGCGGCCTCGACGAGGACCTCGCCTTCGAGGTCGCCCGCCAGCTCTCCCGCGACCCGGAACTCGCCCTCGAAGTCCACGCGCGCGAAGAACTCGGCGTCGACCCGCACGACCTGCCGTCGCCCTGGGTGGCCGCCGGATCCTCGTTCCTCTTCTTCGCCGTCGGCGCGCTGCTGCCCCTGCTGCCCTACCTGCTCGGCGCGACCGCGCTGTGGCCCGCGCTGATCCTCACCGGCATCGGCCTGTTCGTCGCGGGCGCCGTCGTGTCGAAGGTCACCGCCCGGCCGTGGTGGTTCGGCGGCCTGCGCCAGCTCCTCCTCGGTGCCGCGGCGGGCGGCCTCACCTACCTCCTCGGCATGGCGATCGGGCAGGGCCTCGGCTGATTTCCGCCGGGCCCGGCCTGCCGCCCCGCCCGTTCGCGACGGGCTTCGGCCGCTTGTGAGACATCCGTAACACCGCCGTCACCGGCACGCGCCGACCCGCGACCGAAAACGATCACCTTCGGCACGAAGCGCGACCGTTTCGGTGAACGGGTCGCCGGGAATGAGCCCTGGGCGCGGAGGCGGCGGTGGCAACCGGTCGGACACCGGCCCCCGGAACGACCCCGGATCCCCCACGGATCCACCCAAGGTGTCCGAATTCCGAGACAACGGTGTCTTGTGTTCCGGATGCCACAACTGATCGTGTAACCTGCACGAAATCGCAGAGGGCCAACGTCGTCCCTGTTGCGCACCACACGCCACGACGACGACGGGAGCGCCCATGCTTCCTGCTTCTGCCACCCCCCGCGGCCCTCTCTTCTCCGCCATTCCCGCGGCCCAGGGCCTGTACGACCCGAAGAACGAGCACGACGCCTGCGGTGTCGGTTTCGTCGCGACGCTCACCGGCGAGCCCAGCCACGACATCGTCCAGCAGGCCCTCACCGTGCTGCGCAACATGGAGCACCGCGGCGCCACCGGCGCCGAACCGGACACCGGCGACGGCGCCGGCATCCTCACCCAGATCCCGGACGCGTTCTTCCGCGCCGTCTCCGGCATCGACCTGCCCGCGCACGGCTCCTACGCGGCCGGCCTCGCCTTCCTGCCGAACGACGACGTCCACGCGGGCCGCGCCAAGTCGTCCATCGAGCGCATCGCCGCCGAAGAAGGCCTCAAGGTCCTCGGCTGGCGCGACGTCCCGACCACCCCCGAGCTGGTCGGCGCCACCGCCCGCGCCACGATGCCGCGATTCGCCCAGGTCTTCGTCGCCGACGCCACCGGCACCCGGTCCGGCATCGAGCTGGACCGCCTGGCCTTCTGCCTGCGCAAGCGCGCCGAGCGCGAGGTCGAGGTCTACTTCGCCTCCCTCTCCGCCCGGACCCTCGTCTACAAGGGCATGCTGACCACCGGCCAGCTGGAGCCGTTCTTCCCCGACCTGTCCGACCGGCGCTTCGCGTCCGCGATCGGCCTCGTCCACTCGCGGTTCTCCACCAACACGTTCCCGGCCTGGCCGCTCGCCCACCCGTACCGGTTCATCGCCCACAACGGCGAGATCAACACCGTCATGGGCAACCGCAACTGGATGGCCGCGCGCGAGTCGATGCTCGCCACCGACCTCATCCCCGGCGACCTGTCCCGGCTGTTCCCGATCTGCACCCCCGGCGCGTCCGACTCGGCGTCCTTCGACGAGGTCCTCGAACTCGTCCACCTCGGCGGCCGCAGCCTCCCGCACGCGGTCCTCATGATGATCCCGGAGGCCTGGGAGAACCACGCCTCCATGGACCCCGCCCGCCGCGACTTCTACCGCTTCCACGGCACCGTCATGGAGCCCTGGGACGGACCCGCGTGCGTCACCTTCACCGACGGCACCCAGATCGGCGCGGTCCTCGACCGCAACGGCCTGCGCCCGTCGCGCTACTGGGTGACCGACGACGGCCTCGTCGTGCTGTCCTCCGAGGTCGGCGTCCTCGACATCGACCCGGCGAAGATCGTCCGCAAGGGCCGCCTCCAGCCCGGCCGCATGTTCCTCGTCGACACCGCCACGCACCGCATCGTCGAGGACGACGAGCTCAAGTCCGCGCTCGCCGCCGAACACCCCTACGGCGACTGGCTGCACGCCGGCCTCATCAACCTCGGCGACCTGCCCGAGCGCGAACACGTCGTGCACACCCACGCGTCCGTCACCCGCCGCCAGCAGACCTTCGGCTACACCGAGGAAGAACTCCGCGTCATCCTCGCCCCGATGGCCCGCATGGGCGGCGAACCCCTCGGCTCCATGGGCACCGACAGCCCCATCGCCGCGCTGTCCGAGAAGCCCCGCCTGCTCTTCGACTACTTCGTGCAGCTGTTCGCGCAGGTCACCAACCCGCCGCTGGACGCCATCCGGGAAGAACTCGTCACCTCCCTCGGCAGCTTCGTCGGCCCGGAGGGCAACCTCCTCGACCCGACCCCGGCCGCCTGCCGCAACGTCGTCCTGCCGTTCCCCGTCATCGACAACGACGAGCTGGCCAAGCTCATCCACATCAACGCCGACGGCGACCAGCCCGGCCTCAAGGCCGTCACCATCTCCGGCCTCTACCCGGTCGACGGCGGCGGCGACGCGCTCGCCAAGCGCCTCGAAGAGATCCGCGCCGAAGCCACCACCGCCATCGCCGACGGCGCCCGCATCATCGTGCTGTCCGACCGGCACTCCGACGCCGAGCACGCGCCGATCCCGTCGCTGCTGCTCACCAGCGCCGTGCACCACCACCTGATCCGCACCAAGACCCGCACCAAGGTCGGCCTCATCGTCGAGGCCGGCGACGTGCGCGAGGTCCACCACATCGCGCTGCTCATCGGCTACGGTGCCGCGGGCGTCAACCCGTACCTCGCCATGGAATCCGTCGAAGACCTGGTCCGCGAAGGCGTGTTCCTCCAGGACATCGCCGCCGAGAAGGCCATCGCGAACCTCATCAAGGCGCTCGGCAAGGGCGTCCTGAAGGTCATGTCCAAGATGGGCATCTCCACCGTCTCGTCGTACCGCGGCGCGCAGGTCTTCGAAGCGATCGGCCTCTCCGACAGCGTCGTCGCCGAGTACTTCACCGGCACGACCAGCAAGCTCGGCGGCGTCGACCTCGGCGTCATCGCCCGCGAGGTCGCCCAGCGGCACGCCAAGGCCTACCCGCCCAGCGGCATCGCCCCGTCGCACCGCCGCCTCGAAATCGGCGGCGAATACCAGTGGCGCCGCGAAGGCGAACCGCACCTGTTCGACCCCGAGACGGTCTTCCGCCTCCAGCACTCCACCCGCACACGCCGCTACGACATCTTCAAGAAGTACACGCAGCGCGTCGACGAGCAGTCCGAACGCCTCATGACGCTCCGCGGCCTCTTCACGTTCAAGGACGCCCGCACCCCCATCTCCATCGACGAGGTCGAACCCGTCAGCGAGATCGTCAAGCGGTTCTCCACCGGCGCCATGTCCTACGGCTCCATCTCCATGGAAGCCCACCAGACCCTCGCCATCGCGATGAACCAGCTCGGCGGCAAGTCCAACACCGGCGAAGGCGGCGAAGACCCCGAGCGCCTCCACGACCCCGCCCGCCGCTCGGCGATCAAGCAGGTCGCATCCGGCCGCTTCGGCGTCACCTCCGAGTACCTCGTCAACGCCGACGACATCCAGATCAAGATGGCCCAGGGCGCCAAGCCCGGCGAAGGCGGCCAGCTGCCCGGCCACAAGGTCTACCCGTGGGTCGCCAAGACCCGGCACTCCACCCCCGGCGTCGGCCTCATCTCGCCGCCCCCGCACCACGACATCTACTCGATCGAAGACCTCGCCCAGCTCATCCACGACCTCAAGAACGCCAACCCCCAGGCGCGCATCCACGTGAAGCTCGTCGCCGAGGTCGGCGTCGGAACGGTCGCGGCGGGCGTCAGCAAGGCCCACGCCGACGTCGTCCTCATCTCCGGCCACGACGGCGGCACCGGCGCCTCCCCGCTGACCTCCCTCAAGCACGCCGGCGGCCCCTGGGAACTCGGCCTCGCCGAAACCCAGCAGACCCTGCTGCTCAACGGCCTGCGCGACCGCATCGTCGTGCAGACCGACGGCCAGCTCAAGACCGGCCGCGACGTCGTCGTCGCCGCCCTCCTCGGCGCCGAGGAATACGGCTTCGCCACCGCACCGCTCGTCGTGTCCGGCTGCATCATGATGCGCGTCTGCCACCTCGACACCTGCCCGGTCGGCGTCGCCACCCAGAACCCCGAGCTGCGCTCCCGGTTCTCCGGCAAGGCCGAATTCGTCGTCAACTTCTTCGAGTTCATCGCCGAAGAAGTCCGCGAACACCTCGCCGCCCTCGGCTTCCGCAGCCTCGACGAGGCCATCGGACACGCCGAACTCCTCGACACCACCGCCGCCGTCGACCACTGGAAGGCCGCCGGCCTCGACCTGGCCCCGCTCTTCCACGTCCCGGCGCTCCCCGAGGGCGCGGCCCTGCACCGCACCACCGCCCAGGACCACGGACTCGCCAAGGCACTCGACAACCAGCTCATCGAACTGGCCGCCGACGCCCTCGACAACGGCGAACCCGTCCGCATCCAACTCCCCGTGCAGAACATCAACCGCACCGTCGGCACGATGCTCGGCCACGAGGTCACCAAGCGGTACCGCGGCGCCGGCCTCCCCGACGACACCATCGACATCACCCTCACCGGCTCCGCAG
Source organism: Uniformispora flossi (assembly GCF_049534875.1). Classification (NCBI taxonomy): domain Bacteria; kingdom Bacillati; phylum Actinomycetota; class Actinomycetes; order Kitasatosporales; family Streptomycetaceae; genus Uniformispora; species Uniformispora flossi. The sequence goes on from NZ_JBMULZ010000008.1 coordinate 188,869, forward strand.
GCCAGTCCTTCGGCGCCTTCGTCCCGCGCGGCATCACCCTGCGCCTCGAAGGCGACGGCAACGACTACGTCGGCAAGGGCCTCTCCGGCGGCCGCATCATCGTCCGCCCCGCCCGCACCGCCACGTTCGCCGCCGAGGACAACGTCATCGCCGGCAACACCATCGCCTACGGCGCCACCGGCGGCGAAATACTCCTCCGCGGCCGAGTCGGCGAACGCTTCTGCGTCCGCAACTCCGGCGCCACCGTCGTCTCCGAAGGCGTCGGCGACCACGGCTGCGAGTACATGACCGGCGGCACGGCCGTCGTCCTCGGCCCCACCGGACGCAACTTCGCGGCCGGCATGTCCGGCGGCGTCGCCTACCTCCTCGACCTCGACCCGGCCAACGTCAACACCGAACTCGCCGGCATCGAAGAACTCGACGACACCGACCGGCTCACGCTGCACGACGTCGTGCGGCGCCACCACGAGGAGACCGGATCCGCCGTCGCGGAAGCCCTCCTCGCCGACTGGGACACGTCGTCCCGGCGCTTCGGCAAGATCATGCCGAGGGACTACAAGGCAGTGCTCGCCGCCAAGGACGCCGCCGAGCAGGCCGGACTCACCGAGTCCGAGACCGTCCAGAAGATGATGGAGGCGGCACATGGCTGACCCGAAGGGATTCCTCACCACCCCCCAGCAGCACGGCGTCCGTCGCCCCGTCGACGTCCGCCTCCGCGACTGGAAGGAGGTGTACGAGGAGCGCACCCTGCTCCCGATCATCACCAAGCAGGCCGGCCGCTGCATGGACTGCGGCATCCCCTTCTGCCACAACGGCTGCCCCCTCGGGAACCTCATCCCCGAGTGGAACGACCTGACCTGGCGCGAAGACTGGAAGGGCGCCGCCGAACGCCTCCACGCCACCAACAACTTCCCCGAGTTCACCGGGCGCCTCTGCCCGGCCCCGTGCGAAGCCGCGTGCGTGCTCGGCATCAACCAGCCCGCCGTCACCATCAAGAACGTCGAGGTGTCGATCATCGACCGGGCCTGGGACGACGGCAACGTCGCCCCCCAGCCGCCCGAGCGACTCTCCGGCAAGACCGTCGCCGTCATCGGCTCCGGCCCCGCCGGCCTCGCCGCCGCCCAGCAGCTCACCCGCGCCGGCCACACCGTCGCCGTCTACGAACGCGCCGACCGCATCGGCGGGCTGCTCCGCTACGGCATCCCCGAGTTCAAGATGGAGAAGCGCCACATCAACCGCCGCATCGAACAGATGCGCGCGGAAGGCACCAAGTTCTACACCGGCATGCAGATCGGCACCGACGTCGACGCCGCCAAGCTCCGCAACCGCTACGACGCCGTCGTCGTCGCCGCGGGCGCCACCGCCTGGCGCGACCTGCCCGCCCCCGGCCGCGAACTCGGCGGCATCCACCAGGCCATGGAATACCTGCCCTACGCCAACAAGGTGCAGGAAGGCGACCTCGTCACCTCGCCCATCGACGTGCAGGGCAAGCACGTCGTCATCATCGGCGGCGGCGACACCGGCGCGGACTGCCTCGGCACCGCACACCGCCAAGGCGCCGCCTCGGTCACCCAGCTGGAGATCATGCCCCGGCCGCCGGAGGAGCGCCCGGACAGCCAGCCGTGGCCGACGTACCCGATGACCTACCGCGTCGCCAGCGCCCACGAGGAAGGCGGCGAGCGCGTCTACGCCGTCAACACCCTCGAATTCGCCGGCGGCGAAGACGGCCGGGTCCGCGCGCTGCGCATCGTCGACGTCGAAATGGTCGACGGCCGGTTCCAGCCGGTCGAGGGGACCGAACGCGAAATCCCCGCCGACTACGTCTTCCTCGCCATGGGCTTCGTCGGCACCGACCGGGCCAACGGCCTCGTCGAACAGCTCGGCCTCGCCCTCGACGAGCGCGGCAACATCGCCCGCGACGGCGCCTACGCCACCAACGTCGGCGGCGTCTTCGCGGCCGGCGACGCCGGCCGCGGCCAGTCGCTCATCGTCTGGGCCATCGCCGAAGGCCGCTCCTGCGCGGCCGAGGTCGACGCCTGGCTCACCGGCAGCACCAACCTGCCCCGGCCGATCAAGCCGACCGACCGGCAACTGCTGGTCTGACCGGATCTCGGCGGGCGGGGCCTCTTGCGGGCCCCGCCCGCCGCCCGGCGCAGCCCTCCCTCCGGCGCGCCGTCCCGCTCGCCTCGCCACCCACCCTCACCACCGTGCGCCCCCGGAACCCCGGCCGGGCGCGCGGACCGCAGAACCAACCAGGGCCCCTGTGTCGTTATTCACGGCACGGGGGCCTTGTCCGTGCGCGGTTCCCGTAATGTTCAACAGAATGTTGACGAACCTTTAGCGGCAAACCGGACACCGCTGACTCGTTACTTTCCGGTAGGAATTAGGGTTGACCCATGCGTCGAGCGAAGATTGTCTGCACCCTGGGCCCAGCGACCAACAGCTACGAGCAGATCCGCACGCTCGTGGACGCAGGCATGGACGTAGCCCGCTTCAACCTCAGCCACGGCTCCTACGCCGAACACGAGGAGCGCTACCACCGGGTGCGCAAGGCCTCCGACGAGTCCGGCCGCAGCGTCGGCATCCTCATGGACCTCCAAGGCCCCAAGATCCGGCTCGGGAACTTCGCCGAAGGCCCCGTCCTCCTCGAACGCGGCGACGAATTCACCATCACCACCGACGAGGTCCCCGGCGACCGCAACGAGGTCTCCACCACCTACAAGGGCCTCCCCGGCGACGTCGCCAAGGGCGAGCGCATCCTCGTCGACGACGGCCGCGTCACCCTCGAAGTGACCGACGTCGAAGGACCCCGCGTCCACACCATGGTCATCGAAGGCGGCATGGTCTCCGACCACAAGGGGCTCAACCTCCCCGGCGTGGCCGTCAGCGTCCCCGCACTGTCCGACAAGGACATGGAAGACCTCCGCTGGGCACTCCGCCTGCGCTGCGACCTCATCGCGCTCTCCTTCGTCCGCAGCGCCGCGGACATCGAAGAAGTCCACCGCATCATGGACGAGATCGGCTACCACGTCCCGGTCATCGCCAAGATCGAGAAGCCGCAGGCCGTCGCCAACCTCGAAGGCATCGTCGAAGCCTTCGACGCCATCATGGTCGCCCGCGGCGACCTCGGCGTCGAAATGCCCCTCGAACAGGTCCCGCTCGTCCAGAAGCGCTGCATCACCCTCGCGCGGGCCAACGCCAAGCCGGTCATCGTCGCCACCCAGATGCTCGACTCGATGATCAGCGCCTCGCGGCCCACCCGCGCCGAGGCCTCCGACGTCGCCAACGCGGTGCTCGACGGCACCGACGCCGTGATGCTCTCCGGCGAGACCTCGGTCGGCAAGTACCCGATCGAGACCGTCAAGACGATGGCGCGGATCATCACCGCCGCCGAGGAGTCCTCCGCCCTCAAGGAAGAACTCCGCAGCCTCCCCGAGCCGCGCACCCAGGGCGGCGTCATCGCCTCCGCCGCCGCCGAGATCGGCGAGCGCCTCGGCGCCAAGTACCTCGTCGCCTTCACCCAGTCCGGCGACACCGCCCGGCGGCTCTCCCGCTACCGGCCGATGATCCCGACCCTGGCCTTCACCCCGGAGCCGTCGGTCCGCAGCCAGCTGTCGCTGACCTGGGGCGTGGAGACCTTCCTCGGCGAACTCTGCGAGCACACCGACGAGATGGTCCGCCAGGTCGACGCCGCCCTCCTGGAGATCGGCCGCTGCCGCCCCGGCGACGTGGTCATCATCACGGCCGGCTCCCCGCCGGGTGTGCCGGGGTCGACCAACATGATCCGGGTGCACCACATAGGAGAAATGCTCGGCAAGTGAGCGCCCCGATGACGTGAACACACCGCCGGGCCCCGAGACTTCGGTCTCGGGGCCCGGCGGTTTTGCGGACGGTCAGTACTTGGGGCCGACGTGGCGGTCCATGAGGGCGACGGAGGCGCGGCGGGCTATGGAGATGTTTCGCTCGTTGGTGCGCCGCCACTCAACGCCGAGTGAGTCGAGTGCGGTGGTCATGATCCCCATGATGTCGGTGGAGGCGTTGGTGAACATGTAGCGCGGGTACTCGTAGCGCTTGGTCTGGCCGGCGACGGTGCGGGTGGTCCAGTTGGTGAACCGCGAGCCGTCGGAGTGGATGAGGCCGCGGACCAGCGGCCACCGGTGATCGTCGACGATCTCCTCCTGCCAGTCGGCGAGTTCGATCTTCCGGTGGTGTTTCGGTCCGGGGCCGTGCTGGGGGAAGAGGCACGGCCAGTGCTTCCACAGCGAGGTCACAGAGTGGCAGCCCTGTTGCGGGACGCGGAACACGTGGCCCTCCGGCCGGACCGCGTACATTGCGGCCTCGCACTCGTCCATGAGGCCGGGCCAGGTGTCGCCGCAGGCGATCCGCAGGCCGTGGACGCCGCGGCGGTAGCTGCTGATACAGCCGTCGCCCAGATAGAGGCCGAGGAGGTAGGCATAGCGGTCGGGCTGATCGGGAAGTTCAGGGAAGTCCTGGCAGCGGATGCAGCCGGGTGGTCGCTTCGGCTCCGGATGTGCGCGCCAGTAGCGGATAGTGGCGTGGGCGACGCCGAGTTCGCGACTCACGGAGAGCATGCTGCGGCCTTGCGCCAAGAGGGCGAAGGCGTGGCGACGTTTCGCGATGTCGTACATGCATTCGACGATGCGTCATCGCCACGGCGATGTCGGGAAAACCCCGCGAGATCACCCGGATGGCCCAGTTGGCCAACGCCCAGCGCCTTCGAATCGAAGGAAAGTGTCCCGGGTGGGATTCGAACCCACACTGAATACTGTTTGAGAGTATCGACTCTGCCGTTGGTCTACCGGGACGTGCCTTAGAAAGCAAGGTTAGCGTGCACCCTGCGCATCTCAAACTTACACGCTCTAGATACTCTCATGCATGCAGGTATCGCCCCAACGTAGGAGTGCCGTGACGTCAGCCGCGCAGTCGCAGGAGTCCTCGGTCATCCGTGTCGTGATCGCGGAGGACGAGGCGCTGATCCGGCTGGATCTGAAGGAGATGCTGGAGGAGGAGGGCTACCGGGTCGTCGGCGAGGCCGGGGACGGGGCGACGGCGGTGCGGTTGGTCGAGGAGCATCAACCGGATCTGGTCATTCTGGACGTGAAGATGCCGATCCTGGACGGGATCTCCGCCGCCGAGCAGATCGCCGGGGCCCGGTTGGCGCCGGTGCTGATGCTGACCGCCTTTTCGCAGCGGGAATTGGTGGAGCGGGCCCGGGATGCCGGGGCGATGGCATACCTGGTGAAGCCGTTTACCAAGGGTGACCTCGTTCCGGCAATCGAGATGGCCGTTTCGAGGTTTACCGAACTTGCCGCGTTGGAGCGCGAGGTCCAGGGGCTGACGCAGCGTCTGGAGACCCGGAAGCTGGTCGATCGGGCCAAGTCGGTGCTCCAGGAGCGGTACGGGCTGTCCGAACCCGAGGCTTTCCGGTGGATTCAGAAGACCTCGATGGACCGCCGGCTGTCCATGCAGGCGGTGGCCGAAGCCGTGGTCAGCGGGGGCGATGTGGGCGAATAGGCCCCGCTTTTCGCGCGTAGACCCCATTAGGCCGCCCCGATACGACCGTATCGGGGCGGTTTTGTCGTGCTTAGCAGATCCGTGCCGGTTTCGTGGGCGATCTGAGGTTCCTCTGAGGTTTCGGGAACCCGTCCCGCAGGTTTGATTACGGGCGCATCACATCTCATGACGTGGACTTCTGCGCCGTGACTCGCGAGGGCTACATTTCGGCGCACCCGTGCAGCAACGCGCGGGATCGGGACAGCGTTTTTCACTGCTTTTCAGGCATCACACTCAAGGGGTTGGGCTGTGCTGAAGCGAAGCATGATCAAAATCGCGCTGCCAGTCGTGGCATCGGCACTTGTGCTTAGTGCCTGTAGCAGCGATGACGGCGACGACGGCAAGACGTACACCATCGGTTTCCAGGCGGGTCTTTCGGGCGAGAACGCCCAGCTGGGCATCAACGAGTACAACGGTGCGAAGCTGGCCGTCGACCAGGCCAACGCCTCGGGCAAGCTCCCGTTCAAGCTCAAGTTGGAGAAGTCCGACGACGAGGCTTCGGAGAGCAAGTCGCCTGCGGCTGCCCAGAAGCTGATCGACAACAGCAAGGTCCTCGCGGTCGTCGGCCCCGCGTTCTCCGGACCGACCAAGGCGTCCGGCAAGCTGTACGCGGCGGCGAAGCTCGCGACGGTCTCGCCGTCCGCGACGAACCCGGCGCTCACCGACCCGTCGAACGGCTTCACGTCGCTGCTGCGCGGTGTGCCGAACGACTTCGCGCAGGGCGGCGGCATGGCCACCTACTACGCGCAGAAGCTGAAGCTGAAGAAGGTCCTCGTCATCGACGACAAGTCGGAGTACGGCGTGGGCTTGGGCGGTGTGGCGGCCACCGAACTGAAGAAGGCCGGCGTCGAGGTGGTCACGGAGTCGGTGCCGAAGGGCACCCCGGACTACACGTCGGCGGCGACGAAGGTGAAGAACGCCGGTGTGGACGGCATGGTTTACGCCGGCTACTACCAGGACGCCGCGCCGTTCGCGAAGAAGCTGAAGGAGCAGGGCGTCTCCATACCGATGATCTCGGGTGACGGCACCAACGACCCGAAGTTCATCGAGCTGGCGGGCGACGCCTCGAACAACTGGTACCTGACCTGCCCGTGCACGGACGCGAACGTGGAGGCGGCGACGAAGCAGTTCACCGCCGACTACACGAAGGCGTTCAACACGGCGCCGAGCACCTACTCGGCGGAGTCGTTCGACCTGACGAACATGGTCATCGAGCAGATCAAGGGCCTGGACGCGGCGGGCACGAAGATCACCCGCGAGCTGATGCTCGGCAAGCTCAAGACGGCGGAGTACAAGGGTCTGACGAAGACCTTCAAGTTCGACGAGAAGGGCGAGTTCGCGGGCGCGGGCATCTACCTGTACCAGGTGAAGTCCGGGAAGATCGAGTACGAAGGCAACATCGAGCAGTTGGCCAAGAGCTGACGTCGGCTTAGCAGCCGAATCTTCGTCCGTGGATGCGGGGCTCGGGTCCGGAACCGCCGGGTCCGGGCCCCGCGCCGTTTGTGCCGGGTTGTGGAGTCCGATCGACTCTCCCGTCTCAGGAAGCCTTCGCAATGATCAGTTCTGAGTTCTGGGACTATCTGATCCCAGGGATCGCACTCGGCGCTTTGTACGCCGTGATCGCGATCGGGTACACGTTGGTGTACGGCGTACTTCAGCTCATCAACTTCGCGCACAGCGAGGTGTTCATGATGGGCGCGTTCGCGTCGCTGCTGGTGCTGACCGGCATCGACGCCTCCCATCCGTCGGCGGCGATGTCGGTGCTGCTGGTCGCGGTGGGCATGCTGGCGGCCGCTTCGGCGGGGGCGGGCACGGCGTTCGCGTTGGAGAAGGTGGCGTACCGGCCGCTGAGGCGGCGGAACGCGCCGCGGCTGGCGTTCCTGATCAGTGCGATCGGCGCGTCGTTCTTCTTGCAGAACCTGGCCGGGAAGATGTTCGGCCACGACTCGAAGTCGATGCCGGAACTCTTCCGGAACAAGAAGGTGTTCTCGGTCTTCGGCGCGCAGGTGACGGTGCTTCAGCTGCTGATCCTGGGTACCGCGGTGGCCATGATGCTGGCGCTGGACCTTCTGGTGAACCGCACGAAGATGGGTGCGGGGATCCGGGCGGTGGCGCAGGACGCCGAGACGGCGAGCCTGATGGGTGTGGACATCGACCGGGTGGTGTCGCGGACGTTCCTGGTCGGCGGGTTCATGGGCGGGGTCGCGGGATTCCTGTTCGGGATGAACTCGCAGGTGGTGTTCACGATGGGCTTCGCGCCGGGTATCACGGCGTTCGCGGCGGCGGTGGTCGGCGGGATCGGCAACATCCGCGGGGCGATGATCGGCGGGATGCTGCTGGGGATCGTGGAGAGCTTTTCGAGTTGGCAGCTCGGGGAAGAGTGGCGGTATGTGAGTGCGTTCGCCGCGCTGGTGCTGGTGCTGATGTTCCGGCCGACGGGCATTCTGGGTGAGCGCCTGGGGAGGTCCGCATGAGCGGGACGACGGTTGAAGCGCCGGCCCGGTCGGAGACGGCGCGGCGGATTGCGGCGCTGCGTACGCCGAAGTGGTATCAGAACGCACGGTGGACGCGTCTGGGCGGACTGCTGTTCGCCGGGATCGTGTTGACGCTGATGTTCGGCGAACAGGGCAGTGTCGACGATGTGTTCTTCGCGTTGAAGCAGTTGTACGAGGACCCGCTGCCGACGCTGACGTGGCTCGTGCTGATGACCGCGGTCTGGGCGTTCATGGAGTTCGGGGCGCCGTTGCGGGAGCGGGCGCGGCCCGCGCTGGAGGCGGTCGGGGCACGGCAGAAGCAGGCGGGTTCGGCGGTGCGGTCGGGGGTGGCGCGGCCTGCGGTGAAGTGGCCGTTGCTGGCTGCGGGTGCGCTGGTGCTGGTGCTGCTTCCGGAGTTCCTGGCGACGTACTGGCAGCAGATCCTGGTCGGTGAGATCGCGATCTATGTGCTGCTGGCCGTGGGTTTGAACGTGGTGGTCGGTTGGGCGGGTCTGCTGGACCTGGGGTTCATCGCGTTCTTCGCGGTGGGTGCGTACAGCTCGGCGTATTGGACGGGTTCGCTGCCGGTGGATCCGCCGGTGAAGCTGACGCCGTTCCTGGTGATTCCGGTGGCGATGCTCACGTGTCTGCTGGCGGGGCTGTTGCTGGGTGCGCCGACGCTGCGTCTGCGTGGTGACTATCTGGCGATCGTGACGCTGGGGTTCCACGAGATCATCTATCTGGTGGCGAAGAACCGCGAGGATTTCACGAACGGTCCGCGCGGGGTGATCGGTGTGCCGCCGTTCAAGCTGGACTTGGGGTTCTGGTCGTACACGTGGGGTGATTCGGGTCTGAGTCCGAAGCAGTACTGGTGGCTGATCCTGGTGCTGGGCGGGTTGTTGATCTTCCTGTTCCGGCGGTTGGAGCATTCGCGGGTGGGCCGGGCGTGGACGGCGATCCGGGAGGACGAGGTCGCGGCGGCGGCGAACGGCGTGAACACGGTGAAGTACAAGCTGATGGCGTTTGCCATCGGTGCGTCGACGTCGGGTATCGCGGGTGTCGTGTACGCGTCGAAGATCGGGTCGTTCTCGCCGGAGTCGTTCATTCTCATGTACTCGGTTCTGGTGCTCGCGTACGTGATTTTCGGCGGCATGGGTTCGCTGTGGGGCGTCATTCTGGGGACGGCGTTCCTGGCGTGGCTGCCGCAGTTCCTCAAGGACTATGTGGACCCGAAGGACCGGTTCATGTACTTGGGTGCGCTGCTGGTGATCATGATGATCTACCGCCCGCAGGGCCTTATTCCGTCGCGTCGGCGCAAGCGTGAGTTGATCATGGCGAAGGAAGGCATCGGGGACGCCGACGCGATGTCCGAGCCGGTGGGCGGGAGGATCGCATGAGTGCCGCGATGGCGGAGGCGGCGGGGAAGACGGCCGCGGACACCGTGGTGAGCGTCAGCGGCCTGACGTTGCGCTTCGGTGGCCTGGTGTGCCTGTCGGATGTGGAACTGACGTTGCGCCGTGGGGAGATCCTCGCGGTGATCGGCCCGAACGGGGCCGGGAAGACGTCGCTGTTCAACTCGCTGACGGGTGTGTACGTCCCGCAGGAAGGCAGCATCACGCTGACCGATCCGGACGGGGCGCAGCATCCGCTGCTGGGCCGCAAGACGCATGTGGTCAACCGGCTGGGTATGGCGCGGACGTTCCAGAACATTCGGTTGTTCGGGGCGCTGACGGCGTTGGAGAACGTGAAGATCGCCGCGGAGACCCGGCAGAAGTCGGGGCCGCTGGGGATCATGTTCGGGTTGCCGCACGCTCGGCGGTACGAGCGGGAGAGCGATCGGCGCGCGCACGAGCTGCTGGACTTCGTCGGTATGGCGGACAAGCTGAATGAGCTTGCCGCGTCGTTGAGTTATGGCGAGCAGCGGCGGCTGGAGATTGCGCGGGCGTTGGCCACCGATCCGCAGGTGCTGTTGCTGGACGAGCCGGCGGCGGGTACGAACCCGACGGAGAAGCTCGAACTGGCGGAGCTGATCAAGCACATCAACCGCGAGCTGGGGATCAGCGTGCTGCTGATCGAGCACGACATGCGGTTGGTGATGTCGGTGGCGGACCGCGTGACGGTGTTGAACTTCGGCAAGGTGATCGCTTCGGGGACTCCGTCGGAGGTGCAGCGGAACCGGGCTGTCGTGGAGGCGTATCTCGGTGCCGAGATGGCGCACGAGGTTCTGGACGGCGGCGATGCGGACGGCGGTGCCGTGGAAGGCGGCGTCCCGGCGGCGCGCGGGGAGGGCGAATGAGCACGACGAAGGTTCCGGATGTGGGCAGCGCGCCGTCCGCGGCCGGGAGCCAGGACACCACCGCGTTGCTGGAGTTGCGCGGCCTGGAGGTGTTCTACGGCGCGATCCAGGCGCTCAAGGGCGTCGATGTGACGGTGCGCGAGGGTGAGATCGTCACGTTGCTGGGCGCCAACGGTGCCGGCAAGACGACCACGTTGCGGACGGTGTCGGGGCTGCTGCGGCCGCGGGTGGGCGAGGTGGTGTTCGAAGGCGAGCGGATCGACGGGATCCCGGCGCACCATGTGGTGGGTCTGGGCATCGGCCATTCCCCCGAGGGGCGGCGGGTGTTCCCGACGATGACGGTGCTGGAGAACCTGCAGATGGGGGCGTACCGGTTCAAGGACGTCCCGAAGGCGGAGCTGGAGCGCGTCTACGAGCTGTTTCCGAGGCTGCACGAGCGGCGGACCCAGTTGGCGGGGACGCTGTCGGGCGGCGAGCAGCAGATGCTGGCGATCGGCCGCGCGTTGATGGGGCGGCCGCGGCTGCTGCTGCTGGACGAGCCGTCGATGGGTCTGGCGCCGCTGATCGTGGCGCAGATCTTCGCGATCATTCAGGAGATCAACGCGCAGGGGACGACGGTGCTGCTGGTCGAGCAGAACGCGGCGCAGGCGCTGGCGTTGTCCGATCGCGCGTATGTGCTCGAGACGGGTTCGGTGATGATGTCGGGTCCGGCGTCGGATCTGCTGGCGGATCCGCGGGTGCGCGAGGCGTACCTGGGTGAGGGCGCGGCCTGAGCGAGGGCGGTGGGCGGGGTGTTCCGCGGGCGTCGGTCCGCGGGGCACCCCGCTTCGCGTTGCGGGCGGTGGCCTGCGGAGGCTATTGGCGGTCCCAGGTGGCTTTGGGCAGCCGTATCTCGGCGGGTGGGGCTTCGGGGGTGGCGCGGATGCGGACGGCGACGGGGACGGCGTCGGCGGGGATGTCGAACCAGTAGCTGAGGACGACGATGTTGCGGGCGCCCATCTGCTGGACCTGCTCTTGGCGTTTGATCTGCATGGGGATGTCGTCGGGGATCAGTTCGGTGCCGTCGGCCAGGACGATCTTCTGGATGCGGCTGTCGATGTTGGCGGTGACGAGCTGCTGGTTGTCGAGGCGGACGCCGACCCGGCAGAGTTGGCCGTGCGCGTAGTACTCGGCGTGGGTGCCGGTGATGTAGGCCAGGCCGCAGTGGTAGGCGGTGACCCGGACTTCGAGGAAGGCGCTTTTCACCGGGGCGGAGTCGACGACTTTGTCGCCCTCGTAGACGTAGGGGACGGTGTCTTTCGCGGCGCCGGGCCACAGCGCCGCCGCGGTTCCGGCGGCGGCGCCCGCGCCCACGAGGAGACCCAGGGCGGCGGTGATCGCGGTCGTCTTGCGTAATCCCATACCGAACCTCCCGCGGTGGCGGTTACTCGTTGCGGCGGATCATGCAGCTGAGACGTGCGGTGCAGACGCGTTTGCCGGCTTCGTCGGTGATGACGATCTCGTAGGTGGCGAGTGTGCGTCCCAGGTGTACCGGGGTGGCGGTGCCGGTGACCAGACCCGAGGTCGCGGAACGGTGGTGCGTGGCGTTGATCTCGATGCCGACGGCGATGGCGTCGGGTCCGGCGTGGAGCGCGGAGCCGATGGAGCCGAGGGTCTCCGCGAGGACGCAGGACGCGCCGCCGTGCAGCAGCCCGTAGGGCTGGATGTTGCCTTCCACCGGCATGGTCGCGACCAGGCGCTGCGGCGTGGCCTCGTGCACGACGATGCCCATCTTGCTGCCGAGGGTGACGGGGAAGTCGGTGCCGAAGACCTTTCCGAGTTCGTCGACCGGTACGGGGAAATCGACGGGCGAGCCGCTGGCCATGGGTTTCTCCTGTCACGCTGGTCGTGTTCGGCCACGCGCGGGGAGGGACATGACCGGATGTGTCGGCCTACCAGCCTAGGATCTGGGGGTGGCTTCGACTGACGCACCCCAGGCTTCCGTAACCTCCAGCGCGGCGTCCGGCACCTCGTCCGGTGTCCGGCCCCGGCTGCTCCTGCTCGACGGGCACTCGTTGGCGTACCGCGCGTTCTACGCGCTGAAGGAGGCCGCGATGTCGACGGCCACGGGGCAGCCGACGCAGGCGGTGTACGGGTTCACGTCGATGCTGGCGAACGTCCTGCGGGACGAGGCGCCGACGCACCTCGGGGTGGCGTTCGACGTGTCGCGCAAGTCGTTCCGCACGGACCGGTTCCCGGACTACAAGGCCAACCGGTCGGCCACGCCGGACGAGTTCAAGGGCCAGGTCGAACTCATCGTCGAGGTCCTGGAGGCGATGGGCATCCGCACCATGCGGGTGGAGGGCTTCGAGGCCGACGACGTGATCGCGACAATGTCGACGCAGGCCGCCGAGGAGGGCTTCGAGGTCCTCATCCTGACCGGCGACCGCGACTCGCTGCAGTTGGTCACGCCGGACGTCACGGTGCTGTATCCGATGATGGGCGTCAGCAAGCTGCACCGGTTCACGCCCGCCGCGGTGGAGGAGAAGTACCAGCTGACGCCGCAGCAGTACCCGGACTTCGCGGCGCTGCGCGGCGACCCGTCGGACAACCTGCCGGGGATTCCGGGCGTGGGGGAGAAGACCGCGGCGAAGTGGATCCGCGAGTTCGGGTCGTTCCAGGAGCTGGTGGAGCGGGCCGACGAGGTCAAGGGCAAGGCGGGGCAGAATCTGCGGGACCACCTGGAGTCGGTGAAGCTCAACCGGGAGCTGACCGAACTGGTGCGGGACGTGCCGCTGGAGGTGACGCCGGGGGATCTGGCGCGGGTGGCGTACGACCGTCCCGAGGTCGAACGGGTGCTGGACAGCCTGGAGTTCCGCAACGACAACTTCCGCGACCGGCTGTGGGCCGTCGACCCGGGCGCCGCCGTCGCAAGTACCGAAGAGGCCGCGGTGGTCGAGGACGGGTTCGTGCTCGACACGACCGTGCTGGAGACCGGCGAGGTCGCCGCGTGGCTGGCTGCGCACGCGTCCGGCGCGGCACGCACCGGCGTTGCGGTGGAAGGCAGTTGGGGCCGTGGCACGGGTGCGGTGACCGGGCTGGCGTTCGCTGCCGGCGACGGCACCGCCGCGTACGTCGACCCGACCGTGCTGGACGAGGCCGACGACACCGCGCTCGCCGCGTGGCTGGCCGACCCGGAGCGGCCGAAGGCGGTGCACGACGCGAAGGGCCCGATGCTGGCGCTGCGCGCGCACGGCTGGGACCTGGACGGGGTGACGTCGGACACTGCGCTGGGCGCCTACCTGGTGCTGCCCGGCCAGCGGTCGTTCGCGCTGGAGACGCTGACGCAGCGGTTCCTGCACCGCGAGCTGAAGGTCGACGAGGCCGCCGACGGGCAGCTGGCGCTGGACATGTCGGGCGCCGAGGACGACGAGACCGCGGCCAAGGGCGAGGCGCTGATGCTCGCCGCCCGCGCGGTCGTCGACCTCGCCGACGCGCTCGACGAGCGGCTGGAGAGCCTCGGCCAGCTCAAGCTGCTGCGCGACATGGAATTGCCGCTCATGCGGGTGCTGTGCGCGATGGAAGGCCTCGGCATCGCCGCGGACCGCGAGTACCTGGACCGGCTGGAGACGCAGTTCGGTGCGGCGGTCAAGCAGGCCACCGAGCAGGCGCACACGGCGGTCGGCCGGGAGTTCAACCTCGGCTCGCCCAAGCAGCTGCAGGAGATCCTGTTCGGCGAGTTCGACCTGCCGAAGACCAAGAAGATCAAGACCGGCTACACGACCGACGCCGATGCCCTCACGTGGCTCGCCACCCAGCCGGGCATCCCGGAGCCCGCGCAGGACCTGCTCGCCGCGCTGCTGCGGCACCGCGACCAGACGAAGCTGCGGACGACCGTCGAGGGCCTGGTCAAGACCGTCACCGACGACGGGCGGATCCACACGACGTTCCACCAGACCGTCGCGGCGACCGGGCGGCTGTCGTCGTCCGACCCGAACCTGCAGAACATTCCGATCCGCACCGACGAAGGCCGCCTGATCCGCCGCTCGTTCGTGGTCGGCGAGGGCTACGAAGGTCTGATGACGGCCGACTACAGCCAGATCGAGCTGCGCATCATGGCGCACTTGTCCGACGACGAGGCGCTCATCGCGGCGTTCACGTCCGGCGAGGACCTGCACAACACGGTCGCGTCGGCGGTGTTCGCGGTGCCGCGCGACCGGGTCGATGCGGAGATGCGGCGGAAGATCAAGGCGATGTCGTACGGGCTGGCCTACGGCCTGTCCGCGTTCGGCCTGTCGCAGCAGCTCGACATCACGCCGGACGAGGCCCGGAAGCTGATGGCGAACTACTTCGAACGCTTCGGCGGCGTACGGGACTACCTGCGCACGGTGGTCGAGGAGGCGCGGCAGACCGGCTACACGGAGACGGTGTTCGGCCGCCGCCGCTACCTTCCGGACCTGACCAGCGACAACCGGCAGCGGCGCGAGATGGCCGAGCGGATGGCGCTGAACGCGCCGATCCAGGGGTCGGCGGCGGACATCGTCAAGGTCGCGATGCTGGGCGTCGACAAGGCGCTGCGCGCGGGCGGGTTCGGGTCGCGGATACTGCTCCAGGTGCACGACGAACTCGTGCTCGAGGTCGTGCCGGGGGAGCGGGAGCGGGTCGAGGCGCTGGTGCGGGAGGAGATGGCGGGGGCTTACCCGCTGTCCGCGCCGCTGGACGTGTCGGTCGGCTTCGGCGCGACGTGGGAGGACGCCGGGCACTGAGGCCCGGCCCGCTGCCGGTTTGCCGACAAAGCCACCGTAACTAGAACAAATTCTAGCCAGGGGGTAGAGCCGGGGCCCGACCTGCCGTAGGTTCGTGTCCGCCTGTCGTCCGACCGCGTCTTCCGCGGCGCGGCGGGCGGACCTGGCAGCCGGGCGAAGGGGGCGGTTCGTGGACGTGGCCGATCAGGGGCCTGGTCCGCGGGATCCCGAGATACCGCACCACACAGGAACCACGAAGCCGGGCTGGGCCCGGAACCTCACCACGGTCGCGGTGGTACCGCCGCGCCCGCGCGCGGCGGGGGATGACGCGGAGGGCCGCGGCGGACCCGCGGACTCGGACGCCGAGACCCGGGCCGGCGAAGTCGCGGACCGTCCCGATGAGTCCGACGCGACGCGCGCGGCGGAGACGGACGAGGCTCCGGCGGCCGATACGGCCGATACGGCCGACACGGCCGACGAGCAGCCGGCCGCGCAGGAATCCGACGGGGCCGAAGGCCCGGGTGCGAGCGAGGCGCGGGATGGCGAAGCCGCCGGTGCGGCCGCCGAGTCCGTCGAACCGGCCGAGGAGTTCGCCGCTATGGCGACCGCCGCCGACGGCGCGGGCGACTCCGACACGGGTGCGGACGAGGCGCACGACGGTGAAGGCGCCGGCCTGGCAACCTCCTCCGACGCGGATCCCGCGGCCGAACCGGCGGAAGCCGCTCCGGCCGCGGAGTCTTCCGCCCCTGCGGAGGACTCTCCCGTGGAGGCGTCGTCGGACCGTGAAGGTGTCGGCGTGGCAGCCGAATCCGCCGAGCCGGGAGAGCTTTCCGCCGCTGCGGCGTCCGGCGCCGACGCGGCCGAAGGCTCGAACGCGGCAGTCGAACCGGCCAAGGCCTCCCTGCTTGCCGCATCGGACGCCGCCGGCCGGCCCCCCGCCGACGACCCCGACACCGCGCTCCTCGCCCCCGTCTCCGCCGCTCCGGCGGCCGATCCCGATACCGCACTGCTGCGGCCGGTGGGCAAGGGGAAGGCCGAGGCCGACGGCGAGGAGGACGAACTCGACGCCTGGGTCGCATCGCTCGGGAACCGGCCCGCCGAACTCGAAGCCAAGCCCGACGAGTCGGGCGAAGGCGGGGACGGCGACGAGACCGCGAAGGCCGAGGAGAGCAGCGAGCCGTCCGGGAAGCGGCGGCGGCTCGTCAATCCCTGGATGGCTGCCGCCGGTGTCGCCGCGCTGCTGCTCGCGGGGGCTGCTGTCGTCCAGAACCCGTTCACCATGGCGACCGCGCAGCGCGTCCCGCAGTCCGACGTCCCGCGCATGTCCGACCCCGAACCGCCCAAGGACAGCGCCCCCGTCGACGGCGGCTCCGCGCGCGACCTGGAGCTGCCGCCGGTGCTGCCCGCGGCCGCCCCCGGCTCCGCCGGCTCGCCGCAGCCCAGCGGGGTCATCGGCACCATCTCCGCGTCGCCGACCCGCACCTCGGCGCCGCCTCCGGCCGCCCCGGTCAACGCCGGGTCCAACGGCATCCCGCAGATCGTGCTCGCCGCCTACCAGCAGGCCGCCGCGACCACCGCCAAGGCCGACCCGGCGTGCAAGCTGCCGTGGCAGCTCCTCGCCGGCATCGGCCGCGTCGAGTCCTCGCACGCCAACAACGGCCAGGTCACCGCCAACGGCACCGCGGTCACGCCGATCCTCGGCCCGCGCCTCGACGGCAGCCACTCCACCGCCGTCATCCGGGACACCGACAAGGGCGTCTACGACCTCGACCCCGAGTTCGACCGCGCCGTCGGCCCGATGCAGTTCATTCCGAGCACGTGGAAGAGCTACGGCATGGACGGCAACAAGGACGGCAAGTCCGACCCGGAGAACGTCTACGACGCCAGCCTCGCCGCCGCCCGCTACCTGTGCGCGGGCGACCGCGACCTGAGCCGCCCCGCGGACCTGGACCGGGCCATCTACAGCTACAACAAGTCCACCGAGTACGTCTCCACCGTCAAGGCGTGGATGCAGTTCTACGGCAACGGCGTCCGCGCCGTCCCGGCGACGACCACCCCGCCCGCGACCAAGGCGACCACGAAGACCGGCACGGCCACGACCAAGTCGAGCGGCTAGTGACCGGCCAGTAACAGAAACGTGTTCTCGCTGCTCCCCCGTCGGGCTCGTCCCGGCGGGGGAGTATCCGTATCGACGAATTCGCAGTTGGGGACGGGTGAAAGCAACCCGTCGCCAACTGTCCACAGAATCAAGCCGTCAAAAATCTGAAACGTGTTCTTATTTTGCGGCTTCCTTGCTACCGTGCCGTCTCCGTGAGCGAACACAAGGAGAGTTTCTGATGCGTGCCTTCGCCGCGGTCCTCACCGGCCTGGTTCTCGCCGGCTTGGCCACCTGGGCCTTGACGACCTTCGCGGTCCCCGAGCCCAAGGCCATCGACAAGCCGCTCCAGGTGACCCAGGTGCCCGCGAAGCCCTGAGGACCGCCACCGGCCCCCACCGCACCCCACCCCGCAGCAGCCGCAGCACCCGCACCACCCCGCACCACTCAGCACGATCGCAATCCGGACCGGTCCGTCCGTCCGGCACGTTCAGCTCGTTCCATGGCAAGGGGAAATTCTCGATGCGTCGTAGGTCCAGCTTGGTCCTGTTGACCTTTGCAGTGTTCTTCGTGGCCTTCGCTCCGCTGGTCCGCGAGTACGCGTTTCCGCGGCTCGTCGCGAAGGCGCTGAAGGGCGACAAGGCGTACAAGGTCATGGTCCTCGAAGCCCAGAACGCGACGCTCTTCGGCGCGCCCGAAGGCGAGGGCAAGGCCAAGGCGACCATCATCCAGACCGTCCGTCCCAACCCCGACGAGGGCAGCGGACAGACCGTCGTCTGGGACATGAACCTGGCGATGGTCGACAGCACCGGCAACGTCGTCACCCAGATCCCCGAGCGCTACGCCTTCGACGCGGTCTCCCAGACCCCGAAGAACTGCTGCGGGGAGCACATCGACAACAAACCGGTCGCGCACACCGGCATCCAGTACAAGTGGCCCTTCTTCACCGAGAAGCGCGGCTACAACTACTACGACGCGCAGGCCCACACCGCGTCCACCATCAACTACGTGCGCACGGAGAACTTCAACGGCCTCCCCGTCTACCTCTTCGAGCAGACCGTGCCCTGGACCAAGGTCCCGGTGCCCAGCTCGCTCCCCGGCGGTCTGACCCCGGAGACCGTCGAAGCGGCCGGCATGGAGCGCTGGTACACGACGGTCCGGAAGTTCTGGGTCGAGCCGGTCACCGGCGCCCCGGTCTACGCCGAAGAGCAGCACAAAGAGGAAATGCGCACGCCGAACCCCGACGACCCGGCCAACCCGGCGAAGCTCGTGGTGTTCGACGGCAACGTCAAGATGAAGGCCGAGTGGTCGAACCAGCTCATCGAGGACGCCAAGGAGCAGAAGGCGCAGATGCTGCTCCTGCACGACAAGCTGCCCTTGGCGTTCGTCGTGATCGGCATCGTGCTCTTCCTGGCCTCGCTGGCGCTGGAGTTCCTCGGCCGCCGCAAGCGCGAGCGCGAAGCGGCCGGCGGTGCCGGGCCGGCGGCCGTGCCGGCTGACGGCGACGGCGGTCCGGGCGGCGGCGACGCCGCTGCGGCAGCCCCCGCCGCGTCCGCGTCCGCGCCCGTCCCGGTCGGCGCGCTCTCCGCGGCGTCCCGCGCCGCCGAGACCACCGTCCTGCCGCGGGTTCCGGCGGTGTCCACCGCCGCGGAGGTCGCCGCCGAGGCGCCCGCCCCGTCGAGCAACGGCAAGACCCCGGCCACGGCCTACCCGGAACGTCCGCAGACGCCCCCGCCCGCGGTCTGACCTCCGCACGACCCGGCCGGGCGCGAATCGCCTTTCAGCGCCCGGCCGTTCCCCGCTTCCCGCGTGTCCTGCCGCGCGGGGAGCGGGCGCGTTTCCGGCGCCGCGCCGGAGCCGGCCGCCTCCGGCGCCGAAGGACCGGAGCCGAAGACCGCGGCCGGGCCTCAGCCCGCGTCGACCCACTCGCGCCGGTACGCCGCCCAGTCCTCCTCGGTCGCGGCGAAGTCCACATACAGCGCCACCCCGAACGTCTGCCGGCCCGGCGCCGCGGCGAGGCCCAGCCGGACCGCCCGGGCCGCCGTCGCGACCTGCTCGGAGTCCTCGTGGTGCCCGATCGTGTCGTCGTGGAAGAACGGCAGCCCGATCAGCAGGTCGACCTCGGACGGGGTGCGGGACAACGCGAGTTCGGTCTGCCGCGTCACATAGCCGCCGAACAGGCCCCGGGTCGGCATCCACGTGTCGTAGGCCATCACCGCGATCTGGTCCACCCGCGACGCCACGTCGCCGAAGTAGCCGGGCGTCCACCACTTCGTGCGCCGCGCGCCCGCCGCCGACGCTATGGCGACGATGTTCCCGGCCGGCTCGATCTGGTGCGCCGCCACCGACAGCACCCCGCCGCCCGCGCGCACCGCCACCCGGGCCCGGGTCAGTACCTCCAGGTAGTCGCGGTTGCCGTCGCCGATCGGCTCCAGGTCGAAATGCACGCCGCCGAACCCGGCGTCCATCGCGGACCGCGCCGACGCGACCACCCGGCCGCGGACCGCCTCGTCGCGCAGGTCGAGGGCGTTCGGACCGACCACGTCCCCGAGCCACGCCTGCACGCGCGCACCGGGCAGGGCCTGGCGGACCGCGTCCAGCAGCGCCCTCGCCTGCGGATAGCGCTCCCGCGGCAGCGAACCGTCGTGCTCCAGCGGGCCCGCATGGACATAGAGGTCGCGCACGCCCGTGCCGCGCAGCCGCGCGGCCAGCGCCGCGACGTCCGCCGGGCCCTTGCGGCCGTCGACCCACGCGTGCCCGAGCCAGAGCGCGTCCCGGCCCCGGGTGCGGGCGTCCGCGGCCGGCGCCCCGGTGTACTCCAGCCGCAGCGCGGTCAGTGCGCCCACCCCGGACAGCACCAGCGCCGCGGCGAGCGACCCGGCCACCGCCGCGGTCGCGCGCAGCCCCCGGATCAGGCGGCGCCGGGGGCGCCGTCCTTCACGCACACGAAGATCGCCGTCCCCGGGATCAACCGGCCCCTCGTCGGACTCCATCCGCCCCATACCTGCGTCAACTCCTCGGGCCACTCCGGCTCCACGATGTCGACGAGGCGGAACCCCGCGCCGGCCACCTCCCGCACGCGCATACCGAGCGTGCGATGGTGCTCGACATACGTGGCCTGCCCCTCGTCGTCCGTCTCGACATACGGCGTCGTGTCGAAGTACGAGCTGCGCACCGTCAGCCCGCGCGGCCCGGGATCGTCCGGAAACGCCCAGCGGATCGGGTGCGTCAGCGAAAACACCCACCGTCCGCCCGGCTTGAGCACGCGGTACACCTCGCGCATGATCCCCGCCCCGGCCGGACTGAACGGCAGTGCGCCGTACGCCGAGAATGCCAGGTCGAACACGCTGTCGCCGAAAGGCAGCGCGCCCGCGTCGGCCTGCACCGCGGGAACCGCCACCGCATGCCCCAGGTCGATCCGCCGGGAATGCTGCAACTGCCGGTAGGAGAGGTCGAGCGCCACGGGGGACGCCCCGCGTGCCAGCAGGCTCCGTGAACACTGCGCCGCCCCCGCGCCGATCTCCAGCACGGTGCGCCCGGCGACGTCGCCCAGCAGGCCCGCATCCTGCTCGTCGAGGCCCTCGGGTCCCCACACGAACCGGGCGTCGCCCAGGAAGTCGCCGTGGTCGGCCTGGTACTCGTCGGCGTTGGCGTCCCACCACGACCGTCCGGCGCGCGCGCTCTCCGCAGCCCCCACGTCGCGGCGGGCGACCCCGGCGGAGAAAACGGCGGCCTCGTGCTCGTTCATATGACTTGCCTCACGCGCTGTTGTTCGGGATCGGCGTACGTTATCGTGCGCGCCAACGCAAACGACCGCAGTGACGCAGGGATACTCCCGGGCACTCACGGATACTGCCGTGACCGGTGCGAACAGGGAAGCGGCAGTGACGGAAGTGCCGGGCGCCCGCAGCGGGTCCGCTTGCGCCCGCGACCCCGCGCGTTGACCGCGCTTGGCCAGGCCCGTATGCTGCAAGTTGCGCCGCGGGCCTGCGTGAACTCAGACGGAGCAGGTCGCGCTCACCTTTGTCGCTGCATTTCGGCCGTGTTCACGGCCGTGCGTGTCCGACGGGGCGAAACCGGGTCCTGGAGCGTGGTTTAACCGACGACTTCTGTCCGTACCGGAGCCCTTTCCCACATGACGAGCAGCACCGAGGCAACTCGCACCACCCCGCAGGTGGCGGTCAACGACATCGGTTCCGAGGAAGAATTCCTCGCCGCAATCGATGAGACGATCAAGTACTTCAACGACGGCGACATCGTGGATGGCGTGATCGTCAAGGTCGACCGGGACGAGGTCCTGCTCGACATCGGCTACAAGACCGAAGGCGTCATCCCGTCCCGCGAGCTTTCCATCAAGCACGATGTGGACCCGCACGAGGTTGTCGCCGTCGGCGACAACATCGAGGCCCTCGTTCTCCAGAAGGAGGACAAGGAAGGCCGCCTGATCCTCTCGAAGAAGCGTGCGCAGTACGAGCGCGCGTGGGGCACCATCGAGAAGATCAAGGAAGAAGACGGCATCGTCACCGGTACCGTCATCGAGGTCGTCAAGGGTGGTCTCATCCTCGACATCGGCCTCCGCGGCTTCCTTCCGGCGTCCCTCGTCGAGATGCGCCGCGTCCGCGACCTCCAGCCGTACGTCGGCAAGGAGCTCGAGGCCAAGATCATCGAGCTGGACAAGAACCGCAACAACGTGGTCCTGTCCCGCCGTGCCTGGCTCGAGCAGACCCAGTCCGAGGTCCGCCAGACCTTCCTCACGACCCTGCAGAAGGGTCAGGTCCGCACGGGCGTCGTGTCGTCGATCGTCAACTTCGGTGCGTTCGTCGACCTCGGCGGCGTGGACGGTCTCGTCCACGTGTCCGAGCTGTCCTGGAAGCACATCGACCACCCGTCCGAGGTCGTCGAGGTCGGCCAGGACGTCACGGTCGAGGTCCTGGACGTCGACATGGACCGCGAGCGCGTCTCCCTGTCGCTGAAGGCGACCCAGGAAGACCCGTGGCAGCAGTTCGCCCGCACCCACCAGATCGGCCAGGTCGTTCCGGGCAAGGTCACCAAGCTGGTGCCGTTCGGTGCGTTCGTCCGCGTCGACGAGGGCATCGAGGGCCTGGTCCACATCTCCGAGCTGGCCGAGCGCCACGTCGAGATCCCGGAGCAGGTCGTCCAGGTCGGCGACGAGATCTTCGTCAAGGTCATCGACATCGACCTCGAGCGCCGTCGCATCAGCCTGTCGCTGAAGCAGGCGAACGAGGCCTTCGGCGCCGAGCCGACCGAGGCGGAGTTCGACCCGACGCTGTACGGCATGGCTGCCACGTACGACGACGCGGGCAACTACATCTACCCCGAGGGCTTCGACCCGGAGACCAACGACTGGCTCGAGGGCTACGACAAGCAGCGCGAGGAGTGGGAGCGGCAGTACGCCGAGGCCCAGACCCGCTTCGAGCAGCACCAGCAGCAGGTGGTCAAGGCCCGCGAGGCCGAGGCCGAGGCTGCCGGCGAGGCCGGGGCGGCGGGCGGCGGCAGCGGCAGCTCGTACTCGTCGGCTCCGTCCGAGGCGCCGGCCGGCGGCGGTGCGCTCGCCTCCGACGAGGCGCTTGCCGCGCTCCGCGAGAAGCTGGCGGGCGGCCAGAGCTGACGCTCTGCCCCTGCGGCTGATCCGGTGCGAAATCCGGTGCAGTGATTGACGGAAGGCCCCGCCCCCGAGGCGGGGCCTTCCGGCATTTCCGGGCCTCGCCCGGCAGCGGTGCTGCTGCCGGGCGAATTCCGGCGGGCGGCTTGCGCGTCCGCGCGACCCGGTGCGCAACCCCGGGCCGCCGCCGCGGGGTTCGCGATCCCGGAAGGGGTCCGCTCCGCGAGGGTTCTGCCCGGTGCCGCGGGGCGACTACACCCCGGGCCGGGTTATTCACCCGTGTGAGTGAAGCGTGGGGGTGGCGGTTCGTACGCGGGTTCGCCGGACGGCGGCCGGAAGCGGTCCGGCCGCAGCCGCGCAGCGCCGCGTCGGGGTGAACCCCCGTGAACACCCCGGCCGGTGGCGCGTTACCGGGGCGGGGGACCGGCCGCGCCACTAGGGTTTCCGCGTGTACCTGTCGTCAAGTCGCAGCCAGGACACCGCGACGGGGATCGGCCGGACGGGTCCGCGGACCGGTGCGGCGATCACCGGCAACGTCATCGCCCTCGGACTGGTCAGCCTCGTCACCGACATATCGTCGGAAATGGTCACCGCCGTCATGCCGGTGTACCTGGTCGCCGGACTCGGCCTGTCCATCCTGCAGTTCGGCTTCCTCGACGGCCTGTACTCGGGCGTCACCGTGTTCCTGCGGCTGGCCGGCGGGCACATCGCCGACCGGTTCGCGGCCCGCAAGACCGTCGCCGCGACCGGTTACGGGCTGTCCGCGGTCAGCAAACTCGGCTTCCCCGCGGTCGGCGCCTCCGTGCCCGGCATCGGCACGCTGCTCGCCGTCGACCGGGCGGGCAAAGGCCTGCGCACGGCGCCGCGCGACGCGCTGATCTCGTTGTCCAGCACGCCCGAAGCGCAGGGCCGCGCGTTCGGCGTGCACCGGGCGTTGGACACCGTGGGCGCGTTCACCGGGCCGCTGATCGCGTTCATGATCCTGTCCGCGGTGGCGACCGCGTACGACGCGGTGTTCGTGGTGAGCTTCTGCGTCGGCATGGTCGGGCTGCTCATGATGGTGCTGTTCGTACGCGACCGGCCCACGCCCGCAGGCGAGTCCGCGCGTACGGCGGCGTCGTGGCGCGCCGGGGCACGGCTGCTGCGCGACGCCCCGTTCCGGCGGCTGTGCCTGTGCGCGGCGCTGCTCGGGGTGGCGACGGTCAGCGACGCGTTCGTCTACCTGGTGCTGCAGCGCAAACTGGACATCGCCGCGCACTGGTTCCCGCTGCTGCCGCTCGGCACCACCGGGACGTATCTGCTGCTGGCGATCCCGGCGGGGCGGGCGGCCGACCGGTGGGGGCGGCGCCGGATGTTCCTCGCCGGGCACGCCGCCCTGGGCGGGGTGTACGTGCTGCTGGCCGGCCCGTTCGACGGCCTCGCGCTGCTGGTGCCCACGCTGATGCTGCACGGCGTGTTCTACGCGATGACCGACGGTGTGCTGATGGCGGCCGCCGGCGCGGGGCTGCCTCCGGCGCTGCGCACCAGCGGTCTCGCGGTGCTGCAGACCGGGCAGGCGGCCGGGCGGTTCGTATCGTCCGTGGCGTTCGGCGCGGCGTGGACGCGGTGGGGGCCGGAGCGTGCGGTGGTGTGGTCCGGGGTGGCGCTTGCGGTTGCCGTCGCGGTGAGTCTTGTGGTGATGGGAGGGGCGCGGCTCCGTGGCCGTTGACACCGAACCGGGGGAGCGCCCGGACGAAACCGAGGACACCGGCGGCATCGCCGAGCGGCCCGAGCCCGCCGGGCCGGTCGAACCCGAGCCCGTCGCGGCGGTGTTCACGCGCGGGCGGGTGATCGCCTT
Organism: Uniformispora flossi; assembly: GCF_049534875.1. Classification (NCBI taxonomy): domain Bacteria; kingdom Bacillati; phylum Actinomycetota; class Actinomycetes; order Kitasatosporales; family Streptomycetaceae; genus Uniformispora; species Uniformispora flossi. Next base: position 213,492 of record NZ_JBMULZ010000008.1, read on the forward strand.
CGTGGTGGCGCTCGTGGTGCTGGCCGGGGTCGGCGTCGGCTACACGCTGCACGCGGTCAAGCGCGAGGACGACAAGCGCTACGGCGGTTCGGGCACCGCCCCCGGCGCGGCGCCGCTGACGCTGGCCGGCCCGCAGCGGCTGCTGTTCCGCAGCACAGAATCGGGGCCCGGCTACGGCCACCTCGCCACCGTCGCCGCCGCCGACCCGGGCGGCGCCCGCCAGGTCGGCGACCGCACCTGCGACCGCGTGTACGCCGCGAGCGGAACGGCCCTGTGCCTCACCGTGGAACGCGGGGTCATCGCCCGCAACTACGCGCTGATCCTCGACGGCACGCTGCACGAAGTCCGCCGCATAGAGCTGTCCGGCACGCCGAACCGCGCGCGGCTGTCCGCGTCCGGCCGGATGGCGTCGTGGACCGTGTTCGTCTACGGGGACTCGTACGCGGCCTCGTCCTTCTCCACCCGCACGTCCATCCTCGACACGCGGACCGGCGATCTCGTCGAGTCCCTGGAGGACTTCGCGGTCACCCGGGACGGCAAGGACGTCCGCACGCCCGACCGGAACTTCTGGGGCGTCACCTTCGCCGCCGACGACAACACCTTCTACGCCACCATGTCGACCGCGAATCCGACCCGCACCTACCTGGTGCGCGGCGACCTGAAGGCGCGTTCCGCGGTCGTGCTGCGCGACAACGTGGAATGCCCGTCGCTGTCCCCGGACGGCACCCGGCTGGTGTTCAAGAAGAAGGTGTCCGACGATCCGCGGAAGCCGTGGCGGCTGAACGTGCTCGACCTCGCGTCCGGACGGGAGACGCCGCTCGCCGAGACGCGCAGCGTCGACGACCAAGCCATCTGGTTGGACGATGCCGCCGTGGCCTACGACTTGCCCACCGGCTCCGGCGCCGGCTCCGACGTCTGGTCGGTGCCCGCGGACGGCGGCGGCGCCCCGACACGGTTGATCGCCGGGGCGTTTTCGCCCGCGCCGCTGCGCTGATGCGGTGAACTCGCGCGCGAACTCCCCGTCCGACACGGCGGAATCGGTGTACGGCGTGGGGCGGTATTGGCACAGTTCTGTCACGAAGGCGATCGCAAATGCTCCTGCCCCGGCTTCACGATGCCGCCGCTGACCTGCGCCGATACCTTTCGCCCCGGCGGCCTCCGGCACCGTGCGGGCCGGACGCGGCGCGGCCTGCCCGCGGCAAGACGTCCCCCGCCGTCGCGTACGCTAAGGCCTTTGGCGCCAGCCGCGCGCTCGCCCGTCCCCGGTGGACGCGCGCGCCGGCCGGGCCCGGGCCGACGAAAGCCGACCGCCCCGCGGCTTCGGTCTTCCGAGGACGGACCGCCCGGTACCGTCGTGACACGTGGGAATGAGGATGGGTATGGCTCCTGGTGGGATTCCGGCCACCGGGCAGGTAGTGGACATCGTGACCGGCTTTGTGACCGGCCCTGACGTGAAGCTGTACCGCAGCGTGCGCGGCCGGACCGGCCACCCGGCGGTCCAGGGCGCCTGCAAGGCGCTCTCGTTCGTCGGCGAACACGGGGGAGTGTTCCTCGCGACCGGCCTCGTCGGCGCGGCCGTCGACCGCGAGCGGCGCACCCAGTGGCTGCGGGCCACGGCGACCATCGCGGGAGCACACGCCGCCAGCATGGCCGTCAAGCGCGTCGTACGCCGCCCCCGCCCGAACTTCCCCGGCCTGGAGCCGCTGGTACGCACCGCGGGGCGGCACAGCTTCCCCTCGTCGCACTCGGTTTCCGCGGCCGCCTCGGTGGTCGCGTTCCGCGGTCTGGTGCCCGGCCGGGTCACCGTCCCGGCCGCCGTCGCGATGGGCTTTTCCCGCCTCGTCGTCGGCGTGCACTATCCGACGGACGTGATCGGCGGGGCGGCCATGGGCGCCGCCGCCGCGCACCTGAGCCGTTCCTGGACCCGGGCCGGCGCGGCCCCGAAGGGGGCCTGAGCCCGTGAGCACGGAGATCGAAGCCACCGCCCAACAGACCGCGGTCGAGGCCGAGGCCCCGCCGCAGCCGATCAGAGGCGGCCTCCTCGGCGGGCTGGTCAAGCTCGCCCGGCCCAAGCAGTGGGTCAAGAACGTCCTGGTGTTCGCCGCGCCGCTGGCGGCCGGCCGCATCGACGAGTGGGCGGTCCTGCGGCAGGGCCTCTACATCTTCGCGATCTTCTGCATCGCGGCGTCGGCGATCTACTACGTCAACGACGCGTTCGACGTGGAAGCCGACCGCGCGCACCCGAAGAAGAAGTACCGGCCGATCGCCTCCGGCGTCGTCCCGGTCAAGCTGGCGTGGGTGCTCGGCCCGATCCTGGGCCTGATCGCGATCGGCCTGTCGTTCCTGCTGTGCAACCCGGGCACCGCGCTCATCGTCGGCCTGTACGTCGTCCTGCACGTGCTCTACAGCTTCTGGTTCAAGCACGTCCAGGTCCTCGACCTGATGATGGTCGCCTCCGGGTTCCTGTTCCGCGCGATGGTCGGCGGCGTGGCCGCGGACATCCCGCTGTCCCGCTGGTTCCTGCTCACCGCGGGCTTCGGCTCGCTGTTCATGGTCGCGGGCAAGCGGTACTCGGAAATGGTGCTGATGGGCGAAGAGGCCGCCAAGACGCGTGCCTCGCTCGCCAACTACTCGATCACGTACCTGCGGTTCGTGTGGCAGATGTCCGTCGCGGTCACCGTGCTGACCTACAGCCTGTGGGCCTTCGACATCCCCAAGGGCGACGCGACCCTGGCCTGGCAGCAGCTCTCGCTGGTGCCGTTCGGCTTCGTGCTGCTGCGTTACGCGGTGTACGTCGACGAGGGAACCGCGGGCGCGCCCGAGGACGTTGTCCTCAAGGACAAGGTCATCGTCGGACTCGGGTTCGCGTGGCTGCTCATGTTCGTTCTGGGAGTGTTCCATGTCTGACGGCCCGGTGGCCGGTACCTTCCGCTCCGACGTTCCGGGGGCTTCCTCCGGCGCGTTCCCCGCGGCGACCCGCAAGCGGCTGACCGGCTGGGCGCGCACGTCGCCGAGCGTCGCGGACGTCGTCGCGCCGATGACTCGCGACCAGGTCGCGGCGGCACTGCAGCGCCGCACCGAACGCGGCGTCATCGCCCGCGGCCTCGGCCGCTCCTACGGCGACCCCGCGCAGAACAGCGGCGGCCTCGTGCTCGACATGACGGCACTGAACCGGGTCCTGGACGCGGACCTGGAGACCGGCGTCATCACCGTCGAAGCCGGCATCAGCCTCGACCGGCTGATCGAACTGTTCGTCCCGTTCGGCTTCTTCGTGCCGGTCACCCCGGGCACCCGGCAGGTGACCGTGGGCGGCGCGATCGGCGCCGACGTGCACGGCAAGAACCACCACGCGGACGGCAGCTTCTGCGACCACGTGCTCGCGTTCGACCTGCTGCTCGCCGACGGCACGGTGCGCACCGTCAGCCCCGACGGCGAGCCGGACCTGTTCTGGGCGACCGTCGGCGGCATGGGCCTGACCGGCATCGTGCTGTCCGCGGTCATCCGCATGAAGCCGATCGAGACGTCGCTGGTGTCGGTGGACACCGACCGCACGCGCGACCTCGACGAGATCATGGCGCTGATGGCGGAGACCGACGAGAAGTACACCTACACCGTCGCCTGGCTCGACTGCCTGGCGAAGGGCCGCAACCTCGGCCGGTCGGTGCTCACCTGCGGCGAGTTCGCCCGGCTCGAGGACCTGCCCGCGAAGAAGCGCGCCAAGCCGCTGCAGTTCAAGGGCGGCTCGCTGGCCACCGTGCCGGACATCATGCCGGGCCGCCTCCCGAACAAGTTCACCATGGGCCTGTTCAACGAGATGTGGTACCGCAAGGCCCCCAAGCACAAGGTCGGGCAGCTGCAGGGCATCACCGGGTTCTTCCACCCGCTCGACGGCGTGCAGGAATGGAACCGGGCCTACGGCAAGACCGGCTTCCTGCAGTACCAGTTCATCGTGCCGTTCGGCCACGAGGACGCGCTGCGCACCATCGTGGAGACCATCAGCGCGGCAGGCGCGCCGTCGTCGCTGACCGTCCTCAAGCGCTTCGGGCCGGGCAACCGCGGCTTCCTGTCGTTCCCGAAGCCGGGCTGGACGCTCACCCTGGACTTCCCGACGAACACCCCGGGCCTGGCGGGGCTGCTGACGCGGCTCGACGAGATCGTGCTGTCCAACGACGGCCGCATGTACCTCGCGAAGGACTCCCGCATGGACCCGGCCGACATGCCCCGCATGTACCCGCGCCTGGAGGAGTTCCGCACGGTCCGCGCCAAGGTGGACCCGGACGGCGTGTTCGTCTCCGACCAAGCCCGCCGCCTCGGCCTCGCCTGATCCGGCCCGACCCGTTGAATGCTTAAGGAACCAAGGGTGAAAGACGCATTGGGCGCACCGCAGTCCCTCCTGATCCTCGGCGGCACGTCGGAGATCGCCCTCCACACCGCCCGCAAGCTGGTCGCCGAACGCGTGCGGCGCGTCGTCCTCGCCGGACGGCCGTCGGACGCGCTCGACCAGGCGGCCGACGACCTGCGCGGGCAGGGCGCGGCGGTCGAGGTCGTCGCGTTCGACGCGGCCGAGCCGGACACCCACGAGAAGGTGATCGACGGGGTGTTCGCCGACGGCGACATCGACGTCGTGCTCCTCGCCTTCGGCGTGCTCGGCGACCAGGAAGCCGACGAGAACGACCCGGTCGCGGCGGCCAAGGTCGCCCAGGTGAACTACGTCGGCGGCGTCTCGGCCGGCCTCGCGTCGGTGAAGGCGCTGCGCCGGCAGGGCCACGGCTCGCTCGCGGTGATCTCGTCGGTCGCCGCCGAGCGCGCCCGCAAGGCGAACTTCATCTACGGCTCGTCGAAGGCCGGCCTGGACGCGTTCGCCCAGGGCCTCGCGGACAAGACGCACGGCACCGGCGTGCACGTCATGGTCGTCCGCCCCGGCTTCGTCAAGACCAAGATGACCGCGGGCATGCCCGACGGCCCGATGGCGACCACGCCGGACGTCGTCGCGGACGGCATCGTCAAGGGCCTGCGCAAGGGCGCCACGACGATCTGGGTGCCCGGTCAGCTGCGGTTCGTGTTCTCGGCACTGCGCCACGTGCCGCGGCCGATCTTCCGCAAGCTGACGATCTGATACGGCTGTTCGAGCGGGCGGCCCCGGCGCTTCGCGCGCCGGGGCCGCCCGCTCGCGTTGCGGGGCGGGGGATCGCGGGCCCAACGGTGTACGGAAATTCGGCACCCCCGGGGGAAAACTGCCCGGTGGCGGGGGAGTAGGGCAGCGGGGGTTGCCGGGAGCGTGACGAGGCGGTCGAACGGCTTCGAACACGGCCGGTCGCCGTCGAACCCGGCGGGTCAGGGCCGCACGCCCACGTCCTCCGCGCGGGCCGCGCCGGCCACCAGCACGTCGGCGGTCGGCGGGAGTTGCGGCTTCGCCGGGTGGGCGCGCCCGGCCGGGCCTTCGGCGAACGCGCGCAGCACGTTCTCCGTCATCTTCGTCAGGACCGCGCGGCTCGTCGGATCGACCGCCATCTCGTGGCACGAATCGCGCAACTGGCACGGCCAGTACGTGGTCCCCGCGGAGAACACGCCCGCCCCGGACGGCGCCGTGTAGTACGACATGGTGCCCATCGCGGCCTCCGGGCCCAGCCGCAGCGGCGCGGCGGCGATCACCTCCAGGGTCGGCGGCGTGCCCGGATCGCCCGGCATCGCCACGTCGTACTCGCCGCCCAGTGAGTTCGCGAGCACCTGCCCGTCGTGCACGCCCGCGCCGGCGTAGATCCACGACGACGCGTCCAGCACCCGGAACGAGCCGACCACGCCGAGCCCGCCCCACGTCGCCCCGACCAGCCGCTGCTCGCCCCGGTCCAGCGGCGACTCGCGCCACGTCACGGTGGCCTGCCCCGGGTCGTCCTTCGCCAGCGGGTCCTCGTCGAACCGCCGGTACACCGCGATCCGGCGGTCCGGGCCCGCCGCCGACGGCTCCAGACGGGCGTGCCAGTACACCGTGTTCGCGCCGAAGAAGGCGAGGTTGACGCCGCGGTCGCGCAGCGCCTCGGCGGCGTCGTACATGCGCCGCGTCCAGTACTCGTTGTGGCCGCCGATCACCAGCGCCTTGTGGCGCAGGACTTGCGACGGGCGGCGGTCCAGGTCGATGTCCGTGATGTAGTCGACGTCCAGGCCGGTGCGCTCGATCGCCTGCACCATCGGCACGTCGTACCAGAACGGCACCAGGTAGCCGCTGCCGGTGTACGGGCGTTCGAAGCTCGCCACCCGCGCCCGGTCGCTGCGCGCGCCGGACGTGTCCTTGGGGCCGCTGTAGAGGCCGTACGCACCGAACGTGTTGTACGCCTGGGCGGTCAGGTTCGCCGTCTGGAAGACCAGCGGCGCGTCGCCCACGTCGTTGCGGACCGTCAGCTGGATGCCGTACGCGCTGCCCGCGCCGTTGCGCAGCACCAGCATGTAGTAGCCCGGCGGCCAGTCCGCGGTGATCGGGATCTCCGCCGACACCGGCCACGCCGTCTCGACGGTGTACGCGGGCGGCAGCGCCTTCGGCTTGTTGCGCTCCACGCTGGAGACACCGCTCGTCGACCACACCAGGCGGCCGCCCGTCCCGCCGTACCAGCCGAGCCGGTACGCGGCCACCGACGCCGGGCCCGGGCCGGTCAGCCGCAGCCGCACGGCGTCCCCGCACGCCACGCTGTCCTGGTCCGCGAACCCCATCAGGTCCGCGCCCCAGCGCTCCGGCACCCGCCAATCGCCGGTCCCCGGCCGGGTGTTCTCCTGCGCGACCCACCCGCGCGGCCGGACCGTGCGCGCGCACGGCGCGGCCGCCGGGCCGGTGCGGTCCGCGGGCAGCGCCCCCGGCCCGCCGCTCGGCGGCTCCGCGGGCTCCGGGCCGGACGCCACCGTGACCGGCGGCGTCGGCGCGGGCCGCGCCGGATCGTCGCAGGCGAGCAGGGCGACCGCGCCGACGGCGAACGCCGCGAGCACGACGCCGAACCGGTTCCGGACCATGGGCTCCTCGTCTCGGCATCCGCGGAAACAGCCGCCGGAGCGCGGACACTACCCGCGAAACGGCATCGTTGGACACCACGCTATACGCACGGACGGCCACGCTGCGTTGCGACGGACGGGCCTTCGGTGGTGAGCCGCAGGGAGGCCCGGGCGGGGAAGCGGCCCGCCCCGCCCGTACCACCCGGCAGGCCACTACGCTGACGCCCATGGTCAACGTGGGGCTCACGGGCGGCATCGGATCCGGCAAGAGCGAGGTGTCGCGGCGGCTGGCCGCGTACGGCGCGGTGGTCGTCGACGCGGACAAGATCGCCCGCGAGGTCGTCGAACCCGGCACTCCCGGACTCGCCGCCGTGGTCGAGGAGTTCGGCACCGAGGTGCTTGCCGCGGACGGGACGCTCGACCGCCCCAGGCTCGGCACCGTCGTGTTCGGCGACAAGGACAAGCTCGCCCGGCTCAACGCGATCCTCCACCCGCTGATCGGCGCCCGCGCCGACGCCCTCCGCGCCGCGGCGGGCCCCGACGCCGTCCTGGTCAACGACGTGCCGCTGCTCGCCGAGAACCGGCTGGAGAAGGCCTACGACCTCGTCGTGGTCGTCGACGCGTCCCCGGAGACCCAGCTCGACCGCCTCGTCCGCTTCCGCGGCATGGCCGAGGCGGACGCCCGCGCCCGCATGGCCGCCCAGGCCACCCGCGCCGACCGGCTCGCCATCGCCGACGTCGTCGTCGACAACGACGGCCCGATCGACGACCTCGCACCGCAGCTCGAAGCCCTCTGGCTGCGCCTGACCGGGAAGCCGGCCCCGGAGACCCCCGAGGACTGACCCGGGCCCAGCCGGGCTCGGAGTGCGGCCATCCGCGTTTGTCGGTCCGAGGCCGTACGGTGGAACGCGTGCGACCCATCACCGACATCCAACGCAGCGTGGCGCCTTTCGAGGTCGTCAGCCCGTACCAGCCCAACGGCGACCAGCCGGCCGCGATCGCGGAGCTGTCGCGCCGGATCCGCGCCGACGAGAAGGACGTCGTGCTGCTCGGCGCGACCGGCACCGGCAAGTCGGCCACGACCGCGTGGATGATCGAGCAGCTCCAGCGGCCGACCCTCGTCATGGCCCCCAACAAGACGCTGGCCGCGCAGCTCGCCAACGAGTTCCGCGAGCTGCTGCCGAACAACGCCGTCGAATACTTCGTGTCGTACTACGACTACTACCAGCCCGAGGCGTACATCGCGCAGACGGACACCTACATCGAGAAGGACTCCTCGATCAACGAGGAAGTCGAGCGGCTGCGCCATTCGACCACCAACTCGCTGCTGACCCGCCGCGACGTGATCGTGGTCGCGTCGGTGTCCTGCATCTACGGCCTCGGCACGCCGCAGGAGTACGTCGACCGCATGGTCCCGCTCAAAGTGGGCCAGGAGATCGACCGCGACGCGCTGCTGCGCAAGTTCGTCGACATCCAGTACGCGCGCAACGACGTCGCGTTCACCCGCGGCACCTTCCGGGTCCGCGGCGACACCATCGAGATCTACCCGGTCTACGAAGAACTCGCGGTCCGCATCGAAATGTTCGGCGACGAGATCGAGTCGCTGATGACGCTCCACCCGCTCACCGGCGAGATCGTCACCAACGACGAGCAGCTCTACGTCTTCCCCGCCACGCACTACGTGGCCGGCCCCGAGCGCATGGAGCGCGCGATCGGCGGTATCGAGAAGGAGCTGGCCGACCAGCTCGAACGCTTCGAGAAGCAGGGCAAGCTCCTCGAAGCGCAGCGGCTGCGCATGCGCACCACGTACGACATCGAGATGATGCGGCAGATCGGCACCTGCTCCGGCATCGAGAACTACTCGCGGCACATCGACGGCCGCGAACCCGGCACCGCGCCCAACACCCTCCTCGACTACTTCCCCGAGGACTTCCTGCTGGTCATCGACGAGTCGCACCAGACCGTCCCGCAGATCGGCGCGATGTTCGAAGGCGACATGTCGCGCAAGCGGAACCTCGTCGAGCACGGTTTCCGGCTGCCGTCCGCGACCGACAACCGCCCGCTCAAGTGGGAGGAGTTCCTGGAGCGAGTCGGGCAGACCGTCTACCTGTCCGCCACCCCGGGCCCCTACGAGCTGTCCCGCGGCGACGGCGTCGTCGAGCAGGTCATCCGCCCCACCGGCCTGATCGACCCCGAGGTCGTGGTCAAGCCCACCGAGGGCCAGATCGACGACCTGGTGCACGAGATCCGCAAGCGTGCCGAACGCGACGAGCGCGTGCTGGTCACCACGCTCACCAAGAAGATGTCCGAGGACCTCACCGACTACCTCCTCGAACTCGGCATCCGCGTCCGCTACCTGCACAGCGACATCGACACGCTGCGCCGCATCGAGCTGCTGCGCGAACTGCGCCTCGGCGAGTTCGACGTGCTGGTCGGCATCAACCTGCTCCGCGAAGGCCTCGACCTGCCCGAGGTGTCGCTGGTCGCGATCCTCGACGCGGACAAGGAAGGGTTCCTGCGGTCGGGCACGTCGCTCATCCAGACGATCGGCCGCGCGGCCCGCAACGTGTCCGGCCAGGTGCACATGTACGCCGACCGGATCACCCCGTCGATGGAGAAAGCCATCGACGAGACGAACCGGCGCCGCGAGAAGCAGATCGCCTACAACACCGAGCACGGCATCGACCCGCAGCCGCTGCGCAAGAAGATCGTCGACATCCTCGACATGATCGCCCGCGAGGACGCGGACACCGCCGAGCTGATGAGCGGCAAGGGCGGCCGCGCCAAGGCGCCGGTGCCGACCCGAGGCCGCGACCTGCCGGACGCCAAGAGCATGCCCGCCGCCGACCTGACCGACCTGATCGGCCAGCTCACCGAGCAGATGCATGCCGCCGCCGCGGAACTCCAGTTCGAACTCGCCGCCCGGCTGCGCGACGAGGTCGGCGAACTCAAGAAGGAGCTGCGCGGCATGAAGGCGGCCGGGATGGCATGACCGCCGGCCCCGGAGGGCGGCGCGGGACCGGCGCAGGACCGGCACGAGAACCGGCACGTGACCGGCCCCGGACGGCCGCACGGCAGCCCGACGGGCCGGTTTTCGCGCCCGGCGGCCGGATTCCCGCGGTTCCGCGGGAACGACTCGTCGTCTCCGGACGTCATGAACGGTAGGTTCGACACCGAGAAGTACCGGCGGAACCCGGGGACGGGGAACGACGCCGGGTACTACGCTGCGGACGCTAGGCCGCGTCGCGCAAAGTGCATTGCGAGGGGAGACATTCAGTGTCCGTCAACATGGTCAAGGGCCAGCGCCTGTCGCTCGAAAAGCAGGGCGGCGGCCAGCTGACCCTGGTCCGGATGGGCCTGGGCTGGGACGCGGTCAAGAAGAAGGGCCTCTTCGGCAACCGTCAGCGCGACATCGACCTGGACGCTTCGTGCGTCCTGTTCGCCGACAACCAGCCGGTCGACGCCGTCTACTTCGGCCACCTGGTCAGTGACGACGGCTCGGTCCGTCACACCGGCGACAACCTGACCGGTGCCGGTGACGGCGACGACGAGTCGATCATCGTCGACCTGTCCCGTGTCCCGGTGCACGTCACGCAGATCATCTTCACGGTGAACTCGTTCCAGGGGCAGACCTTCCAGGAGGTCGAGAACGCCTTCTGCCGCCTGGTCGACGAGACCAACGGCCAGGAGATGGCCCGCTACACGCTGTCCGGCGGCGGCGCCTACAACGCGCAGATCATGGCCAAGCTGTACCGCCACGGCGACGGCTGGAAGATGACCGCGATCGGCGAGGCGGCCAACGGCCGCACCTTCACCGAGCTGATGCCGGCCCTGGCCGCCCACCTCTGACCCGAGGTCCGGCCTGACCCGGTCCCGGACATCCGGAGACCGCGGTATGGCCCTGCAGAACCCGGCGGAAACCTGTAGAACAGTGCCGGTTGTTTTTACCGCGAGCCGGAGGGCCGGTCGGGAGAACCGGCCCTCCGGCTCGTGCGGTTTCCGTCCCACACGGGGCGGGGGAGGGGAACGCAGCATGACTACCGAACTCGTCCGGGGGCAGAACGTCCCGCTGCCCGCTCAGCAGGTGGCGGTGGATATCGCCGCGTCGTGCCCGGTCGAACTCCTCGCCGTGCTCGTCGACGCCGGCCTCAAGGTCCGCGGCGACGGCGACGTGCTGCAGCGCGACGGCAGCACGGCCTCCGGCGTCGTGCTGCGCGCGCAGGGCGTCGACGTCGACCTCACGGCGCTGCCCGAGGACGTGGAGCGCGTCATCGTCGTGGCGACGCTCGAAGGCAGCGGCGTGGACCGGTTCGGCGCGGTCGGCGCACCGGTGGCCACCGTCGCCGCGGGCGGCGCACCGGTCGCCGCGTTCACCATCGTCGACCTCAACTCCGAGCGCGCCCTGCAGGCCGTCGAGCTGTACCGCCGCCAAGGCGCGTGGAAGCTCCGCGCCGTCGGGCAGGGCTACGACGGCGGCCTCGACGCGCTGCTGCGCGACCTCGGCGTCCAGCTCCGCGCCCCGATCGTGGACCGCGTGCGGACCCGCCTGGCCGGGCCGAATGCCGTCGCGCACACTTCCGCGAACGCCCCGGAGCCCCCGCAGCGTTCCGCGGACGCGGCCTCGGAGCCGCCCGCGGCGGGCTTCCCCACCGCGACCGCGCCGCGCGGCGGCGCCCGTCCGGCCCCGGCCGGCGGGCAGAGCGACGCGCAGCGCGAGGCCGCGGCCCGCGAGGCACGCCGCGAGATCGAGCGGCTCTACGAGGACATCTGGGGGGTGTTCGAGGACGCGGCCCGGTCCGCCGCCTCGTTCCGCTCCGCCGTCGGCTACGCCGACAACCGTCTCGACAAGGAACTCGCCGACGTGCTGGCGGACCCGTCCGCGCGCACCTCCCGGGAAGGCCTCGACGCGCAGGAAGGCGCCCGCGCCAAGCACCGCGAACTCGTCGAGCGGGCCCGTACCGGCCTCGACCGGGACGCCGCGCACCTGGCCGGCGAGGTCGCCCAGCTCGAGCCCAAGCTACCGCCGGAGATGGCGCGCTGGGACTCGCCCGCGTGGGCCGCGTGGCGCGCGCCCGAGGACACCGCTCCGGCGATCCGGCTCGGCGACCTGCACCTGCCGGAGACGCCGCAGCTGCGCGTCCCGATGGTGCTGCGGCTGCCGATGGAACGCGGGCTGTGGATCGACAGCGGCGCCACCGGCGTGGACGGCGAACTCGACCTCACCCCGCCGGAGGTCGTCCGGTCCCGCGCCGCCGAACTGGCCCTCACGCTGAGCGCGCGCATGCTGGCCGCGTTCCCGGTGGGCGACCTCAAGCTGCACATCGTCGACCCGGAGGGCAAGGGCGCCGCGGCCGGCCCGTTCGCGCCCCTGTCGTCGAGCGGCCTGCTGGTCGGCCCGGCGGCCACCACCGCGCCGGAGATCGCCGCGCTGCTCGGCAGGCTCATGGACCGGGTCGAGCTGGCGCGCATGGCGGTGGAGAGCGGCGCCACCGACGCGCTTCCCGACCACATCGACTTCAGCCGCCAGTTGCTGGTCGTGCACGGGTTCCCGTACGGCTTCGACGACCGCACCGTGACGCAGCTCCGGCACATCGTCGAGGAAGGCGCCCGCGTCGGCGTGCACGTCGTCGTGGTCGGCAACCGGGAGGACTCCGGGTCGTTCGGGCCGCTGCTGGACCCGCTGTGGCGGGCGCTGCTGCGGCTCACGCCGATCCCGGAGGACCACATCGCGGACCCGTGGGTGGGCCACGCGTGGACGTACACCCCGGACTTGCCGTCGGACGGCACCGGCGTCACGCAGACGCTGCTGACCTGGCTCGCGTCGACCGCGGCGGGCGGCGGACGCTGAGGTCTTCCCCGCGGGGTCTGCCCGACCGGGCGGACCCCGCGTGCCCGTACGGGTGGATCGCGGGGGATTGCGCCGGGCTTCGGGCCGGTGGTCGCTAGGGTGGGCTCGCCTTGACGTGAGCCCAACCGGTGGGCCCCAACCCCTCGGAGTGCCAAGCGTGTTCTCGTATGCCGACGTGCCCGGGCCGCGGACTTCCGGCGTGGCCGCCGCCCGCGCCGTCGAGGTCGGCGCCCTCGAATTCGCCATCGTCGACCTGGAGACCACCGGCTTCTCGCCGGGCCGCGGCGACCGCATCGTGGAGATCGGCGTCGTCCGGATGGCGGGCGACGGCCGGGTGCTGCGCGAATGGACGACGCTCCTCGACCCGGGCCGCGGCGTCGGCGCGACGCAGGTGCACCGGATCACCGCCGCGGACGTGCGCGGTGCACCGCGGTTCGCGGACATCGCCGGGGAGTTGGCCGCCCTCTTCGCCGGCGCGGTGGTCGTCGCCCACAACGCCTCGTTCGAACAGCGGTTCCTCGAAGCCGAATTCGCTGCCGCGGGCATCGCGATGCCGCCGCTGCCCGCGCTGTGCACGATGCGGCTGGCCCGCACGACCGGGCTGGACCTGCCCGACCACAAGCTCGGCACCTGCTGTGCCCACTTCGGCCTGGACTTCCCGGACGCGCACGCGGCGCTCGCCGACGCCCGGGTGACCGCGCGCCTGCTCCCGCTGCTGCTGCGCACCGCCGGTGCCGGGGCACTGGCGCTGCCGGTGCCGCCAGGGCGGGCTCCGGAGCACCCGGAGTACCCGAAATTCCGGGGGATGCTGCGCCCGAGGAGCGGTTTCGAGCCGGTTAGGGCCGGGTGAGCGGGCTCACAACACCATGTTCTGCGGGGTTCGCAACCCTCTGATCACCAAAAATCGCCATGGGAAGGTAAAGGCTTACTTGGTCTTTACTTTACCTTCTGGCAGACTGGCTGCATCGGAGGGGAGTATTCCCCCACGGCACGGTCGTCAGTACGACATATGCCCCTACGTCCCGATGGCGTAGCGCGTGCTCATGTGTCCGGCCTTGCCGGTCCGGGTCGCGGTCCCGCGGATCCGGGCGGAAGAGACCTCCGGCATCGCCGCACACCTGCCACGAATGCCGGAGGCATAGTGGACGTCTCACTGACCACCTGGATCGTGACCATCCTGGTCCTGCTCGCCCTCGTGGGCGTGGACCTCGTCATCAACCGCAAGCCCCACGAAGTCACCCTCAAGGAAGCCTCGCTCTGGGGCGTCTTCTGGGTCGCGCTCGCCGTCGTCTTCGGCCTCGGCCTGTGGTTCTTCACCGAACCGCAGTACGCCGGGGAGTTCTTCGCCGGCTTCATCACCGAGAAGTCCCTCAGCGTCGACAACCTGTTCGTCTTCGTGCTGATCATGGGCAAGTTCGCGGTGCCCGCGCAGTACCAGCAGCGCGTCCTGCTGGTCGGCGTGCTGCTCGCGCTCGTGCTGCGCGGCATCTTCATCGGCCTCGGCGCCGCCGTCGTGGCCACGTTCTCCTGGGTCTTCTTCATCTTCGGCGCGTTCCTGATCTGGACCGCGTGGAAGCTGGTCAAGGAGGCGAAGTCCGACGAGGAGGAGGAGTTCGAGGAGAACGCCCTGCTCCGCTGGGTGGAGAAGGTCGCTCCGACCACCAAGGACTACCGCGGCACCAAGCTGCTGGTGAAGGAGCACGGCAAGCGCCTGGTCACGCCGATGCTCATCGTGATGATCGCGGTCGGCACCACGGACGTGCTGTTCGCGCTCGACTCGATCCCGGCGATCTTCGGCCTCACCCAGGAGCCGTACATCGTCTTCACCGCCAACGCGTTCGCGCTCATGGGCCTGCGGCAGCTGTACTTCCTCATCGGCGGCCTGCTGAAGAAGCTGGTCTACCTGTCCTACGGCCTGTCCGTGATCCTCGGCTTCATCGGCGTGAAGCTGGTGTTCGAGGCGCTGCACGGCCAGGGCGTGCACGTCCCGGAGATCGGCATCCCGGTCTCGCTCGGCTTCATCGTCGTGACCCTCGCGGTGACCACGGTGCTGAGCCTGCGCAAGTCCAAGAAGGACGCGCTCGCCGCCGAACAGGACGCCGGAGAGGCGTCCGAGGACACCCCGGTCGGCACCGGAAGCTGACCCCGGACCGATCCCGACAGACCCCCGGAGCCCCGAGCCCGGGGGTCTCGGGCGGGTGGCGGGATTTCGCCCTGGTAATTCCGCCACCTGCTACGTTGGGCGAACTCGCCGGGGGCCCGGTCGTTCCGGGGATTTATCCGTCTGCTTGGGGACTCCGCATGACAACGCCCGTTTCGCGCCATTCCGTCGATCCGGTGGATTCCGTTTTCGTGCCCGGTGCGCGGAAAGCCACCGAAGGCCGCACCGGTTCCGGAAAATCCGCAACGACCCGCGCGCCCGTCCGGATATCCGGCGTCGGCACCGCGGTGCCGGCGGACTCCTACACCCAGCGGGAACTCGTCGACGTCTTCGGCGCGACCGACGAGCGCGCGGTCGGGTTCTTCCTCAACGGAGGCATCGAACGCCGCCACCTGACCCTCCCCGAAGGCCGCGTCGACAAGGAAACCCGGCACCTCGACCTGGCTTCCCGCGCCCTCCTCGGCGCCCTCGACCGGGCCGGGCTCGCACCACGCGACCTCGGCTACCTCGCACTCGTCACCAGCACCGGCTTCATGACCCCCGGCCTCAGTGCCCGCCTCATGGCCCGCCTGGACACGGACCCGGCCGCGGGCCGCATGGACGTCGTCGGCATGGGCTGCAACGCCGGCCTCAACGCGCTCGGCCCGGTGGCGTCGTGGGCCGCCGGGCATCCGGGCCGGCCCGCCGCGGTGGTGTGCGTCGAATCCTTCTCCGGCGCGTTCGTCCACGACGGATCGCTCGCCGCGGCCGTGGTCAACAGCCTCTTCGGCGACGGCGCGGCCGCGCTCGTCGTGCGGGGCGAGGACGACGGGGCCAAGGGCGGAGCGGGCTCCTCGTCGGGTTCCTCGGCAGGTTCCTCGGCCGGCCCCGAGCTGCTGGACTTCGCGAGCGTCCTGGTCGCGGACGCGATCGGTGCCATGCGCGTCGAGTTCGACCGGAACCAGGGGAAGCGCCGGTTCGTGCTGGAGCGCGACGTGCCGGGCGTGGTCCGCGCCCACGCCGCCCCGCTGATCGACCGGCTGCTGGCAGGCGCCGGGTTGACACGTGTCGACATCGCGCATTGGTGCGTGCATTCCGGCGGCAAAAAGGTGGTCGCCGCGGTCCGCGACAGTCTCGGCCTGGAATCCACGGCACTGCGCCACACGACGAGCGTGCTGCGCGATTTCGGAAACGTGTCGAGCGGATCGTTTCTGTTCTCTTATGAGCGGCTGCTCGACGAGAAGATCGCCGAGCCCGGCGAATACGGGGTATTCATGACCATGGGGCCGGGCTCGACGATCGAGGCGGCATTGTTCCGCTTCTAGCGTTTTCTGCGAGTTTCCGGCGTCACCAGCCGCGCTCGCGCCATTCCGCGAGATGCGGGCGCTCGTCGCCGAGCGTCGTGTCGTTGCCGTGTCCCGGGTAGACCCACGTCTCGTCCGGCAGGCGGCCGAACACCTTCTGCTCGACCCCGGCGAACAGGGTGCGGAACGCGTCCGGGTCGCCGAACGTGTTGCCGATCCCGCCGGGGAACAGGCAGTCGCCGGTGAACAGGTGCGGGTGGCCCTTGGGGTCGTCGTAGACCAGCGCGATGCTGCCGGGCGTGTGGCCGACCAGGTGGATCGCGGTCAGCCGCACGTGGCCGACCTCGACGGTGTCGCCGTCGTCGAGGAGCCGGTCGGTCGGCACCGGCACGCCTTCGGCGTCGTACCGGCCGGCCAGCGTGCGCGCGCCGGTCGCCGCGACGACCTCGTCGAGCGCCTGCCAGTGGTCCTGGTGCCGGTGCGTCGTGAGCACCTGGCCGAGGCCGTCGCCGACCATCGACAGGAGCGTGTGCGCGTCGTTGGCCGCGTCGATCAGCAGCTGCTCGCCGGTGGTCCGGCAGCGCAGCAGATAGCAGTCGTTGTCGAACGGGCCGACGGCGACCTTGGTGATGATGAGCTCGGCCAACTCGCGGACGTCGGGCGCCCCGCCGACCTTGACCGACCCGTGATACGTCGTCATGCGCCCATCCTCCCGCCGACAGGCGCCGCGCGACCAGCGACGGGCCCGGCGGGTCGGCCCCGCACCGCGGATGCGCGGTCGAGCGGCCGGTGTGCCGGTCAGGTCCAGGCGGGCAGCGGCGGCAGCGCGCCGGGCGGGTCCATCACCAGGCCGTCGCCGCCGGTGCGGCCGATCAGCCAGGCCAGCAGCGTGCGGCGGCGGCCCGCGACCATCGCGACCGGGGCGAGCTCCTCGGGGCCGATGGTGAGGCGGCGGCCGGAGTCCTCGTCGTGCAGCAGCAGCGGCACGGTATCCGGGCGGCCGCGGAACGACGCCGCGACGTCGAAGAGTTCGCGGGTCGCGAAATCGCCCGGCCAGTGCGCCGGCGTCCAGCCCGCGGCCAGGTCGACGTGGTGCACGTACAGCTCGCGGATCCGCTTGTACGGAATGGTCTCGGCGGAGAACTCGCGCCCGTCGTTGCCGGTGAGCTTCGCGCCCCACGCCGTCGGCGACAGGCTCAGCAGTCCCTCGTTGAGCCGTGCGGACGCGGCGCGCAGGTCCGCGACGATCTCCTCGCCCGGACGCTGCGCGCCCGCGGCGATCCCCGCCTCGCGGGCCTCGGGCGAGGGGTACATGGGGGTACGGACGCCGGTCGCGGCCCAGTGCACGAGGTTGCCCAGCGCGTCCGCGTTGCGGGCGAGGTGGGTGAGGACGTGGGCCCGGGACCACCCCGGCAGCAGTGACTCCCCGGCCAGCCGCTCCGGGGAGAGGCGCTCGGCACTGTCCAGCACCTGCTGTGTCGCCACCGCGACCTCGTCGACCAGCGCGGCGGGGTCGAACCCGTCCGTCGTCACGTAAGTCCTCCCGGGAAAACACGGCGGCTGCGGGGCACGCGGGCCCCTGGCACGCAGGCACGCTATCGGCTCACGCAGGCGCCAAGCGAGTCGTTCGTCCGACCCGCGGATCATCCGGTGATGACGATATCGACCTCAACACGGTGACAAAAAGGTCACGCGATCGAGTGAAACGTCGGCCGAATGGCAGTCGTTCGAATACATGTGCGATACCCTGGCAGGCACATCGGGAACGCGACGGAGATCCGCGGGGGGAACAAACGGGGCCTTCCGGCCGCTTACGATTGCCGGGGGACTCGTTCCGGGGGGCGCGCCGACCGTGCGTTTCCGCCGAGGTTCCGCAGGATCCGCCCTGATCAGGGCGGAGCCGCAGCATGCTGTCGAAGGGTTTCGATTCTCCAGTGGCCGACCGTCTCATCGTCCGTGGCGCGCGCGAGCACAACCTCAAGGATGTCTCCCTCGACCTCCCGCGCGACGCGCTCATCGTGTTCACCGGCCTGTCCGGGTCCGGCAAGTCGTCCCTGGCGTTCGACACGATCTTCGCCGAGGGCCAGCGCCGCTACGTCGAGTCGCTGTCGTCGTACGCACGGCAGTTCCTCGGCCAGATGGACAAGCCCGACGTCGACTTCATCGAGGGCCTGTCGCCGGCCGTCTCGATCGACCAGAAGTCCACGAACCGCAACCCGCGGTCGACCGTCGGCACCATCACCGAGGTCTACGACTACCTGCGCCTGCTGTTCGCGCGCATCGGCCACCCGCACTGCCCGGTGTGCGGCCGCCCGATCGCCCGGCAGAGCCCGCAGCAGGTCGTCGACCGCGTCCTCGAACTCGACGAAGGCACGCGCTTCCAGGTCCTCGCGCCGGTCGTGCGCGAGCGCAAGGGCGAGTTCGTCGACCTGTTCGCGCAGCTCCAGTCGCAGGGCTACAGCCGTGCCCGGGTCGACGGCGCGGTGATCCAGCTGGCCGAGCCGCCGAAGCTGAAGAAGCAGGAGAAGCACACCATCGAGGTGGTCGTCGACCGCCTCGCGGTCAAGTCGAGCGCCAAGCGGCGGCTGACCGACTCGGTGGAGACCGCGCTGCGGCTCGGCAACGGCATGGTGGTCCTGGACTTCGTCGACCTTCCGGAGGACGACGAGAACCGCGAGCGGATGTACTCCGAGCACCTCTACTGCCCGTACGACGACCTGTCGTTCGAGGAGCTGGAGCCGCGCTCGTTCTCCTTCAACTCGCCGTTCGGCGCGTGCCCGGACTGCACCGGCATCGGCACCCGCATGGAGGTCGACCCGGAACTCGTCGTCCCGGACCCGGAGAAGACCCTCGACGAAGGCGCGCTCGCGCCGTGGTCGAGCGGGCACGCCAGCGAGTACTTCGGGCGCCTGATCGAGGCGCTGTCGGAAGCCCTGAACTTCCGCACCGACGTGCCGTGGAACGGGCTGCCGGTGCGCGCCCGCAACGCGCTGCTCAACGGCCACAAGACGCAGATCGAGGTGCGCTACCGCAACCGGTACGGCCGCCAGCGCGCGTACACGACCGCGTTCGAAGGCGCGATCCCGTTCATCGTGCGCCGCCACTCCGAGGCCGAGTCGGACAGCAGCCGCGAGCGCTTCGAGGGCTACATGCGGCAGGTGCCGTGTCCGACGTGCGAAGGCAGCCGGCTCAAGCCGATCGTGCTCGCGGTCACCGTCGCGGGGAAGTCGATCGCGGACGTGTCGGCGATGTCGATCAGCGACTGCGCGGAGTTCCTCGGCGCGATCCGGCTGACCGCGCGCGAGAAGAAGATCGCCGAGCGTGTGCTCAAGGAGGTCAACGAGCGGCTGCGGTTCCTCGTCGACGTCGGCCTCGACTACCTGTCGCTCAACCGCGCGGCGGGCACGCTGTCCGGCGGCGAAGCGCAGCGGATCCGCCTGGCCACGCAGATCGGCTCCGGCCTGGTCGGCGTGCTGTACGTGCTCGACGAGCCGTCCATCGGCCTGCACCAGCGCGACAACCACCGGCTCATCGAAACCCTCGTGCGGCTGCGCGACATGGGCAACACGCTCATCGTCGTCGAGCACGACGAGGACACCATCCGGGTCGCCGACTGGGTCGTCGACATCGGCCCGGGCGCGGGCGAGCACGGCGGCAAGGTCGTGCACTCCGGCACCTACAAGGACCTGCTGAAGAACAAGGAGTCGCACACCGGCGCGTACCTGTCCAAGCGCAAGGAGATCGCGACGCCCACCGAGCGCCGCGTGCCGGAGAAGAAGCGCCGCCTCGTCGTGCACGGGGCGCGCGAGAACAACCTGCGCGACGTGACCGTCGGGTTCCCGCTCGGCTGCTTCGTCGCGGTCACCGGGGTGTCCGGGTCCGGCAAGTCGACGCTGGTCAACGACATCCTCTACACGCACCTGGCGCGCGAGCTGAACGGCGCGCGGTCGGTGCCCGGCCGGCACACCCGGATCACCGGAACGGACTTGGTGGACAAGGTCGTCCACGTCGACCAGGGGCCGATCGGGCGGACCCCGCGGTCGAACCCGGCGACGTACACGGGCGTGTTCGACCACGTCCGCAAGCTGTTCGCGGAGACCCAGGAAGCCAAGGTCCGCGGCTACCTGCCGGGCCGCTTCTCGTTCAACGTCAAGGGCGGTCGCTGCGAGAACTGCGCGGGCGACGGCACGATCAAGATCGAGATGAACTTCCTGCCGGACGTCTACGTCCCGTGCGAGGTGTGCCACGGCGCGCGGTACAACCGCGAGACGCTCGAAGTGCACTTCAAGGGCAAGAACATCGCCGAGGTCCTCGACATGCCGATCGAGGAGGCCCGGGAGTTCTTCGAGGCGGTCCCGGCGATCGCCCGGCACCTGAAGACGCTCGACGAGGTCGGCCTGGGATATGTGCGGCTCGGCCAGCCCGCGACCACGCTGTCCGGCGGCGAGGCGCAGCGCGTCAAGCTCGCGTCGGAACTCCAGCGCCGGTCCACCGGGCGGACCGTGTACGTGCTCGACGAGCCGACCACCGGCCTGCACTTCGAGGACATCCGTCGGCTGCTCGACGTGCTGACCACGCTGGTCGAGAAGGGCAACACGGTCCTGGTCATCGAGCACAACCTCGACGTGATCAAGACCGCGGACTGGATCGTCGACCTCGGCCCCGAGGGCGGCAGCGGCGGCGGCATGGTCATCGCCGAGGGCAGCCCCGAGGACGTCGCGGGGATCGCGGAGAGCCACACCGGCAAGTTCCTCCGGGAGATCCTCGCCGACCGGCTGTGAGCGGCGGTGCGATCATGGGGCGGCGGGCCCGCGCGGTCGGGCCCGCGCCATCCGCCGCATGCGAGGAGCACACGATCATGACCACCACCCCCGCCGACCCGTCCCGCCGTTCCGTGCTGCGCGGCGTCGCCGCCGTGGGCGCGCTCGGGGCGGCCGGCGCCGCGGTGACGGGGTGCGGCACCACCGAAGGCGGGGGCGCCAAAGCGGGGTCGCGGCCCGGCGCGAAGGGACCGGTCACGGTCGGGAAGGTGCCGGACGTGTCGGTCGGCGCGGGCAAGGTGTACGACGACTCCGCCGTGGTCGTGACCCAGCCGGTCAAGGACCAGTACAAGGCGTTCTACGCCCGCTGCCCACACCAGGGCTGCCTGGTGAACAAGGTCGAGCAGGGCGTCGTCAAGTGCCCGTGCCACGGCAGCCAGTTCTCCGTCACGGACGGCTCGGTGGTACGCGGCCCGGCGAACGAGGGCCTGGAGGAGCTGCCCTCGAAGGTCGTCGACGGGAACATCGTGGTCGGCTGATCCGTCAGGCTGGATACAGCGGGGATGTACCGGCCGGAGCGCTCCGGCCGCAGACGAGAGGCACGGGGTAGCAGAGATGGCCGACCCGGCAACGTACCGTCCCAAGCCGGGCGAGATCCCGACCGATCCCGGGGTGTACCGGTTCCGGGACGTGCACGGCCGGGTGGTCTATGTCGGCAAGGCGAAGAACCTGCGCCAGCGGCTGTCGTCGTACTTCCAGGACCTCGCGGGCCTGCATCCGCGGACCCAGACCATGGTCACCACGGCGGCGTCGGTGGAGTGGACGGTCGTCGGCACCGAAGTCGAGGCGCTCCAGCTCGAGTATTCCTGGATCAAGGAGTACGACCCGCGGTTCAACGTCAAATACCGTGACGACAAGAGCTATCCGAGTCTGGCGGTGACGCTGGACGAGGAGTTCCCGCGCGTGCAGGTGATGCGCGGGGCGAAGAAGAAAGGCGTGCGCTACTTCGGGCCGTACGGGCACGCGTGGGCCATCCGGGAAACCGTCGACCTGCTGTTGCGCGTGTTCCCCGTGCGCACGTGCAGCAACGGCGTGTTCCGTGCCGCCAAGCAGGCCGGACGCCCGTGCCTGCTCGGCTACATCGGCAAGTGCTCGGCCCCGTGCGTCGGCCGGGTCAGCCCCGAGGAGCACCGCGAACTCGCGGAGGAGTTCTGCGACTTCATGGCCGGGCAGACGGGCCCGTACATCCGCCGTCTGGAACGGCAGATGAAGCAGGCCGCGGCGGACATGGAGTACGAGAAGGCCGCCCGGCTGCGCGACGACATAGGGGCGCTCACCCGCGCGATGGAGAAGAACGCCATCGTGCTCGGCGACGGCACCGACGCCGACGTGATCGCGCTCGCCGACGACGACCTCGAAGCCGCCGTGCAGATCTTCCACGTGCGGGGCGGCCGGGTGCGCGGCCAGCGCGGCTGGGTCGTCGACAAGGTCGAGGACGTCACTCCCGGCGACCTGGTCGAGCACTTCCTCCAGCAGATCTACGGCGACCAGCGCGGCGACTCCGTGCCGCGGGAGGTCCTGGTGCCCGCGCTGCCGACCGACGCCGCCGCGGTCGCCGACTGGCTCGGCACGCTGCGCGGTGCCAAGGTCGACCTCCGGGTGCCGCAGCGCGGCGACAAGAAGGCCCTGCAGGAGACCGTGCTGCGCAACGCGCAGCAGGCGCTCGTGCTGCACAAGACCCGCCGGGCCGGCGACCTGACCACGCGCTCGCTCGCCCTGCAGGAGATCGCCGACGCGCTGGGCATGGACACCGCGCCGCTGCGTATCGAGTGCTTCGACATCTCGCACCTGCAAGGCACCGAGGTGGTGGCCTCGATGGTGGTGTTCGAGGACGGACTTCCGCGCAAGAGCGAGTACCGGCACTTCGCGATCAAGTCGTTCGAGGGCCAGGACGACGTCCGCGCCATGCACGAGGTGCTCACGCGCCGGTTCAAGTACTACCTCGCGGAACGCGCCAAGACCGGCGAACCGGAACTCGGCGGCGTCGACGAGGACGAGACGCCGTCGGGCAGCGGTCCGATCGACCCGACGACCGGCAAGCCGAAGCGCTTCGCCTATCCGCCGCAACTCGTCGTGGTCGACGGCGGTCAGCCGCAGGTCGCCGCGGCGAAGCGCGCGCTCGACGAACTGGGCGTGGACGACGTCGCGGTGTGCGGCCTGGCGAAGAAGCTCGAAGAGGTGTGGCTGCCGGACGAGGACGACCCGGTGGTGCTGCCGCGCAGCAGCGAGGCGCTGTACCTGATGCAGCGGGTGCGCGACGAGGCGCACCGGTTCGCGATCACGTTCCACCGCAAGAAGCGGTCGAAGGCGATGACCGCGAGCGCGCTGGACTCCGTGCCGGGCCTGGGCGAGACGCGCCGCAAGGCGGTGCTCGACCACTTCGGGTCGCTGCGCAAGCTCAAGGCGGCGACCGTGGAGCAGATCATGGAGGTCCCGGGCATCGGCCGGCACACGGCGGAAGTGGTGGCGGCGTCGCTCTCCGCAACGGCCCCGAAGATCGCCGTCAACGTGTCGACGGGCGAGATCCTCACCGACGAGGACCCGGAACCGGAGACCGCGACGGCTACGGAGAGTTCCGAAGCCGCGGCGCCCGGCGACACCGAGCCCGCCGCGGCTGCCCCGGGTGCCCGGCGCGATGCCCCGCGGCTGCCCGGGGCGTTCCCCGGCTCCGCGGACGTGCCCGCCCCGGGCCCGCCCGAAGAGCCCCCCGTCTCCCCGGACACGGACTCGGACAACGAGCCCGCCCCCGACCCCGACGCGCCGCCGCCGGCCCGCCCCCAACCGTCGAGTGGAGTGCCTCACACCCCCGGTGCGGATGAGATCGTGGATCCGGGTCGTTCCGGTTAGTGAGGGGCGGCAGGCCCGCGTGTGGGTGTCGCCGTCCGTGGCACCGATGGGGGACACTCGGCATCCGTCCCCGCGCGGGTGTGAAACCTGGAGGAATCGTGAGAAAGCGCAGCGTCACCCCGGCGAGTTCCGCCCCGTCCGTCCGGAAGGCGTCATGAACGACGTCGTCCGGACGACCGGAGCCGAGGTGGCCGGGTCCGCCGAGCCGGTCCCCGGCATCCCCGAACTGGTCATCATTTCGGGTATGTCCGGAGCCGGCCGCTCGACGGCGGCCAAGGGCCTGGAGGACCTCGGCTGGTTCGTCGTCGACAACCTGCCGCCGTCCCTCATCCCCGCGATGGTCGACCTCGGCGCGCGCACCCAGGGCGCGGTGGCGCGGATCGCCGTGGTCGTGGACGTCCGCAGCCGCACGTTCTTCGACGACCTGCGCGAGGCCCTCGCGCAGCTCGCGTCCGCGGCCGTGGTGTGCCGCATCGTCTTCCTGGAAGCCGCCGACGACGCCCTCGTGCGGCGTTTCGAGAACGTCCGCCGCCCGCACCCGCTGCAGGGCGACGGCCGGATCGTCGACGGCATCGAGGCGGAGCGCGCGCTGCTCACCGAACTGCGCGGCGAAGCCGACCTGGTGATCGACACCACGAACCTCAACGTGCACGAACTGCGCGCGAAGATGGACGCCCAGTTCGCCGGTTCGAGCGAGCCGCGGCTCAAGGCCACCGTCATGTCGTTCGGGTTCAAGTACGGACTCCCGGTCGACGCCGACCTCGTCGTCGACTGCCGCTTCCTGCCGAACCCGCACTGGATCCCCGAACTCCGTCCCTTCACCGGCACCGACGAGCCGGTGGCCCGCTACGTCTTCGACCAGCCCGGTGCCAAGGAGTTCCTGGACGGCTACACCGAACTCCTCCGCATCATCACCGAGGGTTACCGCCGCGAGGGCAAGCGCTACCTGACGCTCGCGGTCGGCTGTACCGGCGGCAAGCACCGCAGTGTGGCGATGGCCGAACGCCTCGCCAAGCGCATGCAGGAAGACGGCGTGGAGGCCGTGGTCGTCCACCGCGACAAGGGACGCGAGTGATGCCCGCGTGAACGAACTCGACACCTCGGGGGCCGGGACCGTCGACGGCCGTGGCAGTGGACACAGCGGGCACGGTGGCGGAGACGACGCCGAAGGCGGCCGGCTCAACGGCTATGCCGACGGCGGCGCGTACGTCCGCCACACCGGCCCCAAGGTCGTCGCCCTCGGCGGCGGCCACGGCCTGTCCGCGTCGCTGTCCGCGCTGCGCCGGCTCACCGACGACCTGACCGCGGTGGTCACGGTCGCCGACGACGGCGGCTCCAGCGGCCGGCTGCGCCGCGACATGGGTGTGCTCCCGCCCGGCGACCTGCGCATGGCGCTGGCCGCGCTGTGCGGCGACGACGAGTGGGGCAACACCTGGTCCCGGGTCATCCAGCACCGGTTCCGCTGCGACGGCGACCTGAACGGCCACGCGGTCGGGAACCTCCTGATCGTCGCGCTGTGGGAACTCCTCGACGACGACCCGGTGTCCGCGCTGCAGTGGATGGGCCGGCTGCTCGGCGCGCACGGCAGCGTGCTGCCGATGTCCGCGGTGCCGCTGGACATCGAGGCCGACGTGCGCGGCCACGACCGCACCGCGCCCACCCTGGTGACCGCCGTGCAGGGTCAGCACGCGCTGGCGAAGACGCCCGGCGAAGTGCTGGGCATCCGACTCACGCCGGCGAATCCGCCGGCCGTGCCCGAGGCGGTCGCCGCGGTCCGCGACGCGGACTGGGTGGTGCTGGGCCCGGGTTCGTGGTTCACCAGTGTGCTGCCGCACCTGCTGGTGCCCGAACTCGCCGCCGCGCTGGTCGAGACGAAGGCCCGCAAGGTGCTCGCGCTCAACCTCGCGCCGCAGCCCGGCGAAACCGACGGGTTCTCCCCGCAGCGGCACGTCGAGGTCCTCGCCGCGCACGCGCCGGAACTGGAGTTCGACGTGGTGCTCGGGGACCGCGACCTCGTCGACGACGTCGACGAGTTGACCCGCGCCGCCGCCGGACTCGGCGGACAGGTGCTGCTGGCCCCGGTCGCGGTCGGGGATGGGACACCGCGACACGATCCGGCCCGCCTGGCCGCCGCCTACGGCCGGATCTTCACCGCTCGTGAAAGGATCGCGCCATGGCGATGACGGCAGCTGTGAAAGACGAGCTAAGTCGGCTCCCGGTGACGCGGTCGTGCTGTCGCAAGGCGGAGGTGTCGGCGCTCCTGCGCTTCGCGGGCGGTCTGCACCTGGTGGGTGGACGGATCGTCGTCGAGGCGGAGCTGGACACCGGAGCCGCGGCGCGGCGCGTGCGCAAAGACATTCTCGAGGTGTACGGACACCAGTCCGAGCTTCTGGTGGTCGCCGCCGGCGGCCTGCGCAAGAGCAGCCGGTACGTCGTGCGGGTGGCCAAGGACGGCGATCAACTCGCCCGGCAGACCGGCCTGTTGGACGCACGCGGCCGCCCGGTCCGCGGGCTGCCCCCGCAGGTGGTGTCCGGTGCGACCTGCGACGCCGAGGCGGCATGGCGCGGCGCGTTCCTGGCGCACGGCTCGCTCACCGAGCCCGGCCGGTCCTCCGCCCTGGAAGTGACCTGCCCCGGTTCGGAGGCGGCGCTGGCGCTGGTCGGCGCGGCGCGGCGGCTCAGCATCTCGGCGAAGGCCCGCGAGGTCCGCGGCGTCGACCGCGTCGTGGTGCGCGATGGCGACGCGATCGGCGCGCTGCTCACCCGGCTCGGCGCGCACGAGAGCGTGCTGGCCTGGGAAGAGCGCCGGATGCGCCGCGAGGTGCGGGCCACCGCCAACCGCCTGGCGAACTTCGACGACGCGAACCTGCGCCGCTCGGCCCGCGCGGCGGTCGCCGCGGGCGCCCGGGTGCAGCGCGCGCTGGAGATCCTCGGCGAGGAGGTGCCGGACCACCTCGCCGCGGCGGGCAAGCTGCGGCTGGAGCACAAGCAGGCGTCGCTGGAGGAGCTGGGCGGCCTGGCCGACCCGCCGCTGACCAAGGACGCGGTCGCCGGCCGCATCCGCCGCCTGCTGGCCATGGCCGACAAGCGCGCGGGCGACCTCGGGATGCCCGGTACGGATGCCAACCTGACCGCGGACATGCTGGTCTCCTGACCGCCTGCCCATCTGTTGCCCGACCTCCGGAGCCCGCCGCGGACCGCGGCGGGCTCCGTGGCGGGCTCCATGGCGGGCCCAGGAAAACCCGTCGAAAACGCCGAGCGGGGAGCCTAGGGTTCCCCGGTCGGCGTTTTCGCGTTGTCCGGGGGCCACAAGCCGTCCGGCCGGACGCCGCATCCGTCGCAGTGTCCGCAGCCCCATCCGCCGCCGCGTCTGCCACCCGGGAGGAAGCCCCATGCACATCCGGACCGTCACCGAGGACGAACTCGGCGCCTGGGGAGCGGCGTTGGACACCGGCTTCCTGCGGGTCCCGGACCTGTCCAAGGAAGCCCGCGACGAAACGGCCGAATTTCTGCGCGGCCTCGTGGATCTCTCGCGTACCCAGGCCGCGTTCGACGACGGGCGGATCGTCGGCACGTTCCGCAGCTGGGGCGGCGAGATCACCGCGCCGGGCGGTGCCTACGTGCCGGTCAGTGCGATCACCAACGTGACCGTGACCGCCACGCACCGCCGCCGCGGCCTGCTGACCGGGATGATGCGGGCCGACCTGGACGCGTCGGCCGCGCGCGGCGAGGCACTCGCGATCCTGATCGC
The DNA here is from genome assembly GCF_049534875.1 of Uniformispora flossi. Taxonomy (NCBI): domain Bacteria; kingdom Bacillati; phylum Actinomycetota; class Actinomycetes; order Kitasatosporales; family Streptomycetaceae; genus Uniformispora; species Uniformispora flossi. The sequence goes on from NZ_JBMULZ010000008.1 coordinate 241,177, forward strand.
CGCCGAATATCCGATCTACGGACGATTCGGCTTCGGCCCCGCCACCGACTATTCGCTCTTCCGAGTGGACCTCACCCGCGCCGGGCTGCGCCCCGCGGTGCGGGCCGCCGCGGCCGAGGACGGCGGGCGGGTCGCGCTCGTCGCGCCGGAGACGATGCTGGAGGCGGGCCCGGCGGTGCACGAGGCGTTCCGGCGCCGCACCCCGGGCGCGATCACCCGGCAGGAGAGGTGGTGGCCGTTGTACACCGGGGTGCAGACGCGGCCGGGGCGGCCCAAGGAGAGCCGGTTCTGGGCGCTCTATTCCGATGCGTCGGGGACGCCGCGCGGGTATCTCGCGTACCGGGTGGACGAGGTGTGGGAGGACTTCGTCCCCAAGGCGACGCTGCACGTCGACCAGTTGATCGCCGCGACTCCGGCGGCCGAGGCCGCGCTGTGGGTGTACGCGACGCAGATCGACTACCTGGCGAAGCTGAGCGCGGGGGAGCGCACGTCCGACGACCTGCTGCCGGACCTCTTCGACGACCCGCGGCAGGTCACCTGGGACAGCGCCCGCGACTTCGTGTGGGTGCGGCCGATCGACGTACCGGCCGCGCTGTCCGCCCGCACCTACCCGGTGGCGGGGCGGCTGGTGCTGCGGGTCGAGGACCCGATGGGCTACGCGGCGGGCACGTTCGCGGTGGACGGCGGCCCCGACGGGGCGCGGTGCGTGCCCGTCGACGAGCCCGCGGACCTCGCGCTGGACGCGGGCACCCTCGGCGCGCTGTACCTGGGCGGGCGTTCCGCGGTGCGGCTGGCCGCGGCGGGCGACATCACCGAGCTGAACCCGGGGGCGCTCGATCGCGCCGAGGTCATGTTCCGGACCGCGCGGGCGCCGTGGTGCCCGGACTGGTTCTGAACCGATCGGTAGTGATCGTTGAGCGGACAGTGGACACCGGGGAGCGGTTTTGTGAAGAGCCTTGTCCGCGGACGGGATTCCCGTATCCTGCGTTACGCGTGTAGCGCGGACGGGCACCTGGCACAGCAATCTCCTTGATGATCAACGAGGTTCGCGGCAAGGTGCCCGTTCGTGCTTGATCCCCACGCGTATGCCGCTCACAGAGGGGGTTGAGTGAGACGCAGCAAGGGTTCCCGACGGTCCACGCGCATCGCCGGAACCGGGTTGGCGGCCATTTCCCTGGTCGTCGGCATGGTTTCGGCGCTTCCGGCGGCACATGCGGCGTCGGCGCCGACGGCAACCGACCCGTTCCCGATTGCCACCGAAGTACCCCAGGTCAAGCTGCCGCAGGCCGGCGATGCCGGCAAGAAGGCTTACCTGGCCACGTTCGATCCCAAGGACGCGTCGAAGCTCTACGACTTGGGCATCGACCGCACCGAGACCAAGACCGCACCGGCCGCGGACGGCAAGCTCACCGCCGAGGTCGATCTGGACGAAGCGCAGGCGGCCAAACTCACCAAGGCCGGCGTCTCCGTCCAGGAACGCGGCAACAAGAACAGTGACAAAGCCCGGGCGTCGCTCACCGCGGCGCCCGGCGGCGTTTTCAAGCACTACGCGGGCGAAGGCGGTCTGGCCGCCGAGATGCTCGACGTCGCCAAGGCGAACCCGGACATCACGAAGGTCGTGTCGATCGGCAAGTCGACGCTCGGCCAGGACATCCTCGCCATCAAGATCAGCAAGGATGCCAAGAGCAGTCCGGACGGGTCCAAGGCGCCGGTGCTGTACATGGCGAACCAGCACGCCCGCGAGTGGATCACCCCGGAGATGAACCGGCGGCTGATGCACTACTACGTGGACGGCTACAAGGCGAACAACACCGACGTCAAGAAGATCGTCAACTCCACCGAACTGTGGTTCGTCCTCTCGGCGAACCCGGACGGCTACGAGTGGACGTGGCAGCCGGGCGAGCGGCAGTGGCGCAAGAACCTCCGGGACAACGACGGCAACGGCGTCATCACCGGTGCGGACGGCGTCGACCCGAACCGCAACTTCGACTACAAGTGGGGCTACGACAACGAGGGTTCGTCCCCTGACACGTTCAGCGAGACGTACCGCGGCCCGGGTGCCAACTCCGAGCCGGAGACCCAGGCGGTCGACAAGCTGCTCGGCAAGATCCACCCGCGCTTCGTGGTGAACTACCACTCCGCAGCCGAGCTGCTGCTGTACGGCGTGGGCTGGCAGGTCTCCACGCACAGCCCCGACGACAACATCTCGGCAGCCCTCGCGGGCACCACCGCCAATCCGGCAGTGCCGAACTACGTGCCGGAGCTGGGTGCGTCCCTGTATTCCACGAACGGCGACACCGACGGCTACGTGGACGCCAAGTACGGGGCCATTCCGTTCACCCCGGAGATGTCGACGTGCGAGACCGCGTCGAACTGGGACCCGAACGACGCCTGGAACGCGGACGACTGCGAAAGCATCTTCACGTTCCCGGACGACGAGAAGCTCATCTCCAAGGAGTTCCAGGACAACCTGCCGTTCGCGTTGTCCGTCGCCAAGTCGGCGCCGCAGCCGGACGAGCCGGTCTCCTCGGTGGGCCTCCAGGCCAAGGACCTGGTCATCCACAAGTTCGACACTTCCTACGCGGAGAACGACGACGAGCAGCCCGTCGCCGTCGACGCGAAGCAGAAGCTGAAGAACCTGCGGATCAACTACCGGGTCAACGGCGGCGGTGTGAAGACCGACGGCGTCCTGCCCTTCGAGGGCGGCCAAGTCTTCGGCAAGGACGGAACCAACTGGTACAAGCAGTACAGAGGTTCCGTCGACCACAGCAAGCCCGGCGATTCCGTCGAGGTGTGGTACACCGCCAACAAGCCCGGCACCGGGAAGGTGGAGAGCGAGCACTTCACCTACAAGGTCGCGCCGCCCGGCGCGGTGGCGAAGGGTTCGGACGTCCTGGTCGTCGCGAACGAGGACTACAAGGGCGTCAACCCGACGTACCCCGCGGGCACCAACGCGCCGAAGTACGCGCAGCAGTACCTGGACTCGCTGAAGGCCAACGGCGTCAAGGCGTCGCTGTGGGACATCGACCAGCAGGGCGTGCCCGACGCGATCGGCGTCCTCGGCCACTTCAAGGCGGTCGTCTGGTACCTGGGCGACAACCGGCTGACGCAGGATGCGGCCGACGAACCGACCCGGGTGGGCAGAACCGGCTCGTTCCCGGACAGCACGGTGGCCGACCGCGCGGTGGCCCTCACCTACGCGATGCGGGACTACCTCAACGAGGGCGGCAAGGTCATGTACGCGGGTGAGACCACCGCGTACTACGGCCCGCTCGCGGGCGCCAACGGCGGGGGCATCTACTACGGCCTCAAGGGGCACCCCGACCAGCCGTGCCACATCACCACCAGCTACCGCGACGACTGCGAACTGCTGTCCGACGACTTCTCGCAGTACTACTTCGGCGCCTACGCACGGGCGGCGACGAACGGCGTGAACGGCGTCACGGGCACCGGCACCGGCCCGTTCGCCGGAACGGCCGCGGGGCTTCCGGGCACCGCGAGCAACCCGGTGAACGAAGCGGGCGGGTTCCTGCCCACGAGCGCGATCCTGCCGCCGAACAGCTTCCCGCAGTTCGGCAGCAGCCAGAGCGCCGCGGTGTACCAGGGCGTTCCGTCGGGGCCGCTGACCCCGCCGGAGGGCGAGAAGTACATCGCCGGCCCGCACGTGGACGAGTCGTACATGCGCATGACGCGCACCATCGACCTCAGCAGCGTGACGGCGGCGGACGCGGCGAAGCTGACCGCGCAGATGTCGTGGGACACCGAGCAGAACTGGGACCACGTGATCGTCGAGGCGCACACCGTCGGCCAGGACGACTGGACGACGCTGCCGGACCTCAACGGCCGCAGCAGCCAGCAGCTGCCGGAGGACTGCTCCAGCGGCTACCTGGCGCAGAAGGACCACCCGTTCCTGGCGCACTACATCACCGTGGGCACCCCGTGCCAGGCCTTCGGCAGCACCGGGGCGTGGAACGCGTTCACGGGCAACTCCGGCGGCTGGCAACAGGTCGCGTTCGACCTGTCGCCGTACGCCGGCAAGAAGGTCGAGGTCTCGCTCAGCTACGTCAGCGACGCCAACACCGGCGGCGCGGGCGTGTTCTTCGACGACACCAAGGTCGTGACCTCGCACGGCGTCGTGGACGCCGAAGGGTTCGAGAACGGCACCGGCCCGTGGACCATCGCGGGCCCGCCGCCGGGCGACCACTCCTCCGGCACGTTCATCAACTCCAAGTCGGTCTACGGCAGCTCGGTGATCGCCACGAAGGACACGCTGCTTTTCGGCTTCGGCCTGGAGCAGTTGGCGACGCAGGACGAGCGGAACGCCGTGATGGGCAAGGCGTTGGCGCACCTGCTCAAGTAGACAGGTCCGAGGAGGACGGTACGTAGTCCGCAGGGGTTGGCGGTTCCGCACGGGACCGGCAAGGCGGACGAGGGAGGTCGGGTGCGATCCGGGGCCCCGGCGGGCGAAACGTCCGTCGGGGCCCCGGCATGTGCGGAGGGTGACGGCGGGAACTCGCCCATCGCGCCGTGCGTTCCGCAAGCGAGGCCGTGTCGGGGTCTGCTGCCGCCTGCCCCGGTCTGCGGGAAATCCCTCGATCTTTCCGGCATTTCCGGTCAAGCCGGGCGCCGCACGGGTGTTCGTAGGCCTGGGGGCCCTTGCGTTCGCGCGTTCGTCACTGCGCCCCACTAGCGTCGGGCGTCCCCCCAAGCCATCGTCTCGGGAGACGAATACGTGAGTGGATACAACGGGCCCGGCAATTACGGCGCCCCGCAGCAGCAGCCGGGCCCGTACGGGCAGCAGCCCGGACCTTACGGCCAGCAGCCGGGGCCGTACGGCCAGCCCGGCCAGCCGGGCCAGCAGCCCGGTCCCTACGGTCAGCCCGGCCCTTACGGCCAGGTCCCGCAGCAGCAGGGCCCCTACGGTCAGCCCGGCCCGGGCGGCTTCGGCGGCCCCGGCGGGCAGCGCCCGGCCCGCCTCGGCATGGCGCTCCTCGCCGGCCTGGCCGTGATGGTGGTGGCCTCCGGGGCGTACTGCGGCCTGATCGTCGGCACCGAGAAGCTCTACGCCTACGCGGCCCTCGCGGTGGGCGCGGCGATCGGCGCCACCGTCGCGTACTTCGGCGGACGCCACCCGGCGATGCCGGTGCTGGCGATCGTGCTGACCGCGGCGGGCCTGTTCACCGCGCAGTACTTCGGCATCGCGTTCATCGTCAAGAACAACGTGCCGGGTGACGTCTCGCTGTCCGAGGTCCTCGACAAGGCGGACATCTTCGAGGGCTGGAAGGAAGCCATGAAGGACGGCTCCAAGGGCGTCTTCACCGGCCTCGCGGTGATCGCGTCCGGTGTCGTGGCGTACGGCCGCGGCCGCATGTAACGCCCCCTGCAACGCCTCGGTAACGCCTCGGTCGCGCTCCGACCGGCGGACGGCGCGGGACGTGATCCCCGCCATATCCGCCGGTCGGAGCCGGTCTCAACGGGTGGACGCCTGGGTCACGGCCACGCTATGGCGCGCGATAAGGTCGGACTTGGTCTCGGCTTGACGATTCCAACCCGTCTGCCGGGAAGAACACATCAGGGCATCCCTCCGGCGCACCAAGAGGAGATCGGTTCGTGACGATCCGAGTAGGTATCAACGGGTTCGGCCGTATTGGCCGCAACTTCTTCCGCGCGGTTCTGGCGTCGGGCGCCGACGTCGAGATCGTCGGTGTCAACGACCTCACCGACAACGCCACGCTGGTCCACCTGCTGAAGTACGACAGCATCCTCGGCCGCCTGGGCCAGGAGGTCAGCCACACCGACGACAGCATCACCGTCGGCGGCAAGACCTTCAAGACGCTGGCCGAGCGCGACCCGGCCGCGCTGCCGTGGGGCGAGCTGCAGGCCGACATCGTCATCGAGTCGACCGGCCGCTTCACCAACGCCTCGGACGCCGTCAAGCACGTCCAGGCCGGCGCCAAGAAGGTCATCATCTCCGCGCCCGCCAAGGGCGAGGACATCACCATCGTGATGGGCGTCAACCACGAGAAGTACGACGCCGCGAAGCACACCGTGCTGTCCAACGCCTCCTGCACGACCAACTGCGTCGCGCCGATGGCGAAGGTCCTGCTGGAGAACTTCGGCGTCGCCAAGGGCCTCATGACGACGGTCCACGCGTACACGAACGACCAGGTCATCCTGGACTTCCCGCACAGCGACCTGCGTCGCGCGCGGGGCGCCGCGACCAACATCATCCCGACCTCGACGGGCGCCGCCAAGGCCACCGCGCTGGTCCTGCCGGAGCTGGCCGGCAAGCTCGACGGCATCGCCATGCGCGTGCCGGTCCCGACCGGTTCGGTCACCGACCTGGTCGTCGAGCTGGAGCGCGAGGTCACCAAGGACGAGGTCAACGCCGCGTTCCAGAAGGCCGCCGAGGGCGAGCTGAAGGGCTTCCTGTCCTACACCGAGGACGAGATCGTCTCCTCGGACATCGTCACCGACCCGTCCTCCTGCACCTTCGACTCGAAGCTGACGATGGCGCAGGGCAAGCAGGTCAAGGTCGTCGGCTGGTACGACAACGAGTGGGGCTACTCCAACCGCCTCGTCGACCTGGTCAAGCACGTCGGCGCGCAGCTCTGACACCGCTGAGCCAGTGACCGTGCGGGCCCGGACGACGGATCTCCGTCGGCCGGGCCCGGCCGCACGCCCGGGGCCCGTCGGCTCCGGACGCCCCGGGAAGCCCGCGGGCGCACCCGCGACCCCCAGCCGGCCGACGGGCCGTTTCCCTCGACGGCCCGAACCGATGAGGATGACACCCCCGCATGAAGACCATCGACGACCTCGATGTCGCCGGTAAGCGCGTTCTGGTACGCGCCGACCTCAACGTGCCGCTCGACGGCGCGACCATCACCGACGACGGCCGCATCCGCGCGAGCCTGCCGACGATCCGCGCGCTCGCCGAGCGCGGCGCCCGGGTCGTCGTCACCGCCCACCTCGGCCGCCCGAAGGGCGAGCCGGACCCGGCGTACTCCCTCGCCCCGGTCGCCGCGCGCCTCGGCGAACTGCTCGGGAAGCCCGTCGCGTTCGCGACCGACACGGTCGGCGCGAGCGCCCGCGAGACCGTCGCCTCCCTCGGCGACGGCGACGTGGCGGTCCTGGAGAACGTGCGCTTCAACGCCGGAGAGACCAGCAAGGACGCCGCCGAGCGCGGCACGTTCGCGGGCGAGCTGGCCGCGCTGGCGGACCTGTACGTCGGCGACGGCTTCGGCGCGGTGCACCGCAAGCACGCCTCGGTGTACGACATCGCGTACAAGCTCCCGCACGCGGCCGGCTACCTGATCGCCGCCGAACTCGACGTGCTCAAGCGCCTCACCGAGAACGTCGAGCGCCCCTACGCGGTCGTCCTCGGCGGCTCCAAGGTCTCCGACAAGCTCGGCGTGATCGACAACCTGCTGGAGAAGGCCGACCGCATCCTGGTCGGCGGCGGCATGGTCTACACGTTCCTCGCCGCGCAGGGCCACGAGGTCGGCTCCAGCCTGCTGGAGAAGGACCAGATCCCGACCGTGCAGGCGTACCTGGCACGCGCCGCGGAGAAGGGCGTCGAGTTCGTGCTGCCGGTCGACGTCGTCGCCGCGGCCGCGTTCGCCGCCGACGCCGAGCACGGCGTGGTCGCCGCCGACGCGATCCCCGCCGACCGGATGGGCCTCGACATCGGCCCCGAGTCCGGGAAGCTCTTCGCGGCCAAGCTCGCCGACGCGCGCACCGTCTTCTGGAACGGCCCGATGGGCGTGTTCGAGATGGAGCCGTACGCCGGCGGCACCCGCGCCGTCGCGCAGGCCCTGGTCGACTCGGCCGCGTTCAGCGTGGTCGGCGGCGGCGACTCGGCCGCCGCGGTGCGCACCCTCGGCTTCGACGAGGCCGCGTTCGGCCACATCTCGACCGGCGGCGGCGCCAGCCTGGAGTACCTCGAGGGCAAGACCCTGCCCGGCATCGAAGCCCTGGAGAGCTGACCCGTGACCAAGAAGAACCCCGCAGGTTCCGCCGTGACCGGCCGCATTCCGCTGATGGCCGGCAACTGGAAGATGAACCTCAACCACCTCGAGGCCATCGCCCTGGTGCAGAAGCTCGCCTTCGCACTGGACGACAAGGACTTCGACCAGGTCGAGGTCGCGGTGCTGCCGCCGTTCACCGACCTGCGCTCGGTGCAGACCCTCGTGGACGGCGACAAGCTGCGCATCGTGTTCGGCGCGCAGGACGTGTCGCAGCACACGGGCGGCGCGTACACCGGCGAGATCGCCGGCTCGATGCTCGCCAAGCTCAAGTGCACCTACGTCACCGTGGGCCACTCCGAGCGCCGCCAGTACCACAACGAGACCGACGAGGTCGTGAACGCCAAGGCCAAGGCCGCGTTCGCGAACAACATCACGCCGATCCTGTGCGTGGGCGAAGGCCTCGAGGTGCGCAAGGCCGGCGAGCACGTCGCGCACACGCTCGCGCAGGTCGACGGCGGACTCAAAGGCATCAAGGCGGCCGAGGCCGAGCGCATCGTGATCGCCTACGAGCCGGTGTGGGCCATCGGCACGGGCGAGGTCGCGACGCCGGAGGACGCCCAGGAGGTGTGCGGCGCGATCCGCGGCCGCCTGGCCGAGCTGTACGACGCGGAGCTGGCCGGCAAGGTGCGCATCCTGTACGGCGGCTCGGTCAAGTCGTCGAACGTGGCGGGCCTCATGGTCAAGCCGGACATCGACGGCGGCCTGGTCGGCGGCGCGAGTCTGGAGGCCGAGGAGTTCGTCAAGCTGGTCCGCTTCCGGGACCAGGCCGTAGGTTAAGCACGGTTAGTCGGGTACGTCGGCCGGGTCCGTTCCGCGGGCCCGGCGTCCGCCGGGGTCCCGCCCGCGGTTTCCGCAGGTGGGTCCCGGGTTTTCGGCTTCCGGTTCCCCTCGGGGCCGCGGAACGGCGTACCCTGTCCGAGGCCAGGAACCCCTGGTCGCGCGTCCGGAGCGGGACGGGGCCAGCCCCCGTGAAGCTCTCCGATGAGGAGTTTGGGCCAGGCCGTGACTCTCGCTTTCTCGATCGCCGTGATCATCTGCAGTCTGCTCATGGTGCTGCTGGTCCTGCTGCACAAGGGCAAGGGCGGCGGTCTTTCCGACCTGTTCGGCGGCGGCATGTCGTCCTCGCTCGGCGGGTCGTCCGTCGTGGAGAAGAACCTCGACCGCCTGACGATCATCGTCGGCTCGCTGTGGTTCATCTGCATCGTGGTCCTGGGGCTGCTGCTCAAGAAGTAGGGTGCGCGGACGGGGCGGCTCCGGCGGGGATTTCCGTGCCGGACCGCCCCGCCGGACTTTCCGGGCACCCGGTATCGGGCCCGATGTCCCGTTCTGTACACGCTTCCTGACACCGTGTCGGAATGCCGCAGGAGGCGGTTCCCGGTCGCGCGGGCCGCACGTACACTGTTTCGGCAGGCAGTCGCCCGGCCGGATCACGGCCGTTGGCCCGAGCCGTCGTCCGAGCCGCGCGTCCGTGGCGCGCGTCCACCAGATCCAAGGGGAGTTTTAACCGTGGCAAGTGGCAACGCCATCCGTGGGAGCCGGGTAGGCGCGGGTCCGATGGGTGAGGCCGAGCGCGGCGAAGCGGCACCCCGGCTGCGCATTTCGTTCTGGTGCGCCAACAAGCACGAAACCCAGCCGAGCTTCGCGACCGACGCGCAGGTCCCGGAGACCTGGGACTGCCCGCGCTGCGGCCTGCCCGCCGGCCAGGACGCGGACAACCCGCCGGACGCCCCGCGTACCGAGCCCTACAAGACGCACCTCGCGTACGTCCGCGAGCGCCGCAGCGACGCGGACGGCGAGGCGATCCTCGCCGAGGCCCTCGCCAAGCTGCGCGGGGAGATCTGAGAGCGACCGCGCTTTTTTGCACGTCCCGGCAGGGGTGTGCCCTCATGTGGGTGCCTGGCGCCCGCGTGACGGCACACCCCTGCCGGCGTTCCGGGTGGTTCCCCGACGGCCGCGGAATGACACGAACGAGTTGTCCTGATACGCCCGTTGGGGGAACCTGCGGGCCGGATCGACGTTGCGGGGTGCGCCGCTGCCCAGACTGAGCGGTGAACCTGCGCCAGGCCGCCACCGTTGGGAGTCCTCGTGGGCACGCGTCTCGCCGTCCTCGGTACCGCCGCCGCGCTCGCCTGCCTGCCCGCCGCGGCGGCCGCGGACCCCCTGCCGGGCGTCCCGCAGCCCGCGGTGTCGGTGCGGGTGGACGACGGGACGATGAACACCGCCGAGCGCCGGGTGCACACGTATACGATCCGGGCCCGCAACATCGGCGCGGTGGCGCTGGAGATGGTCTCGCTGACGGCCAGGCTGCCCAACGGCACTTTCCTGCTCGCCAGCGACGGCTCGCCGGACACCCTCGGCGGGCAGCTGACGTGGACGGTCGACCTGCCGGTGGGCGGCGAGGTGGTGCGGACGGTCAAGGCCCGGGTCGACGTCCTGCCGGACGACGGCGGCGGCCTGGCGGCCACCGCGTGCGTCCGCCTCGCGGGCATGTCGGACCAGCTGGTCTGCTCGACGGACCTGGACGAGCTGCCCGACGACGCGGACTCGGCCTCCTCCGCGGGCTTCTTCTCGACGGCGACCCTGCTGGGCACGATCGCGGCGGTGGTCGCGGCGATCGCGGGGGCAGGGTGGTACACGTCGCGGCGACGGGCGACGCCGCCGGGCGGCGCCGAGGCGGGGGAGGAGCCCGACGAGGCGGTGTGGGCGGCGGAGGGCGAGGACGGGGGAGAGCACTCGGGCGGGCCCGCGGATCGCCCGGTCGCGGCGGTCTCCGACGCGGCACGGGAGGAACCGGGCGGAGCCGAGCGCGAGGGGCACTGAGGCGGGGCGGTGGCGCCGCTGGGAGCGTGAACGGCCCACGCACACCCGCGGGAGCGCCCGGTCGCGGCGGTCTCCGACGCGAAGGGCGAGGAACCGGGCGGGAGCGAACGGCCGAACCGCTGAGAACAGGTCGGGCGCCGGAGCCGGGCCCGCTCGGGCGGCACGGACGCGAGAGCCGCCGAGGCGAGGCGGCGGTGCCACGGGTGCCGTTAACGGCCCACGCGTCGGCGCTGCCGGGCCCGATTGGGCGGCACAGTGGTGGGAAGACCAACCCGCCGACGGAAACCGCGCCCGCGTCTCGCGCCTGCGTCTCGCGTCTGCGCCCGCGTGTCGCGCCCGCGTCCCTCGCGCCTGCCTCTCGCGCCCGCGCCCGTGTCTTGGGCCTCCGACTCCGGTCTGGTGCCTGCGCCTACACGTCGATGTCCGTCCGCGGGCGTCTCGTCGGCGGCGGGATCGGGCGCCGCATCGGCTGGCCGGTCAGGCGGCCGCGGCCCGGCGGGCGGGGGTTCTCCTCGCCGGGTGGCGGCGTGTGGTCGGCGTGGGGTGCGCTGTCGGGTTGCGGTGTCTTGTCGGACGGCGGTGTGCGGTCCGATGGGGAAGTCCGGTCGGCCGGCGGTGTGCGGTTCGGTGGGGGAGTCCGGTCGGGCCGGGGAGCGGCGGGGGCCGGGGCGGGGGTTCCGGCTCCGGGCCCGGCTTCGACGCGGCGGGTGCGGCCCGTCCCCGTGATCCACTGCGGCGCGTCCTCGCCGGTGGCCGCGCGCCAGCGGGATCGGACCGCGGCGGGTTCGGCGGCGTGGGCGCGGATCAGCGCGTCGGTGGCCATCTCGACGACCTGCGGCAGGTTGAGTGCGGTGCCCACCCCCAGTGCGGCGGCCAGCGGCGGCACCGCGTCCGCCGGGCGGTCCGCGGAGATCAGCACCAGGCCGTACACGGCATACGTCACCGCGACCTCGGGCCGCCGGGCGATCGCCGGATCCACCCGCACCCGGCGGGCCCGCAGCGACACCGCCTCCTCCAGCGCTTCCACCGCGTCGTCGTGCCGCTTCGCGCCGCTGAGCAGCAGGCCGTAGCTCTGCAGCGCGGCGGCCAGCGCGTCCTCGGCCGCGCCCGGGGTGTCCTCGGCCTGCGAACGGCGCAGCCGTACCGCGGAGTTCGCGCGCTCCAGCGCCTCGTCGACGCGGCCGACCCGGGCCAGCAGGTTGGCCTGACGCGTCGTCACCTGCGCCAGGACGTCCGCGTCGGCGAGGGTCAACAGCCGAGCAGCTTCCTCGAACACGGCCAACGCGTCGTCGGTGAGCCCGTTTTCCGCGAGCCGCCCGGCGAACTCGTCCAGCGCATCCGCGAGTCCGGCCCGGTAGACCTCGGGCGAGCGGGCCGCCAGCGTCCGGTACGCCTCGACGCATTCGTGCAGCACGCTCAACGCCCGTATCGCCTCGCCGGCGTCGCCGAGCCGGGCGCCGAGGTCCCGCAACGTCGCGGCCAGCAACGGCCGGTGGAGATGCACGTCGAGCGCGGCGAGGCGGCGGGCGCGGAGCGTGGCGTTGTCGGCGACCTTGACCGCGTCGGCGTACTGTTTGCCGCCCGCGAGCACCGCGGCCAGCGCCCGGAGCGCGTCGACGAGGTCGGCGGCGTGCTCCGCAGGGTTGTGCTCGGCCAGTTCGCCGAGGATCCGCACCGCGGCGCGGGCCGGTGCGGAGGCTTCGGTGTGGCGTCCGGACCGGCTCAACTGCCGGGCCCGGTCGGCGAGCATGGCCGCCCGGTCGCGGTCTTCGGCGCGTACCGCCATGGCCCGTGCGGACCGCGCCGGTGACGGAAGCTCGTCCTCCGCTTCGACCGAAAGTGATCCCCGGGGCGGCGCGATCGCGGGTATCAGAGCACCCGACGGGGGTGCCGCGGCCTGCGCCTGCTCCAGGCGCTGCCGGTACTCGGCCAAGTGGCGCTCGTGCCGCCGCCGCCATCGGAAGACCACCCGCAGCCACCCCACCCCACAGCCAGTCCACTGTTGCGGGCGACGCTACCGCGCAGACCCCATTTCCGGCGCGGCCACAGGGAGGATCAAGCCAGGCCCGGTGGCAGAACGCGGTGTGACGCCCCGAGTTCGATCAGATCCTTGACCGAACCTCCGCCGAGGCGTGGCCGATTCCCGCGGAATCGGTTCTCCGCCCGCTAAGCTCCCCTCCCGAATACGACGGACACGGGGGACGCAGTGAGCGAGTACGACCACATCGATCGAATATTGAGCCCCTGGCGGTATGAGGGGAGTGTTCCTTCACCCGCAGAGGCCACCGAGACGCGGTTGCAGTCGGCTGCGCCCGCCGCGGGCTCTGTCCAGTTGACCCCCGAGACGATGCTGAGCGCCGCCACCCGCCTGGAGGGCCTGCGCGGCGAAGCGAGTGCCGACGTCAACCTGGCGCTGAAGGACAGCGAGCACGTCAACATCGGCCGCAACCTGCAACTCACCAAGGCCGTCGAACACGTCCACGAACGCTGGGGCGAAAAGCTCAAGCATCTCCTCGAAGACATGGACGAACGTGCCGGCCGGATCCGCAAAGCGGCCACGAACTGGCAGGAAACCGAACAGGCCATCACCAAGGCGCTGAGCAAGAAGTAGGGGGCGCGCCATGGGACTTTCGATCGAAGACCTCGACACCTGTTCGCCTGAAGCGGTCGACGGGGTGGCGGCGAGTTGGGAGAGACTCAGCGCGGCCATGAGCGGTGACAAGGCGTCCGTCGACCGCGACGTCATCGGTCCGCTGGCCGGCGCCTGGATCAGCGACGACGGCCGCCGGGCGGTGCAGCTGATCGGCTACGTCGGCGACCAACTCGAAGCCGTCCGTGCCGAGTCCGGCGCGATGGCGGCGATCCTGCGGGAGGCCGCGGGCAAGCTCCGCACCGCGCAGACCATGCTTCGCCAAGCGCTGGACGACGCCCGCCGCAACGGGATCACCCGGCAGCCGGACGGGCGGCTCACGTGGACCGCGATGTCGGACGCCGAGCAGACCAATCTCCAAGGGCTCGCCGACGACATCGCCAAACGCATCACCACGGCACTGGACCAGGCCACTGCCGCCGACGAACTGGCCGCCCTGACCATGAAGGCCAACGTCGACTTCGGCCCCAAGAACGACTTCAACGTTCGCTCCCTGGGCGCCGACCCGACCGCGGATGCCCGGCGGGCCGCGGACCTTCTGCTGAAGCTCCGCACCGGGGAACTGAGCAGCCAGGACCTCAAGGAACTCAAGCTGCTCGGCTTGGACAACGCAGCCGATCCCGCATACTCGATCGGACTCGTACGGGATCTGGGGCCGGACAATCTTCTGACCCTGTCCCGCATCACCACGCAGCCCTGGCTGGTCCCGGGAAACGGCTTGGACAAGGACGACCGGCAGGGCGTCCAAGACGTCATGCGCAACGCGCTGTCGGCGGCCAGCGCGGATCTGGCCAAGGACCCCGAGTGGATGGCCAAACTCCGGCTGGCTTGCGAGAAGGGCGAAGGGGACAAGGCGGCCCCGATGTCCGGTCAGGTGACCTTCGGCTACCAGTCCCTCGACACGTTGCTGCGTGCGGGCCGCTACGACACCTCGTTCCTGACCCAGATCGGCGACGGGTTGCTGAAGTTCGACAAGACCGGCGACAACGGCCGGGTCTGGAACACCAGTGATCCGCGCCTGGACCCGGTCCAGGGCTACCTGACGACCCTCAAGAACAACCCCGAGGCGGCGACCGAGTTCTTCGGACGCCCGCCTGTGCTCGACGCGTCGGGCAAGCCCCAGGCGTACCCGCCCTCCGGACTGGACCACGTCAAGTACCTGGTGAACGACCACCGTCTGACGCCGTGGGTCGAGACGCGGTCCCCGGTGCTCGACAACAGCTATTTGGACGCCTTCGGGGATGCCGTCGTCGTCGCCACCTCGGGCCACCCCACGACCCGGCAGATGGCGAACGCCACGGGCAACGTCATCGCCGTACTCGGCGCGGACGGCAGCACGGCGCTCGGCTCGTCCGAGGAACTCCGGTCGAGCGTGACCGAGATGCTCACGAACAACGTGGAATCACTGCACCTCGGCCTGACACAGGAGGATGCGGCCAAGGACAAGACCGTGGTTCCGCATGCAGGCGAGGTCGCCGATATCGCACGGCAGGACCTGCGCCGGGTGCTCGGCGATCTGACCCAGGAGTTGCCCAACATCCAGAAGCTGAAGATTGCCGAAGAGGGCTATACCCTCACCGGTTTGGGCCTCATCGCCGCCGATTCGCCGAGCCCGGACCCCCTGGCGGCGCGCAATTTCGCGCAGCAGGCCGGCGAAGCGTTCGGGTACATCGACTCGGCGGTCTCTTCGGACATCAGGGCCGAGGCCGAAGCC
The DNA here is from genome assembly GCF_049534875.1 of Uniformispora flossi. Lineage (NCBI taxonomy): Bacteria > Bacillati > Actinomycetota > Actinomycetes > Kitasatosporales > Streptomycetaceae > Uniformispora > Uniformispora flossi. The sequence goes on from NZ_JBMULZ010000008.1 coordinate 256,388, forward strand.
AAGGACAAGACCCAGGCCGACGCGAACGCGCGCTGGGAAAGGTGGCTTTCGGCCGGTGTGGACAGTGGTTCGGCCGCGGTGACCGCACGGGTCGCGGCGGCTTCCTCCGGTCCGGGAGCCCTCCTCACCGCGGTCGCCACCGCGGGCGTGAACGGGATCGTCGGCGAGTACTTCCAATGGGACGAGCCGGACAACGCGGACGCCGCGCAAGGGAAGATCGACGAGGTCTACAGCAAGGGCCAGGTGCAAGTGGAGCAGGCTGTCAAGAATTGGGCGGCCGCCCATCCCGAGTACCAGAATGTGCGGACCGACCTGGTGAATGCCGCCGGGACTGGTTACACCGCCATCATTCCGGTGGCGAGCTCGTGATGCGGCGATTGCGGTCGGAGCGAATCCTGGCCTTGGGGCTGGTTCTGCTGGCGGTCGGTGTCGCGGCGGGTGTCGTTCTGTCGCGCGACGGCGGCTCCGCCGGCGAAGACAAGGCGTTCTGCTGGGGAGTGATCCCGGCGGCCGCCGCTCATTCGGTGCTTCCGGACGGCAAGTACGTCGCGCAACCGGGCGTCAACCGGCTCGACTATCCGGCGGGTGACGACAGCTGCTGGTTGCGCCGTTCCGAACCGGAAACCCTGGGCCCGTGGTTCGACTTCCAGATCTACCGGAAGTTCGGAGATCTGACGGTGATGCCCGGCTCCCTGGGGCCCATGACGTCGAGCTTCTCCGGCATGGGCGGCGACCTCGTGGGCCTGGTGTCCGACTACGGCGGCTGGGTCGAGGCGCCGCCTTGCCGGGCGGGCGACGGGCCCGCGTACTTCCAGTTGATCGCCCGCGACCTCCGCCGTGAGACTTTGCAGCGTCCGGACCTCGCCCGCGTGCCCGGCCGGCCGGACGACAACCGGGTGCGTGTCGCCTCCGTGCTGGTCGACGCGGCGAACGCGATCCGGGCGAAGGTCGGATGCAGCGGTCCTCCGGTGCCGCAGCCCGCCGTGCAGACGGCGTCCGTCGCGCCCCTCCCCACGCACGCGCTCTGCGGTGGTCCGGACGCCGGTCGGGCTTTCGGCGCCGCTCCGGCGACACAGAGCCGGATCGGGCCGGGGGCGCTGCTCGAAGAGTGTCTGGTGACCGATGGCACGCAGCGGCCCACCGACAACCCGGCGTTCCGCATGCTGGCCTACCGACGCGGACTCGCCGACCTGATGAAGGCCATGCACACTCCCATCCCGGACGGCGTGATCAAGCCGCAGGCCTTCGGGGCGGGAGTTGCGGGCGGAGTGTCCGCCACCTTCACCGCGCAGTGCACTACAGGCTCCGTGTTCTACCGCGCCGAAGCCGACCCGGCCCGAGTCGCGGATGCCGCTGTCCTGGTGGACCGCATGCTGCGAGCCCAAGCCGCCGCGGACGGGTGCCCGGCGCCACGCGCCTGACCGGGTACGACCCGCCCGGTGCGGTGCCGGGGCGCCGCCGCGCGCCCCGGCACCGCACACGCATACCGCCGACCCGTGCCGATCAGCCCGCCGCCCCCGACTTCCCCGCCAAGTACTCCTCCCAAGTCCGCACCCCCGTCGCATGCTTCGGGGTCGTGAGGGCGCCGCTGCGGAAGGACGCGCCGAGCTTGCCGGGGATGCGGACAGGGACGACCCAGCGCTTCTTGCCGGCCGCGCGGCACCAGGTGCGGGCGAGTTCGTCGGCGGTGTAGACCGTCGGGCCGCCCATCTCGGTGGCCTGGCCGGACGGGGCCGCCAAAGCCAACGCCACCAGCCTTTCCGCGACTTCGCCCTGGTCGACGGGCTGGCACGCGGTCTTCGTCGGGACGAGCACGACCGGGAGTTTGGACAGCGCGCGGAAGCCGGCGTTCAGGAGTTCCGGGAACTGGGTCGCGCGCAGGTTGGTCCACGGGATGCCGGAGGACGCGAGCAGGCGTTCGCCTTCGAGCTTGATCCGGTAGTAGCGGTACGGGATCCGGTCGATCCCGACGATCGAAATGTTGACGATGTGCCCCACCCCGGCCCGCCGCGCCGAGTCGAGCAGGTGGTGCCACCCCGGGATGTCGTTCTTCGGGTGGCGGACGTCGCTCGCGCAGTGGACGACGGTCGTCACCCCGTCGAGGGCCTCGTCCACCCCCGCGCCGGTCTTCAGGTCGGCGGTGACCCACGTGACGCCCGGGTCGTCGGGCAGTTCGGTGCGGCGTGTCATCGCCCGCACCGGAAGACCGGTGCGGCGGGCCCGGGCCAGGACCTCCCGGCCCAGGACCCCCGTCGCCCCGGTCACCAGGATCGTGCCGCCGTCGTTGCGGATCGCGTCGTCGGACATCTGCGTCTCCTCCAAATGCGTACGCGGTCGAAGCGCCTACGCAGGAAGGAACCGCGCAGCTACGCGTTCTGTGACAGCTCCCGGCACTGGATTTCCAGGAAACCCAGCTTGTCCGGATTCCGCATTATCCGGACGTCCGTCACCACACCGTTCCCGAAATCGTCGGTTCCGAACTCCACCATCCCGGCCGCGATCAGCGCGCCGTCCTCCCACCCGAGGACCGCCGCCGCACCGTTGACCTCGGCGAACGTGACCACCACCCCGGTCCCGAACTTCTGCAGCATGCCGATGAAGAACCGCGCCACCGCGTTCCGCCCGGACACCGGCCGGGTCGCCGACCGCACCTTGCCGCCGCCGTCCGCCCACGCCACCACGTCGTGGGCGAGCAGCGCCTCCAGCCGGTCCAGGGCGCCTTCCGCCGCCGCGGTCAGGAACCGCTCCAGCAGGTCCGCGCGCACCTCGGCGGACGCCGCGAACCGCGGCCGACCGTCCGCCAGGTGCTTCTTCGCCCTGCTGTACGCCTGCCGCACGTTCGCCTCGGGCCAGTCCAACACCGCGGCGATCTCCTGGTGCCCGTAGTCGAACGCGTCGCGTAGCACCACCACCGCCCGCTCCGGCGGCGACAACCGCTCCAGCATCACCAGCATCGCCATCGACACCGCCTCGCGCTGCTCCGCGGTCTCCAGCGGCCCCAGCGCGCCGGTGTCGGTGCGCACCGGCTCGGGCAGCCACGGGCCGACGTACTCCTCGCGGCGCGCCCGCGCGGACGTCAGCCGGTTCAGGCACAGGTTGGTCGTCACCTTCGCGAGCCACGGCCCCGGCGCGCCGATGTACCCGCGGTCCGCCGCATGCCACCGCAGATAGGCGTCCTGCACCGCGTCCTCGGCCTCCGCCGCCGACCCGAGCATGCGGTACGCGATCCCGAACAATCGCCCCCGTTCCGCCTCGAACTCGGCAACCGCCGCGCCCGCCCCGCCCGCACCGCCCGCCTCGCTCATGCCGCCCACGCTATCCAACGCCGAAGGCCCGGCTCCCGACCGGAATCGGGGAACCGGGCCTTCCGTCACGCCCATCACCGGCACAGCACCGGCACGGATCGGCGAGGCAGCAGATCAGACGTTGAACCCCAACGCCCGCAGCTGCTCCCGACCGTCGTCGGTGATTTTGTCCGGGCCCCACGGCGGCATCCACACCCAGTTGATCCGCAGATCGTTCACCAGGTTCTCGGTGGCCGTCTTCGCCTGGTCCTCGATCACGTCGGTCAGCGGACACGCCGCCGAGGTGAGCGTCATGTCGACGGTGGCGATGTTGCCGTCGTCCACCGTGACGCCGTACACCAGGCCCAGGTCCACGACGTTGATGCCGAGTTCCGGGTCGACGACGTCGTACAGCGCCTCGGTGACCTCGTCCGGCGACGCCGGACCGATCTTGGTGTCGCTCACTTCCGACCCTCCATCACCTGCGTGGTGGCATCCCGCCACGCCATCCAACCGAGCAATGCGCACTTGACCCGCGCCGGGAACTTCGACACGCCGGCGAAAGCCACCGCGTCCTCCAGCACGTCCTCGTCCGGCTCGGCCTGGCCCTTGGACTGCATCAGGGTCAGGAACTCCTCCTGGACCTTGAGCGCGTCCTCGACCGTGCGGCCGATGACCAGGTCGGTCATCACGGACGCGCTGGCCTGGCTGATCGAACAGCCTTGGCCCTCGTACGAGACGTCGACGACCTTCGCGCCGGCACCCGTCCCGTCGAGCTTCACCCGCAGCGTCACCTCGTCGCCGCACGTCGGGTTGACGTGGTGCACCTCGGTGTCGAACGGGTCCCGCAGCCCCTTGTGATGGGGGTTGCGGTAGTGGTCCAGGATGATCTCCTGGTACATCGAGTCCAGCTTCATCGCCGCTCCCAACGGTCCTGACGCATGTGTGTCCGTGCCTCGGTTATGTCAGCCGAAGAACCGGCGCACATGTTCCAGGCCGGCCACCAGCGCATCGACCTCGCCCGGCGTCGAGTACAGGTAGAACGACGCGCGCGTGGTCGCCGGCACCCCGTAGCGCAGGCACACCGGCCGCGCGCAGTGGTGGCCGACGCGCACCGCGATGCCCTGCTCGTCCAGCACCTGGCCCACGTCGTGCGGGTGCAGGTCGCCGAACTTGAAGGAGATCGCCGCGCCGCGCGACTCGGCGGTCTTCGGGCCGATGATCTCCAGGCCCTCGACGGTGGCCAGCGCTTCGAGCGCGTACGCGGTCAGCGCGTGCTCGTGCGAGGCGACGTTCTCCATGCCCAGCGCGTTGAGGTAGTCGATCGCCGCGCCCAGACCGACCGCCTGTGCGATCGGCGGGGTGCCCGCCTCGAACTTGTGCGGCGCCGGAGCGTACGTCGACGACTCCATCGTCACGGTCTCGATCATCTCGCCGCCGCCCAGGAACGGCGGCAGCTCCTCGAGCAGCCCGAGCCGGCCCCACAGCACGCCGATGCCCGTCGGGGCGAGCATCTTGTGCCCGGTGAACGCCACGAAGTCGGCGCCCATCTCCTGCACGTCCATCGGGACGTGCGGCGCGGCCTGCGACGCGTCGACGACGACCAGCGCGCCCACGTCGTGCGCCCGCCGGACGATCAGCTCCATCGGGTTGACCGTGCCGAGGATGTTCGACGTGTGCACCACCGAGACCACCTTGGTGTTCTCGGTGATGACCTCGTCGATGTTCGACAGGTCGAGGCGGCCTTCGTCGGTCAGGCCGAACCACTTGAGCGACGCACCCGTGCGCTGACACATCAGCTGCCACGGCACGATGTTCGAGTGGTGCTCCATCTCGGTGATGACCACTTCGGCGCCCGGACCGACCCGGAACGGCTCGTCCGCCCAGGTCAGCATGTTGGCGACCAGGTTCAGTGCCTCGGACGAGTTCTTCGTGAACACGACCTCGGAACGGGACGGCGCGTTGATGAACGCCGCCACCTTGTCGCGGGCGCCTTCGTACAGCGCGGTGGCTTCCTCGGCGAGCACGTGGACGCCGCGGTGCACGTTCGCGTTGTGCAGCTCGTAGTAGGCGTTCAGCGCGTCGATGACCTGCTTGGGCTTCTGCGAGGTCGCCGCGTTGTCCAGGTAGACCAGCGGCTTGCCGTCGTGCACGGTGCGCGACAGCACCGGGAAGTCCTTGCGGATCGTGTCGGTGTCGAGGAGCCCCGGAAGGGTGATGGTCATGCGCTCTCCCTGACTCCGGTGTAGGCCTCGTAGCCCTCGTTCTCCAGCTTGTCCGCCAGCTCCGGACCGCCGGACTCGACGATCTTGCCGCCCGCGAACACGTGCACGAAGTCCGGCTTGATGTAGCGCAGGATCCGCGTGTAGTGGGTGATCAGCAGCGTGCCGATCTCGCCGGTGTCGCGGACCCGGTTCACACCTTCCGAGACGATGCGCAGCGCGTCGACGTCCAGACCCGAGTCGGTCTCGTCGAGCACCGCGATCTTCGGCTTGAGCAGCTCCAGCTGGAGGATCTCGTGGCGCTTCTTCTCACCGCCCGAGAAGCCCTCGTTGACGTTGCGCTCGGCGAACGCCGGGTCCATCTGGAGGCGGTCCATCGCCTCCTTGACTTCCTTGACCCACAGGCGCAGCTTCGGCGCCTCGCCGCGCACCGCGGTCGCCGCCGTGCGCAGGAAGTTCGACACCGACACGCCGGCCACCTCGACCGGGTACTGCATCGCGAGGAACAGGCCCGCGCGGGCGCGCTCGTCGACGGACATGGACAGCACGTCCTCGCCGTCGAGCGTCACGGTGCCGCCGGTGACCTTGTACTTCGGGTGCCCGGCGATCGAGTACGCCAGGGTCGACTTGCCGGAGCCGTTCGGGCCCATGATGGCGTGGGTCTCGCCCTGCTTCACGGTCAGGTCGACGCCGCGCAGGATCTCGCGGGGGCCGTTCTCGGCCTCCACGCTGACGTGCAGGTCGCGGATCTCAAGCGTTGCCATACGGACTCAGGACTCCTGGTTCAGGTCGACGTGGATCGCGTCGGCCTCGATCTTCACGGGGTAGACGGGGACCGGCTGGTTCGCCGGCGGGCCGGACGGGCGGCCGGTGCGCAGGTCGAAACGCGAGCCGTGCAGCCAGCACTCGATGGTGCAGTCCTCCACCTCGCCCTCCGACAGCGACACGTTGGCGTGGCTGCACACGTCGTTGATCGCGTACACCTCGCCCTCGGTGCGCACGAGCGTCACCGGGACACCGTCCAGCACCACGCGGTGCGGGGTGTCTTCCGACAACTCGCTCTCGGCGCACGCGCGTTGGAACGCCATCAGACGCTCGCCCCCAACTCCGCCTCGATGCGCTCCATCAGCTTGTCCTGCAGCTCCGGCAGCCCGATCTGGGCGATCACCTCGGCGAAGAAGCCGCGTACCACCAGGCGGCGGGCTTCGTCGGCCGGGATGCCGCGGGCCTGGAGGTAGAACAGCTGCTCGTCGTCGAACCGGCCGGTGGCGCTGGCGTGCCCGGCGCCGGCGATCTCGCCGGTCTCGATCTCCAGGTTCGGTACCGAGTCGGCGCGCGCCCCTTCGGTGAGCAGCAGGTTGCGGTTCAGCTCGTACGTGTCGGTGCCTTCGGCCGCCGCGCGGATCAGCACGTCGCCGATCCACACCGTGCGGGCGTCGGCGCCCTGCAGCGCACCCTTGTAGGTGACCAGGCTGCGGCAGCGCGGCACGTCGTGGTCGACGAACAGGCGGTGCTCCAGGTGCTGGCCCGAGTCGGCGAAGTACACGCCGTACAGCTCGGCGTCGCCGCCCGGCGCGTCGTACACGACCCGCGGGAACAGCCGGACCACGTCGCCGCCGAGGGTGACCGCGACCGACTTGAACGCCGCGTCCCGGCTCAGCCGGGCGATCTGGTGGCTCAGGTGCACCGCGCCGGCGGCCCAGTCCTGCACCGAGATCACGGTGAGCTTCGCGCCGTCCGCGACGAGGAACTCGACGTTGTCCGCGTAGGTCGCCTTGCCGGTGTGCTCGAGCACCACGACCGCCTCGGCGAACCGGCCGACGTCGATCACGAGGTGCCCGAAACCGGTCGTCCCGGCGCCGCGCGTCCGCACGAACACCGGCTCACCCGCCACGAGTTCCTTCGGGAACGTGACGACGGTGGCCTTCTCGAACGCGCTGTACGCCTGCGCCGCGACGCGGTCGACGGGCTTGCCGGTCCTGCCGACCCGGGCGTCGTCCCGGCCGACCGTCTCGACGACGACGCCCGCGGGGGCCTCGACCTCGACGGTCAGCTCGCCGACCCGGCCGGCCGTGCCGAACGTGCCGTCGTGCAGCCCGTTGAGCCGGTCGAGGGGGGTGAACCGCCAGTCTTCCTCGCGGCCGTGCGGCACGGGGAAGTCGGCCACGTCGTAGGACGCGACCGCGATCTGCCGGGCGTCGGCCGGCTGGCTGACCATGCGCCCGGTGCCGGGACCCGCGAGTTCGCCAGGGGCCCCGGCCTCGCGCACGGCGATGGAACCGGCCGTGGTGCTACCGGAGTTAGTTGCGCTTGCCATAGGTTTTCGCGGGCCTAGCCCACAGCCCCTTCCATCTGAAGCTCGATCAGGCGGTTCAGCTCAAGGGCGTACTCCATGGGCAGCTCCCGAGCGATCGGCTCCACGAAGCCGCGCACGATCATCGCCATGGCCTCGTCCTCGGTCATGCCGCGGCTCATGAGGTAGAACAGCTGGTCCTCGGAGACCTTGGAAACGGTCGCCTCGTGGCCCATCGACACGTCGTCCTCGCGGACGTCGACGTACGGGTAGGTGTCCGAGCGGCTGACCGTGTCGACCAGCAGCGCGTCGCACTTCACCGACGACGTCGAGCCCTTGGCGCCGTCCTCGATCTGGACCAGGCCGCGGTACGACGTACGCCCGCCGCCGCGCGCGACCGACTTGGACACGATGTTCGACGACGTGTTCGGCGCGCAGTGCACCATCTTCGAACCCGCGTCCTGGTGCTGGCCCTCGCCCGCGAAGGCGATCGACAGCGTCTCGCCCTTGGCGTGCTCGCCGAGCAGCCACACGGCCGGGTACTTCATCGTGACCTTGGAACCGATGTTGCCGTCGATCCACTCCATGGTCGCGCCCTCGTGGGCGACGGCCCGCTTGGTGACCAGGTTGTAGACGTTGTTCGACCAGTTCTGGATGGTCGTGTAGCGCACCCGGGCGTTCTTCTTGACGACGATCTCGACGACCGCCGAGTGCAGCGAGTCGGACGAGTAGATCGGCGCGGTGCAGCCCTCGACGTAGTGCACGTACGAGCCCTCGTCGGCGATGATCAGCGTCCGCTCGAACTGGCCCATGTTCTCGGTGTTGATCCGGAAGTAGGCCTGGAGCGGGATCTCCACGTGCACGCCCGGCGGCACGTAGATGAACGAGCCGCCCGACCACACCGAGGTGTTCAGCGCCGCGAACTTGTTGTCGCCGACCGGGATCACCGAGCCGAAGTACTCCTGGAAGAGCTCCGGGTGCTCGCGCAGGCCGGTGTCGGTGTCCAGGAAGATGACGCCCTGCTCCTCCAGGTCCTCGCGGATCTGGTGGTAGACGACCTCGGACTCGTACTGCGCGGCGACGCCGGCGACCAGGCGCTGCTTCTCCGCCTCGGGGATGCCGAGCTTGTCGTACGTGTTCTTGATGTCCTCGGGCAGGTCCTCCCAGGACTCCGCCTGCTTCTCCGTCGACCGCACGAAGTACTTGATGTTGTCGAAGTCGATGCCCGAAAGGTCCGAGCCCCACGTCGGCATCGGCTTCTTGTCGAACAGGCGCAGGCCCTTGAGGCGGAGCTTCAGCATCCACTCCGGCTCGTTCTTCTTCGCCGAGATGTCCCGGACGACCTCTTCCGACAGGCCGCGGCGCGCGGATGCGCCGGCGACGTCCGGGTCGGCCCAGCCGTACTCGTAGGTGCCCAGGCCCTCAAGCTCGGGGCGAGCTTCGGTGGTCATACGGGGTTCCTCCCGATGGCGTTCGGTACATGCGTGGTGCAGACGCCGTCGCCGTGGGCGAGCGTCGCCAGCCGCTGGACGTGGGTTCCGAGGAGGCGCGCGAACACCTCGGCCTCGGCCTCGCACAGCTGCGGGAACCGCTCGGCGACATGCGCCACCGGGCAGTGGTGCTGGCAGAGCTGCTCTCCGCCGGGAGCCTGCCGCGCACTCGCGGCATATCCGTCGGCGGACAGCGCCTCGGCCAGCGCCTCGGCCCGTTTGCCCTCGGGGGCGCTTTCGACGACCGGCAGATACTTGGTCTCGATCGCGGCCACCCGGGAGCGGGCGAACGCCATGACCGCGTCCTCGCCCGCGACCTCCGCGAGGAAGTTCAGGGCGTCGGCGGCCAGGACGTCGTACTCCTGGTGAAAAGACCCGCGGCCGGCGTCCGTCAGCGCGAACACCTTCGCCGGGCGCCCCCGCCCGCGGTGACCGTACACCCGCTGCTCGCGGGCTTCGATCACCCCGTCGGCCAGCAGCGCGTCGAGATGACGGCGCACCGCAGCCGCGGTCAGGTCGAGCCGCTCCGCCAGATCTGCGGCGGTGGACGGCCCGTGGACGAGGATCGACCGGGCGACCTTGTTCCGGGTCCCCGCGTGCGCGTCGTTCTCGGCAGCGCTCGACCCCGGAACGGCGGACCGCCCCGGACCTCCCGCGCCCTCGCGCACGTATTTCACAACGCCATTGTTGCGTTAATGCCCGCGGATGCCTAATCCGCCCCGCGTGCGGTGTGTCACTTAGGCCTGCCTAAGGAGCGCCTGGGCTGGGGGTATGGCGGAGAGTAGTCAAACGGTTGCGGCCTCCCGGGCGGCGCGGACGCCAGGCCCCGGCCTTGCGTTATTCGCCACTGCCGGACACGACCGCCACGGGCTCACGTAAGCGCCTGGCGTGGTGGCCGGGCGTCGGCCGTACGATCCGGCGCCATGGACTTCGCGGGGGAGACCGCTTTGGTGGTCTGGCGGTGCGACGCCTGCGGTGCGGCCGCGCACCGGCAGGTGAACCAGTTCGTGGAACGCGGGGCCCTGCGTTGGGACGCCGAGCACTGGTGCGATGCCTGCGGCCGACGGTTCTGCGTCTACGGCGGCCCGCGTTCGGGTGTCGCTCCCGAGGAGGTCCGCGCCGCGATTGTGGCCGCCAACGGCAGCGTGCGCCTCGTCCTGCCGCAGCTGCCGCTCTCACGGGTTTCGATCCTGCGCGTGCTGCGCGGCAGCCCCGAGCTTTCGGGCGACGCCGCCCCGGATCTCGCCACCGCCCGGCGCCTCGCCGATACCCTCGCCGCGGGACGCCTCACTGGCACCTGGTGCGAGATGACGCTGATCGCCCAGCGTCTCCGGGCCTGCGGCGTCGACGCCGGCGTCGAGCGCGTCGCATCCGCGTCCGGAGGCCGTTGAGGCATTCCGGCGGCGGACGTACGTTGCGCGCATGTCGGATCACGAGGAGGCGGCCGTCCGCCACGGTGTGAGCGGGCTGTCGGCCATTGCCAGGCCATGCGTTGCCGTTGCTGCCGGACAGGCCGGATCGCCTCCGTGGCGGTCGAGACGAGTTGGCGGCGGCATCCGTGGATTCTGAGCCGGCACGGCGCGGAGTACTACCGCGTCCTGCTGGAGCACCTCGTCTGGAACGTCGCCCTGGCGGAGCCCGAGCCGCCGACGACGCCCGGGCACGCGCGGCTGCGCGGGCTCATTGCGGCCGAGAAGTATGTGCCGGGGACGAACACGTGCGACCGTCTGCGGCGAAGTTCGGGGGGTGGGCGGTGAGCGGGCTCAGCAGGGTGGGACGAGAGCGGTGAGCTCGTCGGGGGTGAGGATCCAGCCGTCGGAGACGTAGCCGGTTTTGCCGGTGGGCGCGGTGACCTTGGCCCAGGTGGTGGTGGAGCGGCCGGTGAAGGAGACGACGCTGGGGCCGGTGGTGTGGCAGAGGAGGGTGAGGGGGGTGTCGTTGGGGACGGCGGCGACGAGGGCGGAACGCTGGGTGGGGGCGCTGCGGATCAGGAGGTTGTACTGGTGCGCGTAGGCGGTGGGGCGCGGTGGGGCGGCGGCGTCGGGGGTGGTTTCCGGGGGCGGGGTGGAGGCCGGTGCGCGAGTGGGTGGGGCGGCCGGTGTCGCGCCCGGGCTGGTCTGGGGCGGGGCCGGGGCTTCGGCGGCGGCGGGGCCGGAGGAGTCCGGGGGCCGGGTGTTCTCGCGCGGGGCCGGCTGTTCCTGGGGGACGGGGCCCGCGGCGACGACGCCGGCCGGTTCTATCGGGGGCCAGGCCGGGGTGGTCGGCGGTCCGGCGGGGTCCGCCGGGTCGGCGCGGTGGCTGCCGGGGGAGCGGCCGAAGGTGACGTCGGCCAGGGTCCAGGCGGCCAAGGCCAGCACGACCAGCGCGAAGACCGCCGCGGCGCGCGAACCCGCCACCCGGACCGCGCCGCGGACCGCGCGGCGCCGGCGGGCCTTGAGTGCGGCGAGGGTCCGGTCGAGGAGCGCGGACAGACGCGTGTACCAGGGCTCCTCGTCGACCGGCAGCACCATCGTTCCCCCCTCGGTGTTCCGCAGTGCCGGTAAACCGGACGATTTCGACCAACTTCATTATCGGGTATTGGAGTTGGTGGTCCAAGGCGCACAGACGGCGCACGGGGGCGGACACGGGGCAAAACCGCGGACGCGACGAAGGCGAGGGGGCCGGCGGGCAGGGTGGGCGGCGGTCGGCCGATCGCGGATCGCTTTGCGCAAAGCCGTTTCGTCGATCGCGCTGGCGCCCGTCCGCCGGGTGGCCGCGTCGCCGGCGGTGCCCTCCCGGGAGCGCAGCCCCCTCCGCCTGACGGAGCCCTGTCTCCCCGTACCTACACTTGTGCGCCATGGAGCACCCCCAGTCGGCCGCCGTCGAGATCGTCGACCTGGTCAAGACGTACGGCGACAAGACCGCCGTCGACGGGCTCGGCCTTGTCGTCGAGCACGGGACCGTCACCGCCGTGCTCGGGCCGAACGGGGCCGGGAAGACCACCACGATCGAGGTCTGCGAGGGCTACCGCCGCGCCGACTCGGGCACCGTCCGCGTCCTCGGGCTCGACCCGGCCGCGCAAGGCGAGCAGCTGCGGCCGCGCGTCGGGGTCATGCTCCAGTCCGGCGGCGTGTACGCCGGGGCCCGTGCCGACGAGATGCTCCGGCACGTCGCCAAACTGCACGCGGACCCCCTCGACGTCCCCATGCTGATCGAACGCCTCGGCCTCGGCAGCTGCGGCCGCACCACGTACCGCCGCCTCTCCGGCGGCCAGCAGCAGCGCCTCGCCCTCGCGATGGCCGTCGTCGGCCGCCCCGAGCTGGTGTTCCTCGACGAACCCACCGCCGGGCTCGACCCGCAAGCCCGCCGCGCCACCTGGGACCTGGTCGCCGACCTGCGGGCCGACGGCGTCACCGTCGTTCTCACCACCCACTTCATGGACGAAGCCGAACGCCTAGCCGACCAGGTCCACATCGTCGACCGCGGCCGCGTCATCGCCTCCGGCTCGCCCGAAGCCCTCTGCCGCGACGGCGCCGAGAACTCGCTGCGCTTCTCCGGACCGCCCGGCCTCGACCTCGCCGCGATGGCCGCCGCGCTCCCCGCCGACGCCAAGGCGTTCGAAGTCGCCCGCGGCTCCTACCGCGTCGAAGGCGACATCGACCCCCAGCTCCTCGCCACGGTGACCGCCTGGTGCGCCCAGCACGGCGTCATGCCGGAAAAGCTCACCGTCGAACGCCGCACCCTCGAAGACGTCTTCCTCGAACTGACCGGACGGGAGCTGCGGGCGTGACCGCCACCACCACGACACCGCGCGGCAAAGGCAACGGCCACGGAACCGCGGGTACCTTCACCCCGAACCCCGGCCCCGCCCCGCTCGGCCGCATGGTCGCCGCGCAGGCCGCGCTGGAAACGAAGATGCTCCTGCGCAACGGCGAGCAGCTTCTCCTCACCGTCGTCATCCCGACGCTGCTCCTGGTGCTCTTCAGCACCGTCGACGTCGTCGACGTCGGCAAGCTCGCCGCCGGCCAGGACCGCGTCGACTTCCTCGCCCCCGGCCTGCTTGCTCTTGCGGTCCTGTCCACCGCGTTCACCGGCCAGGCCATCGCCACCGGGTTCGAGCGGCGCTACGGCGTCCTCAAGCGCCTCGGCGCCACGCCGCTGCCGCGCTGGGGCCTGATGGTCGCCAAGACCGCGTGCGTGCTCGTCGTCGAACTGCTCCAGGTCGTGCTGCTCGGCGCCATCGCGTTCGCGCTCGGCTGGTCGCCGCACGGCAACCCCGCCGCGGTGCTGCTCCTGCTCGTCCTCGGCACCGCCGCGTTCTCCGGCCTGGGCCTGCTCATGGCCGGGACGCTCCGCGCCGAAGCCACCCTGGCCGCGGCGAACCTCGTCTTCATCCTGCTGCTGGTCGGCGGCGGCGTGATCGTCCCGCTCGACAAGTTCCCGAGTGCGGTGGCGAACGTCCTCGACCTCACCCCGATCGCCGCCCTGTCCGACGGCCTGCGCGACGTCCTCCAGCACGGCGCCGCGATGCCGTGGGCGGACGCCGGCATCCTCGCCGTCTGGGCGGTGCTCGGACTCGCCGCGGCCGCCAAGTGGTTCCGCTGGGAGTAAGGCGCGCCCGCCGGGGCGCCGCCTCGGAGCACCCCACCCCGTGGACTTAGTGAAACCGTTCACAACGTACGATGCTGCCCATGAGTTCGCCCTCCGCCGTATCCCCCCTCGCCCGCCGGGTGTTCCTGGCCAACCTGGTCGGCCAGGTCGGCATCGTCATCACCGGCGGCCTGGTGCGGCTCACCGGGTCCGGCCTCGGCTGCGACACCTGGCCGCGCTGCAACGACACGCAGTGGACGCCGCATGGGGCGAACTCGTGGAACACGTACGTCGAGTTCGGCAACCGCATGCTGACGTACGTGCTCGGCGCCATCGCGGTCGCCGCCATCGTCGTCGCGTGGAAGCACCGGCCGGTCCGCAAGGAGATCCGCTACCTCGCGGCCTTCCAGCTCTTCGCGATCGTCGGCCAGGCGATCCTCGGCGGCATCACCGTGCTGACCAACCTGCATCCGGTGGCAGTGGCGTCCCACCTGCTGCTGTCGATGTTCATGATCGCGTCGGCGGTCGCGCTGTACGAGCGGTCCGGGGAAGGCGACGGCCCGGTCAAGCCGCTGGTCCGCCGCGAGATCCGGCTCTTCGGCGCCGGCACGGTCGCCGTCCTCGCCGCGCTGCTGGTCGTCGGCACCGTGGTCACCGGCTCCGGCCCGCACGCGGGCGACGACAAGGCCCGCCGCTTCGACGTCAACGTCGACCAGATGGCCTGGCTGCACGCCGACCTGGCGTTCCTGCTGCTCGGCGCGGCGATCGCCCTCGCGCTGGCGCTGCGCGTCACCGACGCGCCCGCGGCGGCCCAGCACCGGGTGTGGTGGCTGCTCGGCGTGCTGCTCCCGCAGGGCCTCATCGGCTACACCCAATACTTCAACGGTTTGCCTGAGTGGCAGGTCTCGCTGCACATGCTGGGCGCCTGCCTGGTCGTGGTGACCACCACGCGCATCCTGTTCGGCCTGCGCGCCCGCGGCGAGCTCGACGAGCCCGCCGACGGGCCCGCCGAGGTCCCCGCCCCGACCGCGGAGCCGGTCGCCGCCACCCGTTACTGAGCCGCGGCGCGCGCGGGCGACCGGAACCCGCAACGATCTTTTTGCCGCACCGGCAAGCAACCTTCGCCCGCACGGGCTAATGTGCGGCCATGACCGACATCGCCCCCGACGCGCCCTCGGGGCGGGGAACCGGCCGCCTGGAGAAGGTCATCGCGCTCCGGGTCCGCGAATACCGCCGTGCCGCCGGGCTGTCCATCGCCGACATGGCCGTGCGCGTAGGCGTGTCGAAAGCGATGCTGTCGAAGATCGAGAACGCCCAGACGTCGTGCAGCCTGGCGACGCTGGAACGTATCGCCGACGGCCTCGCGATCCCCGTCACCGCCCTGTTCCGCGGCGTCGAGGCGGACCGCGAAGCGGTGTACGCGCCCGCGGGCGGCGGCGCGCGCATCGTCCGGCGCGGCACCCGGATGGGGCACGACTACCGCCTGCTGAGCGTGGTCCGCGGCCCGCGTACCCGGCAGGAAGCCTTGGTCGTGACGCTCACCGCGGAGAGCGAGGCGTTCCCGCTGTTCCACCATCCGGGGATCGAACTGATCCACATGCTGGAGGGCGAAATGGTCTACGCCCACGGCGACGCCCGCTACGCGATGCGCCCCGGTGACACGCTCCACTTCGACGGCGAAGGCCCGCACGGGCCCGCCGAACTGGTGGCTCTCCCGGTCCGCTTCCTGTGCGTCACCGTCCTGGACGAGGCGCCGGACGGCCGCTGACCGCCCGCGCCCAGCCCAGCCGAGTTCGCCGCCCGCCGAGTCCGGGCCCGGATCGAGTCCGACGAGCCGTCAGGCGCCGGCCGGGCTCCCCAGCTGCAGCCCCGCCATCCGGTTCCACTCGTACGGCCCGGTCTTCACCCGCAGCGCCACGTCGTTCGGGAACTCGTCGTGCAGCGTCAGCCCCGCCGCCTCGACGGCGCGCCGGGCGATCTGCGGGTTGCGGGCGACCTGGTCGCCCCACTCGCCGTCCGCGCCGACCAGCACGATCCGCGTCGAGTCCCGGCCGACGTACTCCACCACGGCATCCGCCTGCGCGTTGCCGTCGACCGCGTGCCGCCCGGCAAACCGCGAGATGTTCCGTGCCAGGCGCCGCACCTGGCGCTCCGTCTTCGCATCGGTAGCCGGCGCCGCAGCACCTTCAGCAGTCTCGGTCATGCCGGAATGCTACCGACGGGTCATCAGATCGGCGCCGTGGGGCTGGTCACAGCGCGTCGCGTGGGCCGTGTGTGAGGTGCCGGGAGCCGGGTAGCGGCATCCGCGAGGTCGGGAACGGAAGAAGCCCCCGCCGTGACGGCAGGGGCTTCCGAAGTGCTTCTGTAGTGCTTCCGAAGTGCTCGAACCCGATTCCGGGCCGCAGGACCGATTCCGAAAAACCGCGGCGGTCGGCTCAGCCGAAGATCAGCGGGTCGACGGCCACCGCGACGAACAGCAGCGTCAGGTAGGTGATCGACCAGTGGAACAGCCGCATTTCCTTGAGCTTGACGCCGGTTGCCTCGGCGTTCGCGCGGCGCAGCAGCCCGTGGGCCTCCCACAGCCACGCGGCGCCGAGGACGGCGGCGGCGGCCGGGTAGAGCCAGCCGGTGTGCGCGGCGGGCCACAGCAGCATCGAGGTGGCGACCATGACCCAGCTGTAGACCACGATCTGCCGGGCCACGACCTTGTTGCCCGCGACGACCGGCAGCATGGGGACGTTCGCCGCGGCGTAGTCGTCGGCACACTTCATCGACAGCGGCCAGTAGTGCGGCGGCGTCCAGAAGAACACCACCAGGAAGAGCACGAATGGCGCCCACGCCAGCGAGTTGGTGACGGCGGTCCAGCCGATGAGGACCTGCATGCAGCCCGCGATTCCGCCCCACACGATGTTCTGCGGAGTGCGGCGCTTCAGCAGCATCGTGTAGACCACGACGTAGTAGAAGATCGCCAGCACGGACAGGCCGGCCGACAGCGGGTTCGCGAAGATCCAGAACCACGCGGTGGAGATGATGCCGAGTGCGGTCGCGAAGACCAGGCACTCGCGCGGCGACACCATTCCGGTGACCAGCGGGCGGCGTTCGGTGCGGTGCATCAGCCGGTCGATGTCCCGGTCGATGAACATGTTGAACGCGTTGGCGCTGCCTGCCGACAGGTAGCCGCCGAAGCAGACGGCGAGGACGAGCCCGAGGTCGGGCAGGCCCTTCGCGGCCAGGAACATCACCGGAATCGTGCTGATGAGCAGCAGTTCGATGATGCGCGGTTTCGTCAGAGCCACGAACGCGAGGACCCGGGCGGCCGGCGGACGGCTGCCGCGGGTGGGTCCCGCCAGCCCTGCCGGTCGGGATTCGACGGCTGTCACGAACACCCCATCAGCAGCGGATATGAACTAGCAGAGAACTGTAGTCCCTCGCCAGGGCCCTCCTGCCGCGGGGGCCACCCGCGCGCGTTGCGTCCTCGCCGACCGGCGCGACGTGCTGTACTGCACGCGCTTCCCGCCCCCGTCCGACGCGAGAGCCGGGCCCGCCCCCGGTAGGCTCGTCGTGTGCCGTTTCCGCCCGCGGGCAAGCCGACCCGTGCGAGGCGATCAACCGGAAAACCCCCGGAAGGAGCCCTGAGCAAGGGTGAGCACCAAGCCGACCAACGACAGCGTGACGCTGGAGTGGACCGACCTCGACAAGCGTGCCGTGGACACCGCCCGTGTTCTCGCGATGGATGCCGTGCAGAAGGTCGGCAACGGCCACCCGGGGACGGCGATGAGCCTCGCCCCCGCTGCCTACCTGATCTGGCAGAAGCTCCTCAAGCACGACCCGACCGACCCTGACTGGGCCGGCCGCGACCGCTTCGTGCTGTCGCCGGGCCACACCAGCATGACGCTGTACACGCAGCTGTACCTCTCGGGCTACGGCCTCACCCTCGACGACCTCAAGTCGTTCCGCACCTGGGGCAGTCGCACGCCGGGCCACCCCGAGCACGGCCACACCGCGGGCGTCGAGACCACCACCGGCCCGCTGGGCCAGGGCATCGCGAACGCGGTGGGCATGGCCATGGCCGCCCGCTACGAGCGCGGCCTGTTCGACCCGGAGGCCGCCGAAGGCGCGTCGCCGTTCGACCACACCATCTGGGCGATCGTCTCCGACGGCGACCTCGAAGAGGGCATCTCCTCCGAGGCCAGCTCGCTCGCGGGCCACCAGAAGCTGGGCAACCTCGTCGCGCTGTACGACGACAACCACATCTCGATCGAGGGCGACACCGAGACGGCGTTCAGCGAGGACGTCCTCAAGCGCTACGAGGCGTACGGGTGGCACACCCTGCGCGTCGAGCCGCTCCCGAACGGCGACATCGACGTCGAGGCCCTGTACGCCGCGCTCCGCGCGGGCCAGGCCGAGACCGGCCGCCCGACGATGATCGCGCTGCGCACCACCATCGCGTGGCCCGCGCCGAACGCGCAGAACACCGCCAAGTCGCACGGTTCGGCGCTGGGTGCCGACGAGATCGCGGCGACCAAGAAGATCCTCGGCTTCGACCCGGAGCTGACCTTCGAGGTGTCCGACGACGTGCTCGCGCACGCCCGCAAGGTCGTCGACCGCGGCCGTGCCGCGCGCGCCGCCTGGGACGAGCGGTTCGCCGCGTGGAAGAAGGCGAACCCGCAGCGCGCCGAGACGTTCGCCCGCGTGGCCAAGCGGCAGCTGCCGGACGGCTGGGAGAAGGCGATCCCGGCGTTCGAGGGCGGCAAGGCGATGGCCACCCGCAAGGCGTCCGGCAAGGTGCTGGAGGCGCTCGGCGAGGTCGTGCCGGAGCTGTGGGGCGGCAGCGCCGACCTGGCCGAGTCGAACAACACCACGATCGACGAGTCCAGCTCGTTCCTGCCCGCGGGCAACCCGCTGAAGTCGGCCGACCCGTACGGCCGCACGATCCACTTCGGCATCCGCGAGCACGCCATGGGCTCGACCATGAACGGCATCGCGCTGCACGGCGGCACCCGCGTGTACGGCGGCACCTTCCTGGTGTTCTCCGACTACATGCGTCCGGCCGTCCGCCTGGCCGCGCTCATGAAGCTGCCGGTCACCTACGTGTGGACGCACGACTCGATCGGCCTCGGCGAGGACGGTCCGACCCACCAGCCGATCGAGCACGCCGCCGCGCTGCGCGCCATCCCCGGCCTGGACGTGGTCCGTCCGGCGGACGCCAACGAGGTCGCCGTCGCGTGGCGCACGATCCTGTCGCACACCGACCGCCCGGCCGGCATCCTGCTCACCCGCCAGGACGTCCCGACGTTCGAGCGCGACGAGCACAACAGCGCCGAGGGCACCGCCCGCGGCGGCTACATCCTGGCCGAGGCGTCCAGCGGCCTGCCGCAGATCGTGCTGATCGGCACCGGCTCCGAGGTGCAGCTCGCCATGCAGGCGCGCGAGACCCTGGAGGCGGAGGGCATCCCGACGCGGGTCGTGTCCATGCCGTCGGTCGAGTGGTTCAACGCGCAGGACCAGGCGTACCGCGAGCACGTCATTCCGCCGGCCGTGAAGGCGCGCGTGTCGGTCGAGGCCGGTATCGCGCTGGGCTGGCGCGAGATCGTGGGCGACGCGGGCAAGATCGTGTCGCTGGAGCACTTCGGTGCGTCGGCCGACTTCAAGACGCTGTTCGCGGAGTTCGGCATCACCGCCGAGGCCGTGGTGACCGCCGCGCGGGAATCCCTGCGCGCGGCGGGCGCTTGAGCCGGTTGTCACCACAAGTCACTGAGGGAGCGAACGATATGACGGACAACCTCCGTCGCCTCTCCGCCGAGGGTGTGGCGATCTGGCTCGACGACCTGAGCCGGGCGCGCCTGGACTCGGGCAATCTGCAGGACCTGGTCCGGGACAAGGGGGTCGTCGGGGTCACCACCAACCCGGCGATCTTCCAGAAGGCGATCTCCGGCAAGGACGACTACGACGCGCAGATCCGCGACCTCGCGGTGCGCGGCGTGACGGTCGACGAGGCCATCCGGATGATCACCACGGCGGACGTGCGCGACGCGTGCGACGTGCTCAAGCCGGTGTTCATCAAGAGCAACAAGGTCGACGGCCGCGTGTCGATCGAGGTCGACCCGCGTCTGGCGCACCGGACCGAGCCGACCGTCGCCGAGGCCCGCCAGCTGTGGTGGCTGGTGGACCGGCGCAACCTGTTCATCAAGATCCCGGCGACGAAGGCGGGCCTGCCCGCGATCTCGTCGGTGATCGGCGAGGGCATCAGCGTCAACGTCACGCTGATCTTCTCGCTGGAGCGGTACCGCGAGGTCATGGACGCGTACCTGACCGGTCTGGAGCAGGCCAAGGCCGCGGGCATCGACCTGGCGACGATCGAGTCGGTGGCGTCGTTCTTCGTGTCCCGCGTGGACACCGAGATCGACGCGCGCCTGGACAAGATCGGCTCGGACGAGGCCAAGGCGCTGCGCGGGAAGGCCGGTCTGGCCAACGCCCGTCTGGCGTACGAGGCCTACGAGGAAGTCATCGCCTCGGATCGCTGGAAGGCGCTGGCCGAGGCGGGCGCCAACCCGCAGCGGCCGCTGTGGGCGTCGACCGGCGTGAAGGACCCGGCGTACAAGGACACGCTGTACGTGGACGACCTGGTCGTCACCGGAACCGTGAACACCATGCCGGAGGCCACGCTCGACGCGGTCGCCGACCACGGGCAGATCGTCGGGGACGCGGTGCACGGGACGTACGACCAGTCCCGCGCCGAACTCGCCGCGCTGGCCGGGCTGGGCATCTCGTACGACGAGGTCGTGCAGCAGCTGGAGGACGAAGGCGTCGAGAAGTTCGAGGCCTCGTGGAACGACCTGCTCAAGTCGCTGCAGGGCGAGCTGGACCGGCTGCGGCCGTGACGTTCCGGTGCGTCCCGGCCGTCCGGCCGGGACGCACCCGCGCGGGTGACCCCTCATCACCCCGCGCTTGAGGTACCCGGCGCGGCGCGGCATTCGGACGCTCACTCGTTCGGATGCGGCGCCGCCCGAGGAAATCCACGCAATCAGGGCATGATTTCAGCAGACTCCGCAGACCAACAGGAGGGCTGACCGCCCGTGCAACACGCATTCGACGTAAGCGTGACCGCCGGCGGCGTGGAAGTCACCGTCGACGGTGACCTGATCCGCGCCGCGGCCGTGAACGACGTCATCGCGTCCTCGATCACCGACAAGGTCCCCGCGCGGCTGTCCGCGTCGGATCCGACCCTGTGGGGCCCCGACGCCGAACCCGAGGCGACCATCCGCCTGGGCTGGGTCGACCTGCCGTCCTCCTCCCGGGCCCTGCTGCCCCAACTTGCCGACCTGCGCGCCCGGGTCAAGGCCGACGGCCTCGACCACGTGGTGCTGGCCGGCATGGGCGGCTCGTCGCTCGCCCCGGAGGTCGTCACCGCCACCTACGGCAAGCCCCTCACCGTGGTGGACACGACGGACGCCGACCAGGTGCGCCGCGCCCTGCACGACCGCATCGACCGCACCGTCGTGGTGGTGTCCAGCAAGTCCGGCGGCACCATCGAGACGGACAGCCACCGCCGCGCCTTCGAACAGGCCTTCCAGGACGCCGGGTTGACGCCCGAGCAGATCGCCGCGCGGATCGTCGTGGTCACCGACCCCGGCTCGCCGTTGGAGAAGGCGTCGCGGGACGCCGGCTACACCGTCGTCCTCGCCGACCCGAGCGTCGGCGGCCGCTACTCGGCGCTCACCGCGTTCGGCTTGGTGCCCAGCGCGCTGGCCGGCGTCGACGTGGCGAAGCTGCTGGAGGAAGCCGCCGCGCTGTCCCCGGCGCTGGCCGGCAACGAGGACAACCCGGGCCTGCTGCTCGGTGCCGTCCTCGGCGCGGCAGCCGTCGCGGGTCGCGACAAGCTGGTGCTCGCCGATGTCGGCTCCGGCATCCACGGGTTCGGCGACTGGGCCGAGCAGTTGATCGCCGAGTCCACCGGCAAGCAGGGCCGCGGCATCCTCCCCGTCGTGGTCGAGGGCACCGACGCGCCGGGCTTCGCCGACGCCGGGTCCGACGCGGTCCGCGCCGCGGTCGTCGGCGGCACGCACGGCTGCGACGTCTGCGACATCACCGTGAGCGGCCCGCTCGGCGCGCAGTTCCTGCTGTGGGAGTACGCGACCGCGGTGGCCGGCCGGGTCATCGGCATCGACCCGTTCGACCAGCCCAACGTCCAGGAGTCCAAGGACAACACCGGGCGCCTGCTCACCACGCTGGAGGACGAGGGCTCGCTGCCCGAGGAAGAGCCCGCGTTCGTCGACGGCGCGATGGCCGTCTACGGAAGCCGCACGCTCCTCGGCGACGCGTCCACCGTGGAGGCCGCGCTCACCAAGCTGCTCGCCGCGGTGCCGGAGCACGGTTACCTGGCCGTGATGGCGTACCTCGACCGGTTCGGCGACACCACGGCTCCCGAGCTGCGGCCGCTGCTGGCGAAGGCGCTGGGCGGCAAGCAGGTGACGTTCGGCTGGGCGCCGCGCTTCCTGCACTCCACCGGCCAGTTCCACAAGGGCGGCCCGCAGACCGGGGCGTTCCTGCAGATCACCAGCGCGGTGACGGCGGACCTGCCGGTGCCCGGACGGCCGTACAGCTTCGCGCAGTTGCAGCGCGCGCAGGCGCTCGGCGACCTGGGCGCCCTGGTGTCCCGCGACCGCCCCGTGCTCCGCCTGCACCTCCTCGACGCGGCCGACGGCCTCGCCGAACTCCTGTCGGACGTACGGGACTTGGCCGGAGGTGCGGCATGACGGGAAAGCCGAAGTCGGCACCCAAGTCGGCCCCGGTGTGGCCGGCGAACCCGCTCCGCGACCCGGGCGACCGGCGGCTGCCGCGTATCGCCGGGCCGTCCGGTCTGGTGATCTTCGGCGTCACCGGCGACCTGAGCCGCAAGAAGCTCATGCCGGCGATCTACGACCTGGCCAACCGCGGCCTGCTGCCGCCGGGCTTCGCGCTCACCGGCTTCGCGCGCCGCGACTGGGCCGACGAGGACTTCGGCCAGGTCGTCTACGACGCGGTCAAGCAGTACGCCCGGACCCCCTTCCGCGAGGAAGTGTGGCGCCAGCTCTCCGAGGGCTTCCGGTTCGTGCAGGGCGACTTCGACGACGACGAGGCGTTCGACCACCTGCGCCGGACGATCGAGGAACTCGACGAGAAGCAGGGCACGCACGGCAACCACGCGTTCTACCTGTCCGTGCCGCCGAAGTTCTTCCCGGTCGTGGTCGCGCAGCTCAAGAAGCACGGTCTCGCCGTTCCGCCGCACGCCGACTCGTGGCGCCGCGCGGTCATCGAGAAGCCGTTCGGGCGCGACCTGAAGACGGCGGTCGAGCTGAACAACATCGTCGACGACGTCTTCCCGCCCACGTCGGTGTTCCGTATCGACCACTACCTGGGCAAGGAGACCGTCCAGAACATCCTGGCGCTGCGCTTCGCCAACACGATGTTCGAGCCGCTGTGGAACCGGTCGTACGTCGACCACGTGCAGATCACCATGGCCGAGGACATCGGCATTGGCGGCCGCGCGGGCTACTACGACGGCATCGGCGCGGCCCGCGACGTCATCCAGAACCACCTGCTGCAGCTCCTCGCGCTCACCGCGATGGAAGAGCCGCTGTCGTTCGAGGCGGATTCGCTGGTCGCCGAGAAGCTCAAGGTGCTCAACTCCATCAAGGTGCCGGACGACCTGGCCAAGCACACCGTCCGCGCGCAGTACACGCGCGGCTGGCAGGGCGGCGAGCCGGTCCGCGGCTACCTGGAGGAAGACGGCATCTCGGCGTCGTCGCGCACCGACACGTACGCGGCGATCAAGCTGGAGATCGAGAACCGCCGCTGGGCGGGCGTCCCGTTCTACCTGCGCACCGGCAAGCGCCTCGGCCGCCGCGTCACCGAGATCGCGGTGGTGTTCCAGCGCGCCCCGCACCTGCCGTTCGATGAGACGGCCACCGAGGAGCTGGGGCAGAACGCGCTCGTCATCCGGGTCCAGCCGGACGAGGGCATGACCGTGCGGTTCGGCTCGAAGGTGCCCGGCACGGCGATGGAAGTCCGGGACGTGAACATGGACTTCGCCTACGGCGAGTCCTTCACCGAGTCGAGCCCGGAGGCGTACGAACGACTCCTGCTCGACGTGCTCCTCGGCGACGCGCCGCTCTTCCCGCGGTGGGAGGAAGTCGAGGCGTCCTGGAAGATCCTCGACCCGATCGAGCAGTTCTGGGACAAGCACGGGAAGCCCGACACCTACGTCTCCGGCACGTGGGGCCCCCGCAGCGCCGACGAGATGCTCGCACGCGACGGACGGAGCTGGCGCCGGCCATGATGATCGACCTGACCGACACGAAGTCCAGTGCCGTCAACGCCGCGCTGGTCTCGGCCCGGCACGCCATCGGCTCGCCGGCCCTGGGCATGGTGCTGACCCTCGTCATCGTCACCGACGAGAGCACCCAGTACGACGCCATGAAGGCCGCCACCGAGGCGGCCCGCGAGCACCCGTCGCGAATCCTCGTGGTCATCGGCCGCCCGGGCGCGGAGATCCACCCGCGCCTGGACGCCGAGGTGCGGGTGGGCGACCAGGGCGCCGGCGAGACCGTCGTCCTGCGGCTGCACGGCGAACTCGCCGACCACGCCGAGTCCGTCGTGCTGCCGCTGCTGCTGCCGGACGCCCCGGTGGTGGTGTGGTGGCCGGGCAAGGCACCCGAGACGCCGAGCGCGGACCCGCTGGGCATCCTCGCGCAGCGGCGGATCACCGACGCGGTGGCCGCGCCGCGGCGTCCGGACTGGCTGGAGATCCGGGCGTCCGGCTACACCCCGGGCGACACCGACCTGGCGTGGACCCGCACCACCACGTGGCGCAGCCTGCTCGCCGCCGCCCTCGACCAGCGGTACGACCGGATCACCGGCGCCGCCGTGGAGGCCAAGGCGGGCAACCCGAGCGCGGAACTCCTCGCGCTGTGGCTGTCCGACCGGCTCGGCGTCCCCGTCGAGCGCGTGGTGACCGCGGGCCCGGGCATCACCGCGACGCGGCTCGTCACGGGCAGCGGCGAGATCGCGGTGACCCGGCCGGACGGCGTGCTGGCCACGCTGACCACGCCGGGCCAGCCGGACCGGCACGTCGCGCTCAAGCGGCGCGACGCGGCCGAGCTGATCGCCGAGGAGCTGCGCCGCCTGGACCCGGACGACGTGTACGCGACGACGCTCGCGCACGCGGCGGCCGAGGCCAAGGCGGCGGGCGGCTCGGTGGTGGCGTCCCCGGCGGCGACCGCCGCGCACGCGCAGGAGGCGGAGACCATCGCGGTCATCGCCGCACCGGGCGCGTCGACGATGGCGGACTCGGCGGACATGGTGTCCGACGCGGCGGCGGACGCCGGCGAGAGGGCCATCGCGGCGGCGCACCGCGCGTCGGCCGACGAGGCCGAGCAGTCGCACGCCACGAAGGAGACGGCGAAGAAGGCGCCCGCCAAGCGCACCCCGGCGCGCGGCTCCGGAAGCTCGTCCGGCTCGTCCGGCTCGTCCGGCTCGTCGGGCTCGTCCGGCTCGGCGGCGAAGAAGACCGCGAAGCCGCGGTCGTCCGGCACCGCGCGCAAGCGCACCGGAGGCTCGTCGTGACCGCGCCGCCCGCGGTGATCGTGCACGCGGACGGCACCCTGCTGGCCCAGGCCGCGGCTGCCCGGCTGATCACCCGGCTGGTGGACGCGCAGGTGGCCCGCGGGGTGGCGCACGTCGTGCTGACCGGCGGCCGCAACGGCAACGCGCTCATGCGGGAGCTGGCCGAGTCCCCGGCGCGGGACGCGGTCGACTGGGCGCATGTGCATGTGTGGTGGGGCGACGAGCGGTTCGTGCCGAGCGGGGACCCGGAGCGCAACGAGACGCAGGCGCGGGCCGAACTGCTGGACAAGCTGCCGCTGAACCCGGCGTTCGTGCACCCGATGCCGGCGTCCGACGGCCCGGACGGCAACGACCCGGAGGCCGCGGCCGCCCGGTACGCCGTGGAGCTGGCCCGGGCGGCGCGCGCCGAGACACCGGGGGAGCGCGGCGGGGTGGACGTGCCGTCGTTCGACGTGGCGATGTTCGGCGTCGGCCCGGACACGCACGTGGCCTCGCTGTTCCCGGAGCTGCCCGCGGTGTACGAGGCGGAGCGGACGGTGGTCGGGGTGCGCGGCGCTCCGAAGCCGCCGCCGACCCGGGTGACGCTGACGTTCCCGGCGATCCGCACCGCCAGGGACGTGTGGCTGCTCGCGGCCGGGGCGGACAAGGCCGGCGCGGTGCGGCTGGGGCTGGGGGGCGGCGGTGCCGTGCAGGTCCCGGCGGCGGGAGCCTACGGCCGGCGCAACACGCTGTGGCTGCTGGACCGGGCGGCCGCGGCGCAGCTGCCGCCGGGGCTGAACCGGATCGCGTCGCCTTAGCGGCCGGCCGCGGCTGCTCGACCGGGCAGCCGCGCCGCGGGCCGCCGGGCTCGGAACGGTTCGGAACGGTTCGGAAGAGTCCGGAAGCGTTCAGAAGAGTTCGGAAGAGTTCGGAGGGCGCAGGAGGGTGGTGTCCCGAAGTGGACACCACCCTTCTTCATTTGCTTTCATCAACACCGTTGACAACAGTGATGCGCAAAGCCAGGCTGGCCCCGACGGAGTCCGCGCCGCGGCTCGCAGCGCACCACCCAGGGCCTCGTCACCCCTGCCCCTGCCCGCAAGGAGTCACCGTGTCCTCTGCCGTGTCGGCCGAGCTTGCGTACCTCTCGGCCACCGACGCCCTGGCCGCGTTCCGCAGCCGCGAGCTGTCCCCCGTCGAACTTCTGAGCGCCCTCCTGGACCGGACCCGCGAGGCCGAGCCGGTGGTCAACGCGGTCGCCGAGCGCCTCGAAGAAGAGGCCTACGCCGCGGCGCGCGAGTCCGAGCAGCGCTACCTCGGCAAGGGCGGCGGCGACCCGCGCCCGCTGGAGGGCCTCCCGGTCGCGGCCAAGGAAGAGCAGCCGATGGAAGGCCGCTCGATCACCGACGGCTCGCTGCTGCTCAAGGACGAGATCGCCGAGTTCACCCACCCGGTGCTGCAGCGCGTGGCCGACGCGGGTGGCGTCATCCACATCCGCACCACCACGCCGGAGTTCTGCGCCGCCGCGTTCACCCAGTCCAAGCTGTGGGGCGTCACGCGCAACCCGTGGAACCCGGAGTTCTCCTGCGGCGGCTCGTCCGGCGGCTCGGGTGCCGCGCTGGCGGCCGGCTACGCGCCGCTGGCCACCGGCTCCGACATCGGCGGCTCGATCCGCATCCCGTCGTCGTTCAACGGCATCGTCGGCTTCAAGCCGCCGTACGGCCGCGTGCCGGCCATCGCGCCGTGGAACCTCGACCACTTCTGCCACGACGGCCCGATGGCCCGCACGGTCGCCGACTGCGCGCTCCTGGAGAACACCATCGCCGGTCCGTGGCCCGGCGACGTCGTGTCGCTGCGCCCGAAGCTCTACCTGCCGGAGACCTTCCAGGGTGCCGCGGGCGCCGAAGGCCTGCGCATCGCGCTCTGCGTCAACCTCGGCGGCTACCCGGTCGACCCCGAGGTCGAGGCCAACACGCGTGCCGTCGCGGAGGCGCTGCGCGGCGCGGGCGCGATCGTCGAAGAGGTCGAGATCGGCTGGTCGCTCGACATGATCCGCCAGGCCGCCCTCGCGCACTTCGGCGGCATCATGGGCCCGGACGCGGCCAAGGCCGTCGCGGAGTCGCCCGACCTGGTCAACAACTACATCCGCGCGTTCGTCGAGAAGACCACCGGCGGCGACCTCAGCTTCCTGGACGGCCTGCACATCGAGGCCAAGATCTACGCGGAACTCGGCGCGCTGCTGGAGCGCTTCGACGCCATGATCTGCCCGACCACGGCGATACCGGCGCTGCGCGCCGACGACGACTACACCGAGACCAAGGTCGTCGTCGACGGGGTGGAACTCGACTGGTACCTGGACATGGCGCTGACGCTGCCCTTCAACATCTGCAGCCGCGTGCCGGTGCTCGCGGTGCCGTCGGGCTTCGCGTCGAACGGCGTGCCGACGGGCGTGCAGATCGTCGGCAAGACGTACGACGACGAGATGGTGTTCCGGGTGGGCGCCGCGCTGGAAGCGGTGCGGCCGTGGGCCTACACCGCCGGGCGGCGGCCCGCGCTCTGACCCGGGGCGGCTCACCGGCCCGAGCCGTCCCGTAGGCGCCCTGGCGGGTCCGAGATTGGTTCCCTCGGACTCGCCAGGGCGCCGCCCATTTCGTCGGCCCCGGTCTGCCGGGCGCGGGGCGTCAGGCCGAGCCGGCGTCCACGGCGGGGACCGGGTAGGGGCCGTGGTTCAAGTCCACCCCGTGCAGGATCTTCGACTCCGCGACGCCGCCTTCGGACCAGATGTGGCACGTGTTGCGGATCGGCGCGACCATCCGCGAGACCTGCTCGCGCGTGGGCATCACCGGCGGATCGGCGGGCTCGGGGAACTCCGCCAGCCGCGCCCGCATGTTGCTCGACATCATGCTCTGGAACACCGCGGAGCCCAGCGCCCGCGACAACTCGAACAGGTGCGAGCAGCCGGACACGCCGCGGAACTTCTCCTGCAGCTTGGTGTTGAACCCGGAGCCGATCCGCAGACCGACCAGCTCCTCGAACTTCGGGGCGATCAGCGGGCATTCCACGTGCGGGAAGCTCAGCATGTCGGCCGTCGCGCCGACGATCACCATGTCGGCCTTGCGGACCCGCACGTCGAGCTGCATGTGGTGCAACACGGCCCGCGCGTCGGTCTGCCACGGCCGCTCGTCCCGCAGCGCCGCGGTGACGAGGATGCCGTCGCCTTCCTCGAATGCGTCGAATGTCAGCATGCGCCGGTGCACGGGCAGCGGTACTCGCTCGGCCATGTCGCCCCTTTCCTGCGCCCCTCCCGGGGGTGGCGCGGTCTCGGTGCGGAATCTTGCCTGACGCATACAACTATCCGGCACGCGGGGTGGGGAGAGGCGGGCGGGCAGCCCAGGGGCATGACGGGGAGGGCGGCAGCGAGCGCGGGGCGAGAGTGGCAGGCCGAGTGCGGACGCGCGGCGGGGCGAGCGCGGCGGGGCGAAGCTGCGCGGGCCGCGGACGAGTCCGCGTCGCGCGGTTCGGGGGGCGGGCGGGGGGTGGTCCCCTTCTCGCGCCGCCCCGCCGCACCCGGCAGCGATCCCGCGCTCGTCCGTTGCCGCGCCCCGTCGCGCCCCGTCGCGTCTGGCCCCGGACGCCGGAAGGCCCGGCGGCTGACCCGTGATCGGGTGGCCGCCGGGCCTTCGTCTGTGCGCGTTGTCACCTGGCCTGGGCCACGCCCAGGAGTTCCAGGACGTCGGTGTCGCCGCGTTCCTGGAGGCGCTTCAGGACGTCCTTCAGGTCGCAGCCGTCGGGGAGGCCAAGGCGGGCGCCGAGCAGGGCGGGAAGGTTGACCTGGTCGGGGACCGGGTCGACGCCGGTGTGGCGGAGGGCGCGGGCCCAGCGCGGGAGGCGGAGCTTGCCGTCGCCGTCGAGGAGGCGGGTCTCCAGGCGGCCCTGGCTGACCGAGCCGATGAACACCATGTCGCCGGCTTCCGCGCCGATGCCCGTCAGGACGGTGCGCAGGGACACGCAGTACGGGTGGTCCTCCCAGCGCAGCGCCGCCGGACCCGCCGCGTGGTGCAGGCGGACGCTGCCGCCCGGCCGCAGTCCCAGCGCGGTCACGAACGCGGCGGGCAGCGGCAGGTGCTCGCCGTCCAGCAGTGCCGTGTCGACGTCGACGCGGTACCACCACAGGCCGCGTTCGTCCCGGAAGCAGCGGGCGGAGTCGGCGGGCGACGCGTCGTACGCCGCGGCCGGCGGCTCGGCGGCCGAGGCCACCTCGACCGTCGCCTCGGCATCCGGGTCGTACCCCGGCTCGGGCGCGGAAGACGCCGCCGGAGCCGCTTCGGCGGAATGCCAGAGCCGCACCACCCCGTCGGCGACCCGGAAGCCGTCCAGGCGGGCGATCCACGGCTCCTGCACCTTCGAGCGGATGCCGAGTCCGCGCAGCGGCGCGTCGACCTGGCTCAGCGGCACCCCGGCCGCCCCGGCGCGCTCACACGCCCCGCCGACGATCTCCGAGGTACGCGACGCGAGTTCGCCCGGCGCCCCGGCCACCACCCAGCCGTCCGCGGTGGTGTGCAGGTCGAGCAGACCCCGCACGACCTGCCACAGCTGGACGTTCAGCCCGGGCACCGTCGCGGTGTGCCGGCTGTCCGCGTCGCGGAGTTCCGCGACGGTCGCCACCGGGCCCAAGTCGTCCTGCACCTGCCGGAGGTGGGCGCGGACCTTGCCGCCGCCCGGCTGCGCGAGCTGCCCCTCCAGGTGCCGCCGCAGCGCGGTCTCCAGGGCCTCGACCTCGGCCGGGCTCTTGCCGAACTCGGTGGCCAGCGACTCCAGGTCGCGCGGCGAGTCGGTGAACATGCGGTCCCGGGCGAGGGCGCGCCAGCGCGGCTCGCGGCCCGCGAACCACGCGGCCAGCACCATGACGATGTTGCCGGGCGCGGGCACGCTCGTGTCGTCCGGGTCGGCGTCCACCGTCTCGGCCTCGTCGATCGGCACGGAGTCCGCCGGTACCGAGTGGGGTGGCACCGCGTGCGGCGACCCGGAGCCGGGCGGCGGCGTGGACGGCATCGGCGGGATCGGCGGCGGGGCACTGGGCCGCGGCGGGTAGGACGCCGAGTCGGCCGCGGCGGCCTCCGCCTCCTCGACGGTCGGGGTCGGCTTCCGCTTGCGGAGCTTCGGACGTGCCACGGGCGCGGTCGGCAGCGCGGCCTCGGGGACCGCGGACTCCGGCGCCTCCGTGGCGTTGGCGGCGGGCACGAACACGGTCGGCTCGGCGGCGGCTGCCGGAGCGCGGGACTTGCCGAGGATCGGCACGTCGTCGCGCGTCATCGGCGGCACCTCGCCGAATGCGTCGATCGCCTCGACGTCCGGGTCGGCGGGCGCCGGTTCCGGGGCGCGCTGCGGCATGGCGGGCATGTCCTCGCGGGTGACGGGCGGCACCTCGCCGAACGCGTCCACGGGGTCGGGGACGTCGTCCTCGTCCGCTTCCACGGCGGGCGCCGGGGCCCGCACGGCAGCGTCGTCGTCCTCGTCGACCGGAAGCGGGGGGACCGGCCGGGCGGCCGGCATCGCGAACACGGTCATGTCGTCGGCACCGACGAACGGCGTTGCGGACGCGGCCGCGTCCTGCGTGTCGGGCGCATCGTCGGCCGGACCGCCGTCGCGGGCGCGATCCGCAGCACGGTCGGAAGCGGCGTCGGAAGTGCTGCCGGCCTCGTCGTCGGCCTCCCGGTCGGGCCGCACCGCGGGACGTGCCGCCGCGCTCAGCATGACCGTCATCTCCGGGGCATCGTACGGATCTTCGAGATCCGTCCCGGGCACCTCCAGCGCGTCGTCGGAGAAGTCCAGCCCCTCC
The DNA here is from genome assembly GCF_049534875.1 of Uniformispora flossi. Classification (NCBI taxonomy): domain Bacteria; kingdom Bacillati; phylum Actinomycetota; class Actinomycetes; order Kitasatosporales; family Streptomycetaceae; genus Uniformispora; species Uniformispora flossi. The sequence continues at coordinate 287,665 of NZ_JBMULZ010000008.1, forward strand.
GGCAGCAGCGTTTCGGGCACCAGGCCCATCAGCACCTGGAGCGCGGCGCGGACCTCCGGCGGCGCCGAGTCCGCACCGACGACCGCGGTGGTCTCGAGCGTGACGCGCGCCAGTTCCGACATCAGCGGCACGTCGGGGGCTTCTTCGGCGAGCCAGCGCACCACCGCGGCCAGGTCGCCGGTCGGCGGCGGCGGCATGGTCACCGGACGGAGTTCGTCTTCGATCGCATCGAGCAGGTCGCTGACCGGTTCGAGACCGGAGTCGTCGTCCGCAGACCCCTCTTCGGTGTCCTCGGTGTCCGCGTCTGCGTCGGCATGCGCCGACGGGCCCGGGCCGTCGACGAGGAAGTCCACCACCGGTGCCCCGCCGCGCTTGCCCATCCGCACGCCGCGCGGCTTCTTCGGGGCGTCCTCGTCGTCCGCGGCCTCGTGTGCCGCGTCGTCGGGGGCGGCCTCGGCCGCGAAGGCCGCGGGTGCCTCATCCCGCGCGTCCGGCCGCGCGTCCTCGCGCGCCGGGGCGGCGTCCTCCGTCCGCACCGCCGGGATCCCCACTCCGGTGCGCTCGTCGGCGGGCAGCAGCCCGAGCACCTCGGCGAAGAGCTGGGTGATCACCGGGCGCACCGTGGACGTGCCGATCTGCGTCCAGTCGCCGATCTCCTGCACGGTGGCGGTCAGCAGGTCCGCCCAGTCCGGGGTACGCACCAGCACGTCGGTGCGGGCGCCGTCCGGCCACTGGGACAGCTTGAACTCGTTGCGCGCGACCCATGCGGCCGGCAGCAGGTCGCCGAGCCGCATGTGGCGCAGTTCCGAATAGGAGAGGTCGGCGAGGCGGGTCGGCAGTTCGGCGGCGCCGATCGCGTCGACGGCACGGGACACGGGCACGCTGGTCCACCACGCGGGCGGCAGATCCGGGTGGCCGAGATGCCGGTTCACGCGGTCGGGCGATAGGAAGCGCAAGGCCGGGACGAAGTCGGCCAAGGTCGCCTCGAGCCGTGGCTGCATGCGGTTCCTCCGTGTCGCGGACGCTACTCTCGCCGCTGTTCTGCCCCTTGTGGTGCCGACGGTAGCGCCCGCCGGGCGATCGGCACAGGGCGGAGGCACCGTACGCCCCACCCGGGATGCGGGACGTCGCGGCCCCCCGGTTGGTTCCCGTGCGGGCCCGTCGCCCGACTGTCCGTACGCGTCCCGACCCGGCCGCGGTTGCGCTGGTCACACCCCCGGGGGACCGCTCCCGCCGGTGATCGTTCCGGCGGAATCCCCGGCGTCCTCCCCGGCTTCGCCGCCGTCGGGGTCGGCCGCCGCGGCGGCGTCCGCGGCGTCCGCCGCGGCGGCGGGCTTGGCCGGGACCCGTATCACCACGACGCCGCGCTTGAAGTCGATCGGCCCGGGGCCGCCGTTCTCCTGGTCGTCGTCGCGGGCCACGGTCAGGCGGTTCCGCTCGTCGTCCCGGTGCTTGGCACCCGGGCTGAAGAGTTCCTCGAACAGGCCCATGCCGCCGAACATCACGGTCCGCCTTCCGCCGTACGCGTGCCCTCCCGACCACGGTACGCGCCCGCGCTCCCACAACGCGCCGGGCGCACACCCCCGGCCCCCCGACGCTGCCGTACGCCCCTGCCGCGGCACCCCGTTCCGGGTCTTGTCCGGCCAACCAGGTTTCGACGGCGTCCCGCAAGTCGATCTCACTATCAAAGGCATCGTCGCCGACACCGCGTCGACAAAACCGCCGACACGTGCCGGCGCGGGCGATCCGGGTCCACCGACCCGGGCCGGGCGGCGCTGCCGGCCGCACGACCAGCGCACCATCCGGCGACTCAGGGGGAGTTGTGGGCGAGACCGCACCACTGCGGCAGCACGGGGAGTCCAGGTCCGCATCACCGGTATCACCGGCAACACCGACGTCACCGATCCACGGCCCTGTTCCGGTCCCCGCGCATCACCGGGTCGACCTGCCGACCGACCCGCACACCGAAACGCCGAACGGCGCGGCCGGTCCCGCCGCGCACATACCTGGCCGGCAGCAGCCGCCCGGCCTCGCCGCGGCGACCGCGGCCACCCCACCGCCGCCGACCTCCGGAGTCGGCGGCGGGATTGTGCCGGGGGGCCGTACGTCGCCCGACGTGGTGCTGCGCCTGCACCTGCCCGCGTCGGTGGACGCGGTGCCGCGCGCCCGGCACGCGCTGCGCGGCTGCGTCCGCGGCTCCGTCGCGGCCGATCCGCTCGACACGTTGGAGCTGCTCGTCTCCGAACTCGTCACCAACGCGGTGCTGCACTCGCCGCACTCGGGCACCGTGACGCTCGAACTCCGGCGCGCGGACCGGGCGCTGCGCATCGCGGTCACCGACGCGGGCCCGGTGCTGCCGCGCCCGCGCACCCCGGTGTCCGCGGCCGAGGAGCACGGGCGGGGCCTGTTCCTGGTGGAGACGCTCGCCGAGGCGTGGGGCTCGCGCGTGGTGCCGGGCGGCAAGGAGGTGTGGTGCGACGTCGCCGTCGCCCCGTGATGACCGGGCGGTGACCCGGATCACCCGCCCGGCCGTCCGTGCACCGTCGGATCGCCGCGTCAGATCCGTCCGGAGAACGTGTCGCACGCCGCCATGTCGCCGCTGCGGTAGCCGGTGGTGAACCACTGCTGCCGCTGCGCGGCAGAACCGTGCGTCCACGACTCGGGGTTCACCCGGCCCTGGAACTCCTGCTGGATCCGGTCGTCGCCGACGGCCGCGGCCGCGTCGAGGCCGTCGGCGATGTCCCGGTCGGTCAGCTGCGTGATCAGCGGCTGCCCGCCGTTCGCGGGCGTGCGCGTGGCGTTCTTCGCCCAGACACCGGCGTAGCAGTCGGCCTGGAGTTCGAGCCGCACCGCACCGCTCTGCGGGCCCTGCCGGTCGTTGCCGACCTTGGCCATCTGGCCCGTGAGGTTCTGGATGTGGTGGCCGTACTCGTGCGCGATGACATACGCCTCCGCGAACGGGCCGCCTTTGGCGCCGAACTTGGTGCGCAGGTCGGAGAAGAAGCCGAGGTCGATGTAGACCTTCTTGTCCGCGGGGCAGTAGAACGGCCCCACCGCGGACGTGGCGCCGCCGCACGCGGTGGTCACGGAGCCCGTGAAGAACCGCGTCGGGGCATTCGTGTAGCGGGAGTTGCGGGCCGCGAGCGCCGTCGGCCAGTACGCCTGGGCACTGTTGACCACCGCGACGATCCGGCAGTCGTCGCGGGCGTTCGCGTCCCGCCCGGACCTGCACGAGTCGGCGAGCGCCCGGTTGTCCGCGGGCGCGCCGCCCGACGAGCCGCCGCCGTCGGTCAGCCCCAGATGGTCCGGGCTGATGCCGAAGATCAGCGCCACGACCAGCACGAGGATCCCCGCGCCGCCGCCGATCTTCAGGCCGGGCCCGCCGAGACCGCCGAGCACGCTCCCGCCCCGCCCGCCTTGGCCGCGCGCGCCGCGGGCGTCCTCGATCTGCGAGGTGTCGAGGTTCTCGTCGTCGTTGAACTGCATGGCCGACCACCCGCCGAAGAGCCGTGATGCGGAAAATCCGGAAAACGCCGCAAAGGCGCAACTCGGGTGATCATCTCGCGTCGCCGTACGCGGGAATAGGCGACGACACGCTCCCGTTAGACTGCTGCGTATGGTCGAGACTTCCAATCCCCTGCGTGACCGCGGGGTGTGCCCACGGGGATAGGCCCGCCGCCTTCCCACCGCCCCCACCCCCCGGATGCCGACCATCACTCGGCCCAACCAGGAGTCACGACCCCCAGATGATCACTGCCACCGGCGTCGAACTGCGCGCGGGCGCCCGCATCCTCCTCGAATCCGCCAGCTTCCGGGTCGCCGCCGGCGACCGCATCGGCCTTGTCGGCCGCAACGGCGCCGGCAAGACCACCCTCACCAAGACCCTCGCCGGGGAGACCCAGCCGGCCGGCGGCACGATCACCCGCTCCGGCGAGGTCGGCTACCTGCCGCAGGACCCGCGCACCGGCGACCTCGAGGTGCTGGCCACCGACCGCATCCTGTCCGCGCGCGGCCTCGACGCCGCGATCAGCGGCATGCGCGCCGCCGAGCAGACCATGTCGTCCGCCTCCGGCGAAGCCCGCGACAAGGCGATGCGCCGCTACGCGCGCCTGGAGACCGAGTTCCTCACCAAGGGCGGCTACGCCGCCGAGGCCGAAGCCGCGACCATCGCGGCCAGCCTCGGCCTGCCCGACCGGATCCTCGCCCAGCCGCTGCGCACCCTGTCCGGCGGCCAGCGCCGTCGCGTGGAACTCGCCCGCATCCTGTTCTCGGACGCCGACACGCTGCTCCTCGACGAGCCGACGAACCACCTCGACGCCGACTCGATCGTGTGGCTGCGCGACTTCCTGAAGACGTACAAGGGCGGCTTCATCGTCATCAGCCACGACGTGAACCTCGTCGAGGCGTGCGTCAACAAGGTCTTCCACCTGGACGCGAACCGCACCGCCATCGACGTCTACAACGTCGGCTGGAAGGCCTACCTCCAGCAGCGCGAGACCGACGAGCGCCGCCGCAAGCGCGAGCGCGACAACGCCGAGAAGAAGGCCGCGACGCTCATGTCGCAGGCCGACAAGATGCGCGCGAAGGCCACCAAGACCGTCGCCGCGCAGAACATGGCGCGCCGCGCCGAGAAGCTGCTGTCCGGCCTGGAGGCCGTGCGCAAGTCCGACAAGGTCGCCAAGCTGCGCTTCCCGCAGCCCGCGCCGTGCGGCAAGACGCCGCTGATGGCGCAGGAGCTGTCCAAGTCGTACGGGTCGCTGGAGATCTTCACCGACGTCGACCTGGCCATCGACAAGGGCTCGCGCGTCGTCATCCTCGGTCTCAACGGCGCCGGCAAGACCACCCTGCTGCGGCTGCTCGCGGGCGTCGAGACGCCCGACACCGGCCGCGTCGAGCCGGGCCACGGCCTCAAGCTCGGCTACTACGCGCAGGAGCACGAGACGCTCGACCCCGAGCGCACCGTGCTGGAGAACATGCGTTCGTCGGCGCCGGACATGGACCTCGTGGAAGTCCGCAAGGTGCTGGGCTCGTTCCTGTTCTCCGGCGACGACGTCGACAAGCCCGCGGCCGTGCTGTCCGGCGGCGAGAAGACCCGCCTGGCGCTCGCCACCCTCGTGGTGTCGGCGGCCAACGTCCTGCTGCTCGACGAGCCGACCAACAACCTCGACCCGGCGAGCCGCGAAGAGGTCCTCGGTGCGCTGCGGTCCTACGAGGGCGCCGTCGTGCTCGTCACCCACGACGAGGGCGCGGTCGAGGCGCTGCAACCGGAGCGGATCATCCTGCTGCCGGACGGCGTCGAGGACCTGTGGAACGCGGATTACGCGGATCTCGTCGCGCTGGCCTGACGCGCGCCGGGATTCCCACACCAAATTCTCACAAAGGGAAGCGCGGGTTCCGCTTGATCGCCGGGCGCGCCCAACCGCCCGATCAACCACGCTGCGCAAGGTCGCGAACCATATAGGTGACCAGCGGCTTTGCCGTGCAACAGCGGACACGGTCAAGGAATTCCCCGCGGAAGCGGGGGTTCCGGACCGTGGATCTTGGCCGCCAACCGCCTGAACAGCGGCTCCGTCCGGGCCGACGGGCTGTGCGGAATCGCTGGCCTTGCCGCGTCCCAGGGGTGATCATGGGAACCCAGAGCGCACTTCCCATGAGGAGGCACGTGTGGCCGAGACTCTGAAGAAGGGCAGCCGGGTGACCGGCGCCGCGCGCGAAAAGCTCGCGGCGGACCTGAAGAAAAAGTACGACTCGGGCGCCAGCATCCGCGCACTCGCGGAGGAGACGGGCCGTTCCTACGGCTTCGTGCACCGGATGCTGAGCGAATCCGGGGTGGCACTGCGCGGAAGGGGCGGGGCCACGCGCGGCAAGGCCAGGGCGGCGTCTTCCTGACCCGTCCGGACCCCCGCACCGCCCGGGCCGATCGGCGCCACAGCACCACGGCACCCCGGCACGAGACCGCACCGCACCATCGCACCGCACAACATCGCACCACGTAGCACCGGACCGCGCGCACCTGCACCTCCGCGCGGTCTTCCCGTTCCGACGCCTAGCCGTATGCCCGACGACGGTGGTACGGCCCGGCGTTCTGTTGTGTTGCGGTACGGGATTCCCGTACCGCACAGCACGGCCGACGGCTCGTAAGTTACCAGCCGGTACCCGCCTCGCAGGTGCCGCTGCCCGACCTCGTACGGTTGTGGCCGGGTGGCCGGACCGGCGCCCCCGGACCGCCCCCCGGCCCGGACCAGGCACCACACGTGTGGAGGCAGAGCATGTCGGAGTACGTCCGTCTGGAAACGACGGGGCAACTCGCTGTGGTGACCCTGGACAATCCGGACCGGCGCAACGCGCAGACGCCCGCGACGTGGCGGGATCTTGCCGGGATCGGGCGCTCGTTGCCCGGCGACGTCCGCGTGGTGCTGCTCCGGGCCGAGGGCACCTCGTTCTCGGCGGGACTCGACCGCCGCCTGTTCCCCGGCGGCGGAGGAGTGCCCGGCGAGCCCGCGCTCACCGACCTGGCGGAGCGCGACGACGCCGACGTGGACGCGGCCATCGCCGTGTTCCAGGAGGCGTTCACGTGGTGGCGCCGCCCGGACCTGGTCTCCATCGCGGCGGTGCAGGGCCACGCGGTGGGGGCCGGGTTCCAGCTCGCGCTCGCCTGCGACCTGCGGGTGTGCGCGGACGACGTGCAGTTCGCCATGCTGGAAACCCAGCTCGGGCTGGTGCCGGACCTGGCCGGCACCAAGCCGCTCGTCGACCTGGTCGGCCACGCCCGCGCGCTGGAGATCTGCCTCACCGGCCGCCGGATCGGCGCCGCCGAGGCCGCCGCGCTGGGCATCGCCACAAGCGTCGTCCCCCGCGCCGACCTCGACACCGCCGCCATGGCGCTGGCGAACGCGCTGACGGCGGCCCCCCGCAACGCGGTCGTCGAAACGAAGGCGCTCCTGGCCGGCGCCGCCACCCGCTCCTACGACGAACAGCGCGCGGCCGAACGCGAGGCCCAGACGCGGAGGTTGAAGGACTTGCTGGGGGCGGGGGAGTAGCGGACGACGGGAAGTCGGGACGGGGACGGACCGCGGTCGGTGCTCGGGCCGTCGTCCCATCCCCTCACTCCGCTTTGTCGGTGCGGAAGGTTTTGCGGGGTTGCGGTGTTGGGCTGCATGCCGTGGTGGGGCTGACCTGGTGTCAGGTTCGGGCGGTGGTCGGGCGGGCGCGGGGTCGGGTCCGGTTCGGCGGATTCCTGTGACCCGGCGAAAGGTAATGACCACGCATGCTGCCCGGTGGCTCTCTGGGGGTATCCCCGCGTTCGTTCTCGCGTGACGGTTCGGTGGCGAAGCAGAAGCTCGCGCCCGGGACGGTGCGCCGGGTCGGCGCGTTCGCCCGCCCCTTCGCCGGGCAGATCTCCGCCTACCTCGCGCTGGTCGTCGTCGACGCGGTGCTGACCGTGGTGCCCCCGCTGCTCGCCCAGCGGATCGTCGACGACGGCGTGCTCGGGCACAACCCCGGGCTGGTCACCACCCTCGCGCTGGTGGTCGCCGGGCTGGCCGTGGTGGCCGCGGGCGTCGGGCTCGTGGAGCGCTGGTACTCCGCGCAGATCGGCGAGGGATCGATCTACGCCCTCCGCACGCAGGTCTTCGCGCACGTCCAGCGCATGCCCATCGCGTTCTTCACCCGCACGCAGACCGGCGCGCTCATCTCCCGCCTCAACAACGACGTCCTCGCCGCGCAGCGCGCCTTCACCTCGACGCTCGCCGGCACCGTGTCCAACCTGGTCAGCCTGGTGCTGGTCGCCGGGACGATGTTCTACCTCGCCTGGCAGATCACGCTGATCTCGCTGGTACTGCTGCCGCTGTTCATCCTCCCGGCGAAGTGGATCGGCCGCCGCCTCCAGGCCCTCACCCGCGAGCAGATGCAGCTCAACGCGGACATGTCCGCCGTCATGACCGAGCGCTTCAACGTCTCGGGCGCGATGCTCGCCAAGATCTTCGGGCGGCCCGAGGAGGAGGACGACCTGTTCGCCGCCAAGGTCGGCCGGGTCCGCGACATCGGGGTGCGGATCGCGCTGGTCAACCGGGTCTTCGCCACCGCCCTCACCCTCGTCGCGGCGCTCGCGACCGCGCTCGTGTACCTGATCGGCGGGCATCTGGCCATCGACGGCAAGCTGACCGTCGGCACCCTGGTCGCCCTGACGGTGCTGCTCGGCCGCCTGTACGGGCCGCTCACCGCACTCGCCAACGTCCGCGTCGACGTGATGACCGCCCTGGTCAGCTTCGAACGCGTCTTCGAGGTGCTCGACCTGGTGCCGATGGTCGCCGACAAGCCGGACGCCGGGACGCTCCCCGCCGACGCCGCCCGCGTCGAGTTCGACCACGTCGCGTTCCGCTACCCGACCGCCGACGAGGTCTCGCTCGCGTCGCTGGAGTCGGTCGCGGTCCTGGACCGGGCGCGCAGCGGCGAAGTCCTGCACGACGTGTCGTTCACCGCTGAACCGGGGCAGATGATCGCCCTGGTCGGGCCGTCGGGAGCGGGCAAGACGACGATCACCAGCCTGCTGGGACGCCTGTACGACGCGACCGGCGGCGCGGTGCGGATCGGCGGGCACGACGTCCGCGACGTCACCCTGGCGTCGCTGCGCGACACGGTCGGCGTGGTCACGCAGGACTCCCACATGTTCCACGACACGATCCGCGGCAACCTGCTGTACGCGCGGCCCGGCGCGGCCGACGACGACCTGTGGGCGGCGCTGCGCGCGGCGAACATCGGCGATCTGGTCGCGGGGCTGCCGGACGGGCTCGACACCGTGGTGGGCGAGCGCGGCCACCGGCTTTCCGGGGGCGAGAAGCAGCGGCTGGCGATCGCCCGGCTGCTGCTGAAGGCGCCGAGCGTCGTGGTGCTGGACGAGGCCACCGCGCATCTCGACTCCGAGTCGGAGGCCGCGGTGCAGGCCGCGCTGGCGAATGCCCTGCGGGGCCGCACGGCGCTGGTCATCGCGCACCGCCTGTCGACCGTGCGGGACGCCGACCAGATCCTGGTGGTGGACGGCGGCCGGATCGTCGAACGCGGCCGCCACGAGGAGCTCCTCGCCCGCGGCGGCACCTACGCCGACCTGTACCACCGCCAATTCCGCGACCCGGCCGCCCCCGCGTCGAGCGCTCCCGCACCGCACCCGGTCGGGACGACCGAGGACGCGGGTGAGGCCGAGGCAGCGCTGGCGGGCTGAGGACCGGTCGGCCGCGGTCATCGGGCGACACGGTCCGTGCGGGGCCGGGCCGGCGCGCGTCCACGGGTCCGCGGCGCCGGGCCGGCGTGTCGGCCGGACCCGGGCGGCCTTCCACGGCGGGTGGGGGCGGCGCGGGGCCGGGCTCGCCTCGCCGCCGCGCGGCTGAGCCCTCGTGCCCGGTCGGGACGACCGACGACGCGGGCGAAACGGGGGTGCCGCCGTCCGCACGAGCGGTGCGGAGCCGAGGCGGCGGCGACCGGCGGACCGCAGCGCGGCGAGCCGCGTCGGTGGCGGACGGCGCGCCGACCGGCACCGCGGCGACGGTCGTGTCGCCGACGCCGATGGAGCCGAGAAGCAGCAACCCGGCGCCGCCGTCAATCTCCGTCGGCGATCGGCGCCTACCCGGCCTCTCCCGCGCCCGGCTCGTCCAGCCAGACGATGCGTACGTCGATGCGGACATCCCGAATGCGCAGCTTCAGGATTTTCGGGACGGCCTTTTTCACCCGGGCGCGTACCCGTTCGGCGGTTTCCGGGAGGACGTAGCCGTAGGAGACGGCGATGGACATCATCACCGTGGTTTTGCCGTCGTCACCCTCGCGGATGAGGCAACTGCGGCTGCGGACGCCCGGTTCCGCGTCCGCGGCGGCGCGCAGGGCTGCCGCCTGCGGGGATTCGGTCAGGCCGAGCGCTTCGACCGCTTCGGTCAGCCGGTGCCGGGGGGCGGGGGTGGGCTGTTCGGCCGACTTCGCGCCCGGCTCCGCAGCCGACGCGGGTGCCGCCGTGGCGGGCTTCGTCGTGCTCGCGGGCTTGCGCCCGCCGCGGCTCCGCGTAGCGCTTTTGCCGGCCGTGTCCTTCGGCCGGGTGACGCGGCTTGGTCCGCCCGTTGCCGCGAGGAGTTCCGCCGCGGTGGGAAGTGTCGGCGGGAGTTCACTCCCCGGGGGTACGGTCTCGTCGTCGCGTGTATTCATTCGAGTCCGCCTTTTCCGCTCCGGGCGACAAGGCGGGTTCGATCCCGGTCGCGACAGGGAAGTGCTCATAACCTTGGTACAGGTGTTACGACCCGCTCATCGGGCATGGGTGGATCGGACACCTGGGGGAAAATCCTATGGCGAAGGGAAGTGCGTCAGTGGCGGACACGTCGACGCAGAAGGCCGGTTCGCAGGCAGTGGAGCAAGAGGGGGCGGAACGCATTCCGGGACAGGGGCGGTCGACCGAGGTGGTGCGGCTGCAGTCCGACCGCGGCCGGACCTCCATCGCCGACGGTGTCGTCGCCAAGATCGCCGGTATCGCGGCGCGTGACATCTCGGGCGTGTACGCGCTCGGCAGCGGTGCCGCGCGTGCGTTCGCCGCCGTGCGCCAGCGGGTCCCGGGCGGCAAGCCCAACGTCGCGCAGGGCGTCAATGTCGAGGTCGGCGAGAAGCAGTGTGCCGTGGATCTCGCCATCGTCGTCGAATACGGTGTCCCGATCGCGGAACTGGCCGCGGCGGTGCGGGAGAACGTCATCACGTCGGTGGAGCGCATGACGGCCCTGGAGGTCGTCGAGGTGAACATCGCCGTCGACGACATCCACATTTCCTACGAAGACGACAACGAGCGCCAGCTCCAGTAGCACCACGACCCAGGACGGGGCCCGGCGATGACGATTGATCCCGTCGACACGGCTCACGGCGACCCGGACGACCGGGTGCGCCGCGAACTGTTGCGCGAATACCGGGAGTTCGTCAAAGCCCGGCACCCGGACCGGGGTGGCGACCCGGACGAGTTCGTGGCCGGCCTCGACCGGTACCGGGCCCTGCTCTCCGACGGGGAGCTGGGGCCCGGCCGGGGCCGGACCGGACCGCCACCGGTGTCCGAAGTGACCGCCTACCGGCGCGGATCGTTGCCGTCGCAGGTCTGGCGGTCCATCGTGGACCGCTACCGGCGCAAGCAGAATCCGCGTGTTCGGTGACAGGACGCGCGGGCGACATGCGATATGACGGTGACACCGTCGTGCAAGGGTGTCTGAATATGTCTTGCCGGTACCGCGAGGGAGATAGGTAGTCATGAGCACACCGGTCGTAGGCCTGCTGGTCGGCATGGCCCTCGGTTTGGCCGCCGCGATCGGCGGCTTCGGGGCGTTCCTCCTGGTCGCCGCCTTGGGCGCGGTGGGCTTCTTGGCCGGGCGGTACTTCGACGGCGATCTGGACCTGAGCGAACTGTTCTCGTCGCGCGGCCGGCGCCGCTGATGGGGCATTCGCGCGTCGACGGGCCGTCGTACCTCGACCCGCCCGCCGAGCCCGCCGAGCGCGGCTCGCTGCGCATCGGCGAGCGCGTGGTGGAGAAAATCGCGGCGCACGCAGCCCGTGAAGCCGCCGGGGAAGCCGCGCCGGACACGAAGCTGCGCGCCCCCAAAGCGGGCGTGAAACTGCGGAACGACCATGCCACGGTGCGGCTGGATCTCGACATCCCCTACCCCGGGCGGGTGACCGATGTCGCCGGCACCGTGCGGCACCGGGTCCGATCCGACGTCGAACGCCTGACCGGCATGCCGGTCGTGCGGATCGACGTGGTGGTCGGGCGGCTGACCCGGGCGGGCAAGGGCAGGAGGCGCGTCCAGTGAACCCGTGCCGTGCGGCATCCGCGCGCACCGTCGGCGGAAGGCGGTCCGTGTGAGCGTTCTGGACGCGCCCTTGGACAAGCCCGGACCGGAGGCGGAGGAGCCGGCCGAGGCCGGCTACCGCAAGCCGCGGCGGGCCTGGTCGACGCGCGGGTTCACCTCGATGGTGACCGCGCTCGGCGTGGGCGGGGTCGCGGGCGTGCTGCTGTTCTTCGGCATCGCGGCCAAGCTGGAACGCACGTCCGACTGGTCCTACGACGTCCTCGACTGGGTGCAGACGCACGAGTGGACGGACCGCTGGGTGTGGGTCGGCGGCACCGTCGCCGCGGTCCTCGGCGCGTGGCTGCTGCTGCTCGCCTGGACGCCCGGCAAGCGCCACCTGCTGCCGCTCTTCCCGGTCGGCAGCGAGATGACCGCGTTCATGACCCGGCGTACCGCGGCGAACCTGCTCCGGCACACCGCGCTGCGGTCGACCGGGGTGCTGGACGCGCGGGTCCGGATGTCGCGGCGCAAAGCGGTGATGCGCGTCGACTACCACTTCCGGGACCCCGACGAACTGCTCGAAGAGCTGGAGGCCGCGCTCCGCGAGCGCGCCGACGCGCTGCTGATGGTCCGGGTGCCGCGCATCGACGTGCGGCTCCAGCCGGCCAGTGGGAGGTGACGGGACGCCATGCGTCGTGTGGTGAACCGGGTCCTGCTGACGATCGTCGGCCTGGGCCTGCTGCTCGGGGGTCTGTATACGGTCGCCCGGTCGCGCGGCTGGCTGCAGGACCAGCTCGACAGCCTGCTGCGCAACCGGCACAAGGCGCTCATCACGCCGAGCCAGACCGAACGGCTGACCGACCACGGCTGGTGGTGGTGGGTCGCATTCGGCGTTCCGGCGTTCGTCGCCGTGGTGTGCCTGTGGTGGTTCTTCGCGCAGTTCCGGCGGCGCCCGGTGCGGGTGATCCGGGTCGCGGACACCTCGGACGGCCACGGTGAAGGCCCGTCGGGCCTCGGCACCGGCTTCGGCCTGGTCGGCGACGAAGCCGACACCATCACGGTGAACGGCTATGCGCTGGCCGACGCGATCGCCGACGACATCGAGCAGGTTCCGGACGTGGAGAACGCGCAGGTGCGCCTGGTCCGGCGGCGGCAGGGGCCGCGGCTCAAGGTCGCGGTGCGCACCGAGGCCGGCGCGGAACCGCGCGCGGTGCTCGAAGCGATCCGCACCGAGGTGGTCGAGCACGGCCGCGGCGCGGTGGAACTCGAACGGCTGCCGGTCGTGGTGGAACTGCGCACGGCGCGCGGACTGCCGCGCCGCAAGCTCGAATAGCGCCCGGACGGACATGCGCGGCGGGCCCGGAGACCGGCGGAAAGCCGGTTTCCGGGCCCGTTGTCGTCGCGGGTGCCGCGGAGGGTCAGAGCGCCCGGAGCGCGCCGCCGTCCACCGGCACCATCACCCCGGTCAGATACGACGCGGCGGGCGACAGCAGGAACGCGGCGACCTTGCCGAACTCCTCGGACGTGCCGTAGCGGCCGAGCGGGATGCCCGCCTCGTGCCCGGCGCGGGTCTTCGCGGCGTCGCCGGACAGCGCGTCGAGTTCCCGGACCCGGTCGGTGTCGATGCGGGCGGGCAGCAGACCGACCACCCGGATGCCGCGCGGCCCCAGTTCGTCGGCGAGCGTCTTCGCGGTCATCGCCAGGCCCGGGCGCAGCCCGTTGGAGATGGCGAGGCCGCCGATCGGGCTGACCACGGACGTGGACAGCACGAACCCGATGACGCCTTCCTCGTCGTCGCCGCTGCGGTCGCCCATCGCGCTGGCGGCGGCCCGTGCGAGCCGCACCGCACCGAGGAAGACGGACTCGAACGCGTCGCGCCACTGGTCGTCTTCCATCCGCATGACCGGGCCGGCGGGGGGACCGCCGACGCTGATCAGCACGCCGTCCAGCCGCCCGAAGCGGCTCACCGCGGCGGCCACCAGGCGCTCGGCGGTGCCCGAGTCGGCGTTGTCGGCGGCCACGCCGAGCGCGTGCGGGAGACCGCCCAGCTCCGCGGCCGCCTTTCCGGCCCGTTCTTCGGTGCGGCCGGTCACGACGACGCGGGCGCCGTCGTCGACGAGCGCCCGCGCCGCCGCGAACCCGAGGCCGCGGGTCGCCCCGGTGACGAGGTACACACGATCGCGAAGTCCAAGATCCATGCGGACATTTTCGCGCAACCGGACAGTCCGCGTCACTCGGCCGGGCCAGTGAAGTCCGCTGCGGCCGACCCGGGATCGGCCCGGCGGGCAACGCCGGACCAGCCGGGGACCAGCCCGGGATCGGCCCGGGATCAGCCTGGGACCAGTCCGAGGTCAGCCGGGGATCACCAGCGACCGGGCGCCCTGTCCACGGCGCATCGCGGCGAACGCCTCGTCGATGCCGTCGAGACCGATGCGCGCGGTCACCAGCGCGCCCAGGTCGACGCGGCCGTCGCGCACGTACGCGACCAGGCGCGGGACGTCGCGGGCCGGATCGGTGGAGCCGTAGACGCAGCCGGTCAGCGTCCGCGCGAAGTGGAACAGCTCCAACGCGCTGAACTCGACCTTGTCGTCCTTGCCGCCCACGCCGACCACCGTCGTCATGCCGCCGCGCCGGGTCAGCCCCCACGCGGCCCGGATCGTCGCCGACCGCCCGACACACTCGAACGCGTGGTCCACGCCCCGGCCGCCCGTCAGCGCCCGCACCCGCTTGCCCAGGTCGGCCCCCGGCTCCAGCGCGTCCGTCGCCCCCATCTCCACCGCCAGCTTGCGCTTGCCCTCGTCCGGGTCGACCGCGACGATCACCGTCGCGCCCGCGACCCGCGCACCCTGCACCGCGGACAGCCCGACACCGCCGAGACCGATCACCGCGACCGACGCGCCCGCGGGCACCTGCGCGGTGTTCCATACGGCGCCGGTGCCGGTGGTCACCGCGCAGCCGAGCAGCGCGGCCTCTTCCAGCGCGGCGCCGGTCGGCAGCGGGACGACACCCGCGGCCGGCACGACCGTCTCCTCGGCGAACGCCGCGGTGCCCAGGCCGGGCAGCACCTCGGTGCCGTCGCCCAGACGGGCGTACGGCACCCGCGACGCGTCCATCGCCTTCACGCACAAGTGCGGCTCGCCGTGCTCGCAGAACCAGCACGCCCCACACGGCGGCGCCCAGATCAGCAGCACCGGATCACCGGGCGACACGTGGGTGACGCCCTCCCCGACGGCGGCGACGGTCCCTGAGCCCTCGTGGCCGAGCACCACCGGGAACGCCTGGTCGAGCGTCCCGTCCGCGAGCGACAGGTCCGAATGGCAGACCCCGGCCGCGGCGATCCGGACCCGGACCTGCCCCGGCCCGGGCGCGGGCAGCTCGATCTCCTCGACCCGGATAGCCTCGCCGACCCCGTGCAGTACGGCAGCACGCACCATGACCCCTCCAGCTCTTCCCGCCCGGCCGGGCTACCGGACGCGCCGGGTTAATGACATGCCGTCAGATCCGGCCGGTGGCTACGCTCGTTGGCATGAACACCGCCGTCCGGGAGTTGATCCTGGCCTCTGATTCCATCACGGTGCTCACCGGCGCCGGAATCTCCACCGACTCGGGAATCCCCGACTACCGGGGACCGCAGGGCGTGTGGACCAAGGATCCGGATGCCGAGAAGCTCGTCCGCTACGACTACTACATGGCCGACCCGGACATCCGCCGCCGCTCGTGGCTGCTGCGCCGGGACAACCCGGCCCGCCTCGCGCAGCCCAACGCCGGGCACCGCGCGCTCGTCGACCTGGAGCGCTCCGGGCGGCTGCTCGGCCTCATCACGCAGAACGTCGACGGCCTGCACGTGCGCGCCGGCAACAGCGAGTCCAAGGTCATCGAACTGCACGGCACGATGTTCCACGTCGTCTGCACCGCGTGCGGCCACCGGACCACGCTGGAGGAGAACCTGGTCCGCATCGCGGCGGGCGAGGACGACCCGCGCTGCGAGGTCTGCGGCGGCATCCAGAAGACCGCCACCGTCATGTTCGGGCAGGCCCTGGAGCGGCGGACGCTGGAACGCGCCGCGATCGCCGCGCAGGTGTGCGACGTGTTCCTCGCGGTCGGCACATCGCTCCAGGTGGAGCCCGCGGCGTCGCTGTGCCGGGTGGCGCGCGAGTCGGGCGCGAAGCTGGTCGTGGTCAACGCGGATGAGACACCGTACGACGCGGTCGCGGACGCGGTGCTGCGCGAACCGATCGGCGAGGTGTTGCCGCAGCTCGTCGAGGGACTGACGGCGCGGGAGGCCTGACCGGGCACTCGCGGGGACTGCGCGCGCCGGTGTGGATGCGTTCCGCACCGGCGTGCGGTGTCGTTCAGGTGCCTTGGGCGACCGGGGCCGTCTCCGCCTTCGGTTCCGCCGCGGCGGCGTCTCCGGTGTCCCCGGCGTTTTCCGCGTCCAGGGTGGCCAGTTCGGCTTCGAGCTCGGCGGCCTCACGGCGGACGATCTTGTACCACATGAAGAGCATGCCGACGACGAACAGCCACCACTGCACCGCGTAGGCCAGGTTGAGGCCGATGTCCTCGGGGTCCGGCGTGCCCAGCAGCGTCGCCTGCTTCGCGGGCTTGGGGGTCTCGTCGACGAGCTGGCCGTAGCCGCCGTACAGCCGGTAGCCGGGCATCCGCTCGCCCAGCTTGGCCGACTCGATCCGCATGACCTGCCCGGCCGGGAGGCCGTCGCGGTCGTGGATGCCGCTGCGCTTGTACGTCTCCGTCGGGCGGGCCCGCACCACCACGGTGACCTGGCCGGACGGGGCCGGCGGGACGTCCGGCCGGGCGGCCGCGTCGTCGGTGCTGCGCACCCAGCCGCGGTTCACCAGCAGCGCGGTGTTGTCCGGCAGCACCAGCGGGGTGACCACGTAGAACCCGATGACGTTGTCGTTGGTGCGCTGGCGGACCAGGACTTCGTGCGTCGTGTCGTACACGCCGGTCGCGGTCGCCTGCCGCCACTGGTCGGCGCTCGGCAGGTCGCGGTCGACCGCGAACAGGTCGGTCAGCGGGACGGGCGCGTGGTCGCGGTTCGCGCTGAGTCTGTCGTTGCGCTCGACCTTGCCCTCGTACCGGTGGTACTGCCAGAAACCCAGCTTGATCATCACCGGGATGAGCAGGATCACCAGCAGGTTGAGGGCGATCCAGCGCGGCGTCAGCAGGAAGCGGTACACGGGATAAGACGGTACTCCGCCGCTCCGGCGTCAAGACCCCCCGGGGTCGGGGACGCGGCGGGTGTCGACGGGCGTCGGCAGGTGTCGGCGGGCGTCGGCAAGGGCGGAGCGGTCAGACCGGCGTGCCGTCCGCGCCGCGGATGCCGTCGAGGGCGAGGTTGGCGATGTGCGGGCCGTCGCGGTCGATCGTCACCAGGGTGACGTGGTCGACGTTGCCGGGGTCGCCGTCGCCGTACACCCAGCAGCCGCCGGTCGGGCCGAGGCGGATGTAGCGGTTCCCGTCCGCCTCGGTCGCGCGGTAGTTGTGCACGTGCCCGGAGAACATCGTGTGCGGCCGGCCGCCGAGCGCGGCACGCAGCCGCAGGTAGGCGGGATGCCCGGTGCCGTCGGCGGGTCCGTCGTGGGAGCCCTGCCACAGCGGCATGTGCATGACGAGGATGGTGTGCCGGGCGTCGGTGTGTTCGGCGAGGACGGCTTCGGCGTAGGCGAGCTGCTCGTCGGACAGCGCGGCGGCCTGCGGCACGCCTTCCCAGTCCAGTTCCGCGAAGAAGGCTTCGCGGCGCAGTTCCTCGTCGTCGCCGGCCGCGGCCAGGCGCGCGTCGAGGCGGGCGGAGACCTCGGGCGACGGGGCGATCTCCGGGTCCTGGGTGTTGAGCAGCAGGAACAGCACGCCGCGGTAGCGGAAGTGGTAGTACAGGCGGCCGTAGCGGGCGAGCCAGCGGACGCGCATCGTGTCGTTGGCGACGTCGTGGTTGCCGGGGACGTGGAACAGCGGCATCCGCAGCGGCGCGAGCATCGCGTCGATCTCGGCCCATTCACGGTCGAGCACCGCGGGGTCGTCGGTGTAGCCCTCGACGAGGTCGCCGACCTGGATGGCGAACACCGGGTTCAGGGTGTTGAGCGCCGCGATTCCACGTTCGAAGACGCCCGGGCGGGCGTCGCCCGTGCGGTCGGAGATCAGTGCGAACGTGAACCGGTCGGCGTCGGGCGGGACGCCGGGACCGCTGTACGGCGCGGGCGCCTCCGGCACGTCGAGGACCAGGCCGGCGGGGAGCTGCGCGGGGTCGCGGCGGTGCGGCGTCGGGGGCATGCCTCGATCCTCGGGGGTGAGTGGTCCGGACCACCAGACCACTTGAACGTGCGTCGGCCGGGCCAACCGCGGGTGCGGGGCCCGGCCGCCGACGGGTCTGCCGTGCGGGAAGGCGTCACAGGGACGCGTGACGTGGACGCGTCACATGGCCGAGCCCACCGACACGTTGTCGCGGACGCCCGCGGCGCCTTCCGCCTTCGCGCAGTGCGCGCAGCAGAAGTAGCGGCCGTCGGCTTCGACGCCGTGCCCGATGATGCGGCAGCGGCAGTGCTCGCAGATCGGCGCCATGCGGGTGATGGCGCACTCGAAGCTGTCGAACACGTGCACCGCGTCTCCGGCGCGGATCTCGAAGCTGGCGTAGTAGTCGTTGCCGCAGACCTCGCAGCGGGCCATGGGGTGCTCCTTGCCGGGTTGGTGGTGCGTAGGGATGTACGGGGGCAAGCGGGGGATGTGCGGTGGGCGTGCGGTGGATACACGTACGCACCACGATCGATCGGCGGGACTTTTCCGGCAAATCGGGTGGCCTGTTGGGGTGAGTGGCGGTGGCCGGGCCGGGTGGTGGGGGTTTCCCGGAAGGTTCTTGCGGCGGGACCCAACCGGGTGACGGCGGTGTTCGTTTCGATGGGCGACAGGCGGTCCGGGGACGCACCCCCGGCCGCGGGGACCGGGGGCGGGCGGGTGGATGGGGGACCGAGAGCAGGCGCTGGACGCGCTGGTCGCGGCCAGAGGGCAGGCGCTGAAGCGGTACGCGTACTTGATGAGCGGTGACGACGACACCGCCGACGACCTGGTGCAGGAGGCGCTGACCCGGGCCTTGGCCCGCCGGTCGGTGCCCGGGGATCCGCGCGAGCTGGAGCGCTACGTGCGGCGCATCGTGGTCAACCTGGTCGTCGACGCGGGGCGGCGGCGGACCCGGTGGTGGCGGCTCGTGCCGCGGGTCGCGTCGGGCGGCGAGGCCGCGGACGGCGCGGTTGCGGTGGTCGAGCGGCTGACTCTCGGGGACGCGCTCGCGGCGCTGCCGCCGCGGCAGCGTGCGTGCGTGGTCCTGCACTACTACGAGGACTTGCCGGTGGCCGAGGTCGCCGAGCTGCTGGATGTCGGACCGGGCACGGTGAAGAGCCAACTGCACGACGCGCGAAGGACGTTGGCCCGTACGTGGGCAGCCGCGGAGCGAGAGCCCGCGGATGCGAAGGGAGAGGTGTGATGGGCGGGATCGACGACCGGTACGAGGAGGCGGCGATGGCCACGGACGTCACGGAGGCCCCGCCCGAGCCGCTGCTGAGTGCGGCGCTCGCGGTGGAGGCGGACCGGGCGGCACCGCTGCGCGAGCCCGACCGGCGGGAGATCCTCGCGGAGGCCCGGCGGCTGCGCGGGCGGCGGACGGGGACGGTCATCGCGGTGGGGGCGTTGGCGGTCGCGGGGATCGGGGTGGGGGCGGCGCTGCTGGGCGGCGATCCCGCGACCCGGACGATGCCGGTGGCGGGAGTACCGGCGATCGCCTCGCCGAGCCCGTCGCACTTCGTGCCGGGGGGGTGGCCGACGGTCGTGGGGGCGCCCGCGACGACGCCGCCCACGGCCGCGACGGTCATGCCGAAGTACGTGACCGGAAGCCCGCGGACCCCGCTGCCTCCCGGCGCCTCCGGCGGGCCTCCGGTGCCTCCCGCGCTCTACGCCACCGTGGGCGCCGCGAACTACGTCGGCTGGGGCGCGGGCGCGGACATCTTCACCACCGTCCAGTTCCTGCCCGAGCGCGGCGTGGTCCGCGTCTACATCACCGATATGGCCCGACAGGGCGAGTTCCTGGCGGGCATGCGCGCGAACCTGCCGACCCTGGACGACCGCATGGTCGAGTTCGCGCAGGGAGCGCGCACCAAGACCGCCTGTCTGGCCGAAATGCAGCGGCTGCCGATGACCGCGACGGGACTCCCGTTCCATATGTTCACGGCGGTGCCGAATACCGAATGCTCCGAGCTGATGGTCACGGTCGACGACCCCGCCGCCGCGCAGGCGTACTTCGACGATCCGGCGCACGGCTACGCGGGCCGTGGCATCGCCATCCGCGCCGAGCGCGGCCAACCCGTCCAACAACTGGCCAGCGAGGCCCCGCCGACCGGATCCGCGCGCCCGTAGCCCGGGTCAGACCTCCCGTACCAGCGACTCCACCAGCCCCCGGACCGACACCTCGAACAGCTCGTCCGGGTCGGCGTTCACGTTCAA
Organism: Uniformispora flossi; assembly: GCF_049534875.1. Classification (NCBI taxonomy): domain Bacteria; kingdom Bacillati; phylum Actinomycetota; class Actinomycetes; order Kitasatosporales; family Streptomycetaceae; genus Uniformispora; species Uniformispora flossi. Next base: position 307,965 of record NZ_JBMULZ010000008.1, read on the forward strand.
GCCCGCGGCCAGTTCCGGGTCGCCGCCCTCGGCGACCTCGGAGAGCCACGCCTGCACGGCCGCCTGCTCCTGCTCGTGGCCGGTCAGCGCACGTTCCAGCATGATGAATCCGGCCACCTGGAACTGCACGGCCTGCACCGCGAGTGCGGCCCGGGCCCCGTGCAGGCCGGCCGCGGCGAATTCCCGGACCAGGGCCCGTCGGGCGGGCAGCATGAGCAGCGCGTCGAGTCCGCGTTCCCGGACCAGTCCGATCAGGTGCGGGCGGTCCAGGATCATCCGCCGGCTCGCCAGTGCGACCGAGACGATCCGGTCGGCCGGGGTGGACCCGGCCGCCCGGATCGTTCCCATGTCCCGCAGGACGCGGTCGACCAGCTCGTCGACGAGCGCGTCGCGGTTGCCCACGTGCCAGTAGATCGACGTGACCGCGACGCCCAGCTCGGCGGCGAGCTTGCGCATGCTCAAGCCCTCCGTGCCGGACTCCATGACCAGGCGCATGGCGGTGTCGAGCACCGCGTCGCGGGTGACGCGCGGCGCGCCGGGTGCGGGTTTCGAGGTGGCTCGGGACTGTTCCATCGCTTCCATTCTCGCGGTCCGGACGGCCCGGTTGGCCGCCGGGCGTCCGGCGGGCCTGCACAGTGCCGCCTCTTTACCTCGCCGCCATCGGGGTGTAACAGTGTTACAGAGTTTTCGCCGGTCGCGCAGCAAGACCGCCGGACCGCGAGACGCGGCACTGCCCCGCACTGCCCCGCACGGACTGCCGGCCCTGCCGGCCCGCTCCATCCCGCACGACCCAGAACCACCCGCACCACCGCACCACCGACACATCCCGGTATCCCGGAAGAAGAGGTGAGGTTCGTGGCACGAGTCCGGTACGGCGCGCGCTCCCCGGAGACCCTGAGCAAGACCGCCAAGGACCGCAGTGTCCTGCCCGAGATCTGGTCGACCGGCGTGGTCGCCCTGTGGGAGACCGACCCCGAGGTGATCGCGGCCGTGCTGCCGCCGCCGCTGGTGCCCGCCGACCGGCCGCTGGTGCGGGCCAACATCTCCGCGTGCGACATCAACGGATACCCGCTCGGCGCGGGCGCCATCGCGGTACGCGCCAAGCACGGCGACGTCGAGGGCGACTACACGCTCACCATGCCGATGACCACCGAGCGTGCGGTGATCGGCGGGCGCGAGGTGTTCGGCGAGCCCAAGAAGATCGCCGAGGTGACCGTGGACCGCGACGGCGACGACGTCGTGGCCAAGGTGACGCGGCTGGGCGTCACGTACGTCGAGATCCGCGGCCGGGTCGCCGAGGAACTCCCGCTGCCCGACCCGCGGCAGACGCTCAGCTTCTACTACAAGTTCCTGCCCGCGGTCGGCGGCGACGGCTTCGACGCCGACCCCATGCTGGTGCACGTGACGCGCAACGAGAAGCACCGTTCCGCGTTCCGCATCGACGGCGAAGTGATCCTCCGCGACTCGGACTTCGACCCGGTCGCCGACCTCCCGGTGCGCAAGCTGGTGTCCATCACGCTGGGCGAACGCACCAGCGACCAGCAGGGGTTCGTGGCCGAGCACGTCAAGGCCGATCTGGTGCTGCCGTACATCCACCAGCGGTACGACGACGTCGCGCAGATCTCCGACGAGCCGCCCGCGCCCGGCGACCCCGCCTGAGCCCGCCTGAGCCCGAACCTGCAGCGCGCGGGAACAGCCCGCACCGACAGAGGGAATCCACGTACATGCTGAACGACTTCACGGGCAAGGTCGCGGTCGTCACGGGTGCCGCGAGCGGCATCGGGTTCGCGATGGCCGAACGCTTCGTCGCGGAAGGCATGAAGGTCGTCCTGTCCGACATCGAACAGGGCGCGCTCGACAAGGCCGTCGCACGGCTCGCCGAGCAGGGCGGGGACGTCTTCGGGCAGGTCACCGACGTGTCCGTGCGCGAGTCGGTGTTCGCCATGGCCGACGCCGCGTTCGACCGCTACGGCGAGGTGCACGTGCTGTGCAACAACGCCGGCATCGGGTCCGGCTCCGAAGGCAAGATGTGGGAGCACGACCCCAAGGACTGGGACTGGTGCTTCGCCGTCAACGTCTTCGGCGTGTTCAACGGCATCCAGGCGTTCCTGCCGCGCATGCTCGCGCAGGACACCGAAGGCCACGTCGTCAACACCTCGTCCGGCGACGGCGGTATCGCGCCGCTGCCCAACGCCTCGGTGTACGCCACCACCAAGGCCGCGGTGGTCACCATGACCGAGGCGCTCTACGCCCAACTCCACCAGGTGCAGGCCAAGTTGGGTGCCTCGGTGCTGTTCCCGGGGCCGAAGATGCTGCGCACCGGGCTGTGGGAGTCGTACCGCAACCGGCCCGAGCGGTTCGCCAAGTCCACGCCGCGCAAGACGCCGTACAACACGCTCGACGCGTGGGAGAAGGCGATGCGCGAGGCCGGGCAGGAGATCGAGTTCACGCCGGTCGAGTCGGTCGCGGCGAACGTCGTCGAGGGGATCCGGGCCAACTCCTTCTGGATCCTGCCGCCGAGCGAGCACAGCGACGACCAGATCACCGCGCGGTCGCAAAGCATGCTCGCGCGGTCGAACCCGGGGTACCTCGAGACGTTCATCCTGGACAAGTGAGAGCGGACATGGCCAACGAAGGACTCGACCCGTACATCATCATCTCGTCCGACACCCATGCCGGGCTGCCCACCGAGCTGTACCGCGACTACCTCGCGACCAAGCACCACGCGGCGTTCGACCGGTTCCTCGCCGAGCGTGAGGCGCAGCTCAAGGCGATCACCGATCTGGGTGTGCGCAACGAGGACTTCGCCGCGAACTGGTTCGAGACCAACGAGGAAGTCCTGCGCAGCGGCTGGGAAGTCGACCGGCGCGACCTCGAACTCGACAAGGACGGCGTCACCGGCGAGATCATCTTCCCGGACGCGGACGCCGTCGAATCGCGCACCTGCGTTCCGTTCGGAGCGGGGCTGGGGTTGTCCGGGGACATGGACCCGGAGCTGGGTCTGGCGGGCGCGCAGGCGCACAACCGGTGGCTCGCCGATCTGTGCAAGACCTCGCCGGAGCGGCGGCGTGGCGTTGCGCTGATCCCGATCACCGCGGACATGCCGGACGTGCTCGCGGAGATCCGCCGGATCAAGGCCGACGGCCTCGGCGCGGTGATGATCCCGGCGATGTGGATGAACCAGACGCCGTACCACGACCGCAAGTACGACCCGGTGTGGGCGCTGTGCGAGGAACTCGAGCTGCCGATCGTGACCCACTCGGGTCCGGCGGACCGGGAGGCGTACGGCAACCACCTCGGCATCTACGTCACCGAAGTGACGTGGTGGCCGGCGCGCCCGCTGTGGTTCCTGCTGTGGTCGGGCGTCTTCGAGCGTTTCCCGCGCCTGAAGTTCGGCGTGACCGAGGCGGGCTGCTGGTGGGTCGGCAACCTGCTGTGGTTCATGGACCGGCTGCTGCTCGGCTCGCGCGGCGCGGCGAAGCTCGCCGGGTTCGAGGAGATCAAGCTGCTGCCGAGCGAGTACTTCGACCGGAACTGCTTCATCGGGGCGTCCAACACCAAGCGCCGCGAGATCGGCATGCGGTACGAGATCGGCGTCGGCAACATCTGCTGGGGCAACGACTTCCCGCATCCGGAGGGCACCTGGCCGGAGACGCTGCCGATCCTGCAGAAGACGTTCGGCGACGTTCCGGTGCCGGAGGCGCGCGTGATGCTGGGTGAGGCGGTGGCCGGGGTCTTCGGGTTCGACCTGGACGTCCTCGCGCCGCACGCGGCCCGGATCGGTGTGACGCCGGAGACGCTGGGGCAGACCGGACCCGATGGCGCTCTGCGTGATCTGGACACCAAGTGGGCCGCGGCCAAGGAGATCGGCCGCCACTGGTTGACCGGGCACGACACGGGCGCCGCGATCAACCCGAATGCGGAAGCCTTGGAGGTCTGAGTTCCATGACTGACGCGGAAGCCCTGGAGGTCTGAGTTCGATGACTGACTCTGGCACGGCGCCGTCCGGCGTGCCCGGTTACGACGGTCCCGAGCGGTACACGGTCGTCTCCGCCGACTGCCATGGCGGCGGGGAGATCCACGAGTACCGGTCCTATCTGCCGGCCGCGCTGCACGAGCGGTTCGACGCGTGGGTGGCGGATTACGTGGTGCCGTACCCGGACTTGCTCGGCGACGCCGGGAAGCGCAACTGGGATTCGGACCGGCGGCTTGCGGATCTGGAAGCCGACGGCGTCGTGGCGGAGGTCATCTACCCCAACACCGTGCCGCCGTTCTTCCCGAAGCCTTCGCTGACGGACCAGCCGCCGGCGGCCAACGCGGGGGATCTCTCGCTGCGGTGGGAGGGGCTGAAGGCGCACAACCGGTGGATGGCGGACTTCTGTGCGCGGACTCCGGGGCGGCGGGCCGGGATCGTGCAGATCATGCTGCACGATCTGGACGCGGCGGTCGAGGAGATCCGGTGGGCTCACTCCGCGGGCCTGACGGGGGGTGTGCTGCTGCCGGGGACGCCGCCCGGGTCGGGGTTGGTGCCGTTGTGGCAGTACGCGCACTATGAGCCGTTGTGGCGGGTGTGTGAGGAGCTGGGTGTCCCGGTGAACCACCACACGGGGTCGGCGGCTCCGCCGGTGGGGGACACGGCTTTGGACAAGGTGGTGTTCCTGACGGAGGTGTCGTGGTGGGCACATCGGGCGTTCACCCACCTGATCGTGTCGGGGACCATGGACCGGCATCCCGACCTGCAGTTCGTGTTCACGGAGCAGGGCACGGCGTGGATTCCCGAGGAGTGCCGGCGGCTCGACTACTACTGGGGCCGGATGAGCAAGGCGGTCGGGTCGCAGGAGTACGAGTGGGGGCACGACCTCGTCTCGTCGATGGACCTGAAGCCGAGCGAGTACTGGGCGCGGCAGTGCCATGTGGGGGCGAGTTTCCAGCGCCCCGCGGAGGCGGCGTTGCGGTACCAGGTCGGGGTGGACCGGGTCATGTGGGGGAGCGACTACCCGCACAAGGAGGCCAGTTCGCCGTTCAGCCGGGAGGCTCTGCAGCTGACCTACAACGGGATCGATCCCGTCGAGGTCGCGGCGATGGTGGGGGGCAACGCGGCGGCGTTGTACGGGTTCGACTTGGAGTTCCTGGCGCCGATCGCGGCTCGGGTGGGGCCGCGGGTGGCGGATGTCTACAAGCCGTTGGCGGTGGAGGACATTCCGGCGGGGGCGGACAAGTGTCCGGCGTTTGTGGGGATTGCGGGCGTGAAGCCGTAGTTCTGGCGGTTTTGGGTGTTCTGGCTGGTTCCGTTGGTTCCGCTGGTTCCGTTGGTTCCGTTGGTTCCGCTGTCGTAGCGTTTGCGTGGTCGTGGTTCGGTGAGGACCAGGCAGCGGATGCATGAGGGGTCGTCGAGGGGCCTGGTTGTCGTCGTGGACGATGACCAGGCCTTCGGCGTTTCTTGGCCTTGGTCTTGGTCTTGGCCTTGGTCTTGGCCTTGGTTCTGATTCTGGTTCTGGTCGGTGGCGGTGAGGTTGTACCAGATCTCGAGGGTGTGGATGACCTGGCCGTTGCGGGTGAAGAAGAGGACGGAGCCTAGGTCGGCGTCGGCTCGGTCGGGGAGTTGGGGGCGACAGCCGAGGGCTTTGGTGAGGGCTTCAGGGGCGTTGGCGGGGGCTGCTTCCGTATCGACGATCCGGCGCCAGGGGACGACGTAGACGGTGTCCCAGGCGAAGGGTGTGATGTCGCGCAGGGGCGTGGGGGCCAGGCCGGTGCGGGCAAGTGCGTCGCGGACCTTGGCGGCCAGACCGCCGTCGCGGGCGTAGGCCGCTGTGCAGGGACCCTCGGGGCGGCTCGGGGCGAGCATCGAGGCGGCGAGGGCGGCGGCTGCGGCCAGGGTGAGGAGACCTACTCCGGCGGCTATCCAGAGGCCGATGCGTTGCCGATGTTCTTGCATCGCATCTCGCCCTCGTCGTGTGTCTGTTCGTCCGGGGTCATCACACCACCAGGCGCGCTGCGGTTGGCGTGTGGGGGCCCGTGGGGTCGGGAGCGAGGGGGTGGGGGGCCTGAGGGGCGTATGCCCGCGGCCCTCCCTTTTTGTCATTGTGGGCGCCGAAGAACCGTTGTCAAATCCCCGCTCGTTTTTGTGAGTTGCCCGCATGCGGGGCAGTGCGTTGGGGGGATTTGACAACGGTTCTTCGGCGCCGGTTCGCAGCTGTGGGCGGGCCGCGGGGGAGTGGATGCCCAGTGACCCGTCATTTCGGCCTGCCTGCGTTGGTGCGTGGTGCGTGGTGCGGCAAGGCATAGCTGTTTTGAGAATTGCTTTGTGGAAAGTTATTAGGCGTTGCTGCCCTTGATTCGCCCGAGGATGTCGGGGTTCGTGACGTGGACCGGGACGTTGTCGTCGTCGAAGAGGGCGATGCGTTGGAGGGCGCCGCCTTCCACGGGGAGGACGGCGCCTGTGGTGTAGGCGGACAGGTCCGAGATGAGGAAGAGGACGGCGGCGGCGATGTCGTCGGGGGTGCCGCGGCGGCCCAGGGGGACGCCTCGCTTGCTCAGGGCGGGGTCCTGCACGGTTTTGGTGGCCCGGGGGGTGGTGATGGAGCCGGCGGCCACGGCGTTGACGCGGATGCCGTACTGGCCCCATTCGAGGGCGAGGGTGCGGGTGAGGCCCAGGACTGCGGCCTTGGCGGTTCCGTAGGCGACGTGGAAGGGGGCGGCGACGACGCCGCCGGTGGAGGCGATGGTGGTGATGGAGCCGCCGGTGTTCTGTTCCACGAGCTTCTTGGCCACTGCCTGGGACAGGAACATCACATGGTGCAGGTTGAGGTCGAGGGACGAGTCCCACTGGTCGCGGGCGTAGTCGAGGGCGGGGGCCCAGTGCGGGGGGAGTGAGCCGCCGACGACGTTGACCAGGCCGTGGAGCGGGGCGGGAGCGGCGTCCACGACGGACTGGACGCCTTCCGGGGTGAAGATGTCGGCTTCGACCTTGACGTAGGTGTCGGGGAGGTCGGCGAGGCGCTGGGCGTCCCGGTCGACGGCGACGATGGTGGCGCCGGCCTCGGCGAGGGCGGCGGCGCAGGATGTGCCGATTCCGCCGCCGCCTGCGCCGGAGACGATGACGGTGCGGCCGTCGAGGCGCAGTCGGTCGGTGATCACGTGGTGGCTCCGTTTTGGGTGGTGAGGAGGGTGCGGAGGCGCGGGAGCACGTCCGTGCCCAGGTTGCGGATCTGGTCCTGTGCCGCGTCGGGGTCCACGCCGGGGACGTGGATCCGCAGGTTGAGGCAGGAGGCGCCGGTGGTCGTCATGGTTGCGGCGAGTTCCTCGGCGAGGGACTGCGGGTCGTCGTGGACGACGAAGCCGGTGTCGCGCCAGTGGCGTTGTGCGGCGGCGGGGGTGTACGAGGCGTAGACGTCGCGCTGTTGCTCGAAGGCGGCGCGCGGGGGTTCGCCGAGCCAGACGCGGCGGATCATGATGCGGGGGCCGGTGCCGCCGGCGTCGAGGTAGGCGTCGGTGAGCTGGCGGAGGCGGTCGGGGTTGGACGCGCCGTCGTAGAGGATGCCTACACCGGATTTGGCGGCTCGGCGGACTGCCGGGGGGCTCATCGCGGTGCTGACCACGGGGACCGGGTCGGTTTTGCGGGCGGCCAGGGCGCGGTCGCCGGCCAGGTCGCCCAGGTCTTCGCCGCGGAGCATGGCGGCCAGGAGGGGGAGGCCTTCGCGGAAGCGCGGCATGGCGTCGTCTTTGGTGAGGCCCATGACGCGGAAGTCGAGTTCCAGGGCGCCGGGGGCGACGCCGAGGCCTACGCGTCCGGGGTGCCGGGTGGCGAGCCAGGCGACTTCCTCGGCCAGCATCGCCACGGGGCGGAGGGGGAGGAGGAGGGGGCACGCCGCGGCCCAGCCGGTGGCCATGTGCTCGAGCATCCAGCCTGCGGTCTGCAGGGGGTTGGGCAGGTAGCCCGCGAAGCCGCCGTGGTGCTCGCTGACCATGACACCGTCGAAACCGGAGTCGGCGGCAAGCGCGGCTTGTGCGCAGAGTTGGTGGGCGATGCCCGCGGCGTCCAGCTCGTTGTGCGGATACAACCGCATGGAGACGGATCCGTCGGCGAACGGAACGGAGAGCGTCGAGGTCAAGGCAGCTTCCCCTCACCCCCGTGATCATGAACCCGATTCCGCGGAGCGTACTGCCGTCATTGACCGATGAACAGGGTGGGGAAATGTGCTAGGAAGCCCAGATCAGTTCTGCCCACGCGACTGTCCCCTGCGGGCTGCGGCGGTGGCCGGATCGGTCGGCCAATGCCGCCACGATTGCCAAACCCCGGCCGCTTTCCGCGTCTTCGTCGCCGACTGCGGCGCGCGACCAGCCGATCGTGCCCTGATCCTCGACGCTGATGCGGCACCAGCCGTCTGCGCATTTGCTTTCCACGCGCACGGTGAACTCGCCTTCGGTGCCGCTGGGGGTGTGCGCGACGGCGTTGGTGGCGAGTTCGGACGTGATCAGCGTCGCGTCGTCCGCGCGCGGTGTGCCCGCCAGGAGGGCGGCCACGTAGGCACGGGCTGCTGCGACCATCGGCGGTGTGCCCGGCAGGGTGACGGCTTCGTCCATGCTTGCCCCCGGTGTTGCTTGTGATGATCGATCGAACGCATAGGGTGAAGCTATGTACACAGCTTGCAAGCTGACTAGACAGCTCGTCAAGCTGCTTGCGTCGGAGTCGACCCGAAGGGGGTTTCATGGCACCCGTGTTCGGTGAGCCGCCCGCGTACGTCCGCGTCGCCGACGATCTGCGGCGCCGGATCCTCGGCGGGGAGCTGCCACCGGGCTCCAAGGTGCCGTCGCGAGCGCAACTGGCTGACGAGTACGGCGTTTCGACGAACATCAGCCTGCAGGCGATGCGTGTGCTGACCGCGGAAGGCCTCATCGAGGGGCGGCCCGGGTCGGGCACCTACGTCCGCGACACCGCAGTCATGCAGCGGCTGGTTCGGGCGTGGTACCGCGATGCGCGGGGTGGATCGCCGTTCGCCGCCGAGACTCGGGCGCAGGGCAAGGAGCCTGGTTGGCAGTCGGCTTCGGAGTTCCGGGTGCCGGCGCCGGAGAGTGTCGCGCTCAGGCTGGAGATCGTGGCGGGGGAGCCCTGTGTGCGGACTGACTACACGTTCACGGCCGATGGGAAGCCGGTGATGCTGTCCGCGTCGTGGGAGCCGATGGCGGTCACCGGGGGCACTCCCGTGCTGGCGCCAGAGGATGGTCCGCTGGCCGGGAACGGTGTGGTGGACCGGATGCGGTCGATCGGACACGAGATCGTCCGGGTTGTGGAAGCTGTCGGGTCGCGGCCCGCGCTCACCGCCGAGGCGACACGCCTTGGGATCGCGGTGGGACTCCCCGTCATCACGATCGAGCGTACGTACTGGACCGCCGAGCGTCCCGTCGAGACGGCCGACATCGTCATCCCGGCCGAGCGCTACCAGGTCGTCTACGAGTTCCCCGTCGGCTCTCGCTGAGCGGTGGCCGCATGCGTGGGGTGGGCGCAGGCTGGAGGGATGGGGACGGCGATCCGGCAGGAGGTGGGACCCCATGCAGACGCTGGTCGGTTGGCACGTCGAAATGGAATTCCGGGAGGACGGGGATCGGACGATGGCTGCGGCGCTCGTTCGGCTTCCGGACGGAACCGAGGTGCGCGGGCACGGTCAGTGCCGTCGTCATCACTCGGACGAACCGCAGCTTCGGGTGGGTGAGGAAGTCGCGGGTGCGCGGGCGCTGAACGACATCGCGATGCAGCTGGTGACCAAGGCCGAGGCGGAGCTTGGGCCGGGGTCGAGCATCCGGTGGCTCAGGTCTGTGTGACGGTGCTTCTGCCACCCGCCGGTCGTGGGGCCGGCGGGTGGCCTGTGTCAGTCGGCCTTGAGGGCCTCGACGGCGGCGTTGGGGTTGTAGAACTCCTTTTGGGAGACGATCAGGCCGTCGCGGAAGCGCATCACGGTGATGTAGGTGTTCTCGTACGACTTGCCCGTGGTGGTCACGGTGCCTTCGCTGCGGAACTCGGCGATGACGGTGTCGGGGTCGGTGGTCGGGTAGACCTCGGTGACCGTGAGTTTCATGCGGAAGATCGCCAGGGCGCCGGAGAGGTACTCGGCGATGACCTGCTTGCCCTCGATGCGGCCGGGCGGGCTTGCATAGGGGAACTCGAAGACGGCGTCGTCGGCGTAGTGCGCCATCTGTGCGTCCACGTCACCGACTGCGGCAAGGGCGGCGCGCAGCGTGGCGATGTTGCGGGATTCCTTGTCGTTGCTCATGGCGGGATGGTGGAGACCCGCGCCGGAGAGTGCAAGGGGAACGGGTTCAGGCCAGGGCCTTGGCGGGATGGTCCGCCGCGACGGTGACCGGCCTGGTTTCCGGGAGGGCGAGGAAGCAGGCGGTGCTGATGCAGCCGAGGATTGCCAGGTAGCCGGCGACGCCCCAGGGGGTGCGGTCACCGCGGGTGAGTTCGGTGGCCACGATGGGGGTCAGGGCGCCGCCCAGGACGCCGCCGAGGTTGTAGGCGGTGGATGCGCCGGTGCAGCGGATCCGGGGTTCGTACAGTTCCGGCAGGTACGCGCCGAGCACGGCGAACATGGTGATGAACGCGAGTAGGGCGATGGTGAAGGCGAACGTCATGTAGGCGGGTTTGCCGGTCTGGAGGAGGGCGACCAGGGGGAAGGCCCACAGGAGCATGGCGGCGCTGCCGGCGACGCATAGGGGCTTGCGGCCGTAGCGGTCGCCGAGGATGGCGATGACTGGGGTCGAGACGCCCTTGATGGCGACGGCGATCATGATGCAGAGCAGCATGGTCGTGCGTCCGACGCCCAGTTCGTGGGTGCCGTGGTGGAGGGCCCAGGTGGTGACGGTGTAGAAGACCGCATAACCGACGGCCAGTGCTCCTGCGGTGAGGAGGACGGTTCGCCAGTGGTCGCGGAAGACTTCGGCTAGGGGGACTCGGGCGGTTTCGCGGGTCTCCGCCAACTCCCGGAAGGCCGGGGTCTCGTGCATGGACGTGCGGAGGATCAGCCCTGCGGCGACCAGGAGCGCGGATGCCCAGAAGGGGATGCGCCAGCCCCAGGAGGCGAATTGGTCGTCCGTCAGGGTTGCGGACAGGGTGAGCATGACGCCGTTGGCGAGGAGGAATCCGACGGCCGGGCCGGTCTGCGGGAAGCTTGCCCACAGGCCGCGGCGTTTGGCGGGGGCGTGCTCGGCGGCCAGGAGGACGGCGCCGCCCCATTCGCCGCCGACACCCAGACCTTGGAAGAAGCGCAGCGTCACCAGGAGGATCGGCGCCGCCACACCGATCTGCCGGTACGTCGGCAGGGCCCCGACCAGCACCGTCGCCAGGCCGGTCATGAGCAACGACAGCATGAGTACCGGGCGCCTGCCGAAGCGGTCGCCTACGTGGCCGAAAAGCACCGAGCCCAGCGGGCGCGCCACGAACCCGACCGCGTAGGTCGCGAACGCGGCCAGGGTGCCGGCCACGGGGGAGAAGGACGGGAAGAACAGCGGCCCGAGCACGAGTGCCGCGGCGGTGCCGTAGACGAAGAAGTCGTAGAACTCGATGGCGGTGCCGGAGAAGGATGCCGCGGCGATCCGCAGCATCGAGACGGGGCGCTCGCCGTCATCGTGCGTATTTGTCGATTCGGTCACTCACGGAACAACGAGTCGGATGGCTTGAAGTCACCCCTGGTGCGGGAGTGTTCAGGTGGCCGACGGGGTCGGGAGGCTCTTCGGCGGTGCGCCTGCGCGGATTTGGTGCCAGGTGCCGGCGGTGAGGGTGGGCGCGGGCGGTGTCCGCCGGGCACGGGCGAGGGACCACGCGGGGGCGGCCAGGAGGGTGCTGCACAGGGCGAGGAAGGCGGGGATCGCGCGGGGTTCGGTCAGAGGGCTGAGGAGTTCCTCGGTGCTGTGGTGGTAGGCGCCGCGGCGGAAGGTGGCGTTCCAGAGCTCGCGGAGGACGGCGAGGCGACCGGAGACGGCGGCTTCACGGAGGGCGCCCGCGAACTGGTGGGTGTGGGCATCGGGTTCGCCGGGCTTCTGGGCGGCGGGGGCTTCGCCGCGGGCCACCGCGAGGAGGGCGCCGACCAGGTCGACGCCGGAGCGGGCGGCGTTCGTCGGGTCGGTCAGGTAGGGGTCGACGCCGATCCACACGGGGCCGTCGGCGGTCAGGATCCCGTCCATCGACAGCGCGCCGTGCCAGCCGATGTGGGCGCCGAGCAGGGTGATGTGTTCGTTGAGGAGGGGAAGTGCCAATCCCTGTTTGGCGGTTCCGCCGGGGGTGAGGTGCCGGTAGGCGTGCACGGCGACGAGGCGGCCGTTGTCGAAGACGGACTGGGCCGTCACCATCGGGCCCTGGGCCGGGTGTTGGAGCAGGACCCGGCCGCGGTCGGCGAACGCGCCTTCGGCGTCGAGTTCGTCGGCCAGGCGCAGGAGTTCTTCGCGGAGGCGGATCCGGGGCGCGGGGGCGCCGACCGGGCGTTTGACGTACAGCGGGGGGTCGGCTGCTTGGCGCAGCGCCTCGGCGGAGCGGACGACCAGCGCTTCGGGCTGCGGTAGGCCGATCTCGGTGAGGGTGGCGGCTGCGGAGACCTTGTCGAGGACGCGTTCGAGGGCGGGATAGCGCGGTACCGCTATGCGGCCCTTGAGCGCGCCCGTGCCCTCGCCGCTGCGCGAGACGACCGCGGCGTGGGCGCCGAACGGCACCACCACGTCGTGGCCTTCGGTTCGCACCGTCGTCTCCAGGGCGTCCAGCCACCCCCACGGGTCGGCCGCGAACGCGGGCGCGGGGTGCGCGCGGGCCACGTTCGGGGCAGGCCGCACTTGGGCGGGGCCGCCCACCGCACCGAACACCTCGACCTCGTGCCCGGCATGGCCGAGCAGCAAGGCGACCTGACGTGACGTCACACCGGAACCGTCGCTGAGCAGTACGCGCACGCGCACATCCTGGCACCGCGGCATGCCCCACCGCGAGGAGTCCCCCTCCACCGCCGGGAGATCGCGCATCCGGGCCACCGGAATCGGCGCTGTGCCGAGTGGGTCTTATGGGACTGAAGAGGCGTAGTTGATGTTGTGCGTCGTAGCGGGCGCGTAGCGTGGATTCCACCTGACACACCGTGTCCAGGGATTATTCGACGTGGGTCAAGACGTAAGAACGAGGTGCTCCCGCCTGTGGCCACCAACCGATACGGCGCAGCTTGTGCCACCTGCTCGACGTACGTCGCGCCCGGCGAGGGTGTGTTGACGCGTCTCGACGGCGCATGGACCACGTACTGCCGGGACTGCGAACCCAAGCCCGCCGCGCCCGCCGCCGGCACGCACGCGGGTTGGCACCGCGGTCCGTTGGCCGCGTTCGACCTGGAGACCTCCGGCGTCGACCCGGCCACCGACTTCATCGTGACCGCGGCCATCTGCGATGCCGAAGGCGTCGGCCACACGTGGCTGGTGCACCCCGGCGACCGGGAGATCCCGGAGGGGGCGACCCAGGTGCACGGGATCTCCACCGAGCACGCGCGTGCTCACGGGCGTCCCGCCAAGGAGTGCGCCGAGGAGATCGCCCAGGTGCTGGCCGGCTACCTCGCGGCAGGCACGCCGGTCGCCGTCTACAACGCGGTCTTCGACCTCACCCTGCTGGAAGCCGAACTCCGCCGTCACGGCCTGCGCCCGCTCGCCGAGCGCGTTCCGGCGATCGGGCCGATCGTCGACCCGCTGATCATCGACAAGCAGCTCGACCGCTTCCGGCGCGGCAAGCGCACTCTGGAAGCGACCAGCGCGTTCTACGGCGTAGCCCTCGCCGACGCGCACACCGCGACCGGTGACGCCGCCGCTTGCCTCCGACTCGCCCAGGAACTCGGCGCGCGCTACCCGAAGTTGGCCGCCACCGACATTCATACCCTGCACAACGACCAGCGCGCGTGGGCCGCCGAGCAGGCCGCGTCGTTCCAGGCCTACCTGGACCGCACCCGCCCCGGGCACGGCGAACACATCGCGGGCGAGTGGCCGGTGATCCCGGCAGGCGCAGCCGGGTGAAAACGCCGGAGGCCCCCGGGACTGCCCGGGCAGGCTTCCGGGTACGCCAGTACGATCCGGGCCGGACCGCCGCGACACCGCGGCGTTCGGTCGCACGGGAAAGCCGAGGTACGGGTGTGAGCGAGATCCTGCACGTCGAAGGCCGCATCCTCGTCGGCCCCGACGACGTCCGCGACGAACTGTGGGTGCTCGACGGACGCATCACCTTCGACCGGCCCCGCTACAGCGCCGACCGCGCGGAGACCCTGCGCGGCTGGGTGCTCCCCGGCCTCGTCGACGCGCACTGCCACGTCGGCCTCGACGCGCACGGCGCGGTCGACCACGACACCGCCGAAGCCCAGGCCGTCACCGACCGCGACGCGGGCGCGCTGCTGCTCCGCGACGCCGGATCCCCGAGCGACACCCGCTGGGTCGACGGCCGCGAGGACCTGCCGCGCCTCATCCGGGCCGGCCGCCACCTCGCCCGCCCGCGCCGCTACATCCGCAACTACGCGCACGAGATCGAACCGGGCGACCTGACCGCCTACGTGGTGCAGGAAGCCCGGCGCGGCGACGGCTGGGTCAAGCTGGTCGGCGACTGGATCGACCGCGAACGCGGCGACCTCGCACCGTGCTGGCCGTACGACGCCCTCAAGGAAGCCATCGACGCCGCCCACGCGGCCGGTGCCCGGGTCACCGCGCACTGCTTCTCCGAGGAATCCCTGCCCGACCTGATCCACGCAGGAATCGACTGCATCGAACACGCGACCGGGCTGACCGAGGAGTTGATCCCCGAGTTCGCCGCCCGCGGCGTGGCCATCGTGCCGACGCTGGTCAACATCGCCACCTTCCCGTCGATCGCGGACGGAGCCGACGCGAAGTTCCCCGGCTATGCGGCGCACATGCGGGACCTGCACGCCCGCCGCTACGAGACCGTCCGCGCCGCCTACGACGCGGGGATCCCGGTGTACGTCGGCACCGACGCGGGCGGCTCGCTGCCGCACGGCCTGGTCGGCCACGAGGTCGCCGAACTCGTCCGCGCCGGGCTGCCCGTCACCGCCGCACTGTCCGCCGCCACCTGGTCGGCCCGGGCCTGGCTGGGCCGCGACGGCCTCACCGAAGGCGCCGAGGCCGACTTCGTCGTGTACGACAGCGACCCGCGCGAGGACGTCGCCGCACTGCTGGCACCACGCGCGGTGGTGCTGCGCGGAGTCCGCCGCTAGCGGCTCGGCGGCATCAGTCGAACACCGAGGGGTGGCCTGCCGCGAGGAGTTCGGCCGGTTCGCCGGCGAACGCGACCCGGCCGCGGCGCAGGACGTACGCCACGTCCGCCCGCCGGAGCGCCTCGCCCGCGTACTGCTCGACCAGGACCACCGTGCGGTGGTCGGCGGCGAGTGCGGTGACGACCTCGTACAACTGCGCGACCACGCGCGGGGCGAGGCCCTGGCTCAGCTCGTCCAGGAGCAGCAGCCGGGACGGGCGCAGGATCGCACGGGCGACCGCCAGCATCTGCTGCTCGCCGCCGGACAGCGTGCCCGCGCGCTGCCCCAACCGCTGCCGCAGCACCGGGAACGCGTCGAGCGCCGGGTCGATCGGGCCGGTCCCGGCGAACACGCGCAGGTTGTCGCGCACCGGCAGCCCGCCGAACACGCCGTGCCCATCCGGGATCAACGCCAGCCCCGCGCGGGCCCGTTCGGACGCGGTCCAGCCGGTGATGTCGCGGCCGCGCCAGTCGAGGTGCCCGGCCGCGGCGGGGAGCAGTCCGGCGATCGTGCGAAGCAGCGTGGAGCGGCCTGCGCCGTTCCGGCCGAGGAGGGCGGTGACGGCGCCGTCCGGGAACGCCATGTCGACACCGTGCAGGGCCTCGACGGGGCCGTAGCGGACCCGCAGCCCGCGGACCGTGAGCGCGGCCGGCATCAGGACCCCCCGGGGCCGGGCGCGGGCTCGCCGTCGCCCGCCAGCGGGTCGAGGTACGCGGCGCGGGCCGCCGGGTCGTCGCGGACCGCGTCCGGGGTGCCGGACGCGACGACGCGGCCGGCCGCCATCACGTACACCGTGTCCGCGACCCCGAAGACGAGTTCCATGTCGTGTTCGACCAGCAGGACCGCGAGGCCTTCGCCGGCCAGGCGGCGCAGCAGCGCCCGCATCCGGGCCGTCTCGGCGTCGTCCAGGCCGCTGGCGGGCTCGTCGAGGAGCAGCACCGACGGGTCGGCGGCCAACGCGCGGCCCAACTCGACCAGGCGCAGCGTGCCGGTCGGCAGGCGCCCGGCCGGGACGTCGGCGACGTCCGTCAACTCGGCCAGCTCCAAGGCCCGTTCGACGGCCTGGCGGGTACGCCCGCCGGCCGGGTCCGGCAAGCCCAGCAGCCGGGCCGCGGCGCTCGCGCCCGCACGGTTCTCCGCGCCGACCCGCAGGTTGTCCGCGACGGTCAGGCTCGGGAACACCGAGACGACCTGGAACGTCCGCGCGATGCCGAGCCTCGCCCGCCGGTGGTCCGGCAGGCGGGTGATGTCCCGGCCGCGGAACCGGATCCGGCCCTCGTCCGGCCGCTGCGCGCCTGCCAGGCAGTGGAACAGCGTGCTCTTGCCCGCACCGTTCGGCCCGATCACCGCGGTCACCTGCCGCGGCGGCACGGTCAGGTCGACCCCGTCGACGGCACGCAGTCCGCCGAAGTGCCGCACGAGGCCGTGCGCGGTGAGCACATCGGGACCGGGCGGTGCCTCGGTGGCGGCCGGGACGACGTGGCGGGGGCTCATCGGAGGGCTCCGGGACGGGCTTCGCGGTCCCCGTGGACCCGGGCACGCACGGCGCGGCCCGCCGGGGTGAGGCGGGCGGTGGACCGGGGCGTGTCGGCCGCCGGTTCCGGCGGGGCGAGGGCGGGGACCAGCACGCGCCGCGCCGTCGCCAGGGCACCGCCCGGCATGCGGGACAGCAGGATCGCGCCCGCGCCGACTACGATCACCGACACGCCCTGTTGCGTCCCGCTGTCCAAACCGACGATGAGCGCGGCGGCCAGCACCGCACCCGCCGCGCTGTCCACGCCGAACACCACGACGGCGGCGAACCAGATGAGGCCCTGGATCGGATCGAACGTCTGCGCGTCGAACGCACGTCCGGACATGCCGAGCAGCGCCCCGCCGAGCGCCGCCACGCCGGCACTCACCGCGAACACGAACACCTTCAGCCCCGGCACGTCGATCCCGGACGCCGCAGCGCCGCCTTCGCTGTCCCGCATCGCGATCAGCATGCGGCCCAGCCGCCCCGCGTGCAGCCGCCGGACCAGCAGCAGCGTCAGCCCGAGGCACATCAACTCCAGGACATAGAAAGCATGTTCGCCCTCGAACGGCCACGGATGGTCCAGCCGCAACCCGGTGGTGAAGATCGGCTGCGCGAACACGAACCGGCTCACCACCGCCGCCACCGCGAACGTGCTCAACGCCAACGCCAGCCCGCGCCGCCGGATCGCCGGCCACCCCGTCACCAGCCCGACCGGGATCACCAGCAGCGCCCCCAGCAGCAGCGCGAGCAGCCCCGGCACCTCGCCGAACCCGAAGAACTTCCCGCTCATGAGGGACGCCGCGATCAACGCACCCAGCCCGGCATACCCGGCCTGGCCGAGCGACACCTGCCCGGCGAACCCGGTGACGATCACCAGCGACACGAAGACGATCGCCAAGGCGGGCACCTGCTGCGCCGACTGCAGGTGCTCGGTGCTCAGCACCAGCGGAACCGCGAGCAGCACCGGATAGGGCAGCCACCACAAGGCGGGCAGCCGCGCCCCGTTGCCCGCCGGGATCCGCATGTACGTCCCGCGCTCGCCGACCTCCACCATGCGCGGAAGCAGCAGCAGCGCCAGGAGCAGCACCACCACGAACAGGTTCGACTGCAACGCCTGCAGCATGTTCTGCGCGCGGCCTTCCAGCTGCACCCGGGTCAGCTCGCTCTGCCCCACACCGATCGCCACCGCGACCAGGATCGCCACCGGCAGACTCGCCAGCCGCGCGGCGACCGCGACGCCGATCGTCTCCAGCACCAACAGCGTGAGGCCGAACGGGTCGAGGCGCAGATGCGGCGCCAGCAGGATGCCGGTCAGCCCGGCGAGCATCGACCCGAACGCCCACCCGACCGCCGACACCCGGTCGGCGGCCACGCCCGTCAGCTCGGCCAGCTCGCGGCGGTCGACGACGGCCCGCAGGTCGGCACCGAAGCGGGTGTACCGGGTGACGACGGCGACGACGAGGGCGATGCCGACGACCACGCCGAGTTCGGCGAGCGCGGACTCGGAGACGGTGGCACCGTCCCACAGCTCGACGGTGCCGGCGGGGAACAGCGTGGGCGGGTCGAGGCGCGATTCGGTGCCCCAGGTGAGGATCGCAATGCCGAGCAGCATGACGAGGACGCCCAGCGACGCCGCCAGCATCTCGGCCGGCCCTGCCCCGCGCCGCTGCAGCCCGCGGAACACGAACCGGTCCAGCAGCAGCCCGAACAGCGGCGCCACCACGAACACGTCGAACAACGCCGCGGGCACCACCGGCCACGACCACACCCGCACCTGCTGCCACAGCAGATACGCGATGAGCATCGCCAACGCCCCGAACCCGAGGTTGAACACCCCGGTCGCCCGGTACGACGTGATCAGCCCGACGGCGGCGAGCGCGGCAATGGCACCGACACCGAGACCGGCCAGCGCGAGGTCGATGGTGAGCATCGGTCAGGGGGCCGGGGTGGGGGAGAGGCTGACGGCGACGGGGCAGGTCGGCGCCGAAAGCCGAGGGACGCGGGCGGGCGAGGCCGGCTGCGAGTCGCCCCTCTCGCGGCTCCGGATCGGGGGGACGGCCGCGGAGACCGTCCGGCGCGGCATGTGCCGGAGGGGGGTTGCGGCGGCGAAGGGGCAGCACGCCACGGCCTGCGGTGCATGGCGTGGGTTTTTCGGGGCCGTTCGACGCGCGTCGGCGATACGGAGGGTGACGGATTCCCGGGCGCTGCCCGCGGGCTCCGGCGCGACGGGGTGCGGCCGGCTGGCGTCCTCGGGCGTCCACCGTGGTGCGTCCATTCGCGTGCGGCCGGACGGGTGGTTTGTCGGCTGCCGGACCGGCTTGGGCGTGTCGGGGGCGGCCGGGGTGGCGCCCGAGGCAACGGACGCGTGCGCGGCGGGGCCGGAAGCGGGGGAGGCGCCCGGCTCGTCCGGCGTCGTGGGCGCCGGGTCGGTCGGGGGCACCGGGGCGGTGCCGGGTGACGTCTCCGGGTCCGAGGAGGGCGCTCCGTCCGGGGCATCCGGCGTCGGCTCGGCGGGGCCCAGGTCGCCCGGGTCGCACAACGGGCAGGGGCGGAGGCCCCGTTCGGCGGCTTCCGCGCGGGTGACCGGGTAGGCCGCCGGTTTGCCGGCCACCAAGGTGCAGTCGGGACGGTGGTAGCGGGCGCCGTCGGGGACAGCGAGCCAGGAGGCTTCCGGCGCGGGCGACTCCGTGGCGGGCCGCGCCGGGCCGCCTGCCGTGGCCGCGCCGACCCCGCCGGTCGCACCGGCCGCCGCAGTCGGCTTGGCGGGGTCTTCTGCGGCCGTGTCGTCGTCCGTCGGGGCCGCCTCACCACCGGTTGTCGCACCGCCCTCCGGGACCTCGACCAGCAACCCGTGCAGCTCCGCCACCCGCTGCCGCAGCTCCGCGTCCGAGCCCCGCGACCGTGCCGCGATCAGCACCGCACCCGCGATGATCAGCGCCGCTCCGGGGATCGACGCCGACGCCAGGTACGGGATCTGCCGGGCCTCGTACTTCTCGCCCGAGACGCCGTACCAGCCGATGGCGCACAGGAGTCCGCCGACGAGCGCGACGAACCAGCCGCCGTACACCCGGACGGCCGCACGCACATCGCCGTCCCAGCGCGGTCTTTCCGATCGCTCCACCGGCCGCCTCACCTGTCCGCCGTCGCTGTCGTCCGCCGCCGTCACCCGTACGGGCGCCCCGCGTTCCGCAAGGCTTCGGATGCGGTCGGCCGGGGTCTCGTCCAGGTTAGTTGCGGTCGAAACGGAACACCCGCGTTTCCCGGCCCCGATCGGCCGGGAAGTCGCTGCGGGAGGGACGGCACCCCGGGATCCGATATCCGGTCGGCGCGGGCGGCATGCCGGAAGCCGCCCGCGGATAGAGGTTCGGTCACGGGTTGCCCCCGGTCCGCACGGTCGGCATGTGACCAGCCGGTAGGGTGCCGTACGCTCCGAGTCGACTTCTGTGATCTACGCCGGATTCCCCGGCGGGAACGGATGGTGTGAACCATGCGCAACATAGGTGCTCGCCGTATGGCGTGGGCGGTTCTTCCCGTCGCCGGTGTCCTCGCGCTCGCGGGCTGCGGCGACGACAAGAAGGACGAGAGCAAGGCGAGCAACTCGCCGTCCGCGCCGGCTGCCCAGACCCCCGCGGCCACCACGGGCGCCCCGGCCGCGCCGACCTCCGCCCCCGCCTCGGCTCCGGCCGCCGTCAACTCGGCGACGTTCACCGCCGACCAGAAGGCGGCAGCCGCGGCCTACCAGAAGGTGCTCGACCCGAAGGCGACCGTCGCCGAGCGCAAGGCGCTCATCCAGGACGCCGACAAGCTGAACACGATGCTCGACGCCATGCTGTCGAGCCAGCTGGTCAGCTCGGTCAGCATCAAGACGAACGACGTCAAGATCGACGGCGACAAGGGCACGGTCAACTTCGACATCCTGCTCGGCGGCGCCCCCGGCGCCGTGCCGCCGATCGACGGCAACGTCGTGAAGCAGAACGGCACGTGGAAGGTCGGCGGCAAGACCGTTTGCACGCTGGCCGGATACGCGCAGGTCCCCCCGGCCGCGGAGTGCGCCGGCTACTGACGCACCCGCGCCGCCAGGGCGTCACGAAGTGAATCGGCCGCGGCTGCACATCCTCCGCATGTGCAGCCGCGGCCTTCGTGCGTTTTGCTGGGTACATCCGCACCACCCGACGCCCAGCCCCGCCGGAAGGAACTCCGATGCGCCGCACACGCCGTACTGCCGCCCCCGTCGCGGTCCTCTGCGCCGTGCTGCTCGCCGCCGGCTGCGGATCACGCGTGCCGGAAAGGGACTTCGTGCCGAGCAACGCCCCCGCGGGCGGCGGGGCGCCGGCCGGGGGAGCGGCCAACAAGGCCTCGGACGTCGGCGTTACTCCGACCGAGATCAAAATCGGGATGATCGACACGTCGTCCGGGCTGCTCGGCAAGGACACCTTCTCCGGGCCGATGTACGGCGCGCAGGCGTTCTTCCAGGCCCTCAACGACAAGGGCGGCATCAACGGCCGCAAGGTCACCGTCGTGCCGTGCGACGACGAGGGCGTCGGTTTCCAGAACCAGAAGTGCGCGCGCAAGCTGATCGACGACGAGAAGGTGTTCGCGTTCGCCGGCAACAGCATCTACAAGTACGACGGCGCGCCCTTCGTCAGCTCCAAGGGCGTCCCCGACGTCGGCGGCATCCCGATCGGCAACGCCTACGACACCTACCAGCACCTGTACAGCCTGTACGGGTCGAGCGCCCCGCGGAACGGCACCGTCGGCTGGGACGGCACGCTGTACCAGAACACGTCGGTCTACCGGTACTTCAAGGAGCGCCTGGGCGCCCGCACCGCCGCCGTCGTCTCGTACAACCAGGCCGACTCGGCGCGCTTCGCCCAGACCATCAAGGACGGCCTCAAGGCCGAGGGCTACACCATCGTCGACAAGCAGCTCGACTTCGCGCTGCCCAACTTCGACGCGGCCGTCATCGACATGCGCAACCGCGGCGTGGACATCGTCTTCGACGCGATCGACACGCGCGGAAACGCGCAGCTGTGCAAATCGATGGACGGCGCCGGGCTCAAGGTGCAGGCCAAGGTGTCGACCGTGCAGAACCAGAACGCGACCGTCGGCACCGACTTCAAGGACTCGCCGACCTGCCGCAACTCCATCCAGGTGACCGGCGGCAGCCGCAACTACGAGGACGTGCAGAACCCGGCGGTCGCCGACTTCCGCAACGCGATGGCCAAGTACTTCCCCGACCGGGCCGGACAGATGTCGCAGTGGGCGCTGGAAGGCTGGGCGTCCGCACAGTGGCTCACCGACGCGATCGGCTCGTGCGGCGCGGACGTCACCCGCAAGTGCGTCGAGCAGTTCGTCAACAGGCCCGAAGGCTACGACGCCCACGGGCTGCTGATCCCGGTCAACTTCAACCCGCAGACCGCCGAACAGGCCGCGGCACCCGCCAAGGCCTGCCTCAACGTCGTGCGCTGGCAGGACAGCGCGAACGGCGGGCAGGGCGGCTGGGTCGACCAGGTGCCGGACATGGACGCGAACTGCTTCGTCGTGCCGTCCTTGCCCTACAAACCCTGAACCGCGCCGCCTACGGGTGCGGCTTGAGCGTCGGGCAGCCGCTCGTCTTGTACGACGCGCGGTACTCGAAGTGCCAGGCTTCGTTCGCGTAGATCTGGCACCAGCCGTACTGCGAGCCCTTGCTCTTCATCCACGCCTGCGCCGCGACGTTGATGTCGATCGCGATGCCCTGCACATGGGACGACTCCCCGGGCGGCAGGACCCGGTTGCGGGCCGCGGCCGTCGAGCCGGTGTCGCGGACTTCCTGGTCCCACAGGTCCTGCTGGTGCTGGAACGACCGCTTGCCGGACGTCAGCGTCAGGGTGATGCCGTTCGCCGCCATGGCCGTCTTCGCCTGCTGGTAGGCGGTGCGCGCGGCACCGGACAGCTGGTTCGGGTCGGTCGCGCCCGGGTCGTCGGTGATGCCGTCCCCGTCGTCGTCCGTGCCGGTCTTCGGCTTCTTGGTCGTGGACGTGGCCGTCGGCGACTTGGTGGACTTGCCGGTCGTGCTCGCCGTCGGGGAGGTGGACGGCGGCGCGGACGTCGGACCGGCGCTGGTCGCGGGCGCCGAAGGCGGCGCCGCCTGGATCGTCGCGGTCGGCGATGCCGACGACGCCGAGTTGTGGTCCTTGTCGCTCTTCATGGACTTCACGGCCACCAGGCCCGCGCCCACGAGCGCCACGGCGCTCACCACGCTCCACACCGCGATCATCTTGCGTCGGCCCCGCGGCCGATCCGCCTCGGGCGCCGCGGGGAAGGCGCCGGGCCCGGACGGGGCACCCCCGCCGGCCGCGGCCGCCGGAGACATCGCGTACGCGCCCAGGTCGACCGGGTTCGCGTCGGCCGCACCGCGCGGCCCGGGCACGCCGGCAGCCGCCGGGTGCGCCGCGGGGGCGGACCGCGGATCCGCGGGCGGGAAAGGCTGCGCGACGGTCTCGGCACCCGCACCGGCAGCTGCCCCGGGGCCGGGAGCGGCCGGCGCAGGGCTCGGCTGCGCCGCAGCCGGCGGCACCGGCGCGGACTGCGCGGTCTGCACCGGCGCCGACTGCACCGGGACCACCTGCGTCGGGATCTCGTGCGGGTTCACCGCCGGTCCCTGGCCGCTGCTCTCCCGCCACGCGTTGTCCAGGTACTGCGCGGCATCCGAGTACGCCGCCTGCGGATATCCGGGTGCACGCGAGTCCACGCGATGGCGCGGCACCCCCGCGCCCGCCGGGTCGTCCGCCCCGCGGCGGTCCTCTGGTATCTGATTCACCGTCGAATTCCTCCCCGCCGGATCATGTCGTATGACCTGGACGCGCGCGGCCGGAATCCGGTTCGCGGACGTATGGCATTTCCCACGCGGAACTCGTGCAACGCGGCGGGCACGCATGACATACCCGCACATGTCGACAAAGCGGTGGTGCTGGCCAGGGCCGGGTGGCACGTGCGTACCCTGGGGGCCGAAACGGGAGGCCCCGGTCCGCGCACCGCCGCGCCGGGGGGTGAGGAGGCGCCGCGATGAGTGTCCAGGCCCAGACCGGGGGCGGGCTCGTCGACGCGTACGGGCGCACGGCCACCGACCTGCGCGTGTCGCTCACCGACCGGTGCAACCTGCGCTGCACGTACTGCATGCCCGCGGAAGGCCTCGACTGGCTGCCCAAGCCGGAGCTGCTCACCGACGACGAGATCGTCCGGCTCGTCCGCATCGCCGTGCGGCAGCTCGGCGTCACCGAAGTCCGGTTCACCGGCGGCGAGCCGCTGCTGCGCCGCGGATTCGTCGGCATCGTGGAACGCGTCGCCGCACTCGAACCGCGCCCCAAGATGTCCGTGACCACCAACGGCCTGGCGCTCACCAAGCTGGCCGCGCCGCTCAAGGCCGCCGGCCTCGACCGCGTCAACGTCTCCCTGGACACCCTCGACCCCGCGCGGTTCAAGGAACTCACCCGCCGCGACCGGCTCCGGGACGTGCTGGACGGCATGGCGGCCGCCGCGGACGCCGGGCTCACCCCGGTCAAGGTCAACGCCGTCCTGATGCGCGGCGTCAACGACGACGAAGCGCCCGCACTGCTGTCCTGGTGCCTGGAGCGCGGCTACGAACTCCGGTTCATCGAGCAGATGCCGCTCGACGCGCAACACGGCTGGGACCGCTCGCTGATGGTCACCGCCGACGAGATCCTGGCCGCGCTGTCCGCGGCCTTCCGGCTCACCCCGGAAGGCGACGAGGCGCGCGGCAGCGCCCCCGCCGAACGCTGGCTCGTCGACGGCGGCCCCGGCAGCGTCGGCGTCATCGGCACCGTCACCCGGCCGTTCTGCGGCGCCTGCGACCGCACCCGGCTCACCGCCGACGGCCAGATCCGCAACTGCCTCTTCGCCCGCGAGGAATCGGACCTGCGCACCGCGCTGCGCGGCGGCGCGTCCGACGACGAGATCGCCGACCGGTGGCGCGCCGCGATGGCGACCAAGAAGGCGGGAGCGGGCATCGACGACCCGACATTCCTCCAGCCGGCCCGGCCGATGTCGGCGATCGGCGGATAACCGGGCCCGGAGATGATCCGGCGCGCCGGGGAGCTCCGGCAGCTGTTCGAACAGGCGTCACCCGAAAGGGCGATGCAGACCCGGGCGCCCGCGCCCGGCGAGCAGCACCGGAATCACCCGGACGAGCGACCCTCATCCGGGTCGCCGGCCTCCGCGGCCGTCCACGCGGCGAGGTCCACCGTGTCCTTGAGGAACCCGCGCACCGCCAGGAACTGTCCCAGCGACTCGCGGTGTTCGTCGCAGGCCAGCCACGTCTTGCGGCGGTCCGGCGTGTGCACCTTGGGGTTGTTCCACACCAGCACCCAGCGGGCGTCCGCACGGCACGCCTTCGCCGAGCAGATCGGCCGGGTCGGCCCGTCGTCCGCGGGCCCGAAGGGAAGCATGACCCCAGTATCGCAATCGGGCGGGCCGTGCCCGGCGTCGGGGCGGAAGTCCCGGTCCCGCTGCGCAGGGTGATGATCGCGGGGCTCGGGCGGTGCGGGAAGCGGGCCGGTCACCGGCTCCGAAAACGGGCGATGCCGGGCAGCCACGGGGGGAGCCGCCCGGCATCGCGTCGGTCGCTCCGACGGGGGATACGGAGCACGTTTTGAAGTATGGCACGTCCACGGCCGACGTGAAGCCCCATACGCGAACGCGTGTCGGGCGAATTCGGCACCCGTTCCCGACCCCCGGATGACGGTCGGCGGTTTACTCGAACAACTTACTCACGGTTACTTTCTGACGGTCCGTCAGGTGCGGGGGAGGCGGTCTCCGGGGCCTCGCCCGGCGCGGCCACCCGGCCGTCCGCCGACGCCGCGAAGACACCCTCGCCGGGGCTCCGCCAGACCTGTCCGCCGAGCCGCGTGTCGGCCGGCGGCCCCGCGGCCGCACCGGCCCCGGACGAGGTCGCCGGAGGAGCCTCGTGCGAGGTGTAGGCCGGGTCGTCCGTCACGATCCACGCATCGTCGGGGACCACGCGGATGTCGTGGCGTTCCGCGCTCGTCAGCACCGCCTCCGGCGGCGCCTCGATCGCCTTGTGCGGCTGCGGCGGCACGCTGAGGGCGGGCGGCGGATCCGCGTTCGGCTCCCGGCCGGCGTTCGCGATCACCACGGCGACGTACGGCAGCAACAGCGCGCCCGCCAGCATCGCCCAGCGCAGCGGCCCGGTGAACACCACCGCCAGCAGGAAGCACACGGTGCGCACGGACATCGAGATGACGTAGCGGCGTTGGCGGGTCCGCACGTCCTCGGTCAGGCCCTTGCGGGCGCCGCTGATGCGGTACACGGAGGCTTTGCCGCCCCGCTCGTGATTCATGTGCACCCGATTGACCTGCACCCTGCCCACCTGCCGCCTCCCGGGGCGGCCCGACCCGTCGTGGCCGCCGCCTCCACGGTACGCCGCGTATCCCCCGCGAACGAGACCGGGGCGCGTGCGATGTCGCGGGCATGTCGGGACGAATCGATTCCGCACCGCACCGGCGCCGCGCGGACCGCGGAACGGCCCGGGCGAGTCCGGGCGAGCCGGGCGGGCTCGGGTCAGCCCTGGCGGCGCAGGTACTCCGGCGGGACGGCGGTGACCAGCCACACGCCGTTGTCCGACACGCGGAACAGGTGCCCGTCGGCGTGCATGCGGGCCGCGTCCACCACCAGCACCACCGGGCGTCCGCGGCGGGCGCCGACCCGGCGCGCGGTCTCCACGTCCGGCGACAGGTGGACGTCGTTGCGGTTCATCGGCCGCAGGCCCTCGGTGAGGATGGCGTCGATGACCCGGCCCACCGTGCCGTGGTACAGCTCCGACGGGGGTTCGGCAGGCGCAAGGCCCAGGTCGATGTCCACGGTGTGCCCCTGACTCGCCCGGATCCGCATCCCGTCCTCGGAGAACGCGAACCGCTTCTTGTCATTCTGCGCCACGACCAGGTCCAGCTCGACCCGCGTCACCGCGAAACCGCGGGACCGGCACGCCGCCAGCAGGTCGTCGACGGGCACCCAGCCGGACTCGTCCAAGGTGATCCCGATGCGCTCCGGCTGATGGCGCAGTGCCCGTGACAGGTACTTCGACACCTTCACCATGCGCTTCGGATCCATCGCGGGATCCCTCGGGTCGATGTTCGTCTCCATTCGCCTCCTCGGCGTAGGCCTCCGATGTGGGGATGTCTGTTTACCGGACGCGCGGGGGAGCGGCTAGGACGCCTGGCTCACCGAACTCATGTTGAAGTCCGGCACCCGCAGCGGCGGCATCGCCGCCCGCGAGAAGTAGTCCCCCTGCTCGCGCGGCATGGTGCGTTCCGTGGCGCCCGCCTCGGCCACCCGGCCCAGCAGGTCCACCGGTGATTCGTTGAAGCGGTAGTTGTTCACCGCGCCCACGACCTCGCCGTCCTCCACGAGGTACACGCCGTCGCGCGTCAGGCCGGTCAGCAGCAGCGTCTGCGGATCCACCTCGCGGATGTACCACAGGCACGTCAGCAGCAGACCGCGCTTGGTCGACGCGACCATATCCGCGAGCGACCGGTCCGCGCCCGGATTTTCCAGCACCAGGTTGTCGATCTCGGGCGCCACCGGCAGCCCGGCCAGCTTCGCCGTGTACCGGTTCGCGGGCAGTGCGGCCAGCACGCCGTCGTTCAGCCACGCCGTCGAACCCAGCCCCAGGCCGTTGTCGAAGACCGACGTGCCGTCGCCGGACGCCACCGTGGTGGAGAACGGGGCGCACTCCAGGCCCGGGTAGGCCGGGTCGCTGCGCAGCGACAGCGGCAGCGCCGCGAGCTTGTCGCCCACCCGCGTGCCGCCGCCCGGCCGGCTGAAGACGCTGCGGCCCTCGAACGCGTCGCGGGCACCCGACGACCAGTACAGGTAGATCATCAGGTCGGCGACCGCACTCGGCGGTAGGACGGTCTCGTACCGCCCGGCGGGCAGGTCGACGCGCCGCGCCGCCCACGCGATGCGCTGCTCCAGGTCGGCTTCCGCGGCCGCCACGTCGACGTCGGCGAAGTCCCGCGTGGCCGCGCCCGACCATGCGGACCGCGCCATGTCCGCGGACTTCGCGTTCAGCTCGAACGTGCCGGTCGGCTGGTCGTGCCGGGCCCGCAGACCCGCGCTCGTGCCCACGTAGGTGGAGGTGACCTCGTGCTGGGCGAAGCCGTACAGCTTGCGGTCGCCGGCCGCGGCACGGGCGAACGCCTCGCCCAGCGCCGGGGCGAAGTCGCGGAACACCTCGATCGAGGTACGCGCCGGGGCCTCGTCGAACCCCGCCGCGAACGCGCTCCCGGACAGCAGCGGATTGGCGTCCTCCGCGGGCCCCGCGTCGCGCGCCGCCTGCTCGGCGGCCCGCACCAGCTCCTCCAACTGCCCGGCGGTCACGCCGCTCCGGGACACGACACCCGACGCGACGCCCTCGGCACCGTCCACCGTGGCGACGACCGACACGCTGCGGCCCTGCGACAGCCCGTTCGTGGTCAGCGCGTTGCCCGCCCAGCGCAGGTTCGCCGTCGACGTCTCCTCGGCGATCACCACGCAGCCGTCCGCACGGGACAGTTCGAGCGCACGCTCCACCAGCTCGCCGGGCTTGGCCACCGTCGTCGATTCGCTCATCGCCCCGCCTCCTGCACCGTGTTGAGGATCCGCACCCCGCGGAACAGCGCCGACGGGCAGCCGTGGCTCACCGCCGCGACCTGGCCGGGCTGCGCCTTGCCGCAGTTGAACGCGCCGCCCAGGACGTACGTCGACGGCCCGCCGACGGCCTCCATCGACCCCCAGAAGTCGGTGGTCGTCGCCTGGTACGCGAAGTCCTTCACCTGGCCCGCCAAGCGCCCGTTCTCGATCCGGTAGGCGCGCTGCCCGGTGAACTGGAAGTTGTAGCGCTGCATGTCGATCGACCACGACTTGTCGCCGACCACGTACAGGCCCCGCTCGACCCCGCCGATCAGCTCGGCCGTCGACCGCTCCTCGGCGGCCGGTTGCAGCGACACGTTGGCCATCCGCTGCACCGGCACGTGCGCGGAGGAGTCGGCGAACGCGCAGCCGTTGGACCGCCCGAAGCCCTGCATGCGGGCCATGTTCCGGTCGAGCTGGTAGCCGGCCAGGACACCGTCCTTGACCAGGTCCCACGA
Source organism: Uniformispora flossi (assembly GCF_049534875.1). Taxonomy (NCBI): domain Bacteria; kingdom Bacillati; phylum Actinomycetota; class Actinomycetes; order Kitasatosporales; family Streptomycetaceae; genus Uniformispora; species Uniformispora flossi. Next base: position 336,890 of record NZ_JBMULZ010000008.1, read on the forward strand.
CTGGGTGGCCACGCCCTCGTCGTCGTAGCCGATGGTGGCCAGGCCGTGCTCGGCGGTGCGGTCGCCCGTGACATGCATGATCGGCGAGCCGTACTGCAGCGTGCCCAGCTTGTCGAAGGTCGCGAACGAGGTGCCCGCGTAGGCCGCCTCGTAGCCGAGCGCGCGGTCCAGTTCTGTCGCGTGCCCGATCGACTCGTGGATGGTCAGCCACAGGTTGCTCGGGTCGATCACCAGGTCGTACGACCCGGCTTCCACCGACGGCGCGGCGACCCGCTCGGCCAGCAGCGAGGGCAGCTCGGCGAGTTCGCTCTCCCAGTCCCAGCCGGTGCCGGTCAGGTACTCCCAGCCGCGGCCGGCCGGCGGCGCGAGCGTCCGCATCGACTCGTAGCCGCCCTCGCCGACCGCGATCACCGTGATGTCCGGGTTGATCCGCACCCGCTGCTGTGTCGTCGTGGTGCCCGCGGTGTCCGTGTAGAACTTGTTCTCCTGGACGGCCAGCAGCATCGCGTCGACGTGGTCCACACCGTCCGCGGCCAGCAGGTCGCGGCTCCACTGCGCGAGCAGCCCGACCCGGTCCGGCTCCGGCACGTCGAACGGGTTCACGTCGTACGCCGACACCCACGCGGCGTCCGGGTAGACCGGCTCCGGCGCCATCTCGACGCGGTCCCCGACCCCGGACGCCTCCGCGATCGACCGGGACACCCGCGCCACCGCGACCGCTTCCTCCGCGACCCGCACCGCCGCGTCCACCGTGAGGTCGACGCCCGCGGCGAACCCCCAGGCGCCGTCGTGCACGACGCGGACCGCGAAACCGACGTCGGTCCGATCGATCGACGCCTCCGTGCGGCCGTCCCGCAGCCGCAGGAACGAGTCGCGGACCCGCTCGAAGCGGAAGTCCGCGTGGGAAACCCCCAGTTCGCGGGCCCGCCCGAGGGCGGCGTCCGCCAGCAGGCGCAGGGGATACGCCTGGAAGGCCGGATCGATCGGGTGCGGCACGGCTCCACCCACCTGTCTGTCGTCGTGTCTGTCGCCGGCGTGCCGGGCACGCGCGGAACGCGCAGTCGGCAGTCAATCACGCGGACGGCCGCCCGACGGGGGAGTTTCCCGGCGGGTCGCCGCCGATCGCACGCGCATTCGATCGGCGGCGGTCGGAAGCTGCCCCCGAACGGCGCTGCGGTTGGCGAAATCCCACAGCTCCGCGGCACCGGACCTTGTCGCGGGGCGATTCCGCGTACCGCGCGGTAGACCGATACGGTCGTCGCAACCTCTCCCAAGCAGGTCCTGTCCATACATAAGGAGTGAGCCGTTGAGCCGGTCCGTACTGGTCACCGGAGGCAACCGGGGCATCGGCCTCGCCATCGCGCAGGCGTTCGCCGCCGAAGGCGACAAGGTCGCGGTCACCTCCCGCTCGGGAGAGGCACCCGACGGGCTGTTCGGCGTCCGCTGCGACGTCACCGACCCCGAGCAGGTCGAGCAGGCGTTCAAAGAAGTCGAGGCGCACCAGGGTGCCGTCGAGGTGCTCGTCGCCAACGCCGGCATCACCAAGGACACGCTCCTGCTGCGCATGAGCGAGGACGACTTCACCAGCGTCATCGACACGAACCTGACCGGCACGTTCCGGGTCGTCAAGCGCGCCAGCAAGGGCATGCTGCGCGCCCGCAAGGGCCGCATCGTGCTGATCTCGTCGGTCGTCGGGCTCCTCGGCTCGCCCGGGCAGGCCAACTACGCCGCGTCCAAGGCCGGGCTCGTCGGGTTCGCCCGGTCGCTCGCCCGCGAGCTGGGGTCGCGCAACATCACCACCAACGTCGTGGCGCCCGGCTTCGTGGACACCGCCATGACCGACGTGCTCGGCGAGGAACGCAAGGCGCAGATTCTGGCCGAGGTTCCGCTGGGCCGTTACGCGAGCACCGAGGAGGTCGCGGCCGTGGTCCGCTTCCTCGCCTCGGACGCCGCGTCGTACATCACCGGCGCCGTCATTCCCGTGGACGGCGGACTTGGAATGGGGCACTGACGCATGGGTGACCTTCTGGTCGGCAAGCGCATTCTCGTCACCGGCGTCCTGACCGACGCCTCGATCGCCTTCCACGTGGCGCGGCTCGCGCAGGAGGAAGGCGCCGAGGTCGTCCTCACCGGCTTCGGCCGGCTCTCGCTGGTCAACCGCATCGCAGGGCGGCTTCCCAAGCCCGCCCCGGTCATCGAACTCGACGTGACCAACACCGAGCACCTCGACGCGCTGGCCGAGAACGTGCGCCAGCACGTCGACGGCATCGACGGCGTCGTGCACTCGATCGCGTTCGGCCCGCAGGACGCGCTCGGCGGGAACTTCCTCAACACGAACTACGAGGACGTCTCCACCGCCGTGCAGGTGTCCGCCTACTCGCTCAAGGCGCTCACCATGGCGACCTTGCCGCTCAAGCCGAAGGACGGCTCGCTGTCCGTCGTCGGCCTTGACTTCGACGCGCAGGTCGCCTGGCCGGGCTACGACTGGATGGGCGTCGCCAAGGCCGCCCTCGAGTCCACCTCGCGCTACCTCGCCAAGTACCTCGGCGACCAGAACGTGCGCGTCAACCTGGTCTCGGCCGGCCCGGTCAAGACCATGGCCGCCCGCTCGATCCCCGGCTTCGACGCCTTCGAAGGCGTGTGGAACGAGAAGGCGCCGCTCGGCTGGGACCTCAACGACCCCGAGCCGGCCGCGCGCGGCGTCGTCGGGCTGCTCTCCGACTGGTTCCCCAAGACCACCGGCGAGATCGTGCACGTCGACGGCGGCCTGCACGCCATGGGCGCCTGATCCACCGCAGCACCCCGCACCACCCCGCACCACCCCGGGGCCGGACCGCAGCGCGCGGTCCGGCCCCGGCGCATTCCGGGTCCGGCTGCGTGCGAGACTCGATCCATGCCTGCTACACCTTCCACGCTCGGCGGCGAACCGCCCCAGGAGTCCGCCAAGGACCGGTACGCCCGCGCCGTCGCCGCCCGCAAGGCCCGCGAGGACCAGGCCCGCGCCGCCGACCGCGAAGCGGCGCGCGCCCGCGCCGCCGTCCAGGCCGCCGCCTACGCCGCCCGCGGCGAAGAAGAAGGCTTCACGCCGGTCCTCGCCCCGCCGGACCCCGACAAGCCGGCGAGCCGCGCCATGCTCGCGATCCTCGGCGCCATGCTCGTGGTGTTCGGGATCATCGCGGTCGTCGCGACCGTGCTCAGCTGAACCCGTGACAACCAACCGGTCGGACAGGGGTGGGGGTAACCCCACCCCCGTGCCGGGCGCCCGCACCCCCCGCAAGACGGCAGTCCGCCGGATGGGGCCGAAGTACCTCTCCCTCATAGCGTCGTAGCGACATCACGGGAACCCCCGACTCGGGGCGGTTCCACCGCGTACGCACACGCGACAAGGAGTGGGAACCCATGGCACGCAGGCGCAACCTCGCCGCCTCGATGGGCGGTTGGAGCGCACGGCACCGCAAGACGGCAGTTTTCGCCTGGCTGTTGTTCGTGGTCCTCTCCGTGGCCGTCAGCAGCATGGCCGGCTCGAAGCAGCTGTCCGACGGGGACATGACCCCCGGTGAAGCCGGCCGCGCGCAGAAGATCATCGAAGACGCCGGAGTCGAAGACCCCGCGAGCGAGATGCTGCTCGTGACCTCCGCGCGGACGAACGCCGACGACCCGGCCTTCCGCTCCGCCGTCCAGGACATCGCGGCCAAGGTCGCCGCCACCGACGTCGTCGAGAACGTCCGCACGCCCTACGACGCCGGCGTGCAAGGCGCCAAGTCGTCCGACGGACACTCCGTGCTCGTCCAGTTCGACTTCAAGGGCAAGAACGACGACGCGGTCGACCACCTCGACCCCGTCCTCGACGCGGTGAAGGCCGCCAAGGCCGCACACCCCGACCTGACCGTCGAGCAACTCGGCGACGCCAGCTCGCAGAAGTGGTTCGACGACACCATCGGCAACGACTTCAAGACCGCCGAGTGGACCGCCGTCCCGCTCGCCCTCGGCATCCTCCTGATCGCCTTCGGCGCCGTCGTCGCGGCCCTCCTGCCCGTCGCCCTCGCCCTCACCGCGTTCATCGCCGCCGGCGGCCTGCTCGCCCTCGCCACCCGCATCGTCCCCACCAGCGACACCACGATGTCCGTGATGCTGCTCATCGGCCTCGCGGTCGGCGTCGACTACTGCCTCTTCTACATCCGCCGCGAACGCGAAGAGCGCGCCAAGGGCCGCGACCCCGAGCGCGCCCTGGAGATCGCCGCCGCCACCTCCGGCCGCTCGGTCCTCATCTCCGGCGTCACCGTCATGGTCGCGATGGCGGGCATGATGTTCACCGGCCTCGGCCAGTTCCAGTCCATGGCCCTCGGCACCATCCTGGTCGTCCTGACCGCCATGATCGGCTCCGTCACCGTCCTGCCGGCCCTGCTGTCGATGCTCGGCGACAAGGTCGACGCGGGCAAGATCCCCGGCCTCGCCCGCATGCGCCGCCCCTCCGCCGACGGCGGCCGCTTCTGGGGCGCCATCCTGCGCACCGTGCTGCGCCGCCCGCTCGTGTGGACGGTCGCCGCGGGCGGCGTCCTGGTCGCCCTCGCCATCCCCGCCGCCGGCATGAAGCTGTCGATGCTGCCGCTGGACAAGGAACTGCCCAAGGACGTCTCGATCGTCCAGACCTACAAGCACGTCAACGAGAAGTTCCCCGGCGGCCCCGCCCCGGCCGAAGTCGTGGTCAAGGCCAAGGACATCAACGCCGCCGACGTGCAGGGCGCCCTCGACGCCTTCAAGAAGAAGGCCGTCGCCGACGGCGTCTCGACCGAGAAGATCGAGGTCCGCACCTACCCCGGCAAGACCGACGTCATGAGCATCTCGGTGCCGTTCGCCGACACCTCCAAGGAGGTCGAGTCGCTCAAGAAGCTCCGCGACTCCGTCATCCCCGAGACGTTCGGCAAGGTCAAGGGCCTCGACGCCCCCGTCACCGGCGAGACCGCGCGCACCGAGGACTTCAACCACCAGCTCGGCAAGACCACGCCCATCGCCTTCGGGTTCGTGCTCCTGTTCGCCTTCCTGCTGATGCTGACCTCCTTCCGGTCGCTGACGATCGCCCTCACCGCGATCGTGCTCAACCTGCTCTCGGTCGGCGCCGCCTACGGCGTGCTCACGCTGGTCTTCCAGCACGGCTACGGCGACTTCCTCGTCGGCACCGACGCACCGGGCGCGATCACCTCGTGGCTGCCGCTGTTCCTCTTCGTGGTGCTGTTCGGCCTCTCGATGGACTACCACGTGTTCGTCGTGTCCCGGATCCGCGAGGCCTACGACCGCGGCATGAACACCAATGACGCCGTCGCCTACGGCGTGCGCAGCACCGCGGGCGTCGTCACCAGCGCGGCGGTCATCATGGTCGCGGTGTTCGGGGTCTTCGGCACCCTGTCCATGCAGCAGATGAAGCAGATGGGTGTCGGCCTTGCGGTCGCCGTCCTCCTGGACGCCACGATCATCCGCGCCATCCTGCTCCCCGCGGTCATGGGCATGCTGAGCGAGCGCAACTGGTACCTGCCCAAGTGGCTCGGCTGGCTGCCGACGATGGACCACGGCGCCGGCGCCGACGACGACGCCCCGGAGCAGCCGCGGCGCGAGCCGGTCCTGGCCGGGCGCCACGCGGCACCGTACGAGCCGGAAGACGTCTCCACCAACCAGTGGATCCCGCGCCCGCCGGTCGGCTGACCGCCTTCCGAGCGCCCCGTAGAGGCTGTCGAACACAACGCCAAGCGCACGTCACAACACCTCGGGTCCCGGCCGACGACGGCCGGGACCCGAGGTGCATCCGTGCCGAATTCTGAGAGGCTGACCCCATGGCATCGCAGCGACAGCGCACACTCGTGGTCATCAGGCACGCGAAGGCGGATTGGCCCGACGGACCCGACCATGACCGCCCCCTCGCCGACCGCGGCCGCGCCGACGCCCCCGAAATCGGCAATTGGCTGGTCGGCAACCGCATCCACCCCGACCGCGTCGTATGCTCCACCGCGGCACGCACCCGGGAGACGTGGAAGCTCATGGGGAAGGTGTTCGACCCCCGCCCGCATACCTCGTACGACGACCGCCTCTACGACGCGACCACGCAGGCCCTGCTGTACGTCGCCCAGGAGACCCCGGACGACGTCGACACCCTGGTGATGGTCGCCCACAACCCGGGCGTCGCGGCGCTGGTCGCGCTGCTCGCGGGCACGGCGGACGGCGACGCGCTGGAGCGGGCCCGGGAGAAGTACGCGACGTCGGGCACGGCGATCCTGCGCTTCGACGGCCCCTGGTCGGAACTGAACGAGAAGAGCGCGCACTTGGCGGCGTTCGCGACGCCTCGGGCGTGACATCGGCCTGAGACAAGGCATCCACAAGGCCGCCCGCGGAGTGCCGCGGGCGGCCTTGTGCGTGGGTGGGGGGTGGTGCAGGTCGTGGCACCCGGGCGCCGTGTGCGTCGGGCGCCGGACTCGGCGGGCCCCGCCGACGGCGATTGCGGCATCCGCGCGTGGTGGCAGGGCCTCCGGGACGTGGAAGGGCGCTGACGGCCGCGTCGGGGGCGACCGCCTCGTGTGGCCGGGCGCGTCTGCCGCGGGCTGCCCGGGGCGGTGTCGGGCCGAGGCAGCGGGGCGATTGACGGGGTGGGGCACTGCGCGCCGCCGCCGGTCGGCCGAGCGGGCTCGGC
>NZ_JBMULZ010000009.1:0-321765 GCF_049534875.1 Uniformispora flossi
TCTAACCCCCAGGTTTTTTGGGCGCGCCGCGATTTTTTTTTTTACCGGCGGGGGGGGGGGGGGGGGGGCCGGGGGGGGGGGGGGGGGGGCGGGGGGCCCCCCCCCCCCGCTCGGACGGCTGCGCCATCGCGGGGACGCTGCGGGGAAGCTCGGGAGCGGCGTGCGCGGCACCGGCGTTGACGACGGGAAGGGCGGCACCGAGGCCGGCGATTCCCGCGGCGGCCAGGACCCGCCGGAGGCTGTGGGCAGACAGCATGAAGTCGTTCCTCTCCTGCCGCCTGCGAGGTGAGCTGTCGGATTCGGGCCGGAGCGGCCCGGCCGTGCGTGTCCTCCGGACCAGGTCCGGAAACGGGCACGGCTTCACCCCAAGCCGCACCCGGCGAGCCGGGTACGGCGCATCACGTTGGTTCCCCCGCTCCCGTCCGGACGTGCTGGGCACCGAGCACCGCGGCCGGGGACGGGATTCGGCGTACCGGCCGGGTGGATTCCGCCTGGGCGGCGAAACCGGTCCCGGACGCTAGCCAGGTCGGACCGGCCGCCACAACTCGGGAAGGCTCCCCGGGCGCGGGATAAAGATCGCGTCAAAACGTCTTGTCGTCAGGTCGACATATCGAAGACCGGGGTGTGACATGCGGATACTGCGGAGCGTGAGCGTGGTGGTCCGGTCACGCAAAATGATCGGAATTCGCCGGAACGACCCGTGGGCGCGAATCCGTACACGTCCGTTATTGTCCGAATTTGCCTACCCGGGTCGGTCGGCAGGCGCGAAAGAGACCGGCGCCACAGCCGCCCGCCCCGCGGGTCGTCCCATTTCCGCAGGCCGTCCCCCGTGCGTGTCAGGATGTCCATGTGGTGCCGCAACCCGGATTCCAGACGCCCTTCGTCGGCCGCGGCGCGGAGACCGCCGCCCTCGACGACGTCCTCGCGCGCGCCCGCGCGGGCGACCCCCGGGCACTCCTGCTCGCCGGCGACGCCGGCGTCGGCAAGTCCCGCCTCCTGGCCGAAGCCGCCGCCCGCGCGGCCGCCGACGGCATGACCGTGCTGACCGGGCAGTGCGTCGACCTCGGCGAGGTCGGCCTGCCGTACCTCCCCTTCACCGAGATCCTCCGCACGGTCGCCGCCGACCCGGCCACCGCCGCGATCCTCGACGAGCACCCCGCGGTGCTGCGCCTGCACGGCGCGGGCGGCTCCGCCTACGACGGCCGCACCGAACCCGGTGTCCGGCTCCGCCTCCTCGACGACATGGCCGCCCTCCTCGCCGACCTCGCCGAGCAGGCTCCGCTGCTCCTCGTCCTCGAGGACCTGCACTGGGCCGACCAGTCCACCCGCGACCTGCTGCGCTTCCTGCTCAGCCGCCTCGCCCCGCAGCGGGCCGGCGAGACCGCGCCGCACCAGCGCATCGCCCTGCTCGTCTCGCTCCGGTCCGACGACCTGCACCGGCGGCATCCGCTGCGCCCGCTGCTCGCCGAACTCGTCCGCCTCCCGGTCGTCGCCCGCCTCGACGTGGGGCCGCTCGCCGATGCCGAGGTCGCCGAACTCGTGCGCGGACTCGGCAGCGACCCGCTGCCGGAGGACACGGTCGCGCGGATCGTCGAGCGCGCCGAAGGCAACGCCTTCTACGCCGAGGAACTCCGCGCCGCCACGGCCGACGACGCCGGTGTCCCGGCCGGGCTCGCCGAGGTGCTGCTGGTCCGCATCGAGCAGATGCCGGCGACCGCGCAGCGCGTCCTGCGGACCGCCGCGGTCGCCGGGCGGAGCGTCGAGCACGGTCTGCTGCGCGACGCCGTCGAACTGCCCGACGACGACCTCGACGCCGCGCTGCGCGAGGCGGTCGGCCGGCACCTGCTGGTGTCCGGCGACGACGGCAGCTACTCGTTCCGGCACGCGTTGACCCGGGAGGCCGCGTACGGCGATCTCCTGCCCGGCGAACGCGTCCGCCTGCACGCGGTGTTCGCGCGCCTCCTCGGCGCCCCCGAGCGCCGCGGCGGCAGCGCCGCCGAACGCGCCCACCACCACATCGCCAGCCACGACCTGCCCGGCGCGCTCACCGCATCCCTGGAAGCCGCGGGCCACGCCGCCGTCGTCGGCGCGCCCGCCGAGGAACTCCGGCACGTCGAAGCCGCACTGGAACTGTGGGACGCCGTCCCCGACGCCGCGGAACTGACCGGCACCGACGACATCGCGCTCACCCTGCGCGCCTCCGCCGCGGCGGTCCGCATGGGCGAGGCGCACCGCGCCGTGCACCTCGCGCGCGCCGCCCTCGACCGGGTCGGCTCGCACGGCGACACGCTGGTCGCCGCGAAGGTCCGCTACACGCTCGCGTCCAGCCTGATGAACGTGGACAGCCTGCACTCCGCCTTCGAGTTCAGCCGCGAAGCGCTCGCGCTGATCCCCGAGGAACCGCCGTCGCTCACCTGGGCGTGGGCGGCCGCCACACACGTCCAGGCCGCCTGGTACATCCGCCGGATCGACGTCGTCCGCGACGTCGGCAAGCGCGCCCTCGCCGCCGCCGAAAAGCTGGGCGCGGACGCCGTGCAAGCCGACGTCCTGATCAGCACGCTGGCCACCCACGAAGCCAACCGGCAGACCCCCGAAGGCCGCGAAATCCTCTACCGGGCCCGGGACTTGGCGCGGCGTGCCGGCGACACGGCAATCGAGCTGCGCGCCATGTACGGCCTGGCCCTCGGCTGCTTCGAAGCCGGCCTCGTCGAGGAATCCCTCGCCTGGACCGACGAAGGCCTCGACCTGGCCCGCCGCACCGCACAGACGTCGTCGCCGTACTCCCTCCACCTGCGCTACGTCCGCGCCCTCGCGCTCTACACCCTGGGACGCTGGGACGAGGCCCTCAAAGCCGCCGGCAGTGCCCCCTCCGCCTTCGGGCACGTCGCCGAAGGAGCACTGTATGTGCCGCTCGGCCGCGGCGAACCCGGCGTCGTCGACCGCGCCCAAGCGCTCTTCGACAAGCGGCCGTTCAACTGGACGGCGACGCTGGTCGCGGGCCTCGTGCTGGTCGACGAGGCCGTCCTGCGGGGTGACGTCCGCGCCGCCGTCGACCGCTTCCGGCGCACGTTCGCGCGCCTGATCGAGGACGACGACCCGTACCCGCCGGTCGGTGTCCGCCTGGCCACGCTCGCGCTCTCCGCGATCGCCGACGAGGCCACCGCGCTGCGCCTCACCGGCGGCGACCCCGGCGGGTGGGCCGCGGAGGCCGCCGAGTTCGCCGCGCTGGCCCGCGAGATCGCGGCCCGCCAGGAGGCCGTGCGGCCGAGCGGCCCGGAAGGCATCGCGTGGGCGCTCCGCGCCGAGGCGGAGTTCGCCCGCGCCGAAGGCCGGTCGGACGCCGGGCAGTGGGAACGCGTGGTGGCCGCGTTCGACTACGGCAACGTCTACGAACACGCGCGCTGCCGCCTCCGCCTCGCCGAGGCCTACGCCGCGGCCGGCCGCCGCGCCGAAGCCCGCGACGTCCTCGAAGCCGCCCAGGCCACCGCCGACGCGCTCGGCGCGACCCCGCTCCGCGCCGCCCTCGACGCGCTCGCCCGGCGCACCGGCCTCGCGGCCGCGGACCCCGCAGCGGCGGCAGTCGCGGCCGGCACGCTCACCACCCGCGAACAGGAAGTCCTCCGGCTGCTCGCCGAAGGCCGCACGAACCGGCAGATCGGCGAGGCGCTGTTCATCAGCGTCAAAACCGCCAGCGTGCACGTCTCCAACATCCTCGCCAAGGTTGGCGCGGCCTCCCGCGGCGAAGCGGTCGCGATGGCCTACCGCAAAGGGCTGATCGGACCCGGGCCGACGGAGCGTTGACCGGACCGGCGGCCACCGCCGTTCGCGGCCGTCCCGCCGATCCCGGTGGCGCCTTCGCTCCGCCCGTGCCCCACCTGCGTACGCCCGCGTTCCGCCCCGCCGAACGGGTGAACCCACCCCGCGGACGTGCACGCCGCACCCCCGTCGGGAACCGGCGCGGGGTGGATATCGGGGCCGATGTGTACGAGCCGGAGGCGCAGGGCGGGCGGCGGTTGCTGCGCTGGGTGCCCCCGCTGCTGCTCGTCGTCTCGCTGATCGTCGAGTTCACCACGCCGCCCGGGGTGAACCCGGCGCCGATCCTGGCCGCCGCGCCCACGTTCGCACTCGGTGTCTACGGGTTTGCCGGGGTCCTGTGGACGACGGTCGCCACCGCCTCGGCCATGGGGCTGCTCGCGGTGTACGAGCAGATCCGCTATCACGACGTCCTCGTCGCCTCGTTCTTCGCGGACCTGGTCGCGGTGCTGGCGGTCTGCGCGATCGTCCTCGTGCTCGCCCGGACAAAGGAGCACGGGCGGCGCCGGTTCGCCCGGCTCATCCGGGTCGCCGAGGCGGCGCAGCGCGTGCTGCTGCCGGACGCGCCGGTGTCCGCGGGCGGGCTGCCGGTCGCCGTGCGGTACACGCCGGCGTACACGGACGCGCAGGTCGGCGGGGACGCGTACGCGGTGCATGCCACGCCGTACGGGGTCCGCCTGCTCATCGCCGACGTCAGGGGCAAGGGCCTCGGGGCGATCGGCGCGGTGTGCTCGCTGGTCGGCGCGTTCCGCTGTGAGGCGTTCCACTGCCCGGACCTGACCGTCGTCGCCGACCGGCTGGAGGCCGTGCTGCTGCACACCCAGCCGGACCCGGAGGATGCCGGCTCCGGCGGCGACGCGGAATACTTCGCGACCGCACTGTTCGTCGAGATCGACACGGACGGCGGCACGCTGCGGGTGGTCAACCGCGGCCACCCGCCGCCGCTGCTGGTCCATGCGGGCGACGTGCGGACCCTGGACGGCTCGGACACCCACCTGCCGCTCGGCCTCGGCGGCCTCGCCCCGGACGGGGGCGCGACGCCTGACGAGCACGCCTTCCCTGCGGGCGCGTCGCTCCTGCTCTACACCGACGGCCTGGTCGAAGGCCGGGACCCCGCGGGGCGCTTCTTCGACCCGGTGGCCGTCCTGCGCGGCCGGGACTTCGTCGGACCGGCCGCTCTGCTGGACACCCTGATGGCCGCACTCCGGACGCACACCTCGGGGCGCTTGGACGACGACACGGCGCTGCTCGCGGTCGCACGCCCGGCCCGCGCCGATGCGGCAGGTGTACACGGCGGCGCGTCCGGGAACCCGCCCCCGGACCACCGTCTCCACCGGGAGTGATCATGGGCTGCTCGCGCCTCGACGTCGGATTGCTGCTGCTGCGCCTGGGCGCCGGCGGCGTCCTCGCCGCGCACGGTACGCAGAAGCTGTTCGGCTGGTTCGGCGGCCACGGCATCGAAGGCACCGGCCAGTTCATGGAGTCCATCGGCTACCGGCCGGGCAAGGCCAGCGCCACCGCGGCCGGGCTCTCCGAAACGGGTGGCGGGGCGCTGCTCGCGCTCGGCCTGGCCACCCCCGCGGCGGGCGCCGCCGCGGCCGGGGCGATGGCCGGCGCCGCCGCCGTGCACATGCCCGCCGGCTTCTTCGCGCAGAGCGGCGGCTACGAGTACGCCGGCTTCCTCGGCCTCACCGCGGCGGGCCTCGCCATCACCGGCCCGGGCCGGCTGTCCCTGGACCACGCCCTCGGCCACGCGGTGAACCGCGGCTGGATGGTCCCGACCGCCTTCGCCGTCACGGCCGCCGCAACGGCCGCGGTCATCGGCATGCGCACCCGCCGCCTACGCGAGATCGCCGAAGCGCAGGCCCTGGAGGAAGCCGAAGCGGCCGCCCAGGGCGGTGCTTCGGACGCGACCTGAATCAGCCCCCGACCCGGGCTCGACGGCGCGGACGCCAGGGACTTCGGCGGTGCGCGGCGCCGCCGCGCTGACCGCAACCTCGTCGGCGAGCACGCACACGACGCGGATCCGACCGGAACACCGGTTGCGCGCCGCGGCTGTGGCGCGGCGCGCAAGCCCTACGTCGGGCTCGACGGCGCAGACGCCGTCCTCGCCCTCCGGGCACACACGGGAGCGTGTCGGGCTGGACCTGCGCGCGCACGCGCAGCGCGATCCTGACGCACGACGTCGTGGAGGCTGTGTCAGCTGGTCAGGGCCGGGGCCGCTGTGCAGGTGGGGTGACGGTCAGCTCGTCCGGGCTCATCCCCACGGAGCCCACCAACGTTGCGCGCGCCGCCAGGGGGGCGCGCGCCAAGCCCAAACCGGGCTCGATGGCGTGGACGCCATCCTCGCCCGCGGATCGGGGACGTCAGGGTTGCGCGGCGCCGCCAAGGCGGCGGCGCGCTCCCAAACCCCGGCGCCCTCTCCGCAAGGCTCCGGTCGATCAGCCGGGCCGTAGGTACGTGGGCCGCATATCGGGGTGTCGGCGCCGAATAGGCGCCCGTCATTCACGCCCGCGGCTGCTGTCCGCGTCCACCACCACCAGCTTGACGATGGTGTCGATCACCCCGCCCATGTCCACCGTCGGGTCGATGAGCCACTGGTGCTGGATGCCGTCCGCGGCGGCCAGGGCGAGGCGGGAGATGGCGTCGACGTCGACGTCCGCACGTACGCGGCCCTCGCGTTGCAGTTGTGCCAGGTTGTCGCGGAGGGCCTCGCGGATGTCCGTGTAGCGGACCAGGAAGACCGTGCGGGCCGGGTGGTCGGGGAACCCGGCCGCGGCGGCCATGCTCACGTAGAGCCGGACCAGGCCGGGGACGTCGCTGTTGCGGCGCAGGATTTCGGCCAGCGGGGTCAGCGGATTGCCGTACTTGACCCGCAGTACGTCCTCGGCGATGAGCCGGTCGCGTTCGCCGAGCGTCCACAGCAGGAGCCCCTCGCGTGACCCGAAGTAGTGCAGGACGCCGGCCTGGGACATGCCCATGCGGTCCGCGACTTCCTTGAGCAGCGCGCCCTTTTCGCCGAGGGTCGCGAAGACCTCCAGGGCCACTTCGAGGATCTCGGCGCGGCGTTTGACGCCCTTCGCGTAGCGGCCGCGCGGCTTGCGGACGTGGTCGCCCGGCCGCTCCGGCGGGTCGCCCTCGGATTCCATACGCGAAAAGCTAGTCGAGTTCGGTATTTGCGTCTACGCTTCCCCGACAGTTCGACCGGTTCAGCGCGCACTACTCGCACGGATCAACGGACGACGGGCAACGGGGGCCTGAAATGACCGAGCACGACGGCGCGTCGGAAGGGTCCGTGACCCGGCTGGCGCACGGGCTGATCGAGGCCGAGGACCACGCGGCGGGCCCTGCCGACGAGGAGCCGCCGGCGCCAGGTGTAGGCGCACCCGCGCTGACGCTGCGGGAGGGCCTGGCCGCTTCCGGGTCCGCCGCCTTCCTGGTGCTGATGGCACTGGTCGCCTTCGACGAGTTGGAAAGCGCCGCGCTCGGCGTGCTCGCCCCCGACCTCCGGGACGGCTTCGGCGTCGGCAACGGCGCCATCGTGGTGATCAGTTCGGCCGCCGGGGCGTTCATCGTGCTGGGCACGATGCCGATGGGGTGGTTCGCCGACCGGTATCCGCGCGGCCGGGTCGCGGGTTGGGCCGGGCTGGCGTTCGGGGCGTGTGTCGCGCTGTGCGGACTGGCCGCCAACATCGTGCAGTTCTTCCTGGCCCGGCTCGGCGTCGGCATCGCCAAGGCGGCGAACATGCCGGTGAACATGTCGCTGCTGGCCGACACCTACCCGGTCGGGGTGCGCGGCCGGATCGGTGCCGCGCACGGGTCGGCCGCCCGGGTCGCCGGGATCCTCAGTCCGCTCGCGGTGGGCGGGATCGCCGGGTGGGCGGGCGGCGACGAGGGCTGGCGGTGGGCGTTCCTGCTGCTCGGTCTCCCGTCCGCCGTTGCGGCGCTCGCCGCGTTCCGGCTGCCCGAGCCGCCGCGCGGGAGGCACGAACGCGCCGCGGTACTGGGCGAATCCGCGCACGCCGCGCCCCCGGCCGAACCGGTCGCGATGGAAGCCGCGCTGGCCCGCCTCAACCGGATCGCCACCCTCAAGGGCATGATCGCCGCCTGCTCGGCGCTGGGCTTCGGACTGTTCACCGGGCCGATCCTGGCCAACCTGTTCACCGAACAGCAATACGGCGCAAGCTCGTTCGAACGCGGTGTGGCCGGCGCCGCGGCCGGTGCCGCGACCCTCGGTGTGCTGCCGTTCATCGGCGGCCGGTTCGACCGTCTCTACCGCCGCGACCCGGCCCGCGCGCTCGCCGTCATCGGCTATCTGGTGATGCCCGCCGCGCTGCTGATGCCGGTGCAGTACGCGATGCCGAACCTCGCCCTGTTCACCCTCGTCGCGATGCCCGGCGCGATGGCGATGAGCGCGGCGTTCACCATGCTGACGCCCGCGCTGCAGTCCGTGGTGCCGTACAAGCTGCGCGGCATGGGCGCGGCGATGGCGTCCGTGCACATCTTCTTCGTCGGCGCGACCGGGGGAGCGCTGCTGTCCGCGTTCCTGGTCGGCGCGTACGGTCCGCGAACCGCCACGCTGGTCATCTGTGTCCCGTCGACGCTGGTCGGCGGCCTGATGGTGCTGCGGAGCGCGGCGAATATCCGGGGCGATCTGGCGCTCGTCGTCGCCGAGTTGCGCGAGGAGGAAGCCGAGGCGCGGCGGCTCGCGGCGGCGCCCGAGGACGTTCCCGCGCTGCAGCTTGCCGACGCCGACGTGTCGTACGGTCCGGTACGGGTGCTCTTCGGGGCGTCCCTGGAAGTCCGCCGCGGCGAGATCCTGGCGCTGCTCGGCACCAACGGCGCGGGCAAGTCCACGATCCTGCGCACGCTTGCCGGGCTGACGACGCCGACCCGCGGCGTGGTGCGGCTGGACGGCCGCGACATCACCTTCACGTCCCCGGAACGGCGCGGGCAACTCGGCATCCGCCTGCTGCCCGGCGGCAAAGGCGTGTTCCCGGACATGACGGTGCGCCGGAACCTGGAGACCGCCGCGTTCGCCTACCGGCGCGACCCGGCCGACCGGGACCGGCGCATCGCCCGCAGCCTGGCCCGGTTCCCCGAGCTCGCCGACCGGCAGCACACCCGCGCGGACGCGCTGTCCGGCGGCCGGCAGCAGCTGCTCGCGCTGGCGATGGTGCTGGTGCACGACCCCGACGTGCTGCTCGTCGACGAACTCTCGCTCGGCTTGGCACCCGTCACCGTCCAGCAACTCCTGGGCGTGGTCGAACAATTGCGCGATGACGGGGTCGGCGTGGTGATCGTCGAACAGTCGCTCGACCTGGCGCTGTCCGTCGCCGACCGGGCGGTGTTCCTCGACAAGGGGCACGTCCGCTTCGACGGACCGGCCGCCGACCTGGCGGGCCGCGACGACCTGGCCCGCGCGGTCTTCCTCGGCACCCACGGCACCCACGGCACCCACGGCACCCACGGCGGCCGCGGCGGCCGCGGCGACGCGGACCCGCGGGAGGCCGGCCGATGATCACCGGACAGGTCCTCTTCGACGGCTTCGTCAACGGCCTCGTCATCGGCATGCTGGCCACCGGCGTGGTCCTCGTGCACCGCTGCTCGCGCGTCGTCGACTTCTCGGTCGGCAACGGCGGCCTCATCGGCTCCGGACTCTTCGCGCTGCTCGTGGTGAAGTACGGCCTGCCCTGGGCCCTCGCGCTCCCCATCGCCCTCGCCACCGGGACGCTGTTCGGCATCGCCGCGGAACTGCTGGTCATCCGGCGCCTGTTCGCGGCACCGCGCGCCGTGGTCATGGTGGCCACCATCGGCATCGCCCAGGTGGCCCTGCTGATCGCCGTGGCGTACCCGCACATCGACAAGCGCGGCGCGACCTACCCGGTGCCGTGGTCCGGCACCTGGCACCCGTGGGACGGCCTGCGGGTGACGGGGCCGCAAATGTCCGTACTGGTCGCCGTCCCGGCGACGGCCGTGCTGCTGGCGTGGGTGCTGGACCGCACCGCTCTCGGCGGCGCGGTGCGCGCGGCCGCGGGCAACCCCGACCTGGCCCGGCTGTCCGGCATCAACCCGAGGCTGGTGTCCACCGCCGTGTGGGGCGGGGCCGGGCTGCTGTCCACGCTGTCGCTCATCCTCATCAGCGGCCGCCACGGCAGCGTGCACGACCTGACCCAGCTCGGCCCGGGCACGCTCGTGCGCGCCCTCGCCGCGGCCGTGCTGGCCCGGATGACGTCCGTGCGCGGCGCCTTGCTGGCCGGCCCCGTGCTCGGCGTCGCGGAGGCCTGGATCAAGTTCCGGTTCCTCGACGAGACCGGGCTGTTCGAACTCGTGCTGCTCGTCGCCGTCCTCGCGGGCATCGTGGTGATCGGCCGACGCGGCGGCCGGGCCCGGCAGAGCGACGAGGCCGCGGTCGTCGCGCCGCACCTCGCCAAGCGCCCCGTGCCGCCCGGCGCGCCGTGGTGGCTGCGCAACATCGACCGTTTCGGCATGACGGCGCTGCTCGCCGCCGGGCTGCTGCTGCCGCTGACCACCGGGCTCGCGTCCCGGCAACTCCTGTTCACCACGGGCCTGGCCCTCGCCATCTGCGCCGCGTCGCTGACGATGGTGACCGGGTGGCTCGGCCAGGTCTCGCTCGGGCAGATGGCGTTCGCCGGACTCGGCGCGCTCGGCGCGGCGACGCTCAACCGCGGCGTGATCCTCGACCTGGGACCGCTCGGCTGGGTGACGGTGCGCGGCATGGTCTTCCCGGTGGCGGTGCTCGTCGCCGCGTGCGGAACCGCCGTGCTGGCCGCGGTCGTCGGACTGGGTGCGCTGCGGGTGCGCGGGCTGATGCTCGCCGTGGGGACCTTCGCGTTCGCGGTGGCGTGCGAGCAGTTCCTGTACCGCAAGAGGTTCTTCTCCGGCGACTTCGGTTCGGCCGTGCCGTTCCCGCGCAGCACGGTCCTCGGCGTCGACGTGACCGGCCAACGCGCCTACTACTACCTGGTGCTGATCGTGCTGGTCGCCGTCCTCGCCGTGGTGGCGCGGCTGCGCGGATCCGGGGTCGGGCGCAGCGCGATCGCGGTGCGCGACAACGCGGACGGTGCGGCGGCGTACACGATCGCGGCAGGCCGGGTCCGGGTCGCGCTGTTCGCACTTGCCGGCGGCATCGCCGGGCTCGGCGGCGCGCTGCTGGGCGGCGCGCTCCAGTCCATCCCGTGGGGCGAGCGCTACTTCCTGGCCAACGACTCGCTCACCCTGGTCGCCATCGTGGTCATCGGCGGCCAAGGCTCCGTGGCCGGACCGGTGCTCGGCGCCGCGTGGGTCGTCGGCCTGCCCGCGCTGTTCCCGGGCAACGTGATGGCGCCGCTGCTGGTCTCCGGCATCGGGCTGCTGATCCTGCTCCTGTACTTCCCGGGCGGACTCGTCCAGCCGGGCCACGCGCTCCGGGCCGCGCTGATCCGCCGCTACGCACCCGCCGCGGACACCGCACCGGCCCGGCCCGGCGTCGCCGCCGTGCCCCGGGCGCGCCGCCTCGCGCTGCTGCCCGAAGGCCCGGTGCTGGCGACGCGGGACCTGCGGGTCGCGTTCGGCGGGCTGACCGCCGTCGACGGGGTCTCCGTGGAAGTCCACCGCCGCGAGATCGTCGGTCTGATCGGCGCGAACGGCGCGGGCAAGTCGACGCTGATGAACGCCATCGGCGGCTACCTGCCCGCCACCGGCACCGTCGCCCTGCTCGGCAACGACGTCACCCGCCTCGCCCCGCACCACCGGGCCGCCCGCGGTCTCGGCCGCACGTTCCAATCAGCCCGGCTGTTCCCCGAACTGACCGTCCGCGAGACGCTGTGCGTGGCGCTGGAATCCCGGGACCGCAGCCCGCTCGCCGCCACCGCTCTGCACCTGCCGCACACGTTCCGTGCGGAACGCGCCCGCCGCGCCGCGGCCGACGACCTCGTCGCGCTGCTCGGCCTCGGCCGCTACGCCGACACCCCCATCGGCGAACTGTCCACTGGCACCCGCCGCATCGTCGAACTGGGCGGCGTCCTCGCACTCGACGCCCGGGTCATCTGCCTCGACGAACCGACCGCGGGCCTCGCCCAGCGCGAAACCGAGGCGTTCGCCCCGCTCATCCGCGAAGTACGCCGCGAACTCGGGGCCGCGCTCCTGGTCATCGAGCACGACATGCCGCTGATCCTGTCGCTCAGCGACCGCGTCTACTGCCTCGACGCGGGCCGGGTCATCGCGCACGGCACCCCGGAGGCGGTCCGCGACGACCCGGCGGTCGTCGCCGGCTACCTCGGCACCGACCGCCGCGCCATCGACCGCAGCCGCGCCGCACCGGCCGTCACACCCGCCGCCGCACCGGCTGCCGCGCCGACCGTCGCGGTGACCTGACCGCGCACCGGCCGCAGCCCGACCGCATCCCGGCTGCGCCGGCCCCGACCGCGCCCCCACCAGGACTTCCAGGGAGACGAACCGCCGTGCGCTTCCGCAACCTCCGTTTTGCCGCCGCCGCTGCAGCGCTGGCTGTCGCTCTCGCGGGCTGCGTCGCCACGCCGCCGCCCGGCAGCCAAACCGGTACGCAGAAGAGCCAAGCCGCGCCACCGGCACCGAAGATCGCGCCCGGGGTGACCGACAGCGAGATCAAGATCGGCGTGCTGTACCCGGACGCGGGGGCGATCGCCGCGTTCGTCCAAGGCGGCGGCGGACTCGGGAACTACGAGGCCGCCTACCGGGCGATCATCGACCGGGTGAACGCCCGTGGCGGCATCAACGGCCGCCGCATCGTTCCGGTGTTCCTCTCCAACAACCCCATCGGCGCCGCTCCCAGCCAGGAAGGGTGCGTGCGGCTCACCGAGGACGAGAAGGTCTTCGCCGCCGTCGGGTTCTTCGTCTTCGACCAGCCCATGTGCTACCTGGAGACCCACCAGACCGCGGTGGTCGGCGGTCCGCTCACCGCCAAGCTCTACGCCCGCGCCCGCGCCCCGTGGTTCAGCACCTCGCACGGCGGCGACGAAGCCGCCGCCGCGATCGAAGCCTTCGCCGCGCGCGGTCTGCTGGCCGGCCGCAAGGTCGCCGTCGTCAGCTCCGCCCTCGACCTTCCGACCCGCGACGACACCGTGCTCCCGGCACTGGAGAAGGCCGGAGTCCATCCGGTCGCGACGGCCGTCATGGAACCCGCGTCCTTCGACACCGCGGCGATCGACGCGCAGGCCGGCATCGTCGCCGAGAAGCTCCGCTCGTCCGGCGCGGACATCGTCATCCCGGTCGGCTCCGCGGTCGGGGTCCTCACCAACGCCATCGCAAAGACCGGCTGGCGGCCGCGGATGCTGTTCCTGGACTGGTCGATCGGTGCCTTCACCGCGGCCAACGCCGACGAACTGGGCATCCTGAACGGCGCGGTCGTCGCGGGCAACAACGTGAACTGGGACGAGGCCACCTACCGCGACTGCAACGAGACCGTCACCCAAGCCTTCGCCACCCCGGCGGCGACCGGCGGCAGCGACGGAGGAGGCAGCGCCCCCGCCCCGACCGCGATCCTCGGCGCATGCGGCGACCTGTCCCTGTTCACCGCCATCGCACAGAAAGCCGGACGCACCCTCGACTACGCCAGCTTCCAGGCCGCCGGCTTCGCCCTCGGCACCTTCACCGTCCCCGGCGCCACCGCTCCGACGACCTACGGTCCCGACAAGCCCGCCGGCACCGTGACCCCGCCCCAGCTGTGGTCCATGGACCCGGCCTCGCAGGGCATCACGCCCTACACCGGGTGAGCGGCGCCGGTCACGCCCACAAATCCATCGGCACGAAGCCCGTGTTGCGGCCTTCCGGATCGAGCAGGTGCCCCATCCGCTTCGGGTTGGCCAGGGTCAGACGGCGGTCCTGGATGGTGAGTTCGGGGAAGCGCTCGGCGAGGTGGGCTTCCAGCCGCCGGGTGTCGGGCACCGAGCGCACCCAGGCGGTGATCAGCAGGGCATGCCGGGCCGCGATGGACGCGCACATGCGGACTTCGGTGACGGCGGCGATCGACGCGCCAATGCGGGCCATGGCGGCGCTGGGGACATCCGCCAGGTAGTGCACGAAGACCGGGAACCCCGAGATGCCGTGCGCGATTTCGCAGCGGGGGATGACACTGCCCTCGCGCAGCATCCGGGAGACCCGGCGACGCACTGTCGACTCGCTCATGCCAGTGGCTTCGGCGAGTTCGCCGTAGCCGAGGCGCCCGTCGCGGCCGAGGGCGATGAGCAGCGGCCGGTCTTCCGGGGCGAGGGTGCCGATGCCGGTCGACGGCGCGTCGTCGCCCGGCCGGAGCATGCCGCGCTGGTGGGGAGCGAGGGAGCGCAGGTCCCACCGGCTGCCTTCGGTGAACAGGTGGGTGGCGATCATGCTGCGGGTCGCGTTGACGCCTTCCTGGGCGCCGATGACCTCGATCGAGAGCTGCGACAGCGCGGTCAGGTCGGACACCATGACGGTCAGGAACAGGTCGGTGCCGCCGGACACGTGCTCGATGCCGGTGATGCGCGGGTCGCGGACCAGGCGCTCGGTGACCGCGCGCACCTGCGACGGGTGGCAGTCGACCTCGACGAAGGCCGCGCAGTTGACCTCCTGCACGAAGGCCCCGCCGTAGGCGGTCACCCATGCCAGTCCGCGTGACTTGAGCCGTTCCCAGCGGCGGGCCGCGGTGACGGCACTGATGCCGAGGGCCTGGCCGATCAGGGTCCACGAGGCGCGCGGCGCCGCCTGGAGGGCGTTGACCAGGGCCAGGTCGGTCTCGTCCAGCGCGGCGGAATGCGACTCTCCGGTTGCCGGGAGATCGGCGGAATTCTTCATCAAACGGCTCCGGATGACGTTTCTCGACAGATTTTGCGGGATCTTACCCGGGAAGTTTCATGCTCCAAGGGTATCGAGACGACGACCCCGGGAGCGGTCCATGCGTGTCGCAATCCTTCTGCTGATGGTGCCCATAGCGGCACTGCTGGCGACGGTGTGGCTGCCGTTCGTCAACGCCCCGCACATCTGGCTGGGCATGCCGTCGATGATGACCTGGAATGTGGCCTGGGTGATCCTCCTGACGCCCGCACTCGGGTACGTCGAGTACCAGCGCACCCGCCGCCGGGACGGGGGCGACCGGTGAACACCACACTCGCCGTCTCCATCGCCGGCATGCTGTTGATCGCCGGCCTCGGCGTCTTCGGCAGCCGCAAACCGGCCGCCAGCCTGGAGGAATGGACCGTCGGCGGACGCCGCTTCGGCGCCGTGACGACGTGGTTCCTGCAAGCCGGCGAGGTCTACACGACCTTCACGTTCCTCGGCCTGGCCGGACTGGCGTACGCGTCGGGCGTCGGCGTCGTCTACGCCCTGCCGTACCTGCCGCTCGCCTACGTCGGCATGTACGTCATCGCCCCGATCGTCTGGCGCATCGGCAAAGACCGCGGCTACCTCACCCAAGGCGACTTCTTCGCCGACCGCTACGGCAGCCGCATGCTCGGCACCCTCACCGCCGTGCTCGGCGTCGTGTTCCTGCTGCCCTACCTCCAGCTCCAGATCACCGGCCTCGGCTTGGTCGTCGAACTGGCCACCGGCAGCAGCAACTCCGGGACCGCGAGCATGATCGCCGCATCCGTGCTGATCGTCGGCTTCGTGCTGTGGTCCGGCCTCGGCGGCGTGGCACGCGCCGCGTACCTCAAAGACGCGCTGATGGTCATCGTGCTGATCGTGCTGGTCATCGCGATCCCCGCGCACTACGCGGGCGGCATCGGCGACATCACCCACAAGATCGCCGACACACACGCGACCAAGCTCACCGTGGCCGACAACGGGCCGTTCGACCGCACCTGGTTCTTCACCAGCATGATCACCAGCCTCGTCAGCGTCATGTTCATGACGATGCCGCAAGGCTGGCCCGCCGTCCTGTCCGCCAAGGACGAGCGTGCGCTGCGCCACAACAGCATCTGGATCCCGTTCTACAGCGCCAGCCAGGCCATCCCGATGATCATCGGGTTCACCGGCATCGTGGTCGCCGGAGCGGCGTCCGGCGGCGGCAGCAGCGTCCTGCTGCACCTGACCAACGGCGCCCTGCCGGACTGGGCGGTCGGCATCGTGGTCACCGCGGCCGCGGCCTGCGCGATGGTGCCGTCCGCGGCGATCGTGCTCGGCATGTCGTCGCTGGTCGCCCGCAACATCGTCCGCACCCGCACGGAACGCGCCGGACTGATGGTCAACCACACCACCGTCGTCGGCGCGGTCGCCGTCGCCCTGTTCCTCGGCATCAAGCGCCCCGACGCGCTCGCCAACCTGCTGCTGCTCACCTACTCCGGACTCGCGCAGATGGCCCCCGCGCTGCTCTACGCGCTCACCGGCCGCCGCCCGTTCGTCGGCGCGATCCCCGCGGCCGCCGGCATCGTCGCCGGCGAAGCGGTGGTCATCTGGCTGACATTCGGCAACGACGGCCACGCCGTCGACACGAACAACATCAGCGCGGGCCTCATCGGCCTGGGCGTGAACGTCGCCGTCGGCCTCCTCGCCGAAGGGATCCGGCGGATCGCCCGCGGCACCGCGCCCGCCCCCGAACCGGCGGCCCAGGCCGCGGAGAAGGCCGCCGTATGACGGCGGCGCCGGACCCCCACCCCGGCACGGCAACGAACCGAACGCACGAACGGCAGGCGCACATGACGACGCAAGGCAACGCAGCGACGAACGACACCTCCGCCACCGGCGACCCCGCGGCCGCCACCATCTTCCGGGCCCGCCGCATCATCACCCTCGCCGACCCGGAGCCCGCCGCCGGACCCGAGGCCGTCGCGACGACAGGCGACCGCATCGTCGCCACCGGAGACCTCGCCGAACTGCGCGACCGCCTGCCCGGTGCCGGGATCGTCGACTTCGGCGACGCCGTGCTCGTCCCCGGCCTCAACGACGCGCACTGCCACCCCGCCGGGCTCGCCGAAACCCGGCTGCGCCTGGCCCTGACCCCGCCCGCGGTGGCGGCCGCGGGCGGCTCGCGCGGCCCGCTGGCCGACCGGGTCCGGGCGACCCGCCCCGGCCACTGGGTCGTCGCGGAGGGCTACGACCCCAACGCCGACCCGCAGGGCCGCCTCGACCGGGCCGCCCTCGACGCGGTCTCCGCCGAACACCCCGTCGTCGCCATCCACTTCTCCTGCCACATGGCCGTCGCCAACTCCCGCGCCCTCGAACTCGCCGGCTACCGGGACGGCGACCCCGACCCGCACGGCGGCACCCTCGGCCGCGGCACCGACGGCCGCCTCGACGGCTGGATGTTCGAGGGCGCCTGGTTCGACCAGTGGTACCGCCCCAGCGGCGCCCCGGACTTCTTCGGCGAGTTCACCCTCGACGAACTGGTCCCGTCGTTCGCCGAGGTGTGCCGCGAGTTCCACTCCGTCGGCCTCACCTCGTGGTGCGACGCCCTGGTCTCGCCCCGCGAACTCCGGCTCTACCAGGAAGCCGCCCGCCTCGGCGTCCTCACGCCCCGCGTCGGCGTGCTGCTCTGGCACCGCTACTTCGGCGACCTGGCCGGCACCGGCCTGCGCACCGGCTTCGGCGACGAACACCTGCGATTGGTCGGCATCAAGATGATGATGGACGGCGCGCTCGCGGGCGGAACCTGCCTGTGCCGGGCGCCGTACCCCAGCCAGACCGGCGCCGACAACGGCATCCAGCTCATGACGGACGAGGAGTTCGCCGCCGCGGTGCTGGCCGTGCACCGGGCGGGCAGCCGCGTCGCCGTGCACGCCAACGGTGACCTGGCGATCGGCAAAGTCCTCGACGCGATCGACGCCGCCCGCGCCGCGGAACCGCGCTACGCGGGCACCAACCACCGCATCGAGCACTGCAGCCTGGTCGACGACGGCCTGGTCGAGCGGATCGCCGCGGCGGGCGTCACCCCCGTGCCGTTCGGCGCGTTCGTGCACGGCCACGGCAGCAAGCTGCGCGGCTACTACGGCGACGAGCGCGCCGCCGCGGCCTGCGGCCACCGCCGCTTCCTCGACGCGGGCGTCACCGTCGGCGGCTCGTCCGACCACCCGGCAGGCCCGCTGCCGCCGCTGCTGGCCATCCGCACGATGGTCACCCGGCGGACGGCGGACGGCGAAGTGCTCGGCGCCGACCAGCGCATCACCCCGCTCGAAGCCCTCGGCGTCTACACCACCGGCTCGGCGCACGCCACCGGCGAATCCCACCGCAAGGGCCGCCTGGCCCCCGGCATGCTCGCCGACTTCACCGTCCTCGGCGAGGACCTGCTGACCGTCGACCCGGACGGCATCGCCGACATCCCGGTGCGGTCGACGTGGGTCGGCGCCCGCGAGGTGTGGAGCGCGTAGCGGAACGAGGAGCGGCGGGCGTCAGTCGGCACCGGCCACTGGCGCCCGCTGCCCGGCATTCGCCGCTAACGTCGGGGTCATGGGAGCAGACGAAGGCAAGTCGCTCATCGACCGGATCGGCCGGGAACGCGCCGAAGAGCTGATGGCCAAGGCCGTGCGCGAGGCCGCCGAGGCAACCGACGCCGCGGGCCTTCCGCACGCCGGTATCGACGCGGACGGTCGCGTCTACCGCGAATACCCGGACGGCCGAAGGGAATACGTGGAGGAGGATCCGACGACGCGCTGAGGGGGAAGGCGTGACGGACCTGCGGTGGCGGACGAGCACGCGCAGTGCCAAGTGGGACGAGCAGTGCGTCGAGGTGGCTCCTGTCATGCCCGCGTGGCGCACCAGCACCTACAGCCAGAACTGGGACGCGCAGTGCGTCGAGGTCGCGCCGGCCGCACCGGCCGTGTGGGTGCGCGACACGAAACGCCGTGCGGGCCCGGGGGTTTCCTTCACCGCCGCGGCGTGGTCCGGGTTCGTCGTGGGTGCCCGGTTGCGTCCGCTCGCGATGTCCGTGGAGTGACCCGAGCCCCGGCGGCGCACACCGGAGCGCGCGCCGCCGATGCCGCTCTCCGCCGTCAGACCGCCGTGCGGTGGGTGAAGCGCCCGTCGACGATCGTCGCGGTGACCGGCAGGTCGGCCACGTCGTCCGGGGCGCACCGGGTCGGGTCGTCGGCGAACACCGTCAGGTCGGCGTACCAGCCGACCGCGATCCGGCCCGCGACGTGTTCCTCGCCGGCCGCGTAGGCCGCTTCCGTGGTGTAGCCCGCGAGCGCCTGCGCGGCGCCGATCGCCTGCGACGGCCCGTACGGCGCCCGCTCGCGCTCGCCCGCCGGGCGGCGCAGCTGCGCGCCCGCGAGGGTCCGGCGCGGGTCGAACGCCGCCACCGGCCAGTCCGAGCCGAGCGCGACCCGGCCGCCGGACCGCAGGATGTCGGCGTACCGCCACGCCAGGTCCCAGCGCCGGGGCCCGACCCGGGTCGACCAGTTGTCGGAGTGGTCGGGCAGTGACCAGTCCATGTGCGTCGGCTGCATCGAGGCGACGACGTCCAGCGCGGCGAAGCGGCCGATCTCCGCGTCCTGCAGCACCTCGGCGTGCTCGATGCGGTGCCGGGTGCCGGCGGGTGCGGCGATGCCCGCGTAGGTGTCGAGCGTGCGTGCCACCGCGCGGTCGCCGATGGCGTGTGTCCAGGCCGGGAGTCCGTTGGCCGCGGCGATGCGGACCGCGTCGTCGTACCGTGCCGTGTCGCGCCATTGGGATTCGCGGGACTGGCCGCAGCAGTCGGGTTCGTGCAGCCACGCGCCGCCGCCGTCGATCGCGCCGTCCGCGAAGAACTTCACCGCGGCGAGGCGCACCTTCGACGCGCCGGCGAGCAGGCCGCGCAGGTCGGAGATCCGCTGCGCGAGGTTGTCGACCTCGCCGGGCGGGCACCACGGCGCGAACCGCACCCGCATGCCGAGCCGCCCCGCCGCGTCGAGCGCGGCCAGGGTGGTGGCGGTGCCGGGGCCGTCGTCGAGCACGTGCACGCCGGTGACGCCGAGCTTGCTCTGCTCGGCGAACAGCGCCTCGACCCGGGCCGCCAATTCCTCGGCGGGCATCGGCGGGACGGCCGCGTAGCCGAGCGCGGTCGCGCTCATCTCGTGGAGTTCGCCGGTCGGCCCGCGGTCGTCGCAGACGATCTCCGAGCGGTCGGCGAACGCGCGCGGGCCGGTGATTCCGGCGCGGCGCAGGCCTTCGGTGCTCATCAGTGCGGTGTGCGCGTCGGACATCGTCAGGTGCGCCGGGCGTCCGCCGACCGCGTCGTCGATCAGGTCGCGGTGCATCGCGCCGCCGGTGAACGCGCCGTACTCGCCGCCGTAGCCGACGATCCAGTCCTCCGGGCCGAGCGCGGCCGCGTGCGCGGCGAGCCGGGCGCGCAGCTCGGCGAGGGTCGTCGCGCCGACCAGGCTGATGCCGCGCGCCATTTCGGAGCCGTGCACCGGATGCTGGTGGCAGTCGGTGAGGCCGGGGGTGACGACCTGCCCGGCCGCGTCGAGGACCTCGGTCCGCGCCGTGACGAACGGGCGGACGTCGGCGTCGTCGCCGACCGCGACGATCCGGCCGCCGCGCACGGCCACCGCGGTCGCGAACGGGCGGTCCGGGTCCTGGGTCAGGACGCGTGCCCCGACGACGACCAGGTCGGCGGAGGTGCCGTCGTGCGGAACGGTGTGGTGCGGTGCGGGGTTGCTCATGCGGGGCTTCCGGTCGGGGCGATGGGGGTGGTGCGGGCCGCGGCGGCCGCGGCGCGGGCTTCCTGCTCGCGGGCGGCCGCTTCGAGGGCGCGCTGCGGGCGGGCGACGAGGAGGTAGGCGAGGCCGGTGCCGAGGACCAGCACGATGCCGATGACCGCGGCCCACACCTGGTAGGCCGGGGCGTCCGGCGGCGCCAGGATGGTGCGCGGCCAGGTGATGTTGACGAACTCGAAGCCGAGCCACGCGACCGCCGCGGCGTTGACGACGAGCCCGAAGCGGCCGAGCCGGATGCCGCGCGGCACCCACGTGCCGCGCAGCCGCGCGATCAGCGCGGCGAGCGCGATGGCGAAGAAGGTCAGGTACAGCGCCGAGCTGCCGAACGTGATGATGCTGCCGATCGCGGACGCCCGCAGCCCGAGCAGCAGCGCCGCCGAGCTGATCACCAGGTCGACCACGAGCGCGCCGATCGGGACCTGGCGCCGGTTGACCTTGCGCAGCGTGCCCGACGCCGGGAGGACGCCGTCGCGCGCCATCGAGAACATCGCCCGGGCTCCGCCGCCCTGCGACGCGAGCGCACACGCCACGAAGGCGACGATGACCACGACGATGAACGGCTTGGCCGACCAGCCGCCGAACGCCGACACCACCGCCGTGGTCACCGGGTCGAGGTCCTCACCCGTCATGACCTTCGCCGGGTCCGGGTGCGCGAGGTCGACGGCGACCGCGTTGAGGATGACGATGACGCCGACGCTGAGGAACGCCCACCACAGCGCACGCGGCACCTGCTTGGCCGCGCCGACGGTCTCCTCGGCCATCGCCACACACGCGTCGAAGCCGACGAACGCCCAGCCCGCGACGGCCAGCGCGGTGGTGAACGCCATGGCCTTCGAGCCGTCGGACAGCGCTTCGGCGCCGAACGTGTCGGTGAGGATCGAGAAGCCGTGCTCGCGGTAGAGCAGCAGCAGGCCGATGCCGACCAGCACGGACGCGACCGCTTCCGCCGCGATGCCCAGGTCGACGACACGCTTGAGGACGTCGATGCCGTACGCGTTGATGAGCGCGCACAGCACGAGGAACAGCGCGGCGACCGCGACCACCCGGCCCGGTGTGGGCGTCCAGCCGAACAGCGCGAAGAACCACGGCGAGGCCAGGTAGGCGATCGTGGTGTGCGCGAAGATCAGCGCGCAGGTGGTGATCCAGCCCACGATCCACGCGTACTTGGGGCCGATGAGCCGCCGCGTCCACTGGTAGGCCCCGCCGGAGACCGGGAAGTCCGCGGCCAGCTCGGCGTACACGCAGACCACCAACGCCTGGCAGAGGAACACCACGGGCAGCGCCCATATCCAGGCCGGGCCCGCCACGACGATGCCGAGTTGGACGACCGCGTAGAGGCCGACCACGGGCGAGACGGTCGCGAATCCCATCGCGATGTTGCCGAAGACGCTGAGGCTGCGCTTCAGCTCCTGCTGGTAGCCGAGGCTCTCCAGGTGGGCGGCGTCCGCGTCGACGGCCGCGGCAGCCGTGGGGCTCGCCGTGGGTCTCGTGGCGGGTGCCGGGGCGTGCGGCGGGTGCTCGGTCATGGGCCCTCATCCGGGAGGCAGGTCGATCGGGCGGGCCGGACACGCCGCCGGAGGGAGGTGCGCGCGTCGTCCGATCGAGAAAACTTACTTAGTTAGTTTTGGAGACTGTAGCCGCCGCCCCCGGTCGCGGGAAGCCCCCAATTTGCGGGCTAGGCTCGCTACGCCGAGTGACGGAAGACCGGGCCCGGCGGCCCGGCGGGACGAGGGGTGGGTGGCATGGGACGGCCGTCGAATCCGCTGCTGAGCAGGGATGCCATCGCGGCTGCGGCGCTGGACCTCGCCGTCGAGGACGGCGCGGACGCGGTCACCATGCGCGCCATCGCGGCACGTCTGGGCGTGCGCGGGCCGTCGCTCTACAACCACGTCGCGTCGAAGGACGACCTGCTGGACGCGATGACCGCGCACATCAGCAACGAACTGCGCGACGCGGTGGACGAATCGCTGCCGTGGCACGAAGGGGTGGCCCAGTATGCGCGGGTCTACCGCAAGGTCTTCCTGCGGCACCACGCGATCCTGCCGGTGATCGCCCGCCGCCCGGTGCAGACGCGCGAGGCGCTCGACGGGTACGACGCGCTGGCCCGGCTGCTCCTGGCGCTCCGGCTGCCGGCCGCCGAGGTGGCCGAAGTGTCCGCGGCGGTGGACTATTTGGTGCTCGGCTCGGTCCTGGAGACCTACACGGCGGGGTTCGTCCGGCCGGCGGGGGGCTACCGGCCGGACCACCCGGCGCTGGCGGACACGCTGGAGGCCGCGGGGGAGGCCCCGGGCGGGCTGGCGGGCCTCGACGAGCGCGGCTTCGAACGCGGACTCGCCCTGCTGCTGGACGGGCTCGCGGGGCGGGTGGCGCGGCTCGGCTGAGCCCCGGGCCGCGGCCCGGGCAGGGCGTGGGCGGTGCCGGGGCCTCGCTAAGGGCCGTGCCGTACGTGCGCTCGGGCGGGTGAGGCGCGGGCCTGGCGGCGGCTGCCCGCGCCCCACCGTCCGGGGCGGTGCGGCCCGGTCGGGGGTCCGGGCCGCACCGGGTCATGCGGCCAGGTCAGGAGAGCATCTGGCAGAGGGCGTTGCGGGTGCCGGCACGCAGGGCGAGCTGGCCGGGGGTGTCGTCCCCGCCGTGGTTCTCGTTGCCCGCCAGGACGGCGACCTTGGTGCCGTCTTCGCTGGCGTACCACTTGTTGTGGTAGCCCAGGATGTTCCCGCCGTGCGCCCAGGCGACCTTGTTGCCGCATTCGGTCAGGACCACGCGGGTGAGGCCCAGTCCGTACGTGTCTTGGGGGGACGGCGTCGCGACCGTCGTCTTGAGTTCGGCCATCTGCGCCGTCGGCAGCAGTTGGCCGCCCAGGAGCGCGGACACGAAGGCGGCCTGGTCCTGGGCCGTGGAGATCATCGCTCCGGCGCTCCAGAAGAGTTCGACGTTGGATGCCGACACGTCGCTGCGCGACCCGTCCGCGTTGAGCCGCCAGCCGTGCAGGAAGTTGCCGTAGATGTTGGTGTCGGACACCGGGAAGGACGTGCCCGTGAGGTTCAGCGGCGTGATGATCCGGTCGCGGATCTCGACGGACGGGTCATGGCCGGTGACCGCCTGGATGATCATGCCGGCGAGGATGTAGTTCGTGTTGGAGTAGTGCCACGCGTGCGGCCCAGGCGTGGCCGGCGCCACCTCCAACGCCGTGTCGACGAGGTTCTGCGGCGTGTAGTGGCCGCCCCGAAGGTCGTTGTAGTAGTACCACCAGGCCAGGGTGATGCCGGGGAGGACGACCTGGTGATCGGCGTACTCCGGAAGCCCCGACGTGTGGTTGAGCAACTGCCGGATGGTGATGGTGTTGCCGTCGTAGCCGTGGGAACGGACGGCGTTCGGCAGGTACTTCGCGACCGTGTCGTCGATCGACAGCTTGCCTTCGGCCTCCAGTTGGAGGACCACCGTCGACGTGTACAGCTTCGTGTTGCTGCCGATCCGGTACGCGGACGTGGGATCGGCCGGAGCGGACGAGCCGTTGATGCTGTGGCCCGCGGCGACATTCGTGATGGTGTTGCCGTTGCGCAGCGCGCCGACGACGCCGGGGTACTCGGCGGCCGCGCCCTGATTGGCGCCGGCCTGCAAGGCCGCGACCGCACTGGCGTCGTCCGCGTGTGCGGGCGTCGTGCCGGCCACGACGGCCAAGCCGACCGCGGCGCCGACCAACATGTGGCGAAGCTTGCGCACGCACACTCCTCGTGGTGGCGCCCGGGGCCGCGATCGCGGCCCCGGGCGGATCCGGGGCGATCGCATGCATCTTCCTGAGGCGACACGTGTCGGGCGGAGAGGCGTAAGCAAAATGTGATTTCAATTATCCGGAACCCTTGCTACCTCGGATGTAATCCGGACAGCTAGAAGCAGGTTCTAGACAGCGGGGCCCCCGGCGGGCGGATTCCGGGGTTCCTGCGGGTGCCCGCGGACCGGAGCCGGGCCGCGGGCGGATGCGGGGCGGGACGTCAGGCGATGGCCTTGACCGCCGAAACGCTCCAGGCCATGTCGTCGCAGTCCCACGCGACGCTGTTCTCGGTCAGGCATGCACGGAACCAGACCGTTGCGCCTTCCTTGAAGTCCTTGTTGAAGGCCTTGACCGTGCCCTTGCCGCCGTTGTTGACGAGCAGCGGGTAGGCGTACGAGTCGTTGATCCGGTACTGCACGGCCACGCCGTGGCTGTCGGCCTTCAGGTCCTGGACGTAGAACCAGTCGCCGTCGTTGTCGAACCAGACTTTGCCCGCGGCAGTGCCGTTCGAGTAGACGTAGTCGGTGTTGTTGGTGCCCGCACTGGCCGTGCCCGCGGTGGCGACCATGCCAAAGCTCATGGCCACCGCGCCCAGACCGACGACCAGCTTGCGCTTGTGCTTCATGGGGACCTCGTTTTCTCCGGCCACTGTTGATCATCAGCGGCGTGGGAGAAAGATCGCAGGGGCGCGCACCCGCCGCTAGCCGTAATCGACCCGCTCACCGTCGCCTTGTGGATAGCGGAATTGGTCTGTTCCACTTCCGTTTTCGCCGGATCGCGGGCCGGGACGCGCGGCGTGCCTGGAGACGTGTCGCGCCACGTCGGGACGCGGATCTTTGACACCCTGTTTAGAACGCTGTTCAATCCCGTATTGAACGCCGTACAAACCGGAGGTTCCGTGCGTCTGACCCCCACCGAGCGGGACCGGCTGCTGATCTTCACGGCCGCCGAACTGGCCCGCGCCCGGCGCGCCCGCGGGCTGCGCCTCAACGTGCCCGAGGCGCACGCGCTCATCGCCGACACCGTGTGCGAGGCCGCCCGCGACGGCCGGCGCCTCGCCGAGGCGATCGACGCCGCGCGCAGCATCCTCACCACCGACGACGTGCTGCCCGGCGTCGTCGACATCGTCGCCGAGGTCAAGATCGAAGCGGTCTTCGACGACGCCACGCGCCTGGCCGTGGTCACCGACCCGTTCCGCTCCGCCGAACGCGTCGGCGCGCTCCCGACGCCGACCGACCGCGCCTGCCACACCGGCGGCTCGCGCACCGGCGGCTTCACCCCGCCCGCCACCGCCGGACCCGGCTCGCTGGGCACCGACGCACCCGGCGCGATCCTCTTCGGGGACGCGCCCGCCGACCCGTTCGCGGACGCCGACGTGGTCACCCTCGACGTCGAGAACACCGCCGCGGTCCCGGTCAGCGTCACCTCGCACTTCCACTTCTTCGAGGCCAACCCGCGCCTGCGCTTCGACCGCGAGGCCGCCTACGGGCGCCGCGCCGCCATTCCGGCCGGGGCCACCGTCCGGTTCGACCCGGGCGCGACCGTCTCCGTCGGTCTCGTCCCGATCGGCGGCGACCGCATCGCGATCGGCTTCGCGGGCCTCGTCGACGGACCCCTCGATGCCCCCGGCGCCCGCGACGAAGCGCTGCGCCGGGCCCGCGCCTGCGGCTACCTGGACACCGCGGCGCCGGGCGAGCCGCGCGAACCCCGCATCTACCACGCGGACAACGGAGGCGACGGACGATGAGCTCCGCAGCACTGGACCCGCGCGACTACGCCTCCTCGTACGGCCCCCGCGCCGGCGACCGCATCCGCCTCGGCGACTCCGGGCTGATCATCGAGGTCGAGTCCGACGCGCAGCGGCACGGCGAGGAGTTCCTCGCCGGCTTCGGCAAGACCGCCCGCGACGGCCTGCACCTGAAGGCCGAAACGGTGCGCGACACCTGCGACATCGTCATCAGCAACGTGGTGGTGATCGATGCGGTCCAAGGCATCCGCAAGGTGTCGATCGGCATCCGCGAAGGACGCATCGCCTCGATCGGCCGCGCCGGAAACCCGGACACCCTCGACAACGTCGACGTCGTGGTCGGCACCGGCACGACCATCGTCAGCGGCGAAGGCCTCATCGCGACCGCGGGCGCCATCGACACGCACGTGCACCTGCTGAGCCCCCGCATCATGGAGGCGTCGCTGGCCGCCGGGGTCACCACGATCGTCGGCCAGGAGTTCGGGCCGGTGTGGGGCGTCGGGGTCAACTCCCCCTGGGCGCTGCGGCACGCCTTCTCCGCATTCGACGCGTGGCCGGTCAACATCGCGTTCCTGGCCCGGGGTTCGTCGTCGGGCCGCGGGCCGCTGGACGAAGCCCTCGTCGAGGGCGGCGCGTCCGGGTTCAAGGTGCACGAGGACATGGGCGCGCACGCCCGCGCCCTCGACACCGCACTGCGCGTCGCCGAAGACCACGACGTGCAAGTCGCCCTGCACACCGATGGGTTGAACGAATGCCTGTCGGTCGAGGACACCCTGGCGGTGCTCGAAGGCCGGACGATCCACGCCTACCACATCGAAGGCTGCGGCGGCGGGCACGTCCCCAACGTCATGCGCATGGCGGGCGTCGCCAACGTCATCGGCTCCTCGACCAACCCGACGCTGCCGTTCGGACGCGACGCGGTCGCCGAGCACTTCGGCATGATCGTGTCCGCCCACGACCTCAAACCCGACCTGCCCGGCGACGCGGCGATGGCCCGCGACCGCATCCGCGCCGGGACGATGGGCGCCGAGGACGTGCTGCACGACCTCGGCATCATCCCCATCACCTCGTCCGACGCCCAGGGCATGGGCCGCGCCGGCGAGACGGTGCGCCGCACGTTCGCCATGGCGGGCAAGATGAAGGCCGAACTCGGGCCGCTGGAAGGCGATCCCGCCGACGGCCGGCACGACAACGCGCGCGTACTGCGCTACATCGCCAAGCTCACCGTGAACCCGGCGATCGCCCACGGCCTCTCCCACGAGGTCGGGTCGATCGAGCCCGGGAAGATGGCGGACATCGTGCTGTGGCGGCCCGACCACTTCGGCGCCAAACCGCAGCTCGTCCTCAAAGCCGGTTTCCCGGCGTACGGCGTCGTCGGCGACCCCAACGCGACCACCGACACCTGCGAACCGCTGGTGCTCGGACCGCAGTTCGGCGCGCACGGCGCGGCCCCCGCGGAACTGTCCGTGGCGTTCACCAGCCAGGCCGCCGCGGACAACGGCGGCGACCTGATGCCCACCAAGCGGCGCCGCGTCGGGGTGCGCGGCACGCGCGGCATCGGCCCCGCGGCCATGGTGCTCAACAACCGGACCGCCGAAGTCCGGGTGGCCGCCGACACCGGCCTCGTCACCCTGGACGGCGCACCGGTGACATCCGAGCCCGCCGAGTCGGTGACCCTCAACCGGCTCTACTTCCTGTAACTCCCCTTCCCTGTCTGCTGAGGACTGTTCCATGACCAACACCCCGGACCAAGACGGCTTTTCGATGCCCGCCGAATGGGCGCCGCACGAGCAGACCTGGATGGCCTGGCCCACGTCGAACGAGACCTTCGGCGACGGTGACACCGGAGACAACGAAGACCTCGACCGGGCCCGCGCCGCGTGGGGCAAGGTCGCCGCGACGATCGCCCGCTACGAGCCGGTCACCGTGGTCGCCAACACCGGCGAGTCCGACAGCGTGAAGCGGTTCGTCGACGAGCCGTTGACGATCGTCGAGCGGCCCCTCGACGACGCGTGGATGCGCGACATCGGCCCCACGTTCCTCACCGACGGTCAGGGCGGGCTGGCCGCCGCCGACTGGATCTTCAACGGCTGGGGCGCACAGGAGTGGGCGTCCTGGGAGCACGACCAGCACATCGCCGAGCACGTCGTCGAGCTGTCCGGCGCGCGGCGCTACGCGTCCCGCATGGTCAACGAGGGCGGCGGCATCCACGTCGACGGCGAAGGCACCGTGCTCATCACCGAGACGGTGCAGCTCGACCAAGGCCGCAACCCGGGCTGGACGAAGGCCGAGGTCGAGGCGGAACTGCGCGCCTACCTCGGCGCCGAGAAGGTCATCTGGCTGCCGCGCGGCCTGACCCGCGACTACGAGCGCTACGGCACCCGCGGCCACATCGACATCGTCGCGTCCTTCGCCCGCCCGGGCCTGGTGCTCTGCCACACTCAGCCCGACCCGGCGCACCCCGACCACGAGGTCGGCAAGGAGAACGCCGCGCTGCTGCGCGCCCAGACCGACGCCCGCGGCCGCAAGCTGGAGGTCGTCGAGATCCCCGCGCCGACCGTGCTGGAAGAGGACGGGCACGGCTGGGTCGACTACAGCTACATCAACCACTACGTGGCCAACGGCGTCGTGGTGCTGTGCGGCTTCGACGACCCGCGCGACGAGGAGAACGCCGCCACGTTCGCCAAGGCGTTCCCCGGCCGCACGATCGAACTCGTGGACGCGCGGGAGATCTTCGCCAATGGGGGCGGCATCCACTGCATCACGCAGCAGCAGCCGCGAGTCTGACGACCGAGAGCGCCGGGCATCCCGGTGCGCGCGGGCCCGGGGGCGCGCGCACCGGGGCCGCGGCGGGCGGATAGCGTCCGGTCGGCGTGGCCGGCCCGGAACGGCTTGTCCGGTCGGCACGTCCGGCCGGCGTGGCCGACACCGAACGACAAGGGGACCCACCGTGCCGCCGACCCGGCGCAAACGGCTCGAACAGCCGCGCGAAGTCGTGCTCCAGGCCGTGCTCGACGCGATCGCGGAAAGCGGCCTCGACGCGATGACGATGGCCGCGCTGGGCAGCCGCCTCGGCATCAGCGGCGGGCACATCCTCTACTACTTCGGGTCGAAGGACCGGTTGCTGGTCGAGACGCTGCGGTGGAGCGAGGACCTGCTGGGGGCGCGCCGGGCCGCGCTGCTGGCCCGGGACGTGCCCGCGGCGGAGCGGCTGGCCTCGTACATCGACCTGTACCTGCCGACCGGCCGGGCCGACCCGCGGTGGACGATCTGGGTCGCGGTGCACGGGCGTTCCCTCGGCGACCCGGAGGTGCTCGCGGCCGGGACCGAGATAGAGCAGGTGTGGGCCGCGGAACTCCGCGGGCTGGTGGCCGCGGGAGCAGCCGCGGGGGAGTGGGGCGAACCGGACGCGGCTGCCGCGGACGCCTTCGTCGCGCGGCTGCACGCGATGCTGGACGGTTTCGCGCTGCAGATCGTGATGGGGACCCCGGGTGTCGAGCGGGAGCAACGCGTGGGGCTGGCCGTGGGGTTCGCCCGGAGGGAACTGGGACTGTGATCACGTGATCACGAGTTGCCTGCAGACTTGTCGTATCTGATCAATTCCCCACCGGAATCTCCCCATTCATCGCCTGATGGCGAAAGCCCGTCACACTAACCGGCGCATCTGGGGCGCACGGCGCATATCGCGGCGCAAAGCGAGCATGCTGGGGGCAAAGCACGGGGTCCGGTTGTGCGGGGTGATGCGCCATCAGTCGTTCCGGCAGGGGTGCTTCGGCGCCCATGTGGTGGCGGGATCCGAAGCGCCGCAACGTCTTCGTGGGGCTCGTCGTCGTCTTCATCCTCGTCGCAGCGCTCGTCGACCATCGGTTCGGCGGGCACGGCGGGCACGGCGGGCAGCGGGCCGCGCCCGCGGGGGCGTCGTCGCCGGCGCCGGCCGGCAGCGCGCCCGCGCCGTCCGGCAGCCTTCCGGCTTCGGCGGGCGTCGCCGCGCCCGAGCCGTCCCCGCGGACGACGGCCCCGCCCTCGTCCGCCGACCCCGACGGCATCCCGTACGTCGTCGGACGCGACCTCCAGAAGGCCCGCGATGCCGTCTGGATGGCGGGCTACCACTACATCAAGCCGCACGACGCCCTCGGCCGCGGCCGGGTGCAGCTCCTGCTCAGCAACTGGCAGGTGTGCGACCAGGACCCCGGCCCTGGCGAGACCGACAAGGGCACCACCGTGCGGCTCGGCGTCGTGCGCACCAACGAGGACTGCCCGGCGCAGCCGATCCCGACCGCGGAACCGAGCGCGCCGGACGGCGTGATGCCGGCGGTGGTCGGGCGCAGCGTCAATGTCGTCCGCGACGCGCTGCGCGGGGACGCCAAGATCGACCTCGACGATCTGCGCGGCAGCCGTCCGGTCATCATCGAGAACCACTGGCAGGTGTGCACGCAGAACCCGGCGGCGGGGCAGCCGCTGCCCAAGGGCGGCAAGGCCAAGCTGGGCGTGGTGAAGTTCGACGAGAAGTGCCCGTGAGGCCGCCGTCGGCGTGGGAAACCGACCCGGCGGCACTGGAAACCGGCGCACCGGCAGGCCACGATGGGTCCGCGGGACATGCCGTACGGTCGGGTACGGATCGCCCCGCGTCGTCGCCGTACGTCCCCCGCACCACGGAGTCCGCGCATGGCCCCGCCGCCCGCCCGCCGCAGTCCCGGGCTCGACCCCCGGCTGACCGTGCACCAGCTCCGCCGCCTGGTGGCGGTCGCCGACCACGGCTCGATCTCGGCCGCCGCCGCGGCGCTCTACCTGGCGCAGCCCGCCCTGTCCAAGTCCCTCATGGAACTCGAACGCACGGTCGGAACACGTTTGTTCGCCCGCACGAACCGGGGGACGGTGCTGTCCCCGGAGGGGGAGCGGGCGGTGCGGCTGGCCCGGATGATCCTGGCGGACGTGGAAGCGTTCGAGGGACTGGTGGACCCGGGACTGGCCATGATCGGCGGGGCCGGCAGCACGGCGACTCCGCAGGAGCCTTCCGCTCCGGCAGTTGCGGGGCCGGCCGCCGGTGCCGCGTCCGCGGGTGGGCCGTCGGACCTGCCCACGCCGGCTTCACCCGATGCACCCCCGGCCTCTCCCTCGGCCCGCTCGGGCCGCATGCCGCACGGCGCGGCGGCGCCGCGGGATTCCCCGGCCGCTCCCTCCGCGCGCCCGCATCGCCTGCCGCACGGTGCGGGGGCCGGCACGCGTGCGGGGCAGCGCGGCACCACGAATACCTCGCCGGCCGGATCCGCCGCCCCCGCGCCCGCCATCCTCCGCATCGCCGCCACGCCCACCCTCTCCGGCGATCTGGGCACCCACCTCATCCCGGCCTTCGCCGCCGAGTACCCGGACACCTCCGTCCGACTGCTGCGGTTCTCCTCGCGCCCGGACCTGTTCGACGCGGTGCGGAACGGGGACGCCGACCTCGGGGTCGCCGCGCTGCCCGGGCCCGACGACCTGGTCGCCTGCCGGTTCGCCGTCCGCGAGGTCGTCCTGGTCTCACCCGAGTCCGTCGACCTGCCCGACCCCGCGAGCCCCGCCCACCTCGACGGCCTCCCGCTCGTCCTGCCCCCGCCAGGCCCGGGCCGCCGCGAGGAGATCGACGCCTTCTTCACCGCGATGGGCGTCACCCCGGTGGTCGCCCTCGAAGCCGAGGACCGCTCCGCCTGGGTCGCCGCCGTCCGCGCCGGCCTCGGCTCGGTCTTCCTCTACCGCGACATGCACGAAGACCTCGCCCACCCCGGCACCACCGTCCGCGACTTCCACCCCCCGGTCCGCGGCCACATCGCGCTCTTCCACCGCCCCGACACCCCACCACCGCGGATAGCCCGCTTCCGCGCCTACGCCCGCCACCACGGCCTCCGCCCACCCTTGCCGGGTCAGTCGTCGTAGGGCTCCCGGTAGGGCGGCATCCGCGCGTAGACGTCGTCGAGTACCGGAGCCATGGCCTGGCCGGGCACGTACTGCCTCGCCCGAGTCCGACCGTCGGCGCGAAGCCAGCCGAGCTGAACCAGCCCCTTCAGGTCGCGCTGGGCCACCTGCTCGGAGAATTCCGCGTCCTGCTGGTACATGGCGCGGCGGACCTTTCCGTTCAGCGCGGCGGGAAGCAACGCGTGTACCACGCGCTCGTCCAATCCCAGCCGAGAAGTGGCCTCCGACAGCTGTTCCCAGATGCGCGCGTACAGATCGAAGCGGCGTTCCGCGGACTGCGCCTGAAGGTGGTGGGCGCGCAGGCAGAACCTGATCCAGGGGCTGGTGTCCTTTTCGGGAGACCACGTGGGCCCTCCCACACGTTTGAGCACGCGGTAGTAGTCCCAGGTGTTCTCGCGGTACCCGAGCCACTCCTCAATCGAGGAGTACTCCGCAGGCATGGCCCCTTCGCGGGCGAAGAGCAAGGTTGAAAGTGCACGGCTGAGGCGCCCGTTGCCGTCGCTCCAGGGATGGATGTTGACCAGGTTGAGATGCGCCATGGAGGCACGTACGTGCACCGATTGATCGAGATCGCCCGAGTTGAGCCAGTTGATCAATGCAGTCATGAGTTCCGGCACGCGACCGGGGTCGGGCGCCGTGTACTCCGTGACAGGAGGGTACCCAGCCGACAACACGTACACGGCGCGATCGCGCCACCGCCCAGGACGCTTGCGTGTGTGGTGCCCCTGCACCATCCAGTGAAGTCCGTTGAGTAGCCCGGCTTCATAGGCGAAGTCTTCCGCGTCGGAGAGCGCTTGGATCCATGCCATCGCGCGCCGATGGCCCTCTACTTCGATGCGGATCGATTCAGGCGTACCCACGGGCTGTTCGCCGACCAATAAGGCCTCGACCTCGCAGACCCGCATCGGGTATCCCTCGATGGCGTTCGAACCGGCGATGGCACGTGCGGCCATGTTGCGCCGTAACTGCCCGGACCATGAAGGACGTGGATGCAGCCGCAGCGACAGCCGTTCGCGCAGCTTCACGATCTCCGTGAGGACGCGCTGGTCCGCGGTGTCCAACGGCGGAGTCGCGTAAATCCGCGCCTCGATCCTCGTGACTGGTGACATGACCTGGTAACGAATGTCCGGGTCACCTGGTCATTCCGCCGGCACCACCCGGTCCACGATGGCGTCGATCAGGGACTCCAAGGGGTCGGCGGCGATGACGTCGGGGACGGTGAGGTGTTCGACGATGAGGCCGAGCATGGCGAAGTAGAGGACGCTGACGGTCGAGCGGTCGCCGGGGAGGCCGGCGGCCAGGTGGAAGCGGATGGATTCCTCGTACTCGGGCTGGAGCTGGGCGGTCAGGGTGCGGCGGAGGTCGGGGCGGCGGGTGGCTTCCAGGCGGAGTTCGAGGAGGGCCAGGTAGCCGGTCCGGTCGGCGGTGACGCGGCGGACGATGTCGTGCATGAAGTGGCGGACCAGCTCGCGGGAGGGCGGGGTCTCCAGGGCGTGTGCCACGGACGCCGGGTCGGGGGCGAGGCGGGTGTGGACGCGGCGGCCGGCCTGGTCGAGCAGGTCCTCGCGGTTCGCGAAGTAGTTCGAGGCGGTGCCTGTCGGGACGCCTGCCTGGGTGTCGACCGCGCGGAACGTCAGGCCGCGGGCGCCCTCGCGGGCCAGGACGTCGATTGCCGCGTCGACGAGCGCGGCCCGCCGCTCCGGATTCTGTGCCATGGGACGAAAACCTCGCGGGTCCGGGTGCTCCCTTGCAACCACTACAGGCGAAGTACTATACCTGTAGTTGTTCGCGACGCCGAAGACCTCCACCAGGAGCCTCATGCGCAAGCTCACCTACTTCGTCAGCCACTCGATCGACGGCTACATCGCCGCCCCCGACGGCGCGTACGAGCATCTGATGCCGTACCAGGACGTCTTCCACTGGATGCTCGCCGCGTGCCCCGAGACCCTCCCGGCACCCGTGCACGACGCGATGGGCACCAAGCCCGAGCCCAAGCTCTACGACACCGTCGTCATGGGCCGCGCCACCTACGCCCCCGCGCTGGAGCAGGGCCTCGTCAGCCCCTACCCGCACCTGCGCCAGTACGTGGTCACGAGCAGCCTCACCGAAAGCCCCTCCCCGGACGTCACCCTCGTCCCCGGCGACCCCGTCGCCACCGTCCGTGCGCTCAAGGCCGAAGAAGGCGAGCGCGGCATCTGGCTCGCCGGCGGGGCCGTCCTGGCCGGCGCGCTGCTCGACGAGATCGACGAACTCGTCCTCAAGTGCTACCCGGTCGTCGCCGGTGCCGGCATCCCGCTGTTCCGCGCCGGCTTCCGGCCCGTGGAGTTCCGGTTCCTCGGCCAGGAGTCCTTCCCCGATGGCGGGCGCGTCGCCACCTACGTGCGCAACCGGTGACCGCCCGTGCGAGTTGTGTCCCCGAGATGACCGAATGCCGCCGCGACCTGGGTGTCTTTGGGGCGCGGCGGTAGATTTGCCGGGGGGAAACCGACCGGCGAGTACGAGGAGAGTCCGGATGTCCCTGTTGACCGTGTGGCCCGAGGCCGACAGCGCCACGGAGTTGCTGCGCACCGCCGAGCCCGGCGCCATCGCCGAGGCCCTCGCGCCGATCGGCGTGCGCTACGAGCGGTGGACCGCCGACGCCGCCCTCGCGCCCGGCGCCACGCAGGACGAGGTGATCGCCGCCTACCGCACCGAGGTCGACCGCATCACCGCCGCCGAGGGCTACATCCTCGTCGACGTCATCCGCCTC
Organism: Uniformispora flossi; assembly: GCF_049534875.1. NCBI lineage: Bacteria > Bacillati > Actinomycetota > Actinomycetes > Kitasatosporales > Streptomycetaceae > Uniformispora > Uniformispora flossi. The sequence continues at coordinate 34,671 of NZ_JBMULZ010000009.1, forward strand.
CAGCCGTCCGACGACCCCGAGTGGCCCGCCAAGGCCGCCGCCGCACGGCAGAAGTTCCTCGCCGAGCACACCCACGACGACGACGAGGTCCGCTTCTTCGTCGAAGGCGCCGGGATCTTCTACCTGCACGTCGACGGCAAGGTCTTCGCCGTGCTGTGCGAGGCGGGCGACCTGCTGTCGGTGCCGAAGGGCATCACCCACTGGTTCGACATGGGCGTCGAGCCGTCCGTGGCCGCGATCCGGTTCTTCCACGACGAAGACGGCTGGGTCGGCGACTTCACCGGGGACAAGATCTCGGAGCGCTTCCCGGACTTCGACACCATCCAGGCCCGCTACGCCGCGGAGTCCGCCGCGTGACCGCACCGACCGCTCCTCTGCACGTGGTCGTGGACATCGAAGGCACCACCAGTGCCACCGGGTTCATCACCGAACAGCTGTACCCGTACTCCCGCAAGCACTTCGCCCGCGTCATCGAACAGCGCGGCGGCGAAGCCGAGATCGCCCGCGCGGTCGCCGCGGTGCGCGAGCACCTCGGCGACCCCGGCGCGGGAACCGACGCCGTCGTCGCGCAGCTCAACGGGTGGCTCGACCGCGACGAGAAGGCCACCCCGCTCAAGACGCTGCAGGGCGTCATCTGGGCGGAGGGCTTCGCGTCCGGCGAACTCACCTCGCACTTCTACCCGGACGCGATCCCCGCGCTGCGCGCCTGGCACGCCGCCGGGCACCGGCTCTACGTCTACTCGTCCGGGTCGGTCTCCGCGCAGCTCGCCTGGTTCGGGCACTCCGCGGAAGGCTCGCTCCTCCCGCTGTTCTCCGGCCACTTCGACACCGAGAACGCCGGTCCGAAGAAGACGGCGGCCTCGTACCACGCGATCGCCGCGGCGCTCGGCGAAGACGACGCGGCGCGCTTCGTGTTCTTCTCCGACCTCGTCGACGAACTCGACGCGGCGCGCGACGCCGGCTGGCACACCGTCGGCGTCCGCCGGGCCGGCGAACCGTACTTCGACCGCGGGGTGGGCACCCACCCGGAGACCGACTCGTTCGCGCGTGTCGACTTGTCGGGACAGCAGCCGGTCGTCGCCGGTTGACCCGGAACGCTACGAGCGTCCCTCCCCCCGGGTGACCCTTAGGGGTGATCCGGGGGAACACCCCCTACTTCCTGCGGGTCTGATGTCTCCTCAGGGAGTACGCGCGGCATCCCCCCAGGGATGACATGGTCTTTGCGATCTCGGTCTCGAGGGATGACGAATCGACTTGTGTTCCCCGGCAGAATGATCCTGTACGCGTCACACCCCCGGGATCGGCGCCCGGGGGCGTGACGCGTATCACCGGGGATCGCGCGTCCGGGTTCGTCACACAAGGAACCCCTCACCCGTCATCTCCTGTGAACAGTGCAGGGGGAAGGCGAGGGGAAGGGGACTCCGATGCGCCGATCCGCACGAACCGCGGTGATCAAGCCGCGGTTCCGGCCGGTGCGCACCGCGTGGGACGGGCACATGCCCGCGCCCGGTGCCGCCGCGGCCGCGAAGGGCCCCATGGGCACGCTCGGTTCCACCGGGCCGATCGCGTCGTTCGTCCGCTTCGTCGCCTGCGGCGGCGGGGTCGGCGTGGCGTCCAGCGGCGCGCTGCTGCTGCTCACGAACTGGCTGAGCATCGCGGTCGCGAACGCGATAGTCACCGTCCTGGGCACGCTGCTGTGCAACGAACTCCACAGCCGCATCACGTTCCGCAAGGGCGCCGCGGGCTGGCGCGTGCACGCGGAGTCGACCGGAACCGCCGTCGTCGCCTACCTGTTCACCACCGGCGCGATGCTCGCCCTGGAAGCGGCGGCCCCGCACGCGGGAGCGCTGACCATCCAGGCGGTGTACCTGGCCGCGCAGGGCCTGGCCGGCCTGGGCCGGTTCGTGGTGCTGCGGCTGGTGGTGTTCGCCCGCCCGAAGTCCCGCACCGCGACCGCTACCGCAACCGCGACCGGCACTCCGCGTCCGGAGTTGGTCATCGCGGCCTGAGCCGTACCCGAGCCCCGCACCCGAGTTCCCTTACCCGAGCTTCGTACCCGAGCCCCGTCCGCAAGGACCTCGCCTCCCGGCTACACCGCGTCCCCGAACCTCTCCAGGCGGATGCGGGTGGCCGGGACGCCCGCGCGGGTCAGCATGCGGCCGACCGCCTCGGCGAAGCCCGTCGACCCGCACACGTACACCTCGCGGTCCTCGGCGACCGCCGCCGCCGCGTGCGGGGCGAGGATGTCCGGGGTCAGCCGCCCGACCGGCAGGCCCGCCGGGGCGCTGCGGCTGTACACCGCGGTGACCTGATTGCCCGTCAGCTCGGCGGCGTAGGGCAGGTGTTCGGGCGACCGCACGCATGCGACCAGGTGCACGGGCGTGGCGGGCGCGGCGGCGCGCTGGTGGCGGAGCATCGCGACGAGCGGCACGAGTCCGGACCCGCCGCCGATCAGCAGTGCCGGGCGGTCGCCCGCCCAGGCGAAGAAGCCGCCGAGCGGGCCGCGGACTTCGAGGCGGTCGCCGACCGCCAGTTCGCCGTGTACGAACCCGGACACCTCGCCGCCGGGCACGTGGTCGACGGTGAGTTCGATGTGGCCGGTGTCGCCGGGGGCGGACGCCACCGAGTAGTGGCGCTGCGCGGTGTAGCCGTCGGCGGCGGTCAGCCGCAGCATGTAGTGCTGTCCGGCGGCGTGCGCGTGCCACGTCGGCAGCGCGAGGCGGACGGTCAGCAGGTCGCCGGTTTCCCGGCGCAGGGCGACGACTTCGCCGTACTGCCAGTCGACGGCGCCGCGCAGGCTCCGCGCGACGCGGCCGGGCGCGGCGAACTCGGGGATCGGCGGCAGCGTCGGCGCCGCGGGGTCGGCGTCAGTCGCCGGCATAGCGTTCCTCCGCCCACGGGTCGCCCCGGTGGTGGTAGCCGTTGCGTTCCCAGAAGCCCGGTTCGTCGCGGTCGACGAGCCGCAGCCCGGCGATCCACTTGGCGGACTTCCAGAAGTACAGGTGCGGGACGAGCAGCCGCGCGGGCCCGCCGTGCGCGGGCGTGAGCGGCTTCCCGTCGAAGTCGAACGCGATCCAGGCGCGGCCGGACACCAGGTCGGACAGCGGCAGGTTCGTCGTGTAGCCGGTGTGCGCGTACGCGACGACGTGCGTCGCGGTCGGCAGCGGCCGAACCGCGCCGAGGAACGTGTCGAGGGACACGCCGTCGAACACGGTGTGCAGCTTCGACCAGGACGTGACGCAGTGGATGGGGCCTTCGTAGCGGCCCGGCGGCAGCGCGCGGGCCTCGTCCCAGGTCCAGGTCCGCGGCTCGGCGACCAGTCCGTCGATCCGGAAGGTCCAGTCTTCGGCGGCGAGTTCCGGGGTGACCTCGGCGGACAGCACGGGGAACGCGTCGTGCGCGTCGTACTGCCCGGGCGGCAGCCGCCGGTCCCGCGCGTCGGCGGCGATCCGGCCGGTGAACCCGCGCGTGGGGACCGGCCCGGCCCCGCCGGTCACCGGGCCGCCTCCGAAGCGGCCGCGGCGTCCGCCGCGGCCAGCCGCAGGACGGCGTCGAGTGCCACCAGCGCCGCCCGGTCCACGCCCTCCGCGACGACCTTGCGGTGCGGGTCGTAGCCGCTGTTGCCGTCGTCGTCGACCAGGTCGTCGGCGGCGATCCCGTCGATCACCAGCGCGCCGCCCGCACGCAGGCCGTTGAGGGACGCGAACACCAGGAGCGCGGACAGCTCCATCTCGATGGCCAGCACGCCCGCCCGCTGGTACGGCTTCATCGGCAGCTCCAGCACGCCCGGCAGGAACGCCGCGCGCGTCCACACCGTGCCGCGGTGGTGCGGCGCGTCGTGCTCGCGGGCCGCCGCCTGCAGCGCGAGGGTGACCTCGGGCGTCGAGAACGCCGGGAACTCGGCGGGCACGAGCTGCTGCGTCACACCGTCGTCGCGGACCGCGGCCTCGGCCACCACCAGGTCGCCGTCCCCGATGCCGCGCGCCAGCGCACCCGCGGTGCCCAGGCGGATGAGCGTCGTCACCCCGGCCTCGGCCAGTTCGCCGAACAGGCACACCGCGCCGGGCCCGCCGACACCGTGCGACGACACGACCAGGTCGACGCCGCGCCACGTGCCGCGGTAGGTGACGTACTCGCGGTTGGCGCCGATCTGCTCGGCGCCGTCCAGCAGCTGCGCGACCAGCCCGGCGCGCGCCGGGTCGCCGACCACGAGCGCGTAGGCGGGCAGCCCCGACGACGGGATCTTCGTGATCGGCAGCACGGCGGGACGGGACGCGGCGTTGGCGGGGGTGCTCACGGCTTCGGCTCCAATGCGGGGGCGGGACTTGCGGCACCGGCGGGCCCGAACGAATCGGCCGGTGCTTCGGACGGGGCTTCCGACGGTGGCCCGGATCTCGGACGCCGTACCAGGCGGCGGTCGCGGAACCGCGGCCGGGTCGCCAGGAACAGCGCGATCAAGGTCATCACATACGGTGCCGCATCGGCGGCCTGCTGCGGCATCCCCTCGCCCTGGAGGCGGAAGCCGATCGCCTCGACGAGCCCGAACAGCAGCCCGGCGAGCAGCACGCCGACCGGCAGCGCGCGGCCCAGCATGACCGCGACGACCGCGATCCAGCCGCGTCCGGCGGTCATGTTCTCGGAGAACAGCGTCACGTTGCCCAACGACAGCTGCGCGCCGGCGAGCCCGCACAGCGCACCCGAGGCGAGGACCGCGGCGTAGCGGTAGCGGGTGACGCTGACGCCCAGGCTCTGCGCGGCTTCCGGGGCCTCGCCGACGCCGCGCAGCCGCAGGCCCCACGGGTGCCGGGACAGCAGCACGGCGATCACCGCGACGACGACCCACGACAGGTAGACGAGCGGAGAATGCCCGGAGATCGCCTTGCCGACGAACGGGATCGACTCGATGCCGGGCAGGTCCACCGGGTCGAGCCCGTCGAGGCCCGGGTCGCCGAACGTGCCGGTCGTCCCGAACACGGTGCGCAGCAGGAACCCGGTCAGGCCGACCGCGAGGAGGTTGAGCGCGATGCCCACCACCACCGCGTCGGCGCCCAGGCTGACCGCGCCGACCGCGAGGATCGCCGAGAAGGCGGTGGACGCGATGACCGCGGCGAGGACGCCGCCCCACGCGCTGCCGCTATACCAGCTGCCCGCGACCGCGGCGAAGCAGCCGGTGAGCATGGTCCCTTCGAGGGACACGTTGAACACGCCCGCGCGCTCGCACAGCGCGCCGCCGAGGGCGGCGAACAGTACGGGGGTGAGGGCGCGCAGTGCGGAGAAGACGAGTTCGGCGTCGAACGACATGTCAGCGCCCCCCTTCCACAGCGGCCTTCACGGCGGCTTCCACCGGAACGTCCACCGGAGCTTCCCCGGGACTCTCCGTGGCCTTCGGATCGGGCGCCCGGCCGCCGGGCCGGAAACGCCGCAGCCACCCGCCCTTGGCGAACACGCCGGTGCGGACCGCGAGGAACAGGATGATGACGGCCTGGAGCACCGACGTGAGCTGCTGCGGCACGGCGGTCTCCTGCTCCATGCCGAACCCGCCGATGGTCAGCGCCGCGAAGAAGAACCCGGCGACGAGCGTGCCGAGCGGCGACGCGGCGGCCAGCAGCGCGGCCAGCAGGCCCGTCCACGTGTAGCCGGGCGAGGTGAGCGCGCCGTCGACCAGCCGGAACGGGAAGCCGAGCACGGTGATCGCGCCGACCAGCCCGGCCAGGCCGCCGGACGCGAACATCAGCTTGAGCGTGAGCCGCGGCCGGTCCACGCCCGCGTATGCGGAGAACCGCGCCCCGCGCCCGGTCATCCGCACCTCGAACCCGGCCGCGGTGCGGGCCTCGACGAACGCGAACACCAGCGCCGCCGCGGCGACCAGGAAGATGCCGATGCTGATGCCGGTGCCCAGTCCGCCGTCCTGCGCGAACTCCGGCAGCCGCACGCCCTCCGGCAGCTTCTCGCTCTGCGGGATGCCCGAGCCCTTCTCCAGCAGCTGGAAACGGATCAGGTACGACACCAGCGACACCGCCGGATAGCTGAGCAGCAGGCTGCTCACCAGCAGCGGCACCCCGCATGCGTTCTCCAACAGCGCCGCCAGCGAGGCCCACAGCCCGCCCGCGAGGACACCCGCGAGCACCGCCAGCACCACCGTGACCGGCGCTGGGAACGGCGAGTACAACCCGACGCTTGCGGCCGCGAGCGCGCCGAGGACGAGCTGCCCGTCGCCGCCGAGGTTGACCAGCCCGGCGCGCAGCGGGATCGCCAGCGCGACGGCCATGCCGACGATCGGGATCGACTTGTTGAGCGTGTCCCCGATGCCGTCCGAGCCGAACGCGCTCTCGAAGATCGCCTGGTAGGCGGCCAGCGGCGCGGCACCGGTGCTCGCCAGGATGATCGCGCCGACGACGAACCCGGCGACGATCGAGACGGTCACGGGGGAGAACACGACCGTGCGTGCGGCCGCGGCGGGGGAGAAGCGGGCCGCCGCGCCGCCCTTGGGCGGCTTCGCGGCGGCCGGCGAGGACAGGTCAGGCATGGTCGGCTTCCCCCTCGGTCGGGGCGGGAGTGGCGGGGGAGTCGGGGGCGGGCGCGCGGTCGGCGGCGTTCGCGGTGATGTCCGAGGCGGCGCCCGAGGCGGTGCCCGCGGCAGGGTCCGAGGCAGGGTCCGAGGCGGCGTCGGCCGCATGGTGCTCGGCGTCGTCGCCGGTCCGCTGCGCCGGAACCCCCGGTGTCCCGCCCGCCATCGCCAGTCCGATCGTCGCCGCGTCGGCGGCGTCGCGCGGGAGTTCGGTGACCACGCGGCCGTCGTACATCACGAGGACGCGGTCGGACAGTGCGAGGATCTCGCTCAGCTCCGCGGAGACCAGCAGGATGCCGTGCCCGGCGTCGCGGTATTCGACCAGGCGGGCGTGGATGTTCTCGATCGAGCCGATGTCGACGCCGCGCGTCGGCTGCTCGACGACCAGCAGCGGCGCGTCGTGGGTGATCTCGCGGCCCAGGATCGCCTTCTGCTGGTTGCCGCCGGACAGCGTGCCGATCGGCACCGCCCCGGAGGCCGCCTTGACCGCGAACCGGTCGATGACCGATGCGGCGTGCGCGCGGATCGCGGCCCGGGACAGCAGGCCGCCGCGTCCGGCGATCGGGGCGCGGCGGTGGAAGCCCATGGCCAGGTTGTCGGCCAGCGGAGCGGTGCGGGCCGCGCCGACCTCGGCGCGGTCTTCCGGCACGTAGGCCAGCCCGGCCGCGCGACGCTTGGCGACGCTCGCGCCCTTGCCGCCGGACACGACCTCGGTCCCGGCGACGACGACCCGCCCGGCCGTCGCGGGCCGCAGCCCGGCGAGCGCCTCGACGAGTTCGCTCTGCCCGTTGCCCGCGACCCCCGCGACGCCGACGATCTCGCCCGCGCGGACCCGCAGCGACACCGCGTCGACCAGCGGCTTTCCACCCTTCGGGCCGACGGTCAGCCCGTCCACGGCCAGCACGTCGGTGCCCGGCACGCCCGCCGGGTGGGTGCGGTCCAAATCGACCTGACGGCCCGTCATGGCCGCGGCGATCTCCGCCGGACCGGTGTCGGCGGTGGCCATGCGCGCGGTCACCCGGCCGTCCCGCAACACCGTGACGCGGTCGCTGACCGCCATCACCTCGTGCAGCTTGTGGGTGACCAGCAGCACCGTCCGCCCGGCCGCGGCCAGGCCGCGGACCACGTCGAGGAGCCGGTCGGCCTCCGCCGGGGTCAGCACCGCCGTCGGCTCGTCCAGGATCAGCACCCGGGCGTCGCGGTAGAGCAGCTTGAGGATCTCGACGCGCTGCTGCACACCTACCGGCAGGTCGCCGACCCGGGCGTCCGGCGGCACGTGCAGGCCGTGCCGCTCGACGAGGTCGGCGACCTTCGCACGGGACGCGGCCCGGTCGACGAAGCCGCGGCGGCGCGGCTCCGCGCCGTACACCACGTTCTCCGTCACGGACAGCGACGGGAACAGCTTGAAGCCCTGGTGCACCATGCCGAGCCCGGCGTCGATCGCCTGCAGCGGCGACGTGAACGCGTGCTCGGTGCCGCGCAGCAGGATCCGGCCGGCGTCCGGCCGCTGCAGCCCGTACAGCACGGACATCAGCGTCGACTTGCCCGCGCCGTTCTCGCCCATCAGCGCGTGCACTTCGCCGGCCGCGACGGACAAGTCCACCCGGTCGCAGGCGAGCACGCCGGGGAACCGCTTGACGATGCCGCGCAGTTCGACCTCGGGAACGCCGGGCGCGGCCGCACCGGGCTCGGTGGGCGTCTGGGGGTCGGTCATCGGTGCGGGATCCGTTCCGGGCGGCCCGGACGGCCGGGCACCCGTCGCGGGTGCCCGGCCGTGCCGGGGAGTCGGGGATCGGCCCCGACGGGTCGGCTCTGGCTGCTCAGCCCTTGCTCAGCCCTTGACCGGGTCGGCCACCTGCAGGCGGCCGTCGACGATCTGGGCACGCAGGTCCTGGACGGTCTTGACGATGTCCGGGTGCTGCGCGATGCCGCACTGCGAGTTCTCCAGGCCCGGCTCCAGCGAGGTCAGCGAAATGCCGCCCTCCTTGAGGCCGTACGACACGACGCCGCCCGGCGTCGCGTTGAGGATCTGGTCGACGCCCTTCTGCACCGCGACGTCCGTGTGCTTGATCACGTTGTCGACGACCGACCCGGGCGCCTGCGGGCACTGGTTGACGTCCACGCCCCACACCTGCAGGCCGTCCGTCTTCGCCGCGTTGAACACGCCGAGGTTGCCCGCCGCGGACGCGGCACCCATGACCGTGTCGACGCCCTTGGTCTTCAGCGACGTGGTCTGCTCGCTGGCCCGCGCCGGGTCGTTGAACGGGTTCTGCCCGCCCACGAACAGCTGGGTGAACGAGCTGTTCGCGTTGGTCTGCTTGGCGCCCGCACCGAACGGGTCGGAGAAGCGGCGGATCTGCGGCGAGTCGATCGCCACGACCGCGCCGGTCTTGCCCGACTTGGTGAGCAGGCCCGCCTCGGCACCGGCCAGGAACGCGCCCTCGTGCTCGCGGAACACCGCGCACGTCACGTTCGGGAACGCCTTGTCGGTGCACGAGTCGACGAGGAGGAACTGCTGCGCCGGGTTGGCCTGCGCCTGCTGCGCGATGACGTCGTTGAACTCGAAGCCGACCGCGACGACCACGGCGGGCTTCTGCCGCACCGCGCTCTCCACGTTCTGCTGCAGCGCCGTCGGGTCCTTGCTCTCCAGCACCTTGGACGTGCCGCCGGCCGCGGAGGCGGAGGCCTCGACGCCCTGCTTGGCGAGCTTGAGGAAGTCGTTGACGCCGATCGGCTCGGGCGTGACGAGGACGACGTTCTTGCCCTTGGCCTTGCCGTCCCCGGCCGGGGCGGCCGAGTCCTTCTTGTCGTTCGCGTTGCAGGCGGTGGCGGCGAGCGCGGTGGTCACCGCGACGGCGGCCAGGACGATGCGGCCGGGTGTGGTCCGGCGGGAAAACACGTGCATGGGGATCCTCGGGCAAGGCTGCGCGCGGGGGCGGGCGCGACAGCGGGACGTACGCGGAACTGCGGTGGTGCGGAGGCTTGGGGCGCGGGTCGCGCGGTTGTGGTGCCGTGGGGCTGGGGCCGGGCGGACTCCGTCGTGCTCGGCGCGGTTCAGCGGCCGCGGCGACAACAGCCGCGGACGGGCGCCACGCGGCGGGCCGGGGGCAGGGACACCATCGGACAGCCGTGGGATTCCCCGAGCATCGCGAAATCGGCGTCGATGCCTACGGGCATGCGCTCGGCGCGGTACGGCTCGGCCACGGCTGACCTCCTCCCGGATGCGCGGAATTTCCGACGATCGGCGACCGGTCCGATGATCGGATCGGGTCGGTGCCCGGGAAGATATCACCCCCGCGAACCGCCCCGGCCGACATGTCCGCGATTCGGGAGGTTCACGGGACTGGGCCCCACGGATCCGTTTGCATCCCGTTAACACCCTGGTCATACGATCGACGGGCCGGAACCGCCCTCGCCGGCGCCCCGACCGGCCGAACACCGGCCGAACACCGGCCGAACCCGCACACCCCAGGGAACCGCACGTGGCCCCCAGCACCCCGCCCGCAGACGCCGACTCCGGTATACGCACGCTCACTTGGCACGGCACCGGACTCCACCTGATCGACCAGACCGCCCTCCCCGGACGCCTGGTCACCCTCGACGCCTCCGACGTCGACACCCTCGTCGACGCCATCCGCCGCCTCGCCGTCCGCGGCGCCCCCGCGCTCGGCGCGTCAGGCGCGTACGGTGTGGCGATCGCCATGCTCCAGGCCGCCCGCGAAGGCTGGGACGCGGACCGCCTCGACACGGAGATCCGCCGCATCCGCGACGCCCGGCCCACCGCCGTCAACCTGGCCGGCGGCGTAGACCGCGTCCTCCCGTTCCTCCCGCAGGGCGTCGCCGCCGTCGTCGCGGAAGCCGACGCGGTCGTCCGCGAAGACGTCGCCGCGAACCGCGCCATCGGCGCCCACGGCGCCGACTGGATCCTCGCCCGCGTCGAACGCCGCCCGCTGCGCGTCCTCACGCACTGCAACACCGGCTCGCTGGCCACCGCCGGCTGGGGCACCGCCCTCGGCATCATCCGCGAACTCCACGCCCGCGGCGTCCTCGAGGTCGTCTACGCCGACGAGACCCGGCCGCTCCTGCAAGGCTCCCGGCTCACCGCCTGGGAACTCGACCAGGAAGGCATCCCGCACTTCGTGCAGCCCGACGGCGCCGCCGCCAGTACCGTTCTGCGCGGACTCGTCGACGTCGCGATCATCGGCGCCGACCGCATCGCCAAGAACGGCGACACCGCCAACAAGATCGGCTCCGTCGGCGTGGCCCTGGCCTGCGCGGACGCCGGGATCCCGTTCGTCGTCGCGGCGCCCCGCACGACCTTCGACGACGCCACCCCGGACGGCGGCGCCATCGAGATCGAGGAGCGCCCCGAAGCCGAGGTCCTCGAATGGGGCGGCATCCGGGTCGCACCCGCGGGCTCGCGCGCATTCAACCCGGCCTTCGACGTCACACCGGCACGCCTGATCGACGCGATCGTCAGCGAGGACGGAGTGGTGGAACCGGGACGCTGAAGCGCTCCGGCTCTCTTCCGGCAACGCAGGAACCCCAGCGATAGAGGAACCCCAGCGAGAGAGGAACCCCAGCGACACAGGAACGCCAGCGAAAACAGGAACCCCCGTGGCAGCCACGGGGGTTCCTTGTCGTGCGCGTCGTCTTCCAGAGGCCGTTCAGCCCTCCGTGAGGCGGAACTCCAGCAGCCACTGCACGATTTCGGTGTGGTGGCGGGCCTGCATCGGGTCCTCGCCCCACACGTACATGCCGTGCGAGGCCACCAGCACCGCAGGCACACCCGGCACCATCGCCGCCTCCAGCCGGTCGCCCAACTCGCCCATGTCCTGGCTGTTCTCGATGACCGGGATCACGACCGTCTCGCCGTGCGCCGACCGGCCGATGCCCTTCAGCATCTCCAGATCGCTCAGCTCGACGCCCTTCGGCCAGTGCCGCGCCGCCTGCACCGCATGCAGCGTGTGCACGTGGAACACCGCACCCGCACCGGTCAGCGCCACCACACGCGCATGCAGCCCCGCCTCCGCGGACGGCTTGCGCGGCGCACCCGGACCCTGGTCGGCAGGCACCGGCGTACCGGAACCGTCCACCACGACCAGGTCGTCCGGATCCAACTCGCCCTTGTCCAGCCCGCTCGCCGTCACGGCCAGCCGCAGCGGCTCGCGCGACACCACCACCGACAAGTTGCCGGAGGTGCCCCGCATCCAGCCGAAGCCGGCGAACCGCGCGGCTTCACGGGCCAGGACCGTGCCGGCGGCGGCACGGTCGGCGGCGGTCACAACAGGGGCAGGCGTGGTCATGCGCGGTCCTTTATCTCGCTCCGTCCGACCATCATCCCATCCGGATGTTTCGTCCCGGCCCGGGGCCGCGCGCCCGCCCGGACCTGCGCGTTCCCGCCGCAGCCGTCGAGTGGACCCGCCTGTCCCTCGAACGGGCGGGACGCCCACCCGCTCGGCCTAGTTCCGCGGTTCGCGGCGGGACACCGCCCGCTCGGCGGTGCTACCACGGAGCGCACATCCGGCGCGGCGCAAGGCCTTCGAAGGCCGCGCCGCGCACCTTCCCGCAGCAGAGAGATATGCGCATGACGCAGAGCCTCGCCCTGTCCGTCGACTTCGGACAGGGGTTCACCGATGCCTGGACCAGCATCGCCAGGATCATCCCCAAGCTGGTGGCCTTCGCCATCATCATGGTCGTCGGCTGGATGATCGCGAAGCTGATCGCCCGGGTCGTCGACCGCGTGCTGCGCAAGGTCGGATTCGAGAAGGTCTCCGAACGCGGCGGCGTCGCCGGGATGCTGCAGAACTCGACGTACGACGCCACCGCCATCGTCAGCAAAGTCGTCTACTACGCCATCATGCTGATGGTCCTTCAACTCGGCTTCGGGGTCTTCGGCCCGAACCCCGTCAGCGACCTGCTGCGCAGCATCGTGCTGTGGCTGCCCAAGGCCATCGTCGCGCTCCTCATCATCGTCGTCACCATGGCGATCGCCCGCGCGGTGCGCGACATCATCGGCGGGGCCCTCGGCGGCGTTTCGTACGGCAAGACCGTCGCCACCATCGCCTGGGCGTTCATCGTCGCCCTCGGCACCATCGCCGCCCTGAGCCAGGCGCAGATCGCCACCTCGGTGACCGGCCCGGTGCTGGTCGCGGTCCTCGCCACGATCGCCGGCATCCTGATCGTCGGCGTCGGCGGCGGCCTCGTCATGCCGATGCGCGCCCGCTGGGACCGCTGGCTGGAGAGCGCCGAACGCGAATCGGTCAACGCCAAGGCCAGCATGGACGCCTACAACCGCGGCCGCGCCGACGCCGCGGGCGCCGCGGAACAGGCCCGGCGCGGACAGCTCGGCGAGTCGGGGGCGCAGGGCTGACGCACGGCGCGCACGCGAACCGACGGCCGCCGTCCCCGACCCGGGGACGGCGGCCGTCGGCGCTTCCGACGCGGGGGTAGGGGACGCGGCACACGGGCGGGTACGGGCTGCCTGGCCGTGCGACCAACTGTGCGACCGACCGTGCGACCGACTGTGCGACCAAGTAAGTGACGTAACCCGCTGGCGGGTGTTGGTCCCGGAGGGCGACACCGCATCACTGTTACAAATCGCTCATGTCTTTATCTATCGGCCTGAAACGGCATGCCGTGCCCCTGGCCGTCGCGGCTGCGGGCGCGGTCGCCGCAGGCGCACTGTTCGCCTACTCGGCGGATCCGACGGCTGCCGCCGCAGAAGTGCCGTCCGCGAACGCCCGGCTCATCAAACTCACCATCGACGACGTCGACGCCCTGGGGGCTTCGGCCTTCACCGGTTCGTACGGCATCGCCGGCACGCCACCGCTCGGCCAGGACGAATCCGGCGACTTCTCCGACCCGGACGGCGTTTTGTCCTACGCCTCGTTCGGCACCGAGGCCGTGCGCACGTCCAACCAGACCGCGAAGGTCTACGCCCAGGTCCACGCCGCCGCGGTGGCAGTACACATCCACCCGACGCCGGTAGGCGCCCCGCCCCTCATCCGGTTCGATCCGGTGACGGAGGGGACGACCGGCGACGTGGACACCTACGCCGAGTGCGTACCGCCGCCCTACCTGGAGACCGCGTTCGCCTACGCGCACACCGGCGCGGACGAGATCGAGATCGCCGGCCGCCAGGTGTCACCCGGGACCACCACCCTCGACGTCACCGGCGCGGACCTGAACGCACCGAACCTGGGACCGAGCACGCTGACCGTGCAGTTCACGGAGTACCACCGCCCACCGGGCGGCGCCCCGGCGGCGGGCTCGACCGCCAGCGCGGGCGTCGACGTCACGGTGAGCGGAACGCTCCGGGACCTGAACGGCGCCGTCGTGTACCAAGGGTCCATCGTCAAGGCCGAGTTGGGGCATGTGGAGGTGGTGTGCACGGGGGAGACGACTTCGCCGCCGGTGCCTACTTCGGGGCCGCCGACGTCTGGGCCGCCGACGTCTGGGCCGCCGACGTCTGGGCCTCCGACGTCTGGGCCTCCGACGTCTGGGCCGCCTACGTCCGGGCCTCCAACGTCTGGGCCGCCTACGTCTGGGCCGCCTACGTCAGGCCCTCCGACTTCGGGGCCTCCGACGTCTGGGCCGCCTACGTCCGGGCCTCCGACTTCGGGGCCTCCGACGTCTGGGCCTCCGACGTCCGGGCCGCCCACGTCCAAGCCTCCGACGTCATCTGCGCCGCCGACGTCGAGGCCTCCGTATACCTCGCGGCCGCCCACCTCGACACCGTCGACGTCGCGGCCGCCGTACACGTCTCGGCCTCCGACTTCGGGGCCGCCGACTTCGGGGCCTCCGACTTCGCAGCCGCCGACGAGTGAACCGCCGACGTCCGTGCCGCCGACGAGCGGACGGCCGACCGGCGGCCCGACGTCCTCCGGTCCTCCGGAGTCCTCGCCTTCCGGCTCCGGTGGGACGACGCCACCGCCCGGGGTTTCCGGGGGCGGTGAGGGTGGCTCCGGTGGTCACATGCCGGGCGGGCCGGACGGGCCGGGCGGTCCCGGCGGGTTCGGTACGTCCGGCGGCTCGGGCCGTCTCCCCAGCACCGGGGCGCAGGTGGGCCTCGGCGTGGTCGGCGGCCTGGGACTGATCGCGATGGGAACTGTGCTCGTGATCGCCGTGCGTCGCCGCGGTACTGCCGGATGACGTCCGGCGGGTGAGCGGAACGGGATGAACGAACGCCACCGCCGTTGAACGAACACGACGGCCGCTGCCCGGCGGTATGACCGCCGGGCAGCGGCCGTTGGGCCGCAGCCGTCGCGTGAACCGAGACCCTCGTGTGTACGGCGGGGACTGCCCGCCGTTCATCCCCGCCGGTCGCCTACATGTCCTGCCACACCGGCGCGCGGCGCTCGCGGAACGCCGCCGCGGCTTCCGTCATGTTGCCGGTGAAGGTGCCCAACACCTGTGTGCGGTTCTCCAGTTCGAGCTGCTGGCGGAAGCTGCCCGCCTCGATGCCGGCCCACACGCCCTTCTTCGTCATCCACACGCCGTACTCGGAGTTCTCCGCGATCAGCCCGGCGAGCCCCAGCGCCTCGTCGACGTGCTCGCCTTCCGGGGTGAGCGCGTTGAGCATGCCGTAGCGGTCCGCCTCCTCGGCGCTGAAGTGCCGCCCGGTGAGCATGAGTTCGGCAGCCCGCGTGGGGCCGACCAGACGCGGCAGCAGGTAGCTCGTACCGACATCCGCGGACGACAGCCCGACCTTGATGAACACCGACCCGAACTTCGCGGTCGTGTCCGCGACCCGCAGGTCCGAGGCGAGCGCCAGCGCCAGACCGCCGCCGACCGCCGCGCCGTGCACGGCCGCGATCACCGGCTTCTCGCATTCGTGGACGGCCAGCATCAGATCGACCAGGTGCTCCTGCGTCCGGTACACGAGCCCGACCTTGCCGCGCCCCTCGGCATCGGGCGCCGGGTCCGGGTCGCCGCTGAGGTCGGCACCGGAACAGAACGCCCGGCCCGCGCCGGTCAGCACGATCGCGCGGATGCCGCGCTCGCGGTTGAGCGAACGGAAGGCCGCGTACACGTCGGAGACCAGACTCGGGCTCAGCGCGTTGAGCCGGTCGGGGCGGTTCATCCGCACCAGGGCGACACCGGCGGCCGGGCGTTCGATCTCGGCGAATTTCATCGGGGGGCTCCTGGTCTGCTTGGGCCTGTGGGGCTCGGCCGGTGGGGCTTGCAGCAGGAAAACAGGTTTTCTTGACGGGGGCAAGGGTGCGGGGTGTCTTCGGGGAGGGCGCGAGGCTCAGGGTGTGGTGACCGGTGCCGGTGCTGTTGTCCTTGCGGTTGCCGGTGCCGTTGCTGTGGTCAGGGCGGCGAGGCGCGCGAAGGAGTCGTCCAGTGCGTCGCGATCGTAGGTGCTCGTGGTCACCAGGAACTCGTCGGCGCCGGTGCGGCCCAGTATCGCGCCCAGTTCGTCCTCGACCCGGTCGGCGGTGCCGCGGATCTGGCCGCGGAGGGCGTCGGCGAAGTAGGTCCGCTCCCGGTCCGTCATCGCCAGGCTGCGCACCTCGGCCGCGGGCACCAGCGGCGGGAACACCCCGTGCGTCCGCGAATACGCCGCCGACCAGGCCTCCGGGACCAGCAGCTCCTCGGCGGCGGCGTCGGTCTCCGCAACCGCCACCGTTCCCGCCACGACGACGTAGGGCGCGCCGGCCCACGGCGACGGCCTGAAGCCGGTGCGGTACGCCTCGATCGAGCGCAGCAGCCGCTCGTCGTCGCCGCCGAGCGGCGCGATGACCAGCGGCAGGCCCGCCCGCGCCGCGATCTCGGCGCCGTCTTTGGTCGCGAGCACGAACGGCGCGGGACGCAGGCCCTCGGCCGGGCGGGCGTGGACGTCCGGGTACATCGCCTGATCACCCGTGAAAAAGCCCAGCAGTTCGTCGAGTTGCGCGGAGAATCCGGCCGCCGCGTCCTTGCCGTGGCCGAGCGCCCGCCGGATCCCGTCGGTGAACCCCACCGAGCGCCCGAGCCCCATGTCGATCCGCCCCGGAAACAGGCTCTCCAGCACGCCGAACTGCTCCGCCACCACCATCGGCCGGTGGTTCGGCAGCATCACGCCGCCGGTGCCCACCCGGATCGTCTCCGTGGCCGCCGCCACCGCGGCGGCCAACACCGTCGGCGCCGACCCCGCGACCCCCGGCACCCCGTGATGCTCCGACACCCAGAACCGGCGGTACCCCCACGCTTCGGCCTTCCGGGCGAACGCGACCGTCGACGCCAGCGCCCGAGGATAAGGTTCGCCGCGCCGGGTCCGCGACCGATCGAGGACCGAGAACGGTGTGGTGCGCAACAGCGAGGTCATGATGACGACAACAGATGACACGCCGGAGGATTCCCGCGACGAGGTCTACACGGGCGAGGACTGGTACGCCCGCGACCTGTCCGGGCGCACCTTCCGCGACTGTTCGTTCGTCGACGGCGACTGGACGGAGGTCGTCGACGACGGCGCCGTCTTCGCCGGCTGCACGTTCGCCAACGTGATGTTCAACGCCTCCCGGCACACCGGTGCGGCGTTCACGAACTGCACGTTCCGCAACTGCACCTTCTTCGACGTGCAGTTCACCGACTGCAAGCTGATGGGCAGCCAGTTCACCCGCTGCTCGTTCGCCGCGTTCGAGGTGGACGGCGGCGACTGGTCGTTCGTGGGGCTGGCCGGCGCGGAACTGAAGCAGTCCACCTTCGACGGGGTAAGGCTGCGCGAGGCGGACCTCGGCGCGGCGGTCTTCACGAAGGCCACGGTCACGGGCTGCGACCTGTCCGGGGCGCAGCTCCGCGGCGCCAAGTTCACGGATGCGGACCTGCGGGGGAGCGACCTGAGTTCCCTGGAGCCGCTGACGGTGGACCTGCGGGGGGCGTTGATCGGGGTGGAGCAGGCGGCGGTTATCGCGGTGGGGTTGGGGATGCGGGTGGGGTAGGGGGAGTGGGAGTGGGAGTGGGAGTGGGAGTGTCGGGTGGGATTGCGTGGCCGGCTTTGGGGGCGTCGGCTGCGTGGGGCTCTGGTCCGGCGTTGGGCGGCGCTGCTGGCCCTGGGGGGTGTGTGCGCTGCGGCGTGGCGGTTACGCGGTGAGGCGTTGCGGTGTTGTGGGTTCTGCGTGGAGTTGAGGAGCCGGGCTGCGGCTGGTTGCCCGGTCGCACACGCTCAGCGTTGTCGCGGCGGGACTGTGGTGTGGGCGGTGCGGGGGTGCTGCGCTGACGCACCGGTTGCCCGGGCTGCCGCGGAGGGGTGGGGCTGCCGGGGCTGTGGCTTCGGCCGTGGGGGCGGGGGCGTTGCGATGAAGCTTGGCGGGTCTGTGATGACGCGCAGGGCGCGGGGCGCCGGCTCGCAAGCGCAAGTGGCCTGCCCAACCGGTGAGGGGATGGCCTGGGGTGTCGGCCTTGTCGGGACGCTGTCCTGGGCGTTGGTCGTTGGCCCCGCCGTCTGTCGAGGTTTTGTGCGCCTGACTGCCTGACTGCCTGACTGTCTGCGTGCCTGCGTGGCTGCCTGCCTTCCGGCCGTAACCGGGGCGTGGTGTCGGCGGTTTGCAGGACGAGGTGTGGTGGCCGACGGGTGACGGGCGCTGGTTGCGGGCGGGGCGGTGGTGCGGTTTCGTCCGCGTGTTCGACGTCTCGCGCTTCCCGGGTCCCCCGGACGAGCGCGTCGCCGTCGGTGAGCGCGACCTTTTCGCGTCTCAATCGTTGGCGGAACAAAGGGAGCCAGGCCGCACGACACACATGCCCGACGGGGGTGCATGAGTGCCCCGGGCGGCCGGTGCTCCTTGACCGGTCGAACGGCTGCCGATGCCCAGCGCGCCGCAGCCGAACGCCGCGCCGGTTCGTCCACGCAACGAACCGGCTGAGCCGACCGGCCCGGGCGGCGACGGGGGGCTGCCTGGGCCGGGTGGTGCCGGGTGGTGCGAGTCAGGTTCCCCGGAGCTGTGCTGTGGCCTGCTCCGAGGCGAGCCCGGGCAGCCACGGGGGCTGCCCGGTCGGTCGGCGTCGGGCGCTGCGCGGTGCGTGTCATGCGGGGGCGTGGCTTGATCGGCTCCGGGGCGAGTTCGGGCGGCGACGGTTCTGCCCCGATCGGCTGGTGCCGGCGGTGTGCGGTGTCCGGCAGGCAGGGTTGCGGCTTGACCCCCTCCGGCGCGAGTCCAGGCAGCGACGGGGGCTGCCTGGGCCGCGGCCGGGTGCCGGTGTTGTGTGGTGCGCGTCAGGTGAGCTGTGGTTTGGCTCGGTTACGGGCGGGCGGGCGAGTCCAGGCGGCGACGGGGGGCTGCCTGGGCCGGCCAGTGCCGGCCCGGGGCGTGGTTCAAGTGAGGCCGCGGCGTGACGCGCCTCGGGGCGAGTCCGCGTGGGGCGGCCGGGGCTTTGCTGAGGTGGCTGGGCCGCGGCTGTCGGTGTGTGTGTGCGGTGTGTGTCAGTTGCGGCTGTGGCTTGACTCACGCCGGCCGAGTTCGGGCGGCGACGGGGCTGTCGGGTCTGGCCGGTGCCGGCCGATGCGCGGCTGGTCAGGCGCGGCTGTGGCTTGATCGGCCTCGCGTCCGGGCAGGCGACGTCGAGGCTGCCTGGGCCGGGTCGGTGCCGGGTGGGGCGTGGTTCGCGAGGCTGTGGCGTGACGCGCCGGAGGCGAGGTCGGACGGACGAGGGCCGACCGGACCGGCCGGTGCCGGACGTTGTGCTGTGCGCGCCGGGCGGGGTTGTGGCTTGACCTACGCCGGTCGGGGGTCCCGGGCAGCCACGGGGGCTGCCCGGGCCGACTGGTGCGGGCGTTGTGCTGTGCGAGGCAGGTGGGTTGTGGCTTGGCTCGCGGGGAGTTCGGGCAGTGACGGGGGCGCCTTGGGCTCACCGTGACCGCGGCTGGCCGGCCCGGCCGACCGGCTTGCGCGGCTGGCTTGTCCGACGCGCCTACGCGGCCGGGCTGCGTGCCAACGGACGCGCGGCGCCCCGCTCGTCGCCTCAGGAGGCGACGCGGCCCGCCAGCCGGGTGTCCACGTGCTCCCGCGTCGCGCCGCCGAGCAGCGGGGACGTGATCACCAAGTCCGCGGTCGACCGGTTGCACGCGACCGGGACGTTCGCGAGTACGGCCAGGCGCAGCAACGCCCGGACGTCGGGCTCGTGGGGCTGCGCGGTCAGCGCGTCCCAGAAGAAGATCAGCAGATCGACGTCGCCTTCGGCGATCCGCGCGCCGACCTGCTGGTCGCCGCCGAGCGGCCCGCTGCGGAAGCGCACGATCGAAAGCCCCGTCGCGTCGGCGACCAAGCCGCCCGTGGTGCCCGTGGCGTACAACCGGTGCGGCGCGAGCACCTCGCGGTGCTCCAGCGCCCACGCCACCATGTCCGGTTTGCAACTGTCGTGCGCGACCAGCGCAATGCCCATGACCTCGGTGGCGGCTATGCCGGCACCGTCGGCCGGAGCGACGTCCAGCGGGGCCGCGGAACTCAGCGCGTCTCGGGTCATTCGGGTTCTCTGACTCTCTTCTCGCGGTCGCCCGCGTGCGATCCGACAGTGCGCGGACAGGACGGACAAGACCGGCCCCACCGACCCCGCCCACTGGTCTGGTCCACGCATTATCGGCCACCCGCGTGACGCGTCGATGTCCCGGACCAGTCCCCGAGATGACCACCCCGGCGGCCCGGTAACCGAGCCGGATCGCCCGCGGCCGCGCCGCACGGCCGGGACAACGGGCCCGCGGCTACCGCGTGCCAACTGCGGATCGGCTGGACATCGCCCCCTCCGACCGCGCCGATGAGCCCGCACGCCTGTGGCGGCAGCAGGCCACCCCCACCACCCCCACCACCCCCACCAACTGAAGCTCCCAAGCCCGCGGGGAGCAGTAGGCCACCCCAACCACCCACCCCGGGCCCACACGCCCCCGCCTCATCCACCCCGAGCCCGCACCCCTGTGGCGGCAGCAGGCCACCCCACCGCCTGAAGCCCCCCAAGCTCGCGCGCGGTGAGCAGCAGGCCACCCCCACCTACCCCGAGCCCGCACGCCCCCGCCTGATCCACCCCGGGCCCACACGCCCGCGGCGGCGACGGCCCACCCCACCCACCCCGGTTTCCCTCACCCCACCAACGGGCAGCCGGGCCCCATGGGCAAATCGAGTGCCAACGCCCCGTTCCGCCTCCGCCGGATCTACGACCCGGTGGAGCAGGATGGCGGGCGGCGGGTGTTGGTCGACCGGCTGTGGCCGCGCGGCATCAGCAAGGAGCGGGCTCACCTCGACGACTGGGCCAAGGACGTCGCCCCGTCGACCGAACTCCGCAACTGGTTCCACGCCGACCCCGACAAACGCTTCCCCGAGTTCGCCGAGCGCTACGACGCCGAACTCGGCGGTCCCGCGCAGCAGGACGCCATCACCGGGCTGCGCGACGCCGCCGCCCACGGCCCCGTCACCCTCCTGACCGCCGTGAAGGACCCCGACGACAGCTATCTCTCCGTCCTCCTCAAGCACCTCGAGTAGCGACCCCACCTCACCGGGTGACGACGCGGACGACCCGTGCCCGCAAACCCCCGATACAGGCCCTTGGTCCCGGATTCACCCCCGCATCCCCGGGGCACCCTGTCCCAGACCAACAAGCCACCCGCAAACAAGCCACCCGCAAACAAGCCACCCGCAAACAAGCCACCCGCAAACAAGCCACCCGCAAACAAGCCACCCGCAAACAAGCCACGCGCCCACAGGCCCACACGCCCACAGGCCAACCGACCCCCGACGCACCAACCGGTCCTCCAGGAGCCCGCGCATGATCCCGTCCCCCTCCCCCTTCCCCGAGCCCCAACCCGCGCTGGCCCCCCTGACCAGCGCGGCCGTGTTTCTCGTGGTGACGGTCGAGCCGGGTGGCGAGCAGCAGGTCCGGGATCTGCTGCCGGAGATCTCCGCGCTCACGCGCTCCGTCGGGTTCCGGGTGCCGGAGGCCGCGCTGTCGGTGTGCACGGGGATCAGCTCGGACGTCTGGGGCCGGCTCTTCGCGGGCCCGCGGCCCGCCGAACTGCACCCGTTCCAAGAACGCGTCGGGCGGATCCACCGGGCGCCGTCCACCCCGGGCGATCTTCTGTTCCACATCCGCGCGCACCGCATGGACCTGTGCTTCGAGTTGGCCTCGCACTTCATGTCGCGCCTCGAAGGCGCCGTCGCCGTGGTCGACGAGACACACGGGTTCAAGTACTTCGACGACCGCGACCTGCTCGGCTTCGTCGACGGTACGGAGAACCCCGTAGGTTCCCCCGCCTACCGTGCCGCCATCGTCGGCGACACCGACCCCGAGTTCGCGGGTGGCAGCTACGTCATCGTGCAGAAGTACCTGCACGACCTCACCGGCTGGAACGCCCTGACCGTCGAAGCCCAGGAACGCGCCGTCGGCCGGACCAAGCTGTCCGACATCGAGCTCGACGACGACGAGAAGCCCGCCGACTCGCACGTCACGCTCAACACCGTCGAGGACGACGAGGGCAACCAACTGCAGATCGTGCGCCGGAACATGCCCTTCGGGTCGTTCGGCCGCGGCGAGTTCGGGACGTACTTCATCGGCTACGCGGCCACCCCGTCGGTCACCGAACGCATGATCGACAACATGTTCCTCGGCAACCCGCCCGGCATCCACGACCGCCTGCTGGACTTCTCCACCGCGGTCACCGGCGGATTGTTCTTCGTCCCGTCGCAGGAGTGGCTCGACGCCGACCACCCGGCCGCCGGCAGCGGCGCCGCCACGGAACCGGCGCCCGCGACCCGTGCCGAGCCGGACCCGGCACCGACGCCCGAGCCGGACCCCCACGCCGGCTCCCTCCGCATCGGCAGCCTCAAAGCCTGACACCGCAGCCATCGCAGCCACCGCAGCCGCAGCGGCCGGAACAGCAGCCAAGCCGTCGGCCGAAAGCCGAACCCCGCCCCCCCGCCAGCAGAAAGCCGCAAGCCGCAAGCCCGAACAGGAGCACGCCCGATGAACAACCTCCACCGCGAACTGGCCCCCGTCTCCGAGGCCGCCTGGGCCGAAATCGAGGAGGAGGCGAAGCGCACGTTCACGCTGCACCTGGCCGCGCGCCGCGTCGTCGACCTGGACGGGCCGTCGGGGACCGCGCTGGCCGCCGTCGGCACCGGGCACCTCACGGCACTGGACTCGCCCGGCGACGGCGTCCAGGCGCGGCGGCGCGAGGCGCAGCATCTGGTGGAGTTGCGCGTGCCGTTCGAGCTGGACCGGGAGGCCGTCGACGACGTGCTGCGCGGCTCCGCGGACTCCGACTGGCAGCCGGTCAAGGACGCGGCCCGCACCATGGCGCTCGCCGAGGACCGCGCCGTGTTCGAGGGCTGGGCCGCGGTCGGTATCCAGGGGATCCGCGCGGACGCGAGTACCGCTGCGGTGGCGCTGCCGCCGCGCGTCGAGGACTACCCTGACGCGGTGTCGCGCGGCCTCACCGCGCTGCGCCTGGCGGGTGTGGGCGGGCCGTACGCGCTGCTCCTCGGCGCGGATGCCTACACGGCGGTCAACGAGACGTCCAACCACGGCTATCCGGTCCGCGAGCACGTCGCCCGGGTGCTGGCCGGCGGCGGCGAGATCGTGTGGGCGCCCGCGCTGCAGGGCGCGGTACTGATGTCGACGCGCGGCGGCGACTTCACCCTGCACTTGGGCCAGGACCTGTCGATCGGCTACGAGTCGCACGACGCGACGACGGTACGGCTCTACCTCACCGAGTCCCTGACGTTCTCCCTGTACTCGCCGGAAGCCGCCGTGGCGCTCACCGCCTCGGCCACGCCCCTGTAGCCAAGAACGCCGCACGAGGCCGGAAGCGCGAAGCCGGGACCGCGAAGCCGGAACCGCGAAGCCGGAACCGCGAAAAAACGAAGAACGCCGCAGGAGTCCGCCGGCCCGACAGGCCGGCGGCTCCGTCTCACCGCCCCGGCGTGCCGGCGTGCCTGCCCTGTCGGCCGCGGGACAGCCGGTCGAGGCGTTCGTCGAAGTCGGCGTCCTCGCGCAGTTCGTCCTCGGTGGGGGAGAGCGCGACGACGAACAGTGTGATGACCGTGAACAGGCTGATGCCGGTGATCAGCGGCGCGATGAAGTTGCTCGCCTGCGCACCGGTGACCGGCGCCGTGCTCGTCTGCACGGTCGCGCTCAGCGAGGCCATGCCGGTGTAGTGCATGCCGCACACGGCGATGCCCATGACCAGCGCGGCGCCGGTCGTGGCCAGCGGGCCGCGGACGTTGAGGGCGAACCAGAGCGCGGCGGTGGCGGCGACCACGGCGATGACGACGGACGCGGCGACGGTGGCCGGGGCGTAGGACAGGTGGCCGTGCATGTTCATCGCGTACATGCCCATGTAGTGCATGACCGCGACGCCGCCGCCGGTCAGGAGGCCGCCGACGGCGAGCCGCCGGTAGCCGCCGTTGCCGGTCGCCGCGGTGATCAGACCCGCGGCCACGACAGTGATGGAGACCAGCAGGCTGAGCACGGTCTGCGGGACGTCGTAGCGGATCGGCGTGCCCTCGACGGAGAAGCCGAGCATGGCGACGAAGTGCATGACCCAGATGCCGGTGCCGCCGATGGAGACCGCGGCGAGCGTGAACCAGGCGACGCGGGCCCAGCCGGTCAGCGCGCGGGCCCGGGACGTGCACAGGAGGCCGAGTGATGCGCCGACGCACGACATCACATAGGCGAGCACGGGTGTGAGCGCACCCGAGGAGAAATGGTCGATGTGCCCCATGGCGGGGGGTTCCCTTCGGAACGAGCGGAGGAGGCGGCCGTGATGTGCAGGCCGGGGAGAGGCTCAGCAAGGCCTTGTTTCGTCCGGGCGCGTTACGTCGGGAACCCCACCCGGCGCCGGGGCGAAATCGGAAGGCCGACTGCGCGGCGTCGATGATGGCATAGGCGAAATCCCGCCATGGTGCGGGGGTCTACGCGTGTGGTGGGCCGATTACTCGGCGGTATTACGTCGTATACGGAATGCAGCGCGGGACACAGCGCGGGACACAGCGCGGGCGCAGAGCGGACACAGCGCGGGCGCAGAGCGGATGCAGCGCGGGCGCAGCGCGGAACGCGGTACCGAACGCGGCGCCGAACGTCTGCGGAATGCGTGCCATCTCCGTCGATTGCCATCCGATCGTTAAGCCACAGGCACCCGGCATTCCCCAAAACACCGTTGATCCGCCCACCCCGGAAATCGGAAGGTAGGACCAGGAAACTCAGCTCACCCCCATGCCGGCCACCGCCCACCCCCTCGCCAACCACGGGAGCCCCCGATGTCGACCCGCCTCGAAGACGCAGCCCGCTCGTCGACCCCGCCCGCGGCCACGCCCGTCGGCACGCCCGGCCGCGATGCCGCGGATCCGCGCGGACACGGCCCGGAGTCGGGGCCACCGGGTACCGCGGCCGCGATCCCGGAGCAGCCTGCCGACCTCACCCGCCGCTTCGAACACGAGGCGCTGGTGCACCTCGACACGCTCTACGCCGTCGGCCTCCACCTCACGCACGGCGACCGCGCCGACGCCGAGACCCTCGTCGAGGAGACCTACGTCCGCGCCTACCGCGCCTACGCGCAGTTGCGCCGCGGCGTCGACCTCGGCGCGTACCTGCTGCGCACCCAGCGCGAGGTCTGGCGGGACACCCATCCCAGCCGGCCGCTCAGCGCCTAGGCACCGCGAAAAGCACACAGCCCCGGGGCCGCGGCTCATGCCGTTGCCCCGGGACCGCACGCACAGTTCCGCCCCCGTTCCCCCGTGCCCTCCATCCCCCCGTCCTCCCGTTTCCGCCCCGCTCAGCCGCCGTCCCGCCGGTTCCGCGCCAGCACCGACAGCAGCTCGTACGCGGTGTGCGCGGCCGCGACACCCGTCAGTTCGGCGTGGTCGTAGGCCGGTGCGACCTCGACGATGTCCGCCCCGACCACGTTCAGTCCGACCAGGCCGCGCAGCGTCCCGAGCAGCTCGCGGCTGGTGAGGCCGCCGGCCTCCGGCGTCCCGGTGCCCGGCGCGTGCGCCGGGTCCAGCACGTCGATGTCCACGGACACGTACACCGGCCCGTCGCCCAGCCGGGCCCGCATGCGCTCGACCACGGACGCGACCGTGGCGTCCTGGTAGTCGTCGCTGTGCACGACCTGGAAGCCGAGGACACCGTCGTCGGTGAGGTCCTGCTCGCTGTAGAGCGGCCCGCGGATGCCCACGTGCAGGCAGCGCGTCGGGTCCAGCAGCCCTTCCTCCGACGCGCGCCGGAACGGGGTGCCGTGCGTGTACGGCTGGCCGAAATACGTGTCCCACGTGTCGAGGTGCGCGTCGAAGTGCACCACGGCGACCGGCCCGTGCGCGGCGGCCGCGGCACGCAGCAGCGGCAGGGCGATGGTGTGGTCGCCGCCGATGGTGAGCAGCCGGGTGCCCTGCGCGGCGAAGTCCCGCGCGGCCAGTTCCACGGTCTTGATGGCGTCTTCGATGTCGAACGGGTTGACGGCGATGTCGCCCGCGTCGGCGATCTGCAGTTCGGCGAACGGCGAGACGTCGAGCGCCGGGTTGTACGGCCGCAGGAGCTTCGACGAGGCGCGCACGTGCACGGGGCCGAACCGGGCGCCCGGCCGGTAGCTGACACCGCTGTCGAACGGGACGCCCACCACCGCGACGTCCACGTGCTCGACCTCGTCCGCGCGCGGCAGGCGCGCGAAGGTGGCGGGCCCGGCGAAACGCGGGATGCGCGTGGCGTCGACAGGGCCCTGAAGCGAGCCTCGGGGGTCGTTCATCGGGAGTCCTTCTTCGTTGCGGGGTTGTCACCAACGGTGTTGCGGGTGCCGGCCGCCACCGGCGCATACAGCTCCGGCCGTCGGTCGGCGTGTACGTCGTTGTACGTGCCGATGTGTTTGTCGCGGGCGTCCGCCAGGCGGCATTCCGCGAGGAGCAGGGTTTCCTCGCCGGGGTGCGGCCCGGCGAGCGGGAAGCCGTCCGGGTCGGTGATGACCGAGCCGCCGACCCAGTCGGTGCCGCGTTCCGGTCCGGCCCGGTCGCACGCGGCGACGAACATGCGGTTCACCGCGGCGTCCGCCTGCACCCGCACGACCTCGGCGGGGCGTTCGCCTTCCGGGCGGGGCGCGTACGGCCAGTTGACCGGTGCGCACAGCAGTTCGGCTCCGGACAGCGCCGGAAGCCGCACCCATTCCGGGAACTCCAGGTCGTAGCAGACCATCAGGCCCACGTCGCCGAACGCGGTGGCGACCACCGGCGGGGGAGCGTCGCCGGGCACGAAGAACTCGCTTTCCCGCCCCCAGAGGTGCGCCTTCCGGTAGACGGCGCGCACCCCGTCCGGGTCGATCAGCACCGCCGAGTTCCGGATCAGCCCGTCCGGCGCCTTTTCCGCGAGCCCGGCCACGAGCACGATGCCGTGCCGCCGGGCGGCTTCCGTCCACGCGCCCACCGTCGGCCCCGCGGCTTCCGTTGCAGAGCCGTCCCCGACCAGCGGCCCGACCGGTTCGGCGAGTGCCGCGGCTTCCGCGGCGTCCCGGAACACGTAGCCGCTGTTGGCGAGTTCCGGCAGCACCACGATCCGGGCCCCGGCCTCCGCCGCACGGTCGATCGCGTCCAGGGTCGCGGCGCGGTTGGCCGCCGGATCGCCCACGGCCAAACGCACCTGGGCGCAGGCCACCACCGTCACCCCCGAGCCGGTACCGGATCCGGCCCCGGCCCCCGACTCCGTCGCAGCGCCGTCCACGTCAGGCCTCCCGTGCCCCGAGTGCGGCGTCCGCATCCGCCTCGGCGGCTTGTTCCGCGGCGGTGTCGATACCCCGTCCCAGCCACGCGTACAGCACGCCGGAGACCAGCAGGCCGACGAGGAAGGACAGGTCCGCGCCGCCCAGCGCGTCCGCCACCGGGCCGGTGAAGAACGAGATCTTGAAGAACGGCACCATGGCCGCGAAGCCGGCGACGTAGGCGACCATGCCGCGCCACTGCCAGTTCCCGTACGGGCCCTTCGGGTCGAAGATCGCCGCGATGGAGTAGTGCCCGCGCCGCACGAAGTAGAAGTCCGTGAGGTTCACGGCCGTCCACGGCACCAGGAAGTACAGCATCATCAGTACGAAGTCGTTGAAGTTCGCCAGGTAGTCGTCCGGCAGCACCAGCGCGACGACGAAGACGACCACCGCGATGACGCCGATGCCGGTGACCCGCACCCGGATCGTCGGGCGTACCGGCCGGAACGCGTCGACCGCGCTCGTCGTGGTCAGCATCGCGCCGTACGCGTTGACCGCCATGATGCCGATCAGCGCCACGGACGACAGCAGCACGGCGAAGGTGCCGAAGCCCGGCATGATGTCGTTGCCGACCTGCCGGATCGCGCCGATCGCGCTCGGCTCCGGCAGCGCGGACGCGATGAGCGCGCCGAGCGACATGAGCCACGCGGCGGACCCGGCGGCGCCGGCGTACGTCCACCAGATGACCTTGCGGGCCGGGACGTTCGCGGGCAGGTAGCGCGAGTAGTCGGAGACGTAGACCGCGTAGCTGATCTGGTAGCCGGCCGCGGCGGAGAACACGATGAGGAACGACGTCCAGTCCAGGCCGCCGCCGGTCGCGGGCGCGTGCACGTCGAGGTTGACGGCCGCGCCGACGGTCAGGATGCCGAAGACCGCGATGAGGATGTACGTCAGCCAGCGCTGCACCAGGTGCAGCAGGTCGTGGCCGATGATCGCGAGGACAACGGCGACGCCGATGAGCGCGGCGTACCAGAAGACCTTGCCGCCGGGCAGCACCGTTTGCAGGCCCTCGGTGGCGAGGATGACGTTGAAGACGTTGAAGCCGACGTACACGAACACGACGGCGGCGAACGGCAGGATCGCGCCGCGCAGGCCGAACTGGGCGCGCGACTGGATCATCTGCGGCAGGCCCATGCGCGGGCCCTGGTTGGCGTGGAACGCCATGAAGAAGGTGCCGAAGCACGCACCCAGGACGACCGCGAGGACCGACCAGCCGAGGCCGAGGCCGAGGGACGGGCCGATGAAGCCGGTGACCATCGTGGTGAGCACGAAGTTGCCGGTGAACCAGAAGGGGCCCTGGTGCCAGACCTTGCCGTGCCGTTCGTTCGCGGGCACGTAGTCGATCGACCGGGTTTCGATGCGCCCGGACAGGGGGGCGGGTCCGTCGAGTCCGGAGACTCTCACCGGTCCCGCGGCGGGGCGTTCGGTGGTGTCCATACGGGTCTCCTGGGGGAGCGCGGCAGGGATGACCTGGTGAAGGTATGCCTGCCGTACAACCGTAAACGATCGAAAAATTGTCGAACCTGGGGAAAAGTCGTCGACACTGTGTCCATGGATGCCCACAGGGATATGTCCGGTGATGGTGGTTTCTCGGGTGTTTCGACGGGTGCGTCGGGCGTGGGGGCGGACGTGGTGCGGATCGCCGATCTGGTGGCCCTGCGGGAGCTTCGCCTTGCGGTCGTCGCGGGCGCGGCGCACCTCGGCCGCCCGGTCGAGGCCGCGCACGTGTCCGAGCTGCTGACGCCGGGGCAGTGGCTGCAGGGCGGCGAGCTGCTGATGACGATCGGCTTGCTGCTGCCGATGACGGACGAGGCGTGTGCGGCGTACGTGCGCGACGCGGCCGCGGGCGGCTCGGGCGCGTGCGGCCTGGTGCTCGGCCTCGGACGCGATTTGCCGTACCAGAGCGCCCCGGAACCGCTGGTCGGGGCGGCGGAGGCGGCGGGGATGCCGTTGCTGACGGTGCCCGACGAGGTGCCGTTCATCGCCGTGACCAAGGCGGTGTTCGACGCCCGGGCGGCCGTGCAGCGGCGCGCGCTGGAACGCGCGTTCGAAGCGCAGCGGCGGCTGACCACCGCGGCCGCGTCGGGGCAGGGCCTGACGGCGACGCTGCGGGCATGGACCGTGGCGACGGGCGTGACGGCGGTGGTGACGGATCCGCTGGGCCGGTTGATCGCGGATGCGGGGGAGAACGGCTCGCGGGTCGGGCGTGCCGTGGGCGGGGGCTCGGGCGGGCGCCGTCGGGGCGGCGAGCCGTCGGCCGGGGAGGGCTCCGTCTCGGGCGGGGGGAGCGGCGTCGCATCGGCGGCCACGGAGACGGGCGTTTCCCCCGGCGCAGGCCGAGTCATCGTCGGGGAACCGCCGCAGGCCGACGCGTCGGGGGAGGTCGGCGACTCCTCCCTCGGCCTCCTCGGCGCGGCTGGGGATCTCCTGGGCCGGGTCGCCGCCCGCGGCCTGCACGGCAGCGGCAGCAGCATCCGCGGCGACCTGCGGGTCGAGGTGCTGCCCCTGGGCGCCGAGCGGCTGCGCGGGCTGCTCGTCCTCGGCGGGCACATCGGGGCGGAGGAGCGCCTGCTGGCGTCCGGCTTGGTGTCGTTGCTGACGCTGGAACTCGAGCGGCGCCACCTCGCGGACGAACCGATGCGGCGTCGGCGGGCGGCCCTGCTCGGCCGCCTGCTCGCCGCGGAGACCACGCGGGAGCAGGCACGCGACGTGCTGGCCGCGGCGGGGCTGGCGGCGGAGCGGGTGCGGGGGTTTGTGGTGGAGACGGCCGTC
Source organism: Uniformispora flossi (assembly GCF_049534875.1). Taxonomy (NCBI): domain Bacteria; kingdom Bacillati; phylum Actinomycetota; class Actinomycetes; order Kitasatosporales; family Streptomycetaceae; genus Uniformispora; species Uniformispora flossi. The sequence continues at coordinate 64,712 of NZ_JBMULZ010000009.1, forward strand.
GGAGGCGGAGGCGGAGGCGGAAGCGGCGGCGGAAGCGGCGGCGGGGGCGAGCGGGCGGAGTCGGGTGTGGGGGCAGCTGCCCGGACGGCTCGGAGTGGAGCGCGGGGGACGGCGGCTTCCGAGCCGGGTGGGGGAGCGGCGTCGTGGTCGGGCGGCGGCCCGGTTCCGGGCCCGACCGCCGACGCACCTGTCCGGGCCGGTGCGGACCCGGGCCCGGCCGCCGAGCTGGCCGCGGACCTCGCCCTGGCCCTCCCCGGCGGCCTCGTCCGGATCGGCGGCGTCGTGATCGAGGCCGTCTGCGGCGACGACCTCGACGTCCGCGAAGTCCTCGACCGGTTCGCGCCGGGACGGGCAGCCGGGATCGGCCCCGTCACCCCGCCGGAAGCGGCCGCCTCGTCGGTCCGGCAGGCGCGGGCGCTGCTGCCGCTGAGCCGCGCGTCCGGGCGCCCCGTCGAAGCCGAGCACGGCGGGTCGAGCGCGCTGCTGCTCGACCTCGCGGACCGGGACACGCTGACCGCGTTCGCGGACACCGTCCTCGGCCCGCTGGACGCCGCAGACCCGTCGGGGGAACTGGCCACGACGCTGGAAGCCTGGCTCGAAGCCGGCGGATCCTGGGACGAGACCGCACGCCGCCTCGGCGTCCACCGGCACACCGTGCGCAACCGCATCGACAAGGCCATGGCCGCGACCGGCCGGCACCTCGACGCGGGCGGCGACCGGTTCGACCTGTGGATGGCGGTCCGGATCCGGCGCCAGGAACGGCCTTAAGGCGTGTCGGGGCCGCGCGGTCGGTCGCAGGCCGGGCCCGCCGTGTGCCGCACCGTCACTCGCCCCGCCACACCGGCGCCCGCCGCTCCGCGAACGCCACCGCGCCCTCCCGCGCGTCCGCCGACCTGAACACCGGCGCGAGGATCGGCGACTGCCGGGCGAACGCCTCGTCCACCGGCCAGTCCTGCGACTCCGCCACGATCCGCTTCGTCGCCGCGACCGCCAGCGGAGCGTTGGCCGCGATCCGCGCCGCCAGTGCCCGCGCGCCCTGCAACGCCTCGCCGGGCGCGGTCAACGTACTCACCAGGCCCAGACGTTGCGCATCGACTGCCGACAACTCGTCGCCGGTCAGCGCCAGTTGCAGGGCGACGGCGTACGGGATCCGGCGCGGCAGCCGCATCAGGCCGCCCGCGCCCGCCGCCAGACCGCGCTTGACCTCGGGAAGCCCGAACCGCGCCTCGTGCGAGGCGACGATCAGGTCGCAGGCCAGGGCGATCTCGAAGCCGCCCGCGAGCGCGTAGCCCTCGACCGCGGCGATCACCGGCTTCGCGGGCGGCTTGGCGGTGATCCCGCCGAAGCCGCGTACGTCGTGGATCGGGTTGTCGCCCGACACGAACCCCTTCAGGTCCATGCCCGCGCAGAACGAGCCGCCCGCGCCGGTGAGGATCGCGACCATCAGATCGTCGCGCGCCTCGAACTCGTCGAGAGCGGCCGCAATTCCCTCGCTCACCGCGTGGTTCACCGCGTTGCGGGCACGCGGCCGGTTGATCGTCACGACGGCGATCCCGTCGGCGTGCTCGACCAGCACCTCGTCGGACATCGGACCCCCTGCGCCTCGCGTTCCCGGACCGGGATCGACCAGTGGAGCTGAACTAGCGTTAACTTAAAGGTCATTGCTTGAGGCGACAAGGGTGATCGGCGGTCGTGAGGATTCGCGCGGCGTGGATGGCGCCGCGGCACATGTGCGTGTGATGGTCGATACGACGCGGGCGGCGGTGCGACATCGAGCCGACGGCGTGGCGGCCCGGCCCCGCTGCTCGGCGGGTCATCGAGGAGGTGGACGTGAGCGGTCCCGAGCGTGGATCCGCGAGCGGAGCGGCGCCGCGCCGGCCCGGAGTCCGGCTTCCCTCGGGAGCCATGCGCTGGACGCAGCGACGGCCCCCGCTGGATGCGGCCGCGCCGGTGCTCGCGGACGTCCTGGGACGGATCATCGCGGTGCGCGCGCACGAACTGGCGCTGCGGCAGGCGGGCTCCGGCCCGGACGGAGTGCCGCTGCTGGTGCCGCCGCCGGCCGGCCGTGACCCGGCCGCGCTGATGGCGGCGTACGCGCAGCACTTGGAGCACGAGCGCGACGGCGTCCTCACCAAGGCAATCGGGGCGGTAACGGACACCGTCGTGAAGAAGACCCTGCACTACCTCCACGGGTCGCCGTTGCGTGAGCCGTCGATGCGGGACGCCACGCGGGACGTTGCCGGGCGCGTGACCGCGGCAGCGTCCGGCAGGTCGTCCGACGCCGGGGCGCAGCCCGGCCCGCCGCCCGCAACGTCGCACGACCACACCTGGGCCGCGGCGGAGATCGACGCGAAGAGCGGGAAGCTCGGCCGACGACCGGCCGACCGCGAGCAGGTGCACGCCCTCAACCTGGCGGTCGAGTTCGGCGGCCGGGCCGCGGCCGCTCAGGGACACGCCGAGATCCGCCAGGCGCAGGGCGACACCGTGAAAGAGCCCCGCTCGGCCGTGCACAGCAGGCGGAACCTCGCCGAGGCCGTGCACCACGCGGGCCTCGCCGCCCAGATGGGCCAGAGGGAAGTCCGGCGCTACGCCGCCTGGCTCGCGGCCCCTGACGGTGCCCGACCGGTGATCGACCCCACGCGCGAGCAGGTCGGGGAGGCCGTGGCGCGCCTCGACCGCGTCGCGGCCGGCCTCGCGTCCGCGACGGACATGAAGGCCAAACGGTCTCCCGTGGCGGCTGATGTGGTCAACGGATCCGCGCAGGAGTTCACCGTGGCGCGGGCCTTCGCGACCGCGCATGCGGTGGCGGCCGAACTCGTCCCCGAACCAGGCCGCTCGCTCGCGGGTTGAGCCGACCACGGCAGTCCGGCGCGCCTACGGCCGCGGAATGTTCCGCAGGTTCGACCGCGCCAGGTCCAGCATGCTGCCCACGCCGCCCGCCAGCACCGTCTTGCCCGCCGCCAGCGCGAACCCCTTGACCTGGCCGAACGTGAAGTGCGACGGCACGGACAGGGCGTTCGGGTCGGTCACCACGTCCACCAGAGCCGGGCCCGGGGTGCCCAGCGCCTCGCGCAGGACGCCTTCCAGGTCCGTCGGCGACGTCACCCGCCACGACGGCATGCCGACGCCGCGCGCGATCGCGGCGAAGTCGACCTGGGGATGGTCGGTGCCGTAGGCCGGCATTCCGTCCACCAGCATTTCCAGGCGCACCATGCCCAGGGACGCGTTGTTGAAGACAATCGTCTTCACCCCGAGCCCGTGCTGCACGACGGTGATCAACTCGCCCAGCAGCATGCTCAGTCCGCCGTCGCCCGACAGCGACACCACCTGCCGCTCCCGGTCGGCGAACGCCGCGCCGATCGCGTGCGGGAGCGCGTTCGCCATCGTGCCGTGGGTGAACGAACCGATGATCCGCCGCCGACCGTTGGGAGTCAGGTAGCGCGCAGCCCACACGTTGTTCATGCCGGTGTCGACGGTGAGCACCGCGTCGTCGGCGGCCACCGTGTCCAGGATGCTGGCCGCGTACTCGGGATGGATCGGCACGTGGTGGTCGACGTCCTTCGTGTACGCGTCCACCACGCCGCTGAGTGTCTTCTCGTGCTTGCGCAGCATGGTCTCGAGGAACTTCTGGTCCCGCTTCTGCCGCAGCAGCGGCTGCAACGCCTCCAGCGTGGCGCCGACGTCGCCGTGCACGGCCAGCTCCAGCGGCGTGCGGCGGCCGAGGCGGCTCGCGTCCCGGTCGATCTGGACGGTGCGGGCGCCGGGGAGGAAGGAGTCGTAGGGGAAGTCCGTGCCGAGCAGCACCACCAAGTCGGCGTCGTGCACCGCGTCGTAGCAGGCGCCGTAGCCGAGCAGGCCGATCATGCCCACGTCGTACGGGTTGTCGAACTGGATCCACTCCTTGCCGCGCAGCGTATGCCCCACCGGCGCCTGTACGGTCGCCGCCAGCCGCATCACCGCCGCATGCGACCCGCGCACGCCCGCACCGCAGAACAGCGCGACCTTGGACGCCGCGTTGATCTTCTCCGCGAGCGCCGCCACCGCGTCCGGCGCCGGCGACAGCACGCCCGTCGACGCGGACACCGCGCTGCGCCCGACCGGGTTCGACGCCGACTTGTCCGCGATGTCGCCCGGCACCACCAGCACCGACACCCCCGGCCCGGCGATCGCGTGCTGCACCGCCGTGCGCGCCATCCGCGGCATCTGCTCGGGCTGCGACAACATCTCGCACCACTGCGCCAGGTCGCGGAACAGCAGCTCCGGATGCGTCTCCTGGAAGAAGCCCGTGCCGATCTGCGACGCCGGAATGTGCGAGGCCAACGCCAGCACCGGCGCGCCGCTGCGCTGCGCGTCATACAAGCCCTGGACCAGGTGCGTGTTACCCGGGCCGCACGAACCCGCGCACACCGCCAACTGCCCGGTGACCTGCGCTTCGGCGGCGGCGGCGAACGCGCCCGCCTCCTCGTTGTGCACATGCACCCACTCGATCGCGCCATCCGAACGCCGGATCGCATCGACCACCGGATTGAGGCTGTCACCGACCACCCCGTAGATGCGGCGCACCCCCGCCTGCCGCAGAACGGTCACCAGCTGATCGGCGACGGTGGGCATGCTGCACTCCTCGCACTCTTCATCCTGCAGGGCATCTCTGCCATAGTCGCCGACGCTTCAGCGCGACCAGGGGAGGCACGCCGTGACCAGCGCAGTAGACCCGAACACCGGCGCGAACGGGGCCGCCGGCCCCGAACCGACGACAACCGTGCACCGGCGCACCTGCCACCTGTGCGAAGCCATGTGCGGTCTGGAGATCACCGTCTCCGGCAACTCGGTGCAACGCATCAAACCCAACAAGAACGACGTGTGGAGCAAGGGGCACATCTGTCCGAAGGGCACCACCCTCGGCGCCCTGCAGAACGACCCCGACCGGCTCCGCAGCCCGATGATCCGCACCGGCGACACCTGGCGCGAAGCCACCTGGGACGAGGCCTTCGCCGAATGCGAACGCCTCCTGCGGCCGGTCCGCGAAACCCACGGCCCCAGCGCCCTCACCGCGTTCCTCGGCAACCCGCTCGCGCACAACATGGCGCTCGCCCGCTACTCCGGCATCCTCATCGGCATGGCCGGAATCCACCACATCTACTCGTCCGGCACCGTCGACCAGTGGCCCAAGAACGTCTCGTCGCTGCTCATGTACGGCGGCATGTGGACGATCCCGGTGCCCGACCTGCGCCGCACCAGCGACCTGTTCGTCGTCATGGGCGCCAACCCGCAGGCCTCCCAAGGCTCGCTGCTCGCCTGCCCGGACATCATGGGCGAGATCAAACGCATCCGCCGCGGCGGCGGCAAGGTCGTCGTCATCGACCCGCGCCGCACCGGCACCGCCGACGCCGCCGACGAATGGCTGCCGATCGTGCCCGGCACCGACGCCGCACTGCTCATGGCCGTGGTGCACACCCTGTTCGACGAGAAGCTCGTGGAACTCGGCGACGCCGCCCCGCATATCGCCGGAGTCGACCAGGTCGCCGCACTCGCCCGCGACTGGACCCCCGAATCCGTCGCCGCCACCTGCCGCATCCCGGCCGACCGCATCCGCGAACTGGCCCGCGAACTCGCCGCCGCCGAGTCCGCCGTCGTCTACGGCCGCATCGGCCTGTGCAACCAGGAGTTCGGCACCCTCGCCAGCTGGCTCGTCGACGTCGTCAACATCCTCACCGGGCACTTCGACACCCCCGGCGGGCTGATGTTCCCCAAGCCCGTCAACTGGTCCGTGGCGACGCTCACCCAGGGCAGCAAGAACGCCGACGGCGCGCCGTTCGGCCGCTGGCACTCCCGCGTCCGCGGCGCCGCCGAAGTCCTCGGCCAGGTCCCGGTGTCCTGCCTCGCCGAGGAAATCGACACCGAAGGCGAAGGCCGCATCCGCGCGCTCATCACCATCGCCGGAAACCCGGCGGTCAGCGCCCCCGGCGCGGCCCGCCTCCGCGAAGCGCTGCCCAAACTCGACGCGATGATCAGCATCGACAACTGGATCAACGAGACCACCCGACACGCCCACGTCATCCTGCCCGGCCCCGGCCCGCTGGAAAGCCCGCACTTCGACGACCTGATGTGGAACTTCGCGGTCGGCAGCGCGGGCAAGTGGTCCGAGCCGGTCGTGGCACCCGAGGACCCGGACCGGCCCGCCGAATGGGAAATCGTGCTGCGCCTCGCCGCGATCGCCGCGGGACAGCCCGCCGCGGGCGTCGACGTCGCGGCCCTGGACGACATGTGGTTCGGCGTCCTCGCCCGCGCCTGCGGCCTCGACCCCGACGAGATCCTGCCGCACTACGACCACGGCGGCCCGGAACGCATCGTCGACCTGTCCATCCGCACCGGCCCCTGGGGCGACCGCTACGGCCGGAACGAAGACGGCCTCACCCTCGCCGACTTCAAAGCCGCCCCGGACGGCATCGACCTCGGCCCGATGGTGCCGCGCGTCGCCGAAATCCTCACCACGCCCACCGGCAAGGTCGAGATAGCCCCCGACTACATCACCGCCGACCTGCCCCGTCTCCGCGCCCACCTCGACCGGGTGGCCGACCCGTCGACGCTCCTGCTGGTCAGCCGCCGCCACCTCCGCTCCAAGAACTCGTGGCTGCACAACGTCCCGGCTCTCGTCGGCGGGTCCAACAAGTGCACCCTGCTGATCCACCCCGACGACGCCGCCCGCAGCGGCCTCCACGACGGCCGCCCCGCCGAAGTCGCCTCCGACGAAGGCGTGATCGAGGTCGCCGTCCAGGTCACCGACGAGATGATGCCCGGCGTCGTCTCCATGCCCCACGGCTGGGGCCATGACGAACCCGGCACCCGCATGGACACGGCCCGCAGTCACGCGGGCGTGAACTCCAACATCCTCGCCCCCGGCACCTTCGTCGACGCGATCTCCGGCAACGCCGCCGTCAACGGCATCCCGGTCCGCGTCCGGGCCGTGGCAGGCTAGGACCGCCGGGGCGGTTCGGGGACGGTCCCGGGACGGAGAAAACCATCCGGGACCGCCCCGACCCCTGGGTTACAGTGGCGCCAGGCCGTGACTGGCGCTGCGGGACCGTGCGGGAGCACCGTCCCCAGGGTGGGACAACCACCGGGGAGCGGCCCGACACGACGTCGTGCGATGAACCGCAGCCGTGCGCCTGGGCATTCCCCGTGGAGCCCCAGGGAGCCCGCATGACCCCGGAAACCCGCCCCGTCGCAGGCCGTCTGATGGACGGCACCGCCCTGGCCCGGCAGACGCTCGACGCAGCCGCCGCGTCCGCCGCCGCCCTCGCCGCCCGGACGGGCGTCGCGCCGTGCCTGGCCACCGTCCTGGTGGGCGAAGACCCGGCGTCCGTGACCTACGTGCGCATGAAGCAGAACCGCTGCGCGAAAGCCGGCATCGCGTCCCGGCACGTCGCCCTGCCCGCGAGCACCGGAACGGCGGAACTCGTCGACACCGTCGCCGCGTTGTCCGCCGACCCGGCCGTCCACGGCATCCTCCTGCAGCACCCGGTCGGCGCGCACATCGACGAACGCGCGGCCTTCGAAGCGATCGCCCCCGAGAAAGACGTCGACGGCGTCACCATGCGGTCCTTCGCCGCCATGGCGTTCGGCCTGCCCGGCTTCGTCTCCTGCACACCCGGCGGCGTGATGCGCCTGCTCGACGCCTACGCCGTCGACCCGCGCGGCAAGCACGCCGTCGTCGTCGGCCGCAGCCCCATCCTCGGCAAGCCCGCCGGGATGCTGCTCCTCGCCCGGGACGCGACGGTGACCTACTGCCACTCGAAGACCGCCGACCTCCGTGCCCGGCTGCGCGACGCGGACATCGTCGTGGCGGCGGTCGGACGCCCGCGGTTCATCCACGGCTCCGACCTCAAACCCGGCGCCGTCGTCGTGGACGCGGGCTACAACCCGGGCAACGTCGGCGACGTCGACTTCCCGTCCGCCCTCGAACGCGCGAGCCTCATCACCCCCGTCCCCGGCGGGGTCGGGCCGATGACCATCGCGGTGCTGCTCGACCAGACCGTCCGCGCCGCGGAGCGGCAGCTCGGCAGCGTCCAGGTCTAGATCGTGTCCGGCGGGTTCTGCCCCGCCCGGCCGACGCCTGCCTGGTCGACGGCCGGGCGGGGGCCGCGGGGCCGGGTGGCCGCGCGGTCAGGGGGTGCGGTCGGCGGATCCGGCGCGGAGGGCGGCGGTGCGGCAAGGGCGGCACGCGAAGACGGGCGTGCCGGACGCGAGGCGGCCGATCGGGCGCAGCGTGGGGTGGGCGGTGTCGCAGGCGATGCACGTGCGGCCGCGGCGCTGGGCGTCGGTGAGGGTGTCCGCGGGGCCCGGCCACGGCTCCCGGGCGGCCGGGCCCGCAGTGCCTCGGGGGCGGCGGAGGACCGCCGCGACCAACCCGGGCAGCCCGCCGCCGGGCGTGGCCCCGTAGGCCCCGGAAAGGGGCTCGCGGGGCCACGCCGACGGGCGCGCGGCGGAGCGGTCGCGCCGACGCGGGGTTGGGCGGCCGCGGCGGGTGATCCGGACGACGGGCACGGCACACACCTCGATGCAGGGGCAGGGGTGTGCGGGCCCCCGGCCTTCCGGACGGGCCGCGAACGCGGCCCGACGCGCCCCGCCGCGTCCCACCCGTCAGGTGGTCGGCGGCGGCTTCGAGGGTGGCGGCCCTCGCGGCCATCCTCGCGACGTGCTTTGCTGCGGGGCAACGTCCATTTTTTGAACGGTTACCGGGCAGCGCGGCCGCGACCTATGATCGGCGCCGCCGGAGGTCCGGCAGAGCCGGGGGAGCGACGAGCCGATGCCACGAGACAGCACCAGGACGGCGCAACTACCGGCCTCCGCACTAGCGTTGCGCTGGCTGCGGCACGACCGCGGGTACACCCAGGACGAAGCCGCGCAGGTCACGGGCGTGGCCACCTACCGGCACTACGAGCACACCAGGCCGCTGCGCGACCACGCGCTGCACCAGATCATCACCGGCTTCGCGCTGGACGCCGAGGAGATCGCCCCGCTCGCGGAAGCCGCCGACCGGGGACGGCCGGTCGTCGACTGCATCAGCCAGGCACCGGAAACACTCGGCGATTTAGGCGAGTTCGTCGACTCGCTGGCAGTCCCCGCCTACGTCACCGGGCCGTGGTGGCAGATCGTCCGCAGCAACCAGGCGGCCGGCGAATGGCTTTCCGACCTGCTGGAGCCCGACGCGCCCGAGACGATCGGCCGCAACTCGCTCGCCATGATCTTCTCCGAGAAACGGCGCGCCGTCAGCCGCGACGGCAGCGAATGGCACGACGGGGCCAAGGCATTCCCCGAACCCGCACCCGAACGGCAGGAGTACCTCGACCGGTTCATCGGCGCGTTCAAAGCCACCTGGCTGCGGCACTGCGCCCACGAGCCTTGCCGCAGCCGCCTGGACGCGGTCACGTGCTACCTGGCGACGGTCAGCCCGTACTGGAAGCACCGCTGGGAGCACGTCCCGGCCCGCGAACGCGGCCTCGCGTCGTCCGGGCACACGCTGACGCCGCGCTGGAACTCCCGCCCCGAACACCCGTGGTACGACCCGAACCGGGAACTCCTCTACCGCGTCTCCACGTTGATCACCGAGCCGTGGACGCCGCTGGCCCGCACCGACTACCGGGTGACGATCGTGTCGATTCCCGGCCTGATCCCCGGAGTCCGCCCGGAACCTACCGCGTGGCGGCCCCGCGCGTGACGATGAGGCTGCGCCCGACACCGCGCGCTTTGCCGTACGGGACCTCGACGACCTCGCCGCGGTGGCCGTCCCCTTCCAGCCAGGCGAGCACACGCTCGACCGGGTAAGGCACGCCGTCGCTCGCCACCAGCGGGTGGATGCGTATGGTGCCGCCGGGACGGACGACGCGCAGGAGTTCGCGAAGCCCGGCGTCCGGGTCGACAGCGTCGTACGTGAACAACAGGTGCGACACCAGCGCGACGTCGAACTCGGCGTCCGCGAAGGGGAGATCGGGCAGGACGGCGGGCTGGTAGCGGCGTTTCCGCCCGTCCGGGCGGTAGTCGGCGAAGAACCGCTCGCCGGCCACCCGCCAGCGCTCCTTCTGCTCCGCCAACCAGTCCGAGTCGATCTCCGGCCGCTCGTCGTGCACGCCGAACGCCAGCTCCACGTCGGAGGCCAGCCGACGGCGCAACTCGTCGGCGGCGAGCACGTACAGCGGATCGACCGCGGACACGTCCGCTCCGGCATCCGCCGCCTCCGCCGCGAACGACGAAGCCCCGCCCGGACAATCGAGCACCCGCCGCCCCGCCAACGCGGCCAACTCCAGGGCGAACATCAACTCGTAGTCCCGGGCCGGCCGCGAGGAAACGATCAGACGGTCGAGGTCGGGCCATGGCGAACTGCGCGGAGGTTGTTGCACCTCCACACGATGGCGGCCCCGCCGCGCCCCGCGCAAGATCACAAAACGGGTTGGGTGGTCACGGGGCGTAGTCGGGGTCGAGTCCCGGACACCGCAGGGGGAACCCCGACCCGGCACCGCCCACCGGCGGACTCACCCCGACTGCGCCGAGACCGCGCCGAGACCGCGCCGAGGTCGAGCCGGAACTGCGCCGAACAGGCGACTCCGCCGCGTGGCACCCGCCCGCCGCGCGCCCTCCATGCACACGATCGCCGTGGATGCCCCACACCCGGCGGGGCCGCACGAAGGTGGACCCGATGCCGCGCCTCGCCCGACGCACCGCCCCTGTGGTGGCCCTCTTGGCCGCCCTCGCGACGCTGCTCGCCGCCCCGGGCGCCGCGGGCGCCGACCCGGCCCCGCAACCGGGCTACCGCGCGGCCGTCGTCGGCGGCGGCAAGCCCCACGACGCGGTCGAGGGCACCACGTGGGGCACCTACGCCCGCCTGATCGACACCGCCACCAACAGGCGCGTCGGCGAGGCGAGCATCGCCTGCACGGTCGAAAAGGCCCGCGCCGAGCGGCTGATCGCCCACTGCTTCCACAGCCTGACGGTCGAGGGCCGCGGAACGCTGCTGATCGAGGGCACCCACCATTACCGCGACGTCACGGTCATGCCGGGGACGGCGGACCCGATGCGGCTGATGGTCATCGGCGGGACCGGGGCGTATGCCCGGGCGTCGGGGACGGCGGACGTGACGGAGGCGCCGGGCGGGTACGTGTACAAGATCAACGCGGTGCTGTAGCAAGCGAGTTGGCGGCAGGCAGCCCGGGTGACGGGCTGCCTCGCCGCACGTCCGTGCCGGTTCTCAGTCCTCGCCTTCCGGAATCCCCGGCACGCCGAGCGCCGCGAGCACACGGACGAACAGATCCTCGGCGAACGTCTCGTCGCCTTGCATGGCGGCCAGGACCGCCTCCGGGTCGGGCGTCAGTCCGGCTTCCTCGGCCCAGGCGACGGCTTGCCGTGCCCGCTCGGGCAGTTCGGCGCGGATGCGGGCTTCGGCGGCGTCGAAGGCGGCATCGTCGGCCGCGTACGGATCGTCGATGGCGTAGCAGGACGAGCCCTCCGGACCGATCCAGCCTTCCCAAAGACCTGAGGCGGGACCGAAGCCGGTCAGGTTCACGCCGTCGCTGTCGAGGACGTACGCGGCCAGCACCGGAGCACCCGAATCGTGCGCCAGCGCATCCAGCGGCAACGCCTCGTCGCTGTGCACATCGATGATCTGCCAGCCGCCTTCGGCGACGTGCCGGACGTCGTAGTCGCCGTCGCCGCTCGACGCCCATGCGGGGTTGTTCCGCAGCACGGGCAGTTCCGCCGCCGGCCGCGTCGAGCGCACCGCGACGATGTGACCCCAAAAACCCATGCCCTTGCCCTCACTCGTTGGTTGGGCGCAAAGCTAGCAATCGCGCCCGACACCAACCGAGGTCGGGTTCTGCGGGGTGTGGGCCGGAAGCTCAGTGCTGCCGGATCAAGGCTTCCTGGACCGCACTCGCCACCAGGATCCCTTGATGGTCGTAGAACTCGCCCATCGCCAGCCCGCGCGCGTCCTGGGCCGTCGGCGAGGCCTGCGCGAACAGGAGCCACTCGTCGGCGCGGAACGGGCGGTGGAACCACATGGCGTGGTCGAGCGAGGCCATCTGGAGGTTCTGCGGGTCGGTGATGTGCGGGGCCGCCGCGGTGCCGGCCAGGGTCAGGTCGGACATGTAGGCCATCGCGCAGACGTGGAGCAGCGGGTCGTCCGGGAGTTTCTCCGCGGCCTTCATCCACACGCGCTGGTGCGGGATGCCGTCGGTCATGTGGGTGACCGCGGTGCTCTCCGGCGGGACGAAGCGCATGTCCATGACGAGGCGGGTCTGGGAGACCTCGTAGTGGTCGCGGGCTTCGCGCGGCAGGCCTTCGTACGGGTCCGGCAGGTTCTCCGGCCGGGGCACGTCCGGCATCGCGCGGCGGTGCTCGGGGGTCTCCTCGGGCACCTTGAAGGATGCGGACAGGGCGAAGATCGTCTCGCCGTTCTGCACCGCGGTGACCCGGCGGGTGGTGAACGACCGGCCGTCCCGCATGGTGTCGACGAGGTAGACGATCGGCGACGTGGTCCGGCCCGGGCGCAGGAAGTAGCTGTGCAGCGAGTGGACGTGCCGGTCGGACATGACGGTGCGTCCGGCCGCGACCAGCGCCTGCGCGGCGACCTGCCCGCCGAACGCCCGCAGCGGGGCGCCCGCGTGGACGTGTCCGCGGAAGATGTTCTTCTCGATCTCCTCGAGAGCGAGCAGGTCCACGAACGTTTCGGCGCGGCCGCCGGCGAAGGCCACCGGGCGGCCGGACGCGGCCGGGGTGTCCGGACGGCCCGGCCGTCCCTCGGGAAGATCGCTCACGTCGTCATGGTGCCAGATACGGGGGCGCGGAGCGATGCACGCGCGCCCGCGGAATTCATGACGTTGCGCACGCCCGCGGCCCCGGTCGGTCGGCCGGGCCGGACGTCAGTTGGCCGGGACGGCGCGCAGGAACTCGGCGACGGCCGGGCCCGCGGCCTTCGAACCGGACGCGCCGCCGGGGGCGTACGCCGCCACCGCGATCTTGCCGCGGTAGGCGACCATCCAGCCGTCGGTGGTGTCGCCGCCCTTCTCCGCGGTGCCGGTCTTCGCGCCGACGCCGGGGATGCCGCGGAACACGTCCTTGGCGGTGCCGTTCGTCGCGCAGTCGGCCATCATGCCGCGGATCGCGGTGGTCACCGAGCGCGGCAGCTTGGCCTGCGTCGAGTACACCGGGCCGCCGCGGACCAGGACCGGCTGGTGGAATTCGCCGGTGATGGCGGTGGCGACGACCGACGCCATCGTCATCGCGTTCATCTGGATCCGGCCCTGGCCGATCATCTGCGCGGCCTTCTCGTTCTCGCTGCCCGCCGCGGGGACCTTTCCGTCGACCGTCCCCAGGCCCGGCTTGACCTGCCAGGCGTTGCTGTTGAGGCCGAAGTACGTGCGGGAGAAGTCGGCGAGGTCGCTGTTGCCGATCTTGCCGCGCTGCTCGATGAACGCGGTGTTGCACGACCGGGCGAAGTCCTGCCGGAACGTCGCGCCGGGGATCGCCATGTTGTCGACGTTGTGGAACGGCTGCCCGTCGACGTTCGAGGTCGCCGGGCACGGTGCGGGACCGTTCGGGCTGACGATGCCCTTCGACAGCAGCAGCGCCGAGGTGACGATCTTGAACGTGGAGCCGGGTGCGGTCGCTCCGGAGAGCGCGTCGTTCTGGCCGGTGATCGCGACGATCTCGCCGTTGTCGACGTTCAGCGCGACGAGCGCGATGGTGCGGTCGCCTACGGCGGCCTCCGCGACGGCCTGCAGTTCGGGGTCGATCGTGCGGGAGCCGGGGCCGGTGTCGGACGGCTCGGGCGAGGCGGAAGCCGATTCCGTGGCGGACGGCTCCGGGCTCGGCGACGTGAACGTCGGCGTCGGGGCCGAAGTCGGTGTGGGCGGCGGCGGTGTGCTGACCGGGATGGTCGCCGGGGCGGTCGCGGACGCGTTGCCGGTGTTGTCGCCGTCGGACAGGGCGCGGTAGCCGACGAGACCGCCGACGGCTATGGCGCCGATCAGAAGAAGACCGAGGACGGCGCCGAGCATGCCTTTGGCGCCGTCGAAACCTCTACTGGACATGGGTGCCGAGATCCTGTTCCCCCGTGATGCGCACACGAGTTGTGCGACCGGACAGTTGCCTTCGTGGCAGGCCGTGGATCCTAGTCGCGACGGAACCGGATTTCGACCCCCGTCGGGAACGTGTTCGGCCGGCGTCAGCCCGTGAGCAACGCGACCAGCCGGCGGACCTGGCCCTCGGCCCGGTCGGCGAGCGCCCGGTAGGTCTCGATCGGCTCGCCCAGCGGATCCGCCAACTCGTCGTCGGCCCGCGCCATCCGCCGCGCGTCCCGCAACCCGTCGACCTGCGCCACCCACGCGCGCACCGTCAGCTCCCCCCGCGGCCCCGCCTTCTCCCCGAGCCGCGCCAACTCGCCCAGCACGAACGCCCGCGGCTCCACCGCCGCCGACCGCGCCGTCATGCCCCACACGTGCTCGCGGGTCATCCCCACGACGACGTCCGCCTCGTCGAGCATCTCGGCCGTCAGCTTCCGACTCGTATGCGCATGCGGCGCGATCCCGTGCTCGCGCAGCACCTCCGCGCTCTCCTCGGTCATCGCCGCCTCCCCCCACCCGAGAGTCCCGGCCGACGCGACCTGCCAAACCCCCGGCACCCCCGCCAGGTGATGCCGCAACATGGCCTCCACCATCGGCGAACGGCAGATATTGCCGGTACACACCACGAGGATCATGGGGGAACGGTACTGCGACCCGCGGCGGCGGGATATCGGGGTTGGTCCGATGCCGGGGGCGGGTGCCGTCCGAGACATGGCCGTGTGGGCCTACGCCGCGCGCGGAGTCAGCGTGAACTGTGTGACCTCATGGCCGTCGACCTCGTCCACGACGATCACGACGCGCACTCCGAGCGCTTTGGCGAGCCGCTTGACCAGCGCCAACGTCGGGACCACGCCCGCGCGCTCGATCTGCGAAACGTTCGACTGCTTCATCCCCGCGGCGAGGGCGAGCTGCTGCTGCGTCCATCCCTTGGCGGTGCGAGCCGCGTGCACGGCGAGCCCGAAGTCCAGCGCCTGGTCGACCTCGTCGAGCACCGCGCGGTCGTGGTCGGGCAGGGCCTCGATCTCCGCGTCGACGTCCCAGCGGCCACTGCTGTCCGGCACCGCAGTCGATTCCTTCCGTTCGTCAGTCATCTCGTCCTCGGGCTACTCGTCCTCGTAGCGCTGGTACGTTTCCAGCGCCGCCAGATGCGGATGCGCGCCTGCGCGGCACACCTGTAGTGCCTTCTTGGCGCGCTGCACCTGCTTGCGTTCGTTCATCCGGGTCTTGTCGAACACTGTCAGCAGGATGATCCGCTTGTCGGGTGCGATCCAGTACGTGATCCGGATCGACACGTCTCCGACTCGCTTGAGCCGCAATTCCCAGAGTCCTTCGCCCAGGGACTTCGTCAGATCGCCCAATGCGGTCGGCGTCGCCTTCAGCCTTCGCACCACGCCGAGCACATAGAGGTAGTGCGCGCGCGGCAGGCCGCCTAACCATGCGCGGACCTCCTGCTCGATTTCGACGTCGTAGGACATACGAAAAATTGTATATCCCGTGTTCTGCTCCTGCTCCGCGTCTCAGCGGGCGAGGGGTGGACATCGCTACCCTGAGGCGCGTCGGATCGGTGGGTCGGTGCGGGTGGGTGTCGTTGCGGCGCCCGGGGGCGTGCCGTCGCGGGTTCGAGGGAGGGGTCTGTCAGGGGGACCTGGGCCAGTACGACTTGCCGGGGACACCGCGTGCGGTGGACCGGGCCTCGGGGAGGGAACGCGTTGTTCGGAATCATCAGGCCGTGCCGCCATTCGTTGGCGGAGGGGTTGCGGGACTCGTGGATGGCGCACTTGTGCGGGCTGTGCCTGGCACTGCGCGACGACCACGGGCAGGCCGCGCGGGTGGCGACGAACTACGACGGGCTGATCATCTCGGTCCTCGTCGAGGCGCAGGCCGAGCCCGGGGACGGCTCCGGGCGGCGGAAGGCCGGGCCTTGTCCGCTGCGCGGGATGCGGACGGCGGAGGTGGCGCGCGGGGAAGGCGCCCGGCTGGCCGCGGCCGTGTCGCTGGTTCTCGCGTCCGCCAAGATGCAGGACCACGTCGACGACCGCGACGGTGTGTTCGCGCGCAAGACCGTGGCCGGCGGGGCCCGGAAGGTCGCCTCGCGGTGGGCGCGGCAGGGCGGGGACACCGGGCAGGAGGTCGGGTTCGACACGGCGCTGCTGACCGACGCGGTGCGCCGGCAGGGCGACGTCGAGGCGCTCGCCGGGCCCGGCACGCCGATCCTGGCGGTCACCGAGCCGACCGAGACCGCGACGGGGGCGGCGTTCGCGCACACCGCGGTACTCGCCGGGCGGCCGGAGAACGCCGAGGCGCTCGCCGAGGCCGGTCGGCTCTTCGGCCGCCTCGCGCACCTGCTGGACGCCGTCGAGGACGTGTACGCGGACCGCGAGTCCGGGTCCTGGAACCCGCTGTTGGCGACCGAGACCGGACCCGACGAGGCCTACCGGCTCTGCCGCGACGCGGCGCACGGCATCAAGCTCGCGCTGCGCGATGCCGTGTTCACCGACCAACGCCTGGTACACACCCTGCTGGTGCACGAGGTCGACAACGCGGTCGACCGGACGTTCTCGCACGCCGGGTTCCCGCCGCCGAAGAAGAAGCAGCACGGGGCGTCGTGTTCGGGCAAGAACCACCGGCATGAAGGCGAACCGGCGGTCGGGCTCGGGCTGATCGCCGCGCCCGAGGTGCTCGGGAACGCCGCGGTGCTCGGCAACCGCGAGGCCCCGGCCGGCTCGTGGCCGCAGCAGAACCCGCAGGCTCCGCCGCAGCAGCCCGGCAACCCGTTCGGGCCGCAGCACGGCAGCCCCAACTGGAACCCGCAGCAGCCCAACGGCCCGTGGAACCCGCCTCCGGGCGGCGGCGGCCGCGGACCCGGACGGCGGCACAACCCGCTGCTGGCGTGCCTGATCTGGACCGGCCTGTGCTGCACCTGCCAGGCGTGCTGCCGCGAGGAGTTCAACGACCCCTGCACCGGCCAACTGCGCAAGGGGCCCTGCCGGGACTGCGACTGCGATTGCGACTGCTGCTCCGGCTGCGGCGACTGCTGCAGCTGCTGCGACGGGTGCGACTGCTGCGACTGCGGCGGGTGCGACTGCGGCTGTTGACGCCACCGGTGCCGGGGGCGTCGACGCCCCCGGCACCACGGGACGTCAGGCCCGCTGCTCCAACCGCACCACCACCGACTTCGACGTCGGCGTGTTGCTCACCTCCGCCGTACTGTCCAGCGGCACCAGCACGTTCGTCTCCGGGAAGTACGCCGCGCAGCAGCCCTGCGCCGTCGGATACGCCACGACCCGGAACTCCGGTGCGCGCCGCTCGGCCCCGTCCTTCCACTCGCTCACCAGGTCCACCACCTCGCCGTCCGCGACACCCAGCGCGGCCAGGTCGGCGGGGTGGACGAAGACCACCCGGCGGCCCGCCTTGATGCCCCGGTAGCGGTCGTCGAGCCCGTAGATCGTGGTGTTGTACTGGTCGTGCGACCGCACCGTCTGCAGGATCAGCCGCCCGTCCGGGACCCGCAGCACTTCCAGCGTGTTGACCGTGAAGTTCGCCTTGCCGGTCGCCGTCGGGAACCGGCGCTCGTCGCGCGGCCCGTGCGGCAGCACGAAACCGCCCGGCACCCGCACCCGCGCGTTGAAGTCCGCGAACCCCGGGATCACCCGCTCGATCCGGTCCCGGATCAGGTCGTAGTCGCCCGTGAAGTCCCGCCACGGCACCGCGACCCGGTCGCCCAGCACCCGCTCGGCGAGCCCGCACACGATCGCCACCTCGGACCGCAGCTCCGGCGACGCCGGGTGCAGCCGGCCCGTCGACGCGTGCACCGCGCTCATCGAATCCTCGACCGTCACGAACTGCGGGCCGCTCGCCTGCACGTCCGCGTCCGTCCGGCCCAGCGTCGGCAGGATCAGCGCCCGCCGCCCGGTCACCGCATGCGAGCGGTTGAGCTTCGTCGACACCTGCACCGTCAGCGCGGTGTTCCGCAGTGCCGCCTCGGTGGCCGCGGTGTCCGGCGTCGCCGCCACGAAGTTGCCGCCCACCGCGAAGAACACCTTGACCCGGCCGTCGCGCATCGCCCGGATCGCGTCGACCACGTCGTGCCCGTGCTCGCGCGGCGGCGCGAACCCGAACTCGGCCTCCAGCGCGTCCAGGAACGCTGCCGACGGCTTCTCGTAGATGCCCATCGTGCGGTCGCCCTGCACGTTGCTGTGCCCGCGCACCGGGCACACACCCGCACCCGGGCGGCCGATGTTGCCGCGCAGCAGCAGGAAGTTGACGACCTCGCGGATCGTCGGCACCGAATTGCGGTGCTGCGTCAGGCCCATCGCCCAGCACACCACGACGCGGCGGGACTTCAGCACGCGCTCGTGGATCCGCTCGATCTGGGTGCGCGGCAGACCGGTCGCCTCCAGCACGTCCGCCCAGTCCGTCGCCCGCACGTCGGCCGCGAACTCCTCGTAGCCGGACGTGTGTGCGTCGACGAACGCACGGTCGACCACGGTGCCCGGCGAGGCATCCTCGGCCTCCAGCAGCATCCGGTTGAGGGCCCGGAACAGTGCCAGGTCGCCGTTCACCCGGATCTGCGCGAACTCGTCGGCGAGCGGCGTACCGCTGCCCGCAATACCGCTCGGCCGCTGCGGGTTCTTGAACCGCATCAGGCCCGCCTCGGGCAGCGGGTTCACCGCGACGATGTGCGCGCCCGCCCGCTTGGCCTTCTGCAGCGCGCTCAGCATGCGCGGATGGTTGGTGCCCGGGTTCTGGCCCACCACCATGATCAGGTCGGCTTCGTGCAGGTCCTGGAGCGACACGGAGCCCTTGCCGATGCCGATCGTCTCGGACAGCGCGGAACCGCTCGACTCGTGGCACATGTTCGAGCAGTCCGGCAGGTTGTTCGTGCCGAACGCGCGCACGAACAGCTGGTACACGAACGCGGCCTCGTTGCTCGTCCGGCCCGACGTGTAGAACGCCGCCTCGTCCGGCGAGTCCAATGCCGCGAGTTCCTCCGCGACCACGCCGAACGCGTCGTCCCACGAGATCGGCGTGTAGTGCGTGGCCCCGTCGGCCAGGTACATCGGATGCGTCAGGCGCCCCTGCTGCCCCAGCCAGAAGTCGGTGCGCTCCGCCAGGGAAGCCGCCGAGTGCGCCGCGAAGAACTCCGGCGTCACCTGCCGCAGCGTCGCCTCCTCGGCGACCGCCTTCGCGCCGTTCTCGCAGTACTCGCCGATCGGACTCCGGTGGTCGCCCTCCGGCCACGCGCAGCCGGGGCAGTCGAACCCGTCCTTCTGGTTCACCTTGAGCAGCGTCTGCGCACTGCGCTTGACGCCCATCTCGCGGCCCGCGTGCTTGAGCGTCGACAGGACCGCCGGAACACCCGCGGCGAACCGCTTCGGCGCGCCCACGGTCATCCCGCTGTCGTCGACATCCGAGACGGGTGGTTTGGTGACCATGAGTGTGCGCCTGCCTTTCGAGCCCTGAGGGTGCAGGTCACACGCTAGTCCCCGGGCCGACCCGCCCCCAAGAGCCGGTCTCCCTGCGCCACGGTGTCCAGGCTCTCGGTCAGCATCCGGGCGGGCGGCACCCCCAGATCGGCGGTCAGCCGCCGTGTGGTCGCCTGCACCATCGCCGACGAGCCGCTGATGAAGATGTCGTGGTCCTGCCACGTGCCGTAGCGGGCGACGATGTCCGGGAGCGTGCCGCGGGCGCCGCCGAAGTCGCGGTCCTCGGAGACGGTGGGCACGACGTGCAGCCATGGGTACATGTCCGCCATCGCGCTGAGGGCGCGCAGGTCGTACAGCTCCGAGCTGTGCCGGGCGCCGATGAACACGTGTGCCTGGTGTGCGAGCTGACGCTGGGCCATGTGCTCGACCAGGGCCTTGATCGGGGCGAGGCCGGTCCCGCCGGCGATGCACAGCGCACGCCGCAGCGACTCGCCCCGCATGACGAGGGCGCCGCGGGCCGGGCCGAGGCGTATGTGGTCCCCGACGGCGGCTTTGTGGACCAGCGCACGGCTCACCCAGCCCGCGGGGACAGCACGCACGTGCAGTTCGAGGAGGTTGTCGGGCCGGGGCGCGTTGGCGATCGAATAGTGCCGCCACACGCGCGGCCACCAGGGCGTTTCGACGGTGACGTGCTGGCCGGGGCGGTACGGCAGCGGACGGTCGGGGGCGACGGTGAGAACGGCGATGTCGGAGCCGCGGCGCTCGTGGGCGATGATCGTGCCGTCCCACCAGGGCGGGGACTCGGCGGCGTCCTGCTCGGCGGCGTCGATCATGACGTCGGATGCCCAGGTGTAGAGCGCGAGCCACGCGTCCTGGGTCGCCTGGTTCCAGGCGCTGCCGCTGTAGCGGGCGAGCGCGCCGATCAGGGCGTGGCCGACGGCGGTGTAGTGGTCGGGGAGGACACCGTATTTGCGGTGGTCGCGGCCCAGTTGGCGGAGGAAGCCGGTGTGGTCGTCGGGGTCTCCCGTGCTGAGCCTGAGCAACGCGGCGAGGAGGCGGTCGCGTTGCGCGTTCATCATCGGCGGGAACATCGCGCGGAGGTCGGGGCGCTCGAGGAAGAGCAGGGCGTAGAAGTGCGCCACGAGGTCGTCGGCGCGCGGCGCCACCAGGGCGAGGTTCTCGTGGCGGAGAGCGGTGGCGGTGGGATTGTGGGGCGGAGTGAGGTTCGGGGGGCGAGGGGGAAGGGATTCGTCCGCGGGTGGCTCCGCGGGCCGGGGTGGGGGCGGCGGGCTCGTCGGGGGAGTGGCCGCGGGCAGCGCGGGGAGCGGTACGCCGGTGGGTGGCGTATCGCGGGGCTTGCGGGGTTCTACGGCTTTGCGAGATCTCATTCGACGCACCCGGACGGCGTGGCTAGGCGGACCGCGCCCTCGTGGGCCGGGGTACGGCCGCCGAAGGGCGGACGGGCCGGACACGACGCGCAGGCGGAGCGACAGCGACGCTAGGCCGGGGCAGGGGGCACGGGGTGCGGGTTCCGGCGAAGCGGGACGGTGCGCGCGGGTGGGGCGTAACGTTGATCGGATGCCCGGAAGGGGACGGGTGGGGTGGGTGGGGCAAGGGGGACAGTTGCCGAAATCCGGCGGGCGGGTTGGGGGGGCTGATTGTTCGCTCGGTCCTAGCGGTGTCTTCAAAGTTTTGACGCGGGATCATGGCCGGTGTGATCCGGCGTTATGAACTGACTGATGACGATTGGCTGTTGATGGAGCCGTGGTTGCCGCGGCCGCGCAAGGGGCGGCCGCGGCTGGACGACCGCCGGGCCCTGAACGGGATCGTGTGGAGCCATCCCCGAACGGATCGACCAGCTGGGCGGCAGGTCCCGCCGCGGCGAACGCCCCTGCGGCTTCAACCCATATGTCTACCGCCGCCGCAACGCCGTCGAACGCTGCATTAGCAAACTCGAACACTTCCGCGGCATCGCCACCCGCTACAACAACAGCAACCAGCTACGAAGTCGCCCTCACCCTCGCCGCAACACTCCTCCGGCTCCGCCCACATCGAGGAGACGGCCTAGGAACGGAGCGACGATGGCGGTCGAGATCGTGTACGAGACGCACGCCACCACCACCGACAACGAAGCGGGCATCGCCACCGGCTGGCTACCCGGCCGGCTCTCCGAACTCGGCCGCCGCCAAGCCGTGGAACTCGGCGAACGCCGCCGCGCCGGCGGCTTCGCGGCCGTGTTCACCTCCGACCTCCACCGAGCCGTCGAGACCGCGCAGATCGCATTCCCGGACGGGACACCACCGCTCCACCAAGACACCCGGCTGCGCGAATGCAACTACGGCCACCTCAACGGCAGCCCGGTCTCCCACATCGCCGCCCAACGGCGCCACCGCATCGACGTCCCCTTCCCCGGCGGCCAGAGCTACCGCCGAGTCCTCGCCGCCACCGACGCGCTTCTCCACGACCTGGCCGTCCGCCTGAACGGGACCCGGATCCTGCTGATCGCCCACTCGGCCAACCGCTGGGCCCTGGAGTGCCTGCTCACCGGAGCCTCACTCGAAGACCTCGTCACGGCTCCGCCGGCCTGGCGCCCCGGCTGGCACTACACCCTGCCCGCCGACTGGACTGCCGCGACCCGCTGACATGCCCGGGGGCCGCACTACGCCCGGCGCCTGAGCATGAGCAGCCCGCAGCCCGCAGCCCGGTGTCGGCGTCCGTCCCGGCGATGACACCAGGGGCAGGAACGGCTCGTCGGGCTCGCCCAGTTCCGCGACGGCGATGTTCCCGGCCCGAGGCCCGAAGTCGGCGTGCCGTCCCTCCGCTCTGGCCACGCACTGGGCCAGGGCTGCAATCGACGTGTTCGGGGGAATCGCTATCCGCAAAGTAACTTAGCGGATAGCGATTCTCGACACAGGCCTCAGCCTTGGCCCGCCCGAGAGTGCCCCTGCCCGCGCACGCCCCGACCGGTGCGCTGTCCGACAGTGGCAAAGGCGTCAGGAAGCTTCCTAGGCGCGGCGTTTGCGTCCGAACAGGCCTCGCCGGGGGCCACTGTCGTCCGTGCCGTTCGGGGTACGGGGGGCGGCGGTCGGCTCCGGGCGCTGTGGGCGGTCCGGCAGAGCCTCGGTGAACCAGCCGAGGAGTTCCTGCGACGACACCAGGGGCGGCAACGGCTCGTCGGGGTCTACCAGTTCCGCGTCGATCACTTCGACGTCCCCGGCCCGTGCGAAGCCCGGACCGAACTCGCCGCCGTTCTCCTGTTCCGGTCGCGGGCGACGCCGCGCACCAGCCGCCGCGGCACGCCGCTCCTCGGCCCGGCGTTCTTGTACGCGCCGGGCTTCCTCGCGACGTTCCTCCGCGCGGCGCTCCGCGGCGAGACGTTGGGCAGCCCGCCTTTCCTCCGCCCGCTGCGTCGCGGCGCGCCGGGCTTCGGCGTGCTCCGCGGCCCGTTCGGCGGCGCGTTCGGCGGCGGTGGGGGTGTGCGGACGCCGTGGGCGAGTGGCGCGGGGCGAGTCGGCGGCGGGTTCGCCGGGACGCCGGGGGCGCTCGTGCGGCGGGGCAGTTGCGTCCGCAGGCTGATCCGACGCCGGGGGTGCGGCGGAGCCGGCGGTGGCGGCGTCCGAGGCCGCGTCGGGGGCGTTGGAGCCAGGGGCGGCTTCGCCGGGGGTCACGGCGGCCGCCGCAGCAGCCGCACGATCCGCGCCGTCCGCCGCAGGAGCGGATGTCGCGCCAGTCGATGCTTCGTCGGCTTTCGGCTCGTCCGAAGCCTGCTCGCGGGCCGAGGGAGTCTCCGACGTGTCCGCCGAGGCAAGACCGTCGGCGGGCGCGTCGGAGTCCTGCGCTCCAGCCGACTCCGGGTCGGAACCGTCCGCGGGCGCGGGTGTCTCCGTGGCCTCGGCGCCGCGGCTCCCCGCACGGTCTTGGGACTTGCCCGGTCGCGGTGCGCCAACTGCTTCGCCCTGCACCGTCGTCGGCTTCGACGCGGATGCGGTCGTCGAGGCCGAAGTGGCGGCGGAGTCGGTGGTCGTGGTGGTGTCGTCGGTCCCGACGCCCGGGCTGTCGGCACGGTCGCGGCGCCCGCCTGGGCGGTCCGCAGCGCTTTCGTTCCTCTGCCCGGTCGTCGACTCCGACGCGGAGGGGGCGGATGCCGTGGCGGAGTTCGCGGCAGGGGTGGTCTCGACCGCCTCGTCGCTCGGAATACGCGCGCTGTTGCGCGACTTGCCCGGTTGCGGTGCGCCGACTGCCTCCTCAGGCGTCGGCACGTCCGATTCAGCCACCGAAGCCACCGATCTTTCGACGGGCTTGGTAGTCGGAGACGCGGATGGCTGCTCGACGGACGGCAGGTCCGCGGGGGCGGGGCCGGAAGCAGGCTTCCGAGTGCCGTCGGACGTCGTCGATTTCACCGGCGCCTGACGCGACTTCGCCGTACCCGCGGTTGCGGAATCGGCGTCGTCCGCTACGCCGCCGGCGACACGCTCGGTGTCGCCGCCCTGTTCATCGGAGTCCTCCGCACCGTCGGAGTCCTCGGGGGCGGGCGCATCGCTGCGCCGGTCACCGGATTCCGGCTGCGTGACAGGGGCGTCGGTCCGATCGGCGGCTCGTTCCGCGCTGTCGGGAACGGATCCGGCCGAGCTGTTCGCCTCGGCGGAGCCAGGGACCGTAGCGCCTGCCGCTTCGCCCGCGGCGGACTGCCCCGGTTCGGAGTCCCCGGGCGTTGCGGCATCGTCCGCCGCCGGCCGCGGACTGGGCACCGCGACGTGGTTGCCCTCGGACGCCGTGACAGGCGGCGTAGCGACATCGACCGAACGGGTCTCGTCACCCACCGAATCGGCCGCTTTGTCGGGCGCCGCGTCCACGCCGTCGCCGTCTGCGAGTGCGGTCTCGCCGGTTGGGGCGCGGCCCTCGGGGCCGTCTGCCGCCGCGGAGCCGTCGCCCGATCCGTCACTCCGGCCTGCGGCCGAAGGTTCGGAAGCTTCGCGCGCCACGGAAGACGCCGCCACGGACGCGTCCGTAGCCCCGTCCGTCGCCTCGTCCGCCGGACCGCTCGCCTGCCCCGCCGGAGAGGCCGTGACGGGTGCTTCCGCGGCCTCGTCTTTCGGCTCGCTCGTGGTTCCGTCCGACAGACTGCCGGACAGGCTGCTTTCCTGCCCCACGTTGCTCGCACGATCCGCCGCACTGCCGGAACCCGACGGGCCGTTGGGAGACCGCTCGTCGGCCGCCGTCGGCGCCTCGGCGGGCTTCGCCGCCGCGCCATGCCGCCGCTGCCGCATCGGCCGCCGTCGGCTGACCACGCGCAGCTGTGCCGTCATCTCCGCGTCGGAGTCCTCGGGCACGGCACGCAGCCCATGCCACGCAAAGCCGTCGGCCGTCGTCGCCGAGCCGCGCGCCGTCGAAGCCCCGGTGCCGTCCGACGCCTCAGCGGCCGATCCGTCCTCGTCCCTCGCCTCAGCCGTTGCCGGCACCGTCGGGAGGCCAACCGGACGCGGCGGCACCCCAACCGGCGCCGTGGCAGCTGCTACACCGTCACCCGACGCTGACGTCCCGCTCCCGCTGACCCCGGACCGCCCCGCCTTCGGTGGCGTCTCCGGCCGCAGCGGTATCACCGTTGGCGAAGGACCCGAAGGACCCGAAGAAGTCGATGCAGCGGACTCCGCCGACCGAGCCCCAGGAACCATCCCCACGGCCTCGACCACGTCAGCCACAGACTCCTGCGCGGCCTCCTTGCCCCCGCCTGAACCCCCACCCGGCGGATCCACCACCGGCCGAGGCGGCACCTGCCCCGGTACCTTCCCCTGCGGAGCCGTCATGGGCCGCGGCGGAACCGCCCCCGCGGGCACCCCGCCACCCGTCGCAGCCCCTGTCGCCCCCGTCCCCCCTGTCGTCCCCGTGTCCGGCGGCGTCGAAGGCCGCGGTGGTGCCCACCCCTTCGGCGCGTTCGACGGACGCGGCGGGGTGTTCGGGCGCGGCGGAACGGATCGTTCCGTCGCCGCGGCCTTGCTCACCATCAAGTCCTCCGCGGCCACGACCACGTCCTCGCGCGCCGCCGACGCCGACGTCGTCTCGCGCAGCCGGTCCCGCTGCCACGTCCCGCCCCCGGGTGGGGAAGCCTCGTCCGGCCACGGCCGCCCCGCCGCCCCGGACCCACCGGAACCGGAGCCGGCCGCAGCGCCCGCCCCGCTCGGCGCGCCAGCCCCCGCCGACTCGTGCTGCGTCCCCATCTCCCGCAGCCCGTCCTCCGACGCCTTGCGCCGCGGGGCGAACGCGTCCCACGTGCTCACCGTGCTGCTTATCCGCAGCGCCGCGCCCGCCAAGCCGGTCATCAGGTCGTCGACGAGCCGGTTCCCCGACGGCCGTCCCGCCGCGACCGGCTGCGCGGCGGCAGTGTCCACCTCCGGCAGGTCGTCGGCCGGGAGCGCGTCCGTCCCCAACCGCGGTGTCCCGTCCGCGGTGAGCCCCCACACCGCCGCCGCGCGCTGCGCGACCTCCGCGGACAGGGTGCTCGGCAGCCAGCCGAGGCCGTCTTCCTCGGTCGCGGTCGCGGTGCGGATCTGTGCCGCGGTCGGCCGGTCGGCGGGGTCCTTGGCGACGCACGCGGCGACCAACTCGCGGAGCCAGTCGGGAAGTTCGGTCAGGTTGGGGTCGCCGCGCAAGACGCGTTCGCCCGTACCGGCTTCGTCGTCGGCGCCGAACGGTGGGATTCCGGTGGCGGCGAACGCCAGCAGGGAGCCGAGCGAGAAGACGTCGGACGCGGCCTCCGCGGTTCGCCCGTCGAGCTGTTCGGGGGAGCGGAAGCCGGGCGACGGCAGGACCGTCCCCACCACGACACCCCGGTCGGTGACCGTCGGCCCGTCCGGGCTGCGTGCCACGCCGAGGTCGACGATGCGCGGGCCGTCGGGTGCGAACGCGACGTGGTGCGGGGCGAGCCGGCCGTGGGTGAGGCCGACTTCGTGCAGGGCGGCGAGGGCGTCGGCGATGCCCGCGGCGAGCGCGCGCACGGTACGGCCGGGCAACCGGCCGTGGGTTTCCACCGCTTCGGCGAGCGACGGGCCGGGCAGGTAGGCAGTCGCCAACCACGGTGTGGGACCGGCGGTGTCGGCGTCGACGACCGGGACGGCGTAGCGGCTCTCCATGCGGGACGCGGCGGACACTTCGCGGGCGAAGCGGGCGCGGAAGCCGGGTTCGCGTGCGGCGGCGGCACGGACGGTTTTGACCGCGACGGGTTTGCCCTCGGCGGTGGCGCCGACGAACACCTGCGCGATGGCGCCCTCGCCGAGCACGCCGACGAGCCGAATGCCGCCGATCCGCAGCGGTTCGTCTTGGTGCAGGGCCCGCATCGCACTCCCTCGTCGGGCCCGATCCCGGCGCACGGACGCCGTTCCCGCGGTCGGGCCGATTCCTGGGCTGCGGACGCGCGCCACCCACGGATCCGGCCCACCGTACGGGGACGCAGTCTGCCAGAAGTGAAGGGGCCGGACGGGTGATCACGGACGCTCGGCGCGTCGAAGTGCAGTAAAAATCCCGCAGACGCGAGCCGGGGCGCACGCCGCCCGCGCGCCAGCGCGCACGAGCGGGCCCGCGCGCGGCCTCGCGCCCACGCACGCCAAAGGGCCCGCGACCACCGGGAACTCCCCAGCAGTCCGGGCCCCCTGGCACACCGTCAGCTCGACGAAAGCGACGACCGCGACGACCGCGACGACCGCGACGACAGCAACACCGGCGGCGACGGAGTCGGCAGCATCACCCAACCCGCGTCGCCACCGCCACCACAGCGCACCGGGCCCGCGCCAGTGTGCGCGCCCACGCGCAAGCCCACCGAGCCCGAGCCGCCGCCGCAAACCGCCGACCCCGCGTTCGAGCCCACCTCACCGTCACTCGAAGCCGAAGCCGAAGCCGAAGCCGAAGCCGAAGCCGAAGCCCCGCCCCCGCCAACCCCGGCCCGCCCCGACTTCGGCCGCGGCGGTATCACCGTCGCCGACGGACCCGACGGACCCGACGGACCCGACGGACCCGACGGACCCGACGGACCCGACGGACCCGACGGACCCGACTGCTCGAAAGGACCCGCCGAGCGGGCTCGCTCGACCGAGCTCCAGGAACGAACCATCCCCACGGCCTCGACCACGTCAGCCGTGGACTCCCGCGACCTCCTCGCCTGCGCTGCCGCCGCGAGACGCCGAGCCCACCTCACCGAGCCCGCGGCAACCCCAACCGATGCTCGGCGATGTTGTTCCGCTGAATCTCGCTGGTCCCCCCATAGATCGTCGTCACCGGCGCATCGCGTGCCGCGAGGTCGACGAATCCCCACTCCTCGCCCGCCGCATGCGTCGGCGACAGCAGACCGGCGACGCCTGCCATCTCCTGGCAGGCTTCCGCCGCACGGTTGTACGCCTCGCTCGCGTACAGCTTCGCCACCGACCCTTCCGTGGTCGGCAGCTTCCCCTGGCTGGCGATCAGCGCCGGCCGGATCGCGAGCAGCGCCGTCACCTCGTTGTCGACGGCGATCTTCGCCAGGCGGCGGCGCACCGCCGGGTCGTCGATCAGCCGCGTGCCGTCGGAGCGTTCCGCGGTGCGCGCCCAGTCGACGAAGCGGCGCAGCAGGGTGACGCCCTGGTTCATGTTGCCGAAGACGCCGCGTTCGTAGGCGAGCGCGACCTTCATGACGTCCCAGCCGCCGTTGACTTCGCCGAGCCGCCACCGGTCGGGGACGTGGACGTCGGTGAAGTAGGTGATGTTCGTGCGGTCGCCGCCCATGGTTTCGACGGCCTGGAACTCGATGCCCGGCAGGTCCATCGGCAGCAGGAACATCGTGAGGCCGCGGTGCTTGGCCAGATCGGGGTCGGTGCGGGTCAGCAGGATGATGTAGCCGGCCTCGTGGACGAGGGTGGTGAACATCTTCGACCCGTTGACCAGCCACACCGGTTCGTCGCCCGGGTGGCCGGGGATCCGTTCGGCGCGGGTGGCCGCGGCCGCGACGTCGGACCCGGAGCCGGGTTCGGTGTAGCCGAGTGCGGCGATGGCTTCGCCGCTGTGGAACTTCGGCAGCACCTCGGCGACGTGGAACTCGCTGCCGATCTGCTCGATGACGCCCGCCACGAGCATGGCGTTGGCGAGCCCGTAGAAAGGCGCGCCGGCCAGGCCCATCTCGTCGAACAGCACGTACAGTTCCAGCGGGTCGCGGCCGCTCTCCCGGCCGGCGCCCGCCATGCCTTCGGCGATGATGCCGGTGGCGGCGAGCGCGCGGTGGAACTCCCAGTCGTGGAAGGTGCCCGTGCGATGGGCGCGTTCGACCATCTCGGGGGTCAGATGGTCGGCGATGAACCGTTGGATCGAGGCGCGGAACTCCTCGACGGAAGGCTTCGGGGCGAAGTCCATCAGCGGGTCACCTCCGGCGCGGCCGGGCCGAACAGGCGGTCGGCGAGGCGCAGGTATTCGTCGTCCGGGTCGCCGAGCACGAGCGGCCAGCCGCGGGCCCGGCGGAAGTAGAGCTGGATGTCGTATTCGAGGGTCACGCCGTAGCCGCCGTGGTAGTGCAGGGAGCGGTAGGTCGTGTTGCGGGCGACGTCGGCGCACGCGAGGAACGCCATCGACGCGAGGCGGGCGGCTTCCGCCGCGTCGCCGGAGTCGTCCGCCCACGCGGCGCGCGCGGCGAGCAGCGTGGTGCCGTCGATCGGGCCGACGAGGTCGGCGAGGCCCTGCTGCACGGCCTGGAAGGCGGCGATCGGGCGGTCGAACTGGCGGCGTTCCTGGGTGTAGGCGATGCCGATCTCGAGGGCCCGGGCGGAGAGACCGGCGAGGGCGCCCGCGGTGGCGAGCTGCCATTCGGCCCGCATCCGGGCGGACAGTGCCTCCGCGTCGGGACCGTCCGCGAGGACGATCCGGTCGCCGTTCCGCACGTCCCGGTCGGCCAGCGGCGCGCACGCGTGGTTCGGAGGTGCGGTCATCGGGGCGTCGGAACGCACCGCGACCAGCTGGTCACCGTCCAGTGCCACCACGACGTCGGCGACCGCGCCGCCGGGCACCAGCCGGGCGGTTCCGTCCACGGCCGGGTGCAGTGCGGGCACCGCGATGATGTCGCCTTCGACGGCGTCGCCGAACCAGGCCGCGTCGCGACCGGGCGCGGTGCGCGCCAGCGTCCTGGTCGCGGCGAGGTGCTCGGCCAGCGGGACCGGGGCGAGCACCTTGCCGGCTTCCTGCATGAGGAGGAGCAGGTCAATCGCGGTCGCCCCGCCCCCGCCGAGCTTCTCGTCCACGCCCATGCCGGGCGCGCCTGTCTCGCGCAGCCGGGCCCACAGGGCAGGGGAGTGCCCAAGGGGTTCGGCGTCACGCACCACGTTGATCGGACAGCGGTCCGCGAAGAACCTCGCGAACGCGTCCCGGACCGTCTTCTGGTCCTCTGTCGGTTCCAAGTTCACTCGCGCACCGTAGCGGGGGTCATTCGACGTTGACAGGGTCAAAAGCTCGCGAAGATCTCGATCGCGTGACATTCCCCACCAGTTACTCGCGAGTAGGTGACCGCAGGCTCCGCGGCTGCAAAGATCTCACCCGCGAGTGACCCATCCGATTGAAGTAACGCTCCTGCGGGCCGGTGCCCGAGCGGACCCGAACGGTCCCCGGGCCCCCGCGGCGCGCGAAGGGAGATCCGGGCTAGTGCGTACGATCCGCCAGGTGGCGTTGGCACTGGTGTTCCTGCTGGGTGTGGGATTGATCATCTTTCCCCTGGCAGACGGCATGCCGAAGAAGACCCAGGGCGTGGACAACGTCCAGAACACGTTCCGCGACGGCATGTCCGTCGAGGGGCTCAAGACCAGCCGTGACGACCTCGTCACGATGCAGGCGATGCTCAAGCAGCTCAAGACCGAGACGATCCCGCAGCTGGCCGCGCGCAACAACCAGACGCCCGATCAGTTCATGGTGCTGCTCGGGGCGTTCCCCGCGGTGAAGAAGGGCCTCGCCGAGGTCGACACGATCATGCCGCGCTTCGAGGCGGTCGTCGGCACGATGGAGGCGCAGGGCGAGAACTTCCGCAAGGCGGACGAGATCCCCACCGCGGACGTCCCGAACACCGCGGTCACCTACACCTTCCTGATCCCCGGGATCATCCTGGCCGTGGTCGGCGGTGCGGGCCTCTTCTTCTCGATCCGCGGCCGCCGCTCGGTGATACCGACGGTCGCGCTCGGCGTCTCGGTGGCGATGGGCGCGCTGCTGGTGGCCGGCACCCTGGCCACGGACCAGATCGACAAGACCAAGTCGGCGGAGAAGATGTTCAACGCCTTCCGGCCGGTCTTCACCGAGGCGAAGTACCAGCAGATGCACGAGGACATGCAGACGCTGACCGCCTTCGCGAACGAGATGCAGACCAAGGCGATCCCGACGCTGGCCACGCTGGGCG
Organism: Uniformispora flossi; assembly: GCF_049534875.1. NCBI lineage: Bacteria > Bacillati > Actinomycetota > Actinomycetes > Kitasatosporales > Streptomycetaceae > Uniformispora > Uniformispora flossi. The sequence continues at coordinate 95,638 of NZ_JBMULZ010000009.1, forward strand.
GGCAGTCGCCGGACCAGTACACGGCGGGCATGGCGTCGCAGTACCAGGCGCTCGGCAAGGGCCTGAAGGAGACCCCGCGCATCCTCGCCCGCTTCAACGGCATGGTCGAGGACATCGGCCGTAACATCGACAGCTTCAAGGACGCGGACAGCATCCCGTCCGCGGACACTCCGGTCTCCCAGGTCCCGTGGTACCTGCTGATCGCCGGTATCGGGCTCATCGTCATCCCGGGTGCCGCCCTGCTGCCGCTGGGGCGCAAGGAGGAGCAGGCGGACTAGCCGGCCTTTCCTTCCCGCTCGACGGGCGGTTCCGCTGCGGCGGGGCCGCCCGTCGGCGTTTCCCGGCCCGACCGGGCAGCGCGACCGACGTGATCGGCGCGTCCGGCTCGACCGGCACCCCCTGTCTAGCCGCCGCGCGAAGGCCGCCTGGCGTGGAACGGCTGGAGCCGGGCACCGAGTGTGACGGCCGCCACGTGGCACCAAATCGGAAATCTTGCCGGAAACACGGCCGATTTGCCGCGTGCACCCTGACGATGCACGTGCATCCGAGGCTTGCACTTGCATAAATCGAGACTGCACGTGCATCTGGTCTTGCACCCGCCGTGAGCATCGACATAATGAACAGAGTGCACGCGCGACGTAAGCGCGTGGATACGCATCGACGGGCCGGTTCGATTCGCGGGAGGCAAGACGGTGGTTTGCACAGTCCACCGCTGCACCGGAGCGGGCCCGGTGCGCTTAGGAAGGGCGCGGTTGGCGCGCTCACGTCGGGTGCCCGCCCGGAGGTGCGCATGACCGCCGTCAGTGCCGCGGGATTCTCTGTGGCCACGCTGTTCCGTATGGACCCGCTCGGGGAGACCGACGTGCCGTCGGCCGAGACCGGCGCCGCCACCGACATCGCGGTGTGTGCGCTCGGCCCGCGCCGCGAATCCGTCAAATCCGCACGGGACTTCGCCCGCGAGACGCTTGTCCGCTGGGGAGCCGCCAAGCTCACGGGCGATCTCACTCTCGTGGTGTCCGAGCTGGTCACGAACGCGCTGTGCCACGGGATGGCGGATGCGCCCGCCGCCCCCGACGGGGACGCGGACGACGACCGCGGCCCGTCGGGGCATCCCGTCCAACTCGCGATGCTCCGCAAGGGCACCCGGGTGATGTGCGCGGTGCAGGATCCCGGATGCGGTCTGCCGACCCCGCAGGAACTCGGCGACGGTGCCGAGACAGGGCGCGGTCTGCATATCGTGGAATGCTTCAGTACCGCCTGGGGCTGGTTTCCGCTGAACGGTGCGGCGACCCGGTCCGGGAAAGTGGTCTGGGCGATGTTCCAGATACCCGGGCAATAGCTTCCGGTATTCCGGGATTCCGGTACGCGACGCGTGCGCGAACCTCTTCCGATACGTATTGAGCCGAACGGCACGGTGCCCGCACCGCGCCTTTCGGCTTTTTGCGCAGCCGTGCCGCGGGGTTTTCCGGGCAATCCCGTCCGACAATGTCCCGATTTCCGCCGTCCGGCATGGGCGATTTGCCGTGCCAGGCTGGTTGTGGCCCCTTTCGAGCGCCTCGTGCGGCGATTCTTTAAGCCTTTCTTAGGCTCCCGGTGTAATGCTCGCTATATCGCGCGCGGAGCTTGCGTGGCGCCCTGGGGGCGTGCGCTATCATCAGCTTGTACGCTGCATTTGCATGGTCAGATGCACGTGCAGATACAAACGGCAGGGACACGGCGAACGGTGCCGAGCCGTGCGGGACCCCCCGCGGCGCAGCTCCGGACGCGACGAACGGCACAGGTCGTACCACCGGGGGTGGGCAATCGTCGCCGGTTCGCCCGGCAAGAGGTCCAGGAGACATGTCATGCACGGAACGCACAACGGGATGCCGGCCGGGTCTTTGCACGGAGTGACGTGGCAGAAGAGTCGACGGAGCAACTCGCAGGGCAACTGCGTCGAGATGGCCAAGCTGCCCGGCGGCGACATAGCCGTGCGCAATTCGCGCTATCCCGAAGGCCCCGCGCTCATCTACACGCATGCCGAGATCGTCGCGCTCATCCTGGGCGCGAAGGACGGCGACTTCGACAACCTGATCGCCTGACTCGCCTGACCCGCGCCGCGGCACACCGGGCCGTTCCGGGACCGCCCAGGACCGCATGAAAACGCCGACGGGCCGCCTCCGAGATCACCTCGGGGCGGTCCGTTTCCGCATCTCAGGACACCGTGTTCCGGGCCGCCTTGCGCGCCGGCGGCCTTGTCCCGGACGGTCTTGTCTCAGGTCTCCTTGAGGATGCGCGCGAGGAGATCCACACTCCGGTCCGGCGGAAGGCCGTCGACACTCAGCCGCTCCATGACCTCGGTGTACTGGTCGACGTCGTCGCGCTTGTCGAGATACAGCGCACTGGTCAACTGCTCGAGATAGACGACGTCCGGAAGATCCGGTTCCGGAAAACGCAGCAGGGTGAATGGCCCGCCTTCGGCGGCGTGCGCGCCGAAACGGAACGGCATCACCTGGATCGTCACGTGTGGCAGTGCCGCGGAATCGATCAGGTGCTGGATCTGGCCGCGCATCACTTCGCGACCGCCTATCGGCCGCCGCAGGGCGGCCTCGTCCAGCACCGCCCATACCCGCGGCGGCTTCTGGCGCTCCAGGATGAGCTGACGCTGCGTGCGCAGGCCCACGCGGCGCTCCACCTCGGCCGGCGACGCGGTGGGCTGGCCCGCCACGATCACCGCGCGGGCGTAGTCCGGCGTCTGCAACAGGCCGGGAACGAATTGGACTTCGTACGTACGGATGACCGACGCCGCTTCTTCCAGGCCGACGTACACCTGGAACCAGCTCGGCAGGATGTCACCGTAACTGTGCCACCAGCCCGTGGCGTTCGCCTCCCGGGTCAGGTTGAGGAGGGCTTCCCGCTCCGTCTCGTCGTCCACGCCGTACATCGTCAGCAGGTCCGCGACGTCGCGGTCTTTGAAGCTGACACGGCCCAGCTCCATTCGACTGATCTTCGATTCGGAGGCGCGGATCTCATACCCCGCGTCCTCCCGCGAAATGCCTTTGGCTTCGCGCAGTCGGCGGAGCTGGGAACCGAGGAGAATACGGCGAACCGTCGAGCCGCTCCCCGGCTGCGCTGTGGGCATACGTCCTACCTCCGGCAGAATGGACCAGCGCATAGTATGACAGCGCCATCTCGCGTGTCCCCCAAACGCGGGATCAACGGTTGCTTCACGCCATCTTCCTACGGTCCGCGATCACTCGTGCGGACCATCACCCCGACGGTGTGTCGAACCGATCGCGTGCGCCCGCCTCACGACGGGTGCTTGATCTCTGTCCGACCCGTGAAGCTGCCGAAAGGTTGCGCGCCGAAGGCAAGGGTTCTCCCAACAACCCGAGTCCGCAAGGGCCGTGGCCGTATCGGAACCCCCGGGGGGGGTGTCGGAGCTCCGCCGTACGTTGCGGACATGGCTTCCCTCGTCCAGTCCTATTCCTATCTCCGCGCCTCCGCGCTGCACACCGAACCCGGCGGAACTCCGTCGCTCGGCCTGGAGACATGCGGCGGACTCACTTCGTACGGACTCGCGCCGCATCCGCGGTTCTTCACCGGGTTCCTCACCGCCCCCGCGGCCGCCGCGGGCAGCCTCCTCGCGGTCGCCGACGTCGCCGCGACCCGCTACTACCAACCGCAGAACCGCGCTTCGCTCGACCCGGTGGTCACCGGCAACGGCGACCGGCTGCGCTTCGAGTCGTTCTCCGGCTGCGGCGGCGTCTACGCCCGCCTCGACGTCCTCCCGGGCGGCATCGACGGCGAGATCCTCGGCAACGGCACCACCAACGTCGACGTGAACGCCCCGCTCCGCGAAGCCCTCGCGATGATCGGCGGCGGCGAACCCCTGCACGTCGCCGTCGGACCGGACGACGTGACCGTGACCACCTTCGACGGCCCGGTCGTGGAGAAGAAGGTCCCGCTGCCCGACCGCTGGCTGCGCGGCTTCGCCGAAGTCCAGGTCATCGCGGCCCGATTCGACCTGCGCGCGGAGATGACCGGCGTCGAGGCCACCCGCTTCCTGCGGACGCTCCCGAAGAACTCCCGCCAGGTGCTGTGGCTCAAGCCCGTCGGCCGCGCCCTGCGCGCCGCCTCCGGCCCGGCTCGCGGCGCGGTCTGCCTGGCGGGCCCCGACCGGCTGCGCGCCTTCGCCCGGGTCCTGCGGCACGCCACGGCGCTGCGCGTGTACGGCCCGCCCGCGCCGACCGGGCCGGTCGCGTCCGCGTGGGAGATCGAACTGCCGGGCATGCGGCTGACGCTGACCCTGTCCCCGGACGCGGCGCGCGGATTCTCCGGCGAGGGCGCGGTCCTCGGCGACCTGTCGTCGGCCTCGGGCGCCGCGGACGCCGACCTCGTCTCGGCGCTGCTGGCCTGGGAGCCGCGCATCGAACTCGGCGAGCTGGCGACCGAATCGGGGCTGGACATCGACCGCGTGCGCGCCGCGCTGGTGCGGCTCGGCACCGCGGGCCGGATCGGCTACGACGTCGCGGAGGCGGCCTACTTCCACCGCGAACTCCCCTACGACACAGGCCGCGCCGAAGCGATGAACCCGCGTCTGCGGGACGCCCGCAAGCTCGTCGCCGAACAGCGCGTCGAACTGCGCGACGGCACGGCGGTGGTGGCGAGCCCGTCCGGGGCGACATATCAGGTGCGACTGGCGGGAGACGGAGCGTGCACGTGCGAATGGTGGGCCAAGTATCGCGGTGGACGCGGGCCCTGCAAGCATTTGCTGGGCGCGCAGATGGCCGTCCGGGAGCGGGAGAGCGCCGGGGTGGCGCGATGAGCCTGGAGGAGACGACGGCCGGGGCCGGGGCGGCGGTGGCGTGGCCGGACATCGAGTGGGCCGGCAAGCGCGGCCCCTCCGCGCTCGCGGAACTGTTCCGGGGCATGCCGGAGAAGGACCGCAAGACGCTGTCCCCCGCGCTCAAGGACGCGTCCGCCGCGCTGCAAGGAACCGTGTCCTGGCAGGCCCGCGTGCGTCTGGCCCGGACCCTCATGTTGGCCGGACCGGCACTGCTGGGCGGCCCGGCGGGCATCGCACAGTGGCTCGCCAAGCGCGACTTCGTGTTCGGGGCGGAAGGACGGGATCCGCTGCACAAGGCGGTCGCCGAGATCATCCGCGACCGGAACCCGGCATGGCTCGGCAACGTCGCGGAGCGACTGGCGCAGCGGATGACCGTGCGGACCTCGGGGCAGAACTGGTTCCTGGTGGACTGCCTGGCCCGGGCCGCGGGCGGCCCGCCGCCCGGTGCCGACTCCTACATGGCGGGTTGGCTGTCCTTCCACGGTCGCAACACCAAAGTGCCGTCGCTTGCCGACTCGCTTCGCGCCGACAGCTATACCCCGGTGATGGTCCCCCGCATCTTCGCGACCGACGGGGTCGGCGAAGAGCTGGAGATGTGGGCCAACACGGACGTCCCCGAACGAACGTGGGCCGTGGCCTTGCGGACGCTCTGCGACGAGGGCCTCGTCGACCGCGCTCACATCGTCGACCGTTGCCTGGCGAGCATGCTGCGCGGCGCGGAGCCACGCCACATTCGCGGCTTCCTGGCGCTGTATGAAGGTCTGGACGTCACCGACGACGAAGCTGCGTTGCATGCGGTGACCTACCTCCGTCTGCTGGCCGATGCCCCGGCGTCTGTCGCGGTTGTCGCGCAGGTGACGCTGCGCCGCCTCGACGAGGCGGACCGACTCACTGCCGAACAGGTCGAGGAAGCCACCAGGGCGGTGCTGTTCCGCTCGGAGAAGAAGCTGCTGCGGCCGCAGTTCACGTGGCTGGGGAAGGCGGTCAAGCGGCACGCGGACCATGCGGGGATGCTGGTCGCGGCAGCCGCCACTGCCTTCGCTCATCCGGACTCCGGTATCCAGGACCGCACGCTGGCCTTCATCGCGAAGCATCTGCCGAAGTTGGCGGAGACCGAGGCGGAGCCGGTGCGCGAGGAGTTGCGTTCGGCGGTGGACATGCTGACGGGGACGACCCGGGCGGGGGTGCTGGAGCTGCTGGGGGAGTCGGCCGAGGACGCCGCTCCGGAAGGCGATGCCGCGCCGGTCCACGTTCCCGCCGAGCTGCCGCCGGACATCGAGTCCCTCGACGAATTGGTGTCGGAGGTTGCCGCGTTCATCGCCGCACGGCGGCGCTCGTCGTGGACCGGCGCGCGCAACGCGCCGAGCGAGGACCCGTGGACGATCGAGCGCATCATCGCGGCGATGCTGCGCGAGCACGCCCGCGACCGCCGCGAGCTGGCCGCGGCGATGGGACCGATGGCGGACCGGGTGCAGGAGGCCGGGCTCCTCGGCTGGCGGGACGACCAGGTCGACGCGGCGGCGGGCCTCGGCAGCGCCGTCGTCGCGGCGGCGGGCGGCCCGCAGGTGGGCCGGAGGTGGTTCGAGGAACTCTTCGCTTCCCCGGACGGCAGGAACGGCCGCGGGAGTATGTCGGGGCATCTCGCCGCGCCGCACCGGGTCCTGGCCGGAAGGCTGTTCGAGACGGCGGAGCGGCTGCGGACGCCGTTCCCGGTGCCCTACCTGTCGCGTCCCGCGGACGCCCGCGGATACGTCGACGCGGCCGAGTTCGTGCGCGGGCTGGAGGAGTGCGCGGCGGCCGGACGCGACCCGTGGCCGCTCGACTTGGAGCAGGCGTTGCTGCGCCTGCCGTCGACGATCGACCCCGAGGTGGTGGCCAGGGTCGAGCGGCTGGGCACTCCGGCCGGGAAGTGGGCGGCCGACGTGATGGCCGCGGGCGGGATGCCGGCCCCCGAGGTGGCCGTGGTGGAGTCCGTGAACAGGAGCCGTTGGCAGACGCAGCCCATCGGGTACCACCTGCTGCCGACGGTGGGTGACGTCCCGGAGCCGTTCGCCGACCGGGTCCTCGCGCGGGCGCTTTGCGGGATGGATCAGCCGGTCAAGCGGTTCCAGGACTTGGCGTGGCAGGGGTTCCCGGAGGCGTCGAGCTGGCCGCTGATTGTCCCGGGGCACCGCGACGTGATCGCCGCACACGCGGCGTTGAACATCATCCACGCCGTCGACAACCCGCGTGCGGGCCTTGATGTCCTGCCGGTGCTCGCGGCGGCGGACGGCCAGGCCGGCGACGGCATCGCGGTGGCGTTCGCCTACGGCCTGGCGGCCCGCGAAGCCGTCGACCGCGCCCACGCGGTGGACGGCCTGATCGTCCTCGCCGGCCGCGGCACGGACGCCTGGAACCCGGCCGACCTCGGCCGACACCTGTCGGAACTGATCCGCATGGACATCATCAGGACGACGCGCCTGGCCGAGTCGCTGCGCCAAGCGGTCGCCGGCGGCGCGAGCGCGGCCGTCTGGGCCGTGTTGGCCGGCATGATCCCGGGCCTGCGCGGCGAACGCCCTGCCGGACTCGGTGATCTGCTCGCGGTCGCGGCGGAATGCGCGGCGCGGTCGGGAGCGCGGCAGTTCCTGCCGGGGCTGGAGCCGTACTTGGGAAAGGGCACGTCCCGGATCGCCGTCGAAGCCCGGCGCCTGGAGACGATCCTCGCCGGTTAGTCGAGGCGGGCGCCCCGACACCGCGGACAACGGCACGGCGGATAACCGGACATCGGGGGAGGGGGAAGGGAGATCGCCCACCCGGAGAGAGTTTCGGTGGTGGGGCGGAGCGTCGTGGTGACGCCCGTGGCGGGATCGACCGAGTAGACCCGGATGGTCATGCGTGCGGCACGAGGTAAGCGTTCGGCGGCGGTCATGGCAGGCTCCCCGACTGGTTGGAAGGTTGCCTGCGACGCTAGGAACTGCCGGACCGCAGGCCCAGGGACGCCTTGTGCCAGCTTGTCGCCGGGGTGGGACGCGGTGTCCTACCCCGGCTATTCGGGTGCGATGTGCAACCGATCGGCCAACGCCGCCACCGGGGATGTCCGGCGGCGCTCGCGGATGTACAGGTCGGCGACGACGCGCCTCGAAGTGGCGTGGTAACGCATCCACTCTGGGGCGATGCGCTCGGCGGCAAGCAGGGCCGTGGTGGCGTGTGCGTCGTGGCCGAGGTCGACATGGGCCAGCGCGCGGTCGACATGGTGGCGGGCCTGCCAGGTGGGTGGCAGTGCGGTGACGGGGCCGATCCGCCGCACCGTGGCGAGGGCTTCGGCGGGGCGTTCCATTTCGACGAGTGCGTTGACCGTGGCGACTCCGGCGTTCGCCGGTCCGAACGGCGTGGCGTAGTCGAGCCGGTCGGTGCCGAGCCGGGTGGCGGCTGCGTTGGCGAGGCGGAGGAGATCGTCGGCGGCGTCCTGGCGTTCGGCACGGACGGCCGCGGACGCGGCGCGGAGCAGCAGGATGCCCCACAGCGAGACGTCGATGGCCGCCGACTTGGTCCACGATGGTTCGATGCGTTCGGCCGTGGCCTGGGCGACGTGCTGCGCGTCGTCGACCCGGCCTTGCTTGCTGAAGATCCAACTCAGCGTGCTCACGCCGATGATCTCCAGCCGGGGATCGTCGGACTGCCGGGCCGCGTCGCGGGCGCGTTCCATCGCGGTGAATGCCGCGTCCTCCTTGCCGAAGGCGGCGAGCGTGGTCGCGGCGACTTGGTAGGCCTCGCACAGCACGGCGAAGGACGCCGCGCGGTCGTCGCCGGTGTGCTCGCGCGTGGCCGACTTGGCGTCCGCGATCAACCGCGGCAGCACGGCGGCGATCTCGGACAGGCGGCCGTCGCGCCGGATGGTTTCCGTCGACCGCAACGCTGCCCGTAGTTCGGCGAGCGGCGGCGCGGCTTCGTCGGCGACCGCGGCTTCGTCGGCCAGCAGATCGGCGACCGGCGTCACCGCGCGGCGCAGCGCCAGCAGGCTGGGCAGCGTGCCGCGTTCGTCGGTCGCCTCGAACGTGGTCGGCTGTCCGAGCAACCGCGAGGTCTCGACATCCAGCGCCCGGGCGAGCCTGTTGAGCGTCGACAGCCGAGCCGTCAGGCGCTGCCCTTGTTCGAGCTTGCGCACGGTGTCCACCGACACCCCGGCTGCTTCGGCCAGTGACTCCTGGGTGAAGCCGCGACGCAGCCTGAGCCGTGCGATGCGATCCCCGATGCACTCCTGCATCCGCCAACCCCCAGACGCTCGACGCCTCTCAACCGTACGCCGCCTCTCACCCCTTCACCCGCGCCACCGTCAACCCGTCCGCCACCGGCAGGATCACCGCCTCCACCCGCGGGTCCTTCCGGACATGCTCGTTGAAGCGCCGGATTGCCGCCGGGGCTCCCGTCGCGGCCGGGTCCACCACCTGTCCGCTGAAGAGCACGTTGTCCGCCAGGACCAACCCGCCCGGGGTCATGCGCGGGATCAGTGCCTCCCAGTACCCGATGTACCCGTCCTTGTCCGCATCCACAAAGGCCAAGTCGATGTGCGGGTGGCTCGGCAGCGCGTTGAGCGTCTCGATCGCCGGGGCGATGCGCAGGTCGATCCGGTCGGCCACGCCCGCCTTCTCCCACGCCTCCCTCGCAACCGACGTCCACTCCTCCGACACGTCGCAGCACAGCAGCTTTCCGCCCTCGGGCAGCGCCCGCGCGATCGCCAGCGACGAGTACCCCGTGAACGTGCCGACCTCGACCGCGAACCGCGGCGCGACGACCGCGGTGAGGATGCTCAGGAACGTGCCTTGCTCCGGGGGGATCTGCATGCCGGACGGGCCCGCGAACGACCGGTGCGTGCGCTCGATCAGCTCCGCCTGCACCGGGTCCGGGGGCGTGGAGTGGTCGAGAATGTAGGTGTACAGCTCGTCGGTGATCCGGACGTTCTTGGACGTGTCCATCGTTCCTCCCACAGGGCCTCGGGCGCTTCGATCCTCCCAGCCGCCGGGTCGTTCGGTCCGGCATACGCGCCGGTGGGACAGGATGGGCGCGAGAGCCCCACGGCGAGCCAACGAACGGGAGCGGCCATGACCCGCGACAAGAACGAACCCTTCCAGCCCGATACGGACGACGAGGCCGCGATGGCCGACCTCGCCGCGCGCGTCTTCGGCGCCGCGCGGGCCGGCGACGCCGAGATGCTCGCCAGCTACGTCGACGCGGGCCTGCCCGTCGACCTGGCCAACGAGGCGGGCGACACGCTGCTGATGCTGTCCGCGTACCACGGCCACGTGGCATCCGTGCAGGTGCTGCTCAAGCGCGGCGCCGACGCGAACAAGGCCAACGACCGCGGCCAGACCCCGCTGGCCGGCGCGGTGTTCAAGAACGAGCCCGAGATCGCCCGCGCGTTGCTCGACGCAGGTGCCGACCCGGACGCGGGATCGCCGTCCGCGGCCGACACGGCGCGGATGTTCGGGAAGCAGGACATGCTTTCGCGCCCGGCCGGGTAGGTAGTCCGCGCCAAGCGACCGGATTCCGGGCCGGCGGAGCACCGGCCCGGGACCCGGAACCCAGCCACGACGCCGAGCGGAGGCGGTGGCCATGAGCGGCGCATGGGAGGCGGGGGAGGACCCCGCCGGTTTCGCGGCCCGGTTCGCGTTCGGGGCGGGCCTGCTGCACGTGCGGTCTGACCTGCCCGAAGCCATCGACGGATCGCTCACGCCGTGGAGCGACCGCTACCACGGGCTGGTGCTGCGCGTCCCGGGCGTGCGGCGGGTCCGCCGCCTCGAACTCGCGGGCGCCTTCGCGGGCGCGGAGCCGGACATCGTCGTCGAGCCGGGGGTGTTACCGGACCCGGCCCGCTACCTGACGCTCTACGACCTCAAGCATCCGCGCATCCCGGAGACCACCGCCTTTCGGGCGATGGCGGCTACCGGGGCCGACCCCGGTCTGGGCGACGGCGAGGCGGCCGGGCGGCTGGTCGCCCGGGAATGCCACCGCTGGCCCGGGGTGTCCGCCGCGCGGCTGTTCCCGGCGGGCGAGAAGCTGCTGCACCTGGCGGTGCAGGGCGAGGGGCCCGCCGTCCGGCGGTGGCTGGACGACGAGGCCGCGCCCGCGCTGCTCCGGGCCGCCGGGGTGGTCGGCGTCCGCTGGTTCGATGCCGGCGAGGGCCGCCACCTCATCCTCTGCGAACTCCAAGGACCGATCTGGCCGTTGCCGCCTGGTGTCGGCCCAGGGCTGGGCCCGGCGGTGTGGAGCGCCTACCGCCAGCAGTACGTGCGGCAGGCGCCCGGCGAGTGAACCGCTACTCCTCGGGGACGACCCGCGTCACCGCGAACCCGGCCGCTTCCAGGTCCGGTTCGACGACGGCCGCGTCGCCTTCGACGACGATGGTCAGCGCGTCCGGGCGCAGGTAGCGCCCCGCGGCCGCGTTGGCGTCGTCCCGGGAAGCCGCGACGACCTCGGCGTATTCGCGGGTCACGTGGTCGTCCGGCAGCCCGTGCACGACCGCTTCGCGCAGCCGGGCGCCGATGCCGCGCGGCGTCTGCAGGTGGATGGGCATGCTGCCCAGCACGTGCGCGCGAGTGGTGGTGAACTCGTCCTCGGTGATGCCGTCTTCACGCATCCGGCGAACCTCGGCGAGGGCGTCGGCCACGGCGTCGGCGGTCACTTCGGTGTGCACGGACGCCGCGACGGTGAAGGTGCCGATGCGGCGGCCGTGCAGGAACGACGCGCCCGCACCGTAGGTGTAACCCTTCACCTCGCGCAGCTGGTGGTTGAGGCGCGACGTGAACGACCCGCCCAGCACCTCCGCGAACAGGTCGATCGCCACCAGGTCGGGCGTGGACCGCGGCGGACCGGTGTGGCCCATGCGCAGCACCGACTGCACGGCGCCGGGCCGGTCGACGAGCAAGACCCGCACCTCGGAGGGCGGTTCCGGCATCGCGGGCACGTCCGCCTGACCGGAGGCGCCGGGGGCGTCGGCGAACACCGTGGCGGCCAGCGCGTCGAGGTCGACCGCGTCCAGGTCGGCGGCGACCAGCAGCGTGCCGGGCGCGGTCATGACCTTGGCGTGGAAGCCGCGGATGTCGTCGCCGGTGATGCGGGCGTTGCTCGTGGGCGTGCCGTCGAGCATCCGCCCGAACCTGCTCTCCGGGCCGAACAGGGCGCGCCGGTAGACCTGCTGGGACCGGGTGCCGGGCTGCGACCAGGCGTGCTGGAGCGAGGTGGCGACGTCGGCGAGGAAGCGGTCCACGTCCGCGTCGGTGAACGCGGGGCGGCGGACGGCCTCGGCGAGCAGGTCCACGCCCGCGCCGAGCAGCGCGGCCGGCACGTCGATGCCGATGCTCTGGGTCTCCCAGTCGTGGCTCCACGTCCAGCGGGCGCCCAGGCCTTCGACGGCGAGGCCGAATTCGTCGGCGGTGTACGAGCGGGTGCCCTCGTCGAGCAGTCCGCCGGTCACCCGGGCCAGGCCGTCCAGGCCGGCGGGGTCGTGCAGGGCGCCGCACTCCATGACGAGGCCCGCCCAGGCGATGGGGCGTCCGGGCAGGTGCGCGGCGACGATCTCGCCGCCGCCGGGGACGGCGATGCGGCGGACGTCGGGGAACACGTAGGGGCGCGGCGCGGTGCCCGTGGGGCGTTCGGCCACCAGGCGTTCGGCGGTCATGCGGCGCTCTCCTCGGCTTCGTCGGCCGTCCCGGCGGCGGATGCGGCGGGCAGGTAGGTCAGCACGATGCGGTTGTCGTCGCGGAACGTCTCGGCGGCGACGCGGGCGATGTCGTCGAGGGTCACGGCGTCGAGCAGGGCGATGCGGTTCCGGACGGCTTCCGCGTCGCCGAACCGGGTGGCGTACTGGCCGAGGGTGTCGGCGCGGCTGTTGACGGTGGCGAGTTCGCGGAACCAGTCGGCGGTGATCATCGCGCGGGCCCGGTCGAGTTCGGCTGGTTCGAGGCCGCCGCGGACGGCGTCGTCGCACACCTCGAAGTACGCGTCCACCACTGCGTCGGGCTCGATGCCGACACGCGGCGCGCAGGCGCCCATCACCATCGACGGGTAGTGCATCAGGCCCCACGAGGCCATGAACCCGGACTCGGCCTGTGCCAGCCGGCGTTCGCTCACCAGCGTGCGGTACAGCCGCGATCCGCGGCCGCGGCCGAGCACCGTGGTCAGCAGCTCGGCGGCGGGTGCGTCGGCGGAACCCCAGGCCGGGCCGCGGTGGCACAGGTAGATGCGCGGCATCGGCACGTCCTCGGTGAGCGTGACGCGCTGCGGGCTGCCGAACTGCCGCGGCAGCGGCTTGGCGTCCGGCTGCGGGACGGAGCCGCGCGGCTCCAAGCGGCCGAAGTAGCGTTCGGCGAGTGCCGCGACGCGTTCGGGGTCGACGTCGCCGACGACGGTGAGGACGGCGTTGTCGGGCGCGTAGTAGGTGTCGTGGAACGCGGTGAAGTCGGCCAGCGAGGCGCTGTCCAGTTCTGCCATCGAGCCGATCGTGGAGTGCGCGTAGGGGTGGCCCTCGGGGTAGGCGAGGCCGACCATGACCTCGGCCCAGCGGCCGTACGGCACGTTGTCGTACCGCTGGCGGCGCTCGTTCTTCACCACGTCGCGCTGGTTGTCCAGGGTCTCCTGGGTGAGCCCGAGGGATCCCATGCGGTCCGCCTCGAGCCACAGCGCGAGTTCGAGCTGCCCGGACGGCACGGTCTGGTAGTAGTTCGTGCGGTCCGGATTGGTCGACGCGTTGATCGCGTCGCCGCCGCGTGCCTGGATCAGAGCGAAGTGCTCGCCCTTGGCGACGTGTGCGGAACCCTCGAACATCAAGTGCTCGAAGAGGTGCGCGAATCCGTGCTTGCCGGGCGGCTCGTGGCGGGCGCCGACGTCGTACCAGAGGTTGACGGCGGCAAGAGGCACGGACGGATCGGGGCTGACCACCACGCGCAGGCCGTTCGCGAGCACGGACTGGTGGATGGGCCACCGGAAGGCGGCATCATGCGGCACGGCGGATCGTCCCTTCCGGGACGCCCCTGCACGGCACCGCGCCCCGCACCGACGGCCCACTCGGACGATCAGTATTCCAGCAGGTCGCGCCTGGCGGGGCGGCGTTCGGGCGCGGTTGTCCGGATACGCCCGTACCGGGCCGGCCGCGAGGGCCGACCCGGTACGCCGCGGACCCCGTCGCGGGTCACACGGAAGTCATGGCGGAACCGCACCCGGATCCGGAGCAGCTCAGGCCCGAGCCGAAGCTCGGGTCGTCAGGCTCGGGTTCAGGCGAACAGCGCCTGGAACTTCGCCAGCGACTCGACCAGGGCCTCCTGCGTGGCCTTGGTGACCTTGCCGGCCATCATCGAGACCGCGCCGCCCTTGACCTCGGAGTCGATCTTGAACAGCGTGCCTTCGCCGCTCGCCTCGACGATGAACGACTCGATCATGCTGACGCCCATCGGGCCCTTGCCGTCGAGGTCGAAGCGGACGCCCTCCTCGACGTTCTTGATCGTCCACTTGATGTCCGCCGGGAAGCCCATGAGCTTCATCTTCTCGTCGTACGCGACGCCGGCTTCGAGCTTCTCGGGGCCGCCCGCCGGGAACTCGACGTGCGGGACCATCCACTTGCCGAAGTCGGCGAAGTTCGTCAGCTGGGCCCAGACCGCGTCCGGCTTGGCGGCGATCTCGATCTGCTCGTTGATGACAGGCATGCGCATGGTCCTTCTGCTCGGCACGGGGGCGGGCGGACCGCCGCGTGCGGTTATCGCAGTTCCGGGTGGTGCGAGTGGTCCATCGAGGAGGGATTGCGCGTGTACCGGCGCGCACAGCCGAACCCCCGTCGGACCGGATGCCGCGAAGCTACCGCCGATATTTGGCACAGTCAATGGTGTCGGTGTCGGTCCGAGTGCGGGCTGTACAAGGGTTTTGGCGGTGGGTGGCCGGCCCTCAGGCGCCGTGCAGACGGGGCGGCAGGACCGTGCCGTCCGGGTCCCCCGGGCCCGGTGAGACGGTGAGCGCGGAACCGTCCAGCGCCTCTCCGCAGTGGTCGCACACCATCACGGCCGTGGTCGCCTGACCGCACGTTGCGTGCGTCACCACGACCGGCGGCCCGTCCGGCGCCGCCCACACGTCGCCCCACTGCCGCATCGCGGTCAGCACCGGCCACAGCGCGCGGCCCTTGGAGGTCAGCCGGTAGTCGTACCGCGGCGGATTGTCCTGGTACGCCTCACGCGCCAACACCCCGTGCTCCACCAGGTGTTCGAGGCGCTGGGTGAGCACGTTGCGGGAGATGCCGAGCCGGCTCTGGAAGTCGTCGAACCTGGTCACCCCGAAGAACGCGTCGCGGACCACGAGCATCGTCCACCACTCGCCTGCGACCTCCAGGAACTGGGCGATCGAGCACGGCATGTCTTCGAAGCTCTTGCGGCGCATGGGACCGAGGGTAGTGGGTTGTTTGACGGAACTCATCTCGGCCGAGTGGGTTGCGTGAAAAGACCCGGTGTCTCTACGGTGGGCGCATCCGGAGTGAGTTGTTTGATGGAACTCACCCGCCCGGCCTTCGGCTCCGGCCGTCCGCCGCGGTCTTCCTTCGGGCGCGCCTTCGTGTGCTTCCTTCGTGCTTCTTCTTGGGGGATCCATGTCCCAATCGGCAGCCCAGTCCGCCGCCCAATCGGCAGCCCAATCGGCAGCCCCGCCCGCCCGGGGGCTCGTCGCCGCCGTGGTGTGCTCCGGTGTCGTCCTGGTCAACCTCGACCTGTTCATCGTCAACGTGGCCGTGCCCGCGATGGCCCGCACCTGGTCCGGCGCGGATCTGGCCGATTTGTCGTGGGTCCTCAACGGCTACGCGGTCGTCTTCGCCGCCCTCCTCGTGCCCGCCGGACGCCTCGCCGACCGCAGCGGCCACCGCGCGGCGTTCCTCCGCGGCACCGCCCTGTTCACCCTCGCCTCGGCCCTGTGCGCGGCCGCACCCGGCGTCGCCTGGCTGGTCGCCGCACGGCTGCTGCAGGCCGGCGGGGCGGCGATGCTCGTCCCCGCGTCCCTCGGACTGCTGCTCACCACGACACCGCCGGAACGCCGCGCCGCGGTGGTCCGCGCCTGGGCCGCCATCGGCGGACTCGCCGCGGCGCTCGGCCCGGTTCTCGGCGGACTCCTCGTCGCACCGGGCTGGCGCTGGGTGTTCCTCGTCAACGTGCCGATCGGTATTGCCGCCGTGGTGCTGGGCGCGCGCGTGCTGCCGCGCTCGGCGGCGGCCGCCCGCACGCCGATGCCCGACCTGGCCGGCGCGCTGCTGTTCGTCGCGGCGGTTGCCGCGTTGGCGCTGGGCCTGGTCAAAGCGGAGGACTGGGGGTGGGGCTCGGTCCGCGTGCTCACTGCCCTGGCCGCCTTCGCCGTCCTCGGGACGTGGTTCGCCGTCCGCACCGTCCGGCACCCGCGCCCCCTCGTCGAGCCGGCGGTCCTGCGGGTCCGCGACTTCGCCGTGGCCGGGGCGGCGTCGGTCCTGTTCGGGACCGCGTTCGCGGGCATGCTGCTCGGCATCACGCTGTGGTGCCAGGACGTGTGGGGCTGGTCCGCTCTCACCACCGGACTCGCCTTCACCCCGGGGCCGTTGCTCGTCCCGCCGACCGCGGTCCTGGCCGGGAAGTGGGCGCCGCGCATCGGCGCCGGCCGGATCGCGGCCGCGGGCGGCGTGGTCTTCGCCGCCGGGACGCTGCTGTGGGCGCTCGGCCTCGACGCCGACGGCACCTACGCGGCCGCGATGCTGCCGGGCCTGCTGCTGACCGGGCTCGGTGTCGGCCTGATGCTGCCCACGCTCGTCGCCGCCGCGGCCACCGCGCTGCCCGCGAGCCACGCCGCGACCGGATCGGGCGTGGTGACGATGCTGCGGCAGATCGGCGCGGTGCTGGGGGTGTCGGTGACGGTGCTGCTGCTGGGCTCGTCCGCCTCGGCGGACGGCTACACGCACGTCTGGTACCTGCTGGCGGCGGTGTCGTCGGCGGCCGCGGGTGTGGCGCTCCTGATCCGGCACCGGGTGGAGGCGCCCGCGCGGGCCGGTGCGGCGGAGGCGGGACAGGAGGCCGGGGTTGGTTGACGCTGCGTCAGGGGTCGTTCACCAAGATCCACTTGTCCCCCCGGTAACGATCCGCCGATGGCTTCCGTCCAGCAGACTTGGCGCATGACGAACGACCCCGCGGAGCACTCCGCACGCGCCGGGCGGTCCCGCCGCCCGTCCGGCGCGACCCGCTCGCCCCGAACCCCCGGCCCGCCGAACGCCGCCGAGAAGATCCTCGCGTCCGCCGTGGAACTCTTCCGCGAACGCGGCCCGGCCGCCGTCTCGCTGCGCGAAATCGCCCGGCACGCGGGGGTCAACTACGGGCTGATCCACCACTACTACGGGACCAAGGAAGGCGTCCTCGCCGCCGTCTTCCGGATGTCCGCGGAACGCGGCGAACGCGTCCTCGACGACGTCGCCGACTCCGCCACCGCCCTCGCCATCCTGGCCCACGACCCGCGCGCCTTCGCCCGCATGCTGGCCTTCGCGGTCCTGGAAAGCGACAGCTCCCAGGTCTTCGAATCGGAAACCCCCGGCATCCGCAAACTCCGCGAACTCATCGAACACGAGTGGACCCAGTCCGCGGCCGGCACCCTGCCCCCGCCGTCCACCCGAACCGCCTTCGACCCGCGCGTCATCGCCGCGACCTCGGTGCTGACCGTGCTCGGCTGGAGCCTCCTGTCCAGCTACCTCGTCCCCGCATCCGGCCTCGCCGAACGGGACCCGGACGACCTGCACGCCGAGGTACTCGAGGTCCTGCAGTGCCTGATCCGGGCCACGGCCCCGGGCCGGACGCAGACCCCGTGAGCGCACTCTGACCTGCCTCCCACCTCTCTCCGAGCTGTCTCGGACCTGCCTCGTCGGATGCGCCGCCGCCGCGCATCCGGTCGCAAGCCCCGGAACGACACGGCTGGGCGCGCCGCCCCGCACCCGGCCGGGGGTGGGGTGTGGATCGACACCGCGGGGGGGAGCTTGCTCCGGCGCCGGTGATGGAGTGGTCAGACCTCGGACCTCGGACCTCGGACCTCGGACCTCCACGCTGCCCGACGAACGACCGTCGGCGACGCGGATCGATCACGGCGTGGCCGGACCCCCACTGTGCCGACGAACGACCGACAGCGGGCCTGGCCTGTTCCGGCGCCATCACCTCGCCTCCGGCCCCCCTGGCCGCGATCACTCGCTCCAGAACACGGCCGCATTCGGCGGACCTGCCCGTGCTCACGCCGCTGCGGCATCCCCACGAACCCGGCCTCCGCCGCTACCGAGCAGGTCGCGCAGGTCCGGGTTTGGTGCTGCAAGCTGCGGCCGTGGGTCCTGCGCCGATCTCCGCTACCGAACGCGCGCACGGGTGTTGTGTGGCTGTGTCTGCCGCCGAACGTAGGCACTCCGAGCGGG
The DNA here is from genome assembly GCF_049534875.1 of Uniformispora flossi. NCBI lineage: Bacteria > Bacillati > Actinomycetota > Actinomycetes > Kitasatosporales > Streptomycetaceae > Uniformispora > Uniformispora flossi. The sequence goes on from NZ_JBMULZ010000009.1 coordinate 113,874, forward strand.
AAGGGGGCCGCGCCGGCCCGGCGCGAGACCCGGCGCAACGAACCGGGGTGGCGCGGGGTGGTCCCCCGTCCGACTGCCCATCGCCGCCCCGGGTCGCCGTCCGCAGCGCACGCAGGAGTCGGACGACACCGTGGCCCGCGCCTGGCCGGGTGAGTGTGGACCTGCCCTCGTGCCGACTCCGGCTCCGGCCTGGGCGTGGTCTGCCAGGTCCGCGTCCTCCGGTGCCGGTCGATCTGTCTGCGGGCACGGCTCGCTTGCCGGCCTCAGCCTCGGTCGCCCCGGTCGCCCGGGTCGTGGCCGGCGGCTCGGGTCCCGGTCGGCCTGGTTTCCGCTTCCTCGTCGGCGTCCCCTCTCCGTTCTCGGCCTACGCCTTGCCCGCCGCCCGGACTGCCGGTCGCCCTCGGCTCGGGCCGGGGCCCGCCGCGGTGTTCCGGCCCCGGGCCGGTCCCCGGTCGCGGTGGCGCGTGGGCCGCGGCGCAGAATGGGAGGCGCCACCATCGAGCAGAGGAGGGCCCGTGACCGTCGACTCGCATCCCGCACGCCGGCTCTGGACCGCCGTCGAGCCACTCCACGCCGTCGTCTACTTCGCGCCGGAAGTCGCCGACGCCGCCGCGGCCGTCGGGCTCAAGGGCTGGTACATGAGCTACTTCGCCGGCCGTGCCGCGCCCCTCGGCGCGGTCGGCCCCGAGGCGGTCACCGCGATGTTCTTCGGCTTCGCGCCCGCCAAGGTCAGCCGCGCGCTGCCCGACGCGTGGGACTTCGCCACCCCGCGCGCGGTCCTCGCCAGCCGCCTCGAAGCCGTCGACCGGGCCCTGGCCCGCGCACTGCCCGAAGACGCCGACCTCACCCGGCTTGCCACGCTCCTCGAACACGCCGCCGGAGGCTGCGACTTCGGCGCCCGCCCGCTCGCCGCTGGGTGGTCCGGCGTCCGGCTCCCCGACGACGCGCACCCGCGCCTGCGCGCGTGGCTCGCCGCCACCGTGCTGCGCGAACACCGCGGCGACGGCCACGTGCTCGCCTCCGTCGACCACGGCCTCGACGGCCTGCAAGCCTCCATCACCCACAGCGCCACCGGGCTGACGGACGGCCAACGCGTCCAGATCAGCCGCGGGTGGACCGAAAAGCAGTGGGAACGCGCCCTCGTCGACCTGATCGGCCGCGGCGTCGTCGACACCGACGGCAACCTCACCGAATCCGGCATCGCGCTCCGCACCGCCGTGGAGGAAGCCACCAACCGCCTCGCCTCCGCCCCCGTCCGCACCCTCGGCGAGTACGCGGTCGAGGAAGCCATCGCCCTCGCGGCGCCTTTGTCCCGCCACCTCTTCGACACGTCCGAAATCCCGCTGCCGAACCCGATCGGCGTGGGGCGCCCGTAGGACCGACTGCGGTCGAGCCCCGAACCGACCACGCGTGCATGTTCCGGCCCGCAGGACCCGGCCGCGCACGTGAGCGGCCGTCATTAGGCCGCACCCATGGGCGATGAATCGGGCGGTGGCGCAGGCTCGATGCGTGCCTGGCGGGATCTGCTGCAGCGCTGGAGTGACGATTGGCTCGACCCGGTCCTGCACGAGCAGGAGCGAGCCGAGCCCTTTCCCGACGACATCCGCCGGGCCCGTTGGCTGGGTGCGGGCGGCGCGACGATCCAGGATCTCGACGCTCTCGAAGAACGCGTGGGCGCCGAACTGCCGCCGACCTACCGGCGGTTCCTGCTGACGACCGATGGGGGCTCGACACCGCCGAGTCCGTCGAACGGATCCTGCCCGTCGGCGAAGTGGGCTGGACACGGGACTTGGACGCCGCCCTCGTCGCGGGCTGGACCGACGGAAACCGCGATGCCACCCGAGTCGACGACGAGGACTACGCCGTCTACGGGGAGGCCCAGGACCCGTCCACGATCCGGCCGGAGTATCTGCCGCACACGGTGAAGATCAGCCACACCGAGCACGCGGCCAGACCTCGATCCCCGTCGCGCACATCGCGCGATGGTGCCGCCGAAGGCCGAACAGACCCCGATTGCCGCGCGCAGCCGGGGCGTCGCGCGTGCCTCCGCGGTTCCGCAACCCCGGACAAGCAGCGGTTTCGGCTACTCGGAAACCTCGACGTAGCGCCAGACCTCGTCGTCGCCCATGTCCTCTTCCTCTTCGACGTCGTCGAGGCCGAGGACGATGCCGGGAAGAGCCGCCGCCAGGCGGTCGCGCATGCGCTTGGTCATGAAGTGGTGGTTGACGAAGAGCTGGTCGAGGTGGGTGAGCGGCTGACCGGTGAGCAGGGCCTCGGCGCCTTCGTCGCCGAGCGTGCCCATCGACAGGTCGAGCCGGCGCAGGCGGGAGACGATCGGGGCCGCGGCGACGGCTGCGGCGATCTCGTCCTGGATCTCGCTGTTCATCAGGCCGAGGGTGGTGAGTGCGGGCAGTCCGCGTCCTTCGAGGATGCCGGCCAGGTCGGCGATGGTGGCGTCGCCGCCGTACTCCTCGACGCCGAGCCACAGTTCGAGGGATTCCAGGGCCGGGAACACCGACGCGCCGACGGCGCGCACCACGTCGTCCGGGAGACCGCCGCTCTGGAACTCCAGGTGCCGTAGCGCCGTGTGTTCGACGGGGTCGAGGACGAGCATCGAGCCGCCCTTGACGATCAGGGTCTCCAGGCGGGGGAATGCCCGCAGCAGCGGCGTGATGTTGCTCTGCTGGATCCAGGAGATCTCGTTCTCCTCGGACCAGATGTCGCCGAAGAACAGGTGGCGAAGCGCAGGCAACCGGTCCGCGTGCGCGAGGAGTTCGTCGACGACGATGCGCGAACTCGTGTCTCCGGCACCCCAGCAGCCGATGACGATGGCGCGCACCTGCGTGATGTCGACCGCGGCGACGAAGCGCGCGAAGTGCTCGGGGAAGGTCTCGGACGGCCGGTACGCCGGTATGCGCAGGCTCCAGGCGGCTTCGTGCGCGGCGGGCAGCGGCTGCGGGTCCGGGGTGGGGGCGCCGGCGCGACGGGTGTCCTTCGTCTGTGGAAGGTCGTGCAGGCAGGCGACGGGCAGGCCGCCGAAGGTGTTCTCGTGCCCGTAGGTGTCCATGGCGGGGCGTCCTTCGCGGTGGTGTGGCGTGCGGGTGGGGGGGACTTGCTTACCAGGGCGGACTGCCGCCGGACTTCGTGGCGTCCGGCCGGTGGCCGGTCGAGCGTGGGGGCGGGTTGATCGCGGTCGGTGAATTTGGTGTCGGACGAGTCGATATAGCCCCGCGCGTCGGCTCGTGAACCGGTCGCGGCCGGTCGGCTGCGGTGCGGGCCCGCCGCCCAAAGCCTGCGACGCCGGACGGCGCAGCGCGGTACTCGGCTCGTGGGCTGGTCACGAGCGGGTGGCGATCTTGCGGTGCCGGCCTTCGGCGCTCCCATGCCGCCGCGCGGAACGGCCGTGCCGCCGCGCGGAACGGCCGTGCCGCCGGTCACCACGTGGCGCCGGCCCGTACCGGGGCCGCCGCGCCCGGGGCCCTGACCACGGGTGGGGTGGAGCTGCGTCGGACCAACCGACCACCTTCGCGCCGCCGTGCGGGTGGCGCGTCGGTTCCGCGCGGAATCGCGCGGCCGGCGCTGCGGGGGAGGCTGTGGTGAGCTTCCGGTCGAGCCCGGGGCAGCCGGCGCGAGGCCTGGTGCGGGGTTTGTAGCATGCCCGGATGATCGGTCGGAGACCCGGGATCGCCGGGGTCGTGGTGGTTGTTGCCGGGCTGCTGCTCGGTGGGTGTTCGGGTGGGGGACGGGGCTCGGCCGCGTCGTCGGTGCGGTCGGAGGCTCCGGCTTCCGCGTCGGCGGTGCCGTCGGCGTCGGTGCCGACGGCGAGCGGGGCGCCTTCTGCGGAGGCCTCGGCGGGGTCGGGGGCCACCGGGGTGTCGCCCTCTGCGACGGGCGGGGCGGCGCAGGGGCTGGACGGGATCCAGGCGCGGTGGCTGGAGTGGGTGGCGTCCCAGCCGCAGGGGAGTGATCCCGTGTCGGACACCAGCGGGGCGTATTGCGGGCGCGGACAGCACGGGGACGTGTGGCTGGTGGCGGGGTCGTTCGGGGAGACCGTCAGGCGCAAGTGCAGCGTGCCGGCGGGGACGCGGATCGCCGGGCCCGCACTCAACCTGTGGGCGACACCGGCGGACGAGTGCAATGCCTGGCTGGCCGAAGGCGTGGTGGCCGTGCGGCTGGACGCCGAGGACGTCCCGGTGACGACGATCGCGGCCGAGCCGGTGACGTTCAGCGGGGTTGCGGACAACGTCGTTTCGGGGCGGGCGGGCAAGGTGCGGACCACCGTGTGCGGGCTGTGGTTTTCCGCGGGGCCGTTGTCGCCGGGGGAGCACACCTTGTCGATCGTGGGGAAGAACGGCACCTTCCGGCTCAACGTCGCGTACACGCTGACCGTGCGCTGAGCACGGAAGCAGTGGCCTGTGGTGCAAGGCTGTTGGTTTTGTCCCCAGGGTGGCCGGTGGTTGTCCACCCCTGTCCGCGGCAGTGGATAGCCTCGGGCGCTATGAGTACCGGTGCGTTTCCGGGTGCCGCGGGCGGCATTGCCGGGGCCCCCGCCGAGCGGGTGGGGGCGCGGCTCGATGCCGTGTTGGAGCGCGTCACCTATCAGAACGACGACAACGGGTGGACGGTCGCCCGCGTCGACACCGGGCGCGGCGGCGGTGACCTGCTGACCGTCGTCGGGCCGCTGCTCGGGGCGCAGCCGGGGGAGTCGCTGCGGCTGTGGGGCCGCTGGGGCAGCCATCCGCAGTACGGGCGGCAGTTCCTCGTGGATTCCTACGAGACCGTGCTGCCCGCAACCGTGCAGGGCATTCGGCGCTACCTCGGCTCCGGGCTCATCAAGGGCATCGGGCCGCGGATCGCCGACCGGATCGTGGAGCACTTCGGCGCGGACGCGCTGGACGTCATCGAGCAGGACGTCGCCCGGCTCATCGAGGTGCCCGGACTCGGGCCCAAGCGCCGCGACTTGATCGCCGCGGCGTGGGAAGAGCAGAAGGCCATCAAGGAAGTCATGGTCTTCCTGCAGGGCATCGGCATCTCCACCTCGCCGGCGGTGCGGATCTGGAAGCAGTACGCCGAGCGGTCGATCGACATCGTGCGCAACGAGCCCTACCGGCTCGCCGCCGACGTGTGGGGCATAGGGTTCAAGACGGCGGACACGATCGCCCGAGCCGTCGGCATCCCGCACGATTCGCCGCAACGCGTCAAAGCCGGGCTGCAGTTCACGCTGTCGGAGGCCGCCGACAACGGCAACTGCTACCTGCCGCAGGACCAGCTCGTCACCGACGCCGTGGCGATACTCGACGTGCCGCCGGGCCTGGTGGCCCGCTGCCTCGACGAACTCGCCGAAGAGGAAGGCGTGGTCCGGGAGGAGATGCCAGGGCCGGTCACCCCGTCCGGGTCGCAGGGGGACCCGGTGCGGGCGGTGTACCTCGTGCCCTTCCACCGTGCGGAGATCTCGCTGGCGGGTCGGATCCGGGCGCTGCTGAACACGCCCGACGACCGGCTCGGCGCGTTCCGGAGCGTCGACTGGGGCCGGGCGCTGGCCTGGCTGCACAGCCGCACCGGCACCGAACTCGCCCCCGAGCAGGAAGCCGCCGTCCGCCTGGCCCTCACCGAGAAGGTCGCCGTGCTGACCGGCGGCCCCGGCTGCGGGAAGAGCTTCACGGTGCGCTCGGTCGTCGAACTGGCCGTGGCCCGGAAGGCGAAGGTGGTGCTTGCCGCCCCCACCGGGCGGGCCGCGAAACGCCTGTCCGAGCTGACCGGCGGCGAAGCCGCGACCGTGCACCGGCTGCTGGAACTCAAACCCGGCGGCGACGCCGCCTACGACCAGGACCGGCCGCTCGACGCCGACCTCGTGGTCGTCGACGAAGCGTCCATGCTCGACCTCCTTCTCGCGAACAAACTCGTCAAAGCCGTCCCGCCCGGCGCCCACCTGCTGTTCGTCGGCGACGTCGACCAGCTCCCCAGCGTCGGCGCGGGCGAAGTGCTACGGGACCTGCTCGCCGCGCAGCCGGTGCCGCGGGTGCGGCTGACCCGGGTGTTCCGCCAGGCCCAGAAGTCCGGTGTGGTGACCAACGCGCACCGGATCAACGCGGGCCGCCCGCCGGTCACCGACGGCCTCGCCGACTTCTTCCTGTTCCCCGTGGAAGAAGCCGAGGACGCCGCGAAACTGACCGTGGACGTGGTCGCCGAACGCATACCGCGACGCTTCGGCCTCGACCCGCGCCGCGACGTGCAGGTGCTCGCCCCGATGCACCGGGGGCCGGCCGGGGCCGGCGCCCTCAACCTGCTCCTCCAGCAGACCCTCACGCCCGGCCGCCCCGGTCTCGCCGAGAAGCGCTTCGGCGGGCGCACATTCCGCATCGGCGACAAGGTCACCCAGATCCGCAACAACTACGACAAGGGCTCCTCCGGAGTGTTCAACGGCACCGGCGGTGTCGTCACCGGCCTCGACCCGGTCGACCAGACGCTGACCGTCCGCACCGAGGAAGACGAGGACATCGCCTACGACTTCGCCGAACTCGACGAACTCGCGCACGCCTACGCCGTCACCATCCACCGCTCGCAGGGCAGCGAGTACCCCGCGGTGGTCGTCCCGCTGACCACGAGCGCGTGGATGATGCTGCAACGCAACCTGCTCTACACGGCCGTCACCCGCGCCAAGAAGCTCGTCGTCCTGGTCGGCTCGCGCCGCGCCCTCGGCCAAGCCGTGCGCACGGTGTCCGCCGGGAAACGCTGGACCGGTCTCGACCACCGCCTCGGCCGGGTCAACTGACGTCGCGCCGGACGGTCCGCCACCAGCCGGCCGCGAACGGCACCAGCACCCACAGCGCCGCGGCCGTGCCGACCCGCGCCCACTCCGTCGCCGATATCGCCGCCGGATCGCCGAGCGGCCCGAACGCCTGACCCGGGTTCAGCCAGCCGAACGGCCGCTCCAACGCGCCGATCGTGCCGCTCAGGATGCCCAGCACCGCCGGTATGCCGAACAGCGTCAGGATCGACAGCGTCGCGTTCGCCAGCAGCATGCCGAGCGCCAGGCCCATCGTCACCGACAAGCCGGTGTCGAGGAGACTCGTCGCCACCAGCCGGCCCGACGGCAGCCGGCCGACATCCGCGCCGACCTGCCCGGTCGCCCGGCCAAACGCATGGCCGCCCAACGCCGCGACGAGGCCGACGCCCACGCCCACGGCCGTCAGCACCAGCATCGCCAGCCACTTGGCGACGACCGTGCGGCCCCGGTCCGGCACCAGCGCGAACGTCGTCAGCGCCGTCCGCTGCGTCCACTCCGCGCACATCGCCACGGCCGCCACCACCGGCAGCAGCACGGCGACACCGGTCTGCGACGCGGAGAACAGGCCCGCCGCGTCGCGCTCGTCGCGGTCCGCCGCGAACACGACCAGGCACACCATGCCGACCGTCGCCGCGAGGATCACCGCGAACACCCAACGCCCCGACCGGGTATCGACGGTCTTGCGCAACTCCAGCGCGACAAGAGTGCGCTGCGGCACCGGGGGAGCGGCGTCGAGGAGCCGCCCCGGGGTGCTCGCGACCGGGCCGAGCCCGCCCGCGGGAATCTGACCCCGTGGTGTCGTACGGACCTTCATCATGCGCCCTCCCCGGCCTCCGGCGAACCGGTCAACGACAGGAACAACTCCTCCAGCCCGACCCCCGCGGTGCCGTGCAGCTCCGCGAGCGCCACCCCGGCGCGCGCCGCGGCGCGGCCGACCAGGGCCGGCTCGGCGTCCACGACGAACGCCCGGTCGGCCCGCGCCTCGCGGACCGCCAAACCGTCCGCCGACAAGGCGGACCGCAGCGCCGCCGGATCGTCCGCGGCACGCACCACCGCACCCGAACGCCCCTGCGTCAGCTCGTCCTTCGCACCCTGCGCGACCAGCCGGCCCCGGGCGATCATCACGAACCGGTCCGCGACCGACTCGACCTCGAACAGCAGATGGGACGACAGCAGCACCGTCCCCCCGCGATCCGCGAACCCGCGCAGCAGCCCGCGCATGTGGTGGATCCCCTCCGGATCCAGCCCGCTCGACGGCTCGTCCAGAATCAGCACCGCCGGATCGCCCAGCAGCGCCTGGGCTATGCCCAGCCGCTGCCGCATGCCGAACGAATAGCCGCCCACCCGGCGCTTCGCCGCCGACGCCAACCCCACCTCGTCCAACACCGCGTCGACCCGGGCATCCGGCACGCCCTGAGCGCGCGCGGCGAGCAGCAGCGTCTCGCGGCCGCTGCGCCCCGGATGGCGTGCCGCCGCGTCGAGCAGCACGCCCACATGCCGCCCCGGATTGGGGATCGTGCGATACGGCACGCCGAGCACCGAGGCCTGCCCCGCCGTCGGCGCGGTCAGCCCGCAGATCATCCGCATGATCGTCGACTTGCCCGCGCCGTTGGGCCCGAGGAACCCCGTGACGGTGCCCGGCGCGCACGTGAACGACACGTCCCGGACGGCGTGGTGGTCGCCGTACCGCTTGCTGAGTTTCTCGACCTGGATCATGCCTTCGAGCGTGCTCGCCGGCCCCGGGCCGGGGCAGCGGCCAGAGGTCGAGACCTGCGTCGACTTCGGGTGAGAATCCACCCGCCGCAAGTCGGTGCCCGGTCAGACCGACGATTCAGACCGACGACCGGACGCCGCAGGCCCCGGAGAGGACCCCACCGCCAGGGCCCGTGGCCAAAGATCGGCGGCCCGGCACGGGAATCGACCTACCGCGGTGGTTCAGCGTCATGCACCAGGATCGCGATCTGCACCCGGTTGTTGAGATCCAGCTTCGTGAACACCCGCGATACGTAAGCCTTCACCGTCGCGACGCTCAGCGACAGCGCCCGCCCGATCTCCGCGTTGCCGAGGCCCTTGCCGACGAGTTCCGCGACGTCGCGTTCGCCGGGCGTGAGGCGTCCCAGCAGCGCCTGTGCGCGGTCGCGGCGCGGGTCGGCGCCGGTCTCCGCGACGAAGTCCATCATGCGGCGCAGCACCGACGGCGACAGCATGGGTTCGCCGCCCGCGACCTGCCGGATCGCCCGCACGATCTCGGCGGGCGGCGTGTGCTTGAGGAGAAAACCGCCGGCGCCCGCGCGCAGCGCCCGCAGCACGTGGTCGTCGGTGTCGAACGTCGTCATCACGACCACCTGCGGCGCATCCGGCAGCGCCCGCAGCCGCGCGGTGGCGGTGAGGCCGTCCATGCCGGGCATGCGGATGTCCATCAGGACGACGTCCGGCCGCAGTTCGCGAACCGCCGCGGCGACGCCGGTGCCGTCCGCGGCCTCGCCGACCACCGCGATGCCGGGATCCACGGACAACATCATGGACAGCCCCATGCGGACAAGCGCGTCGTCGTCCACGATCAGGACGCGCACCGGCGCGGCGTCGTCGGAGGTTGCCTGCTCGGCGGGGACGTGGTCCGTCGCGGACGGTTCGTGGGAGGTCACGGGCTCCACGGTAGCCATGCCCGGAGCCGGAATTCTCCCTGTTCGTGCCCGTGTTCGAGCCGTCCGCCGACCAGCGCGACGCGTTCGCGCAGCCCGATCAGCCCGACTCCCGCACCGGGCAAGGCCGGTGGCACCACCAGCCGGTCGACCGTGGGCGGGTGGTGCAGCGAATTCGCGATTTCGACGGTCAGCGTTCCGGGTGACGCCACATCGACCAGGACGCGCACCGGCTCGCCCGGCGCGTGCTTGCGCGCGTTCGTCAGCCCTTCCTGCACGATCCGGTACGCATGCCGCCCCACCCGCGGCGGCACCGCCTCCGCATCCGCGCGCCCTCCGTCGTACGCGACCGCGATCCCGGTGCGCCGCGTCTCCTCGACCAGCCCGGGCAGGTCGGCCAGCGTCGGCTGCGGCCGGTCCGCATCGTCGGCGCCCCCGGCCGGGCCGCCGTCCGGCCCGTCCGTACGCAGCATGCGGATGACGTCGCGCAGGTCTTCCAGCGCCTCGTGCGCGCATTCCCGGATGATCCCGGCCGCGCGGGTCTGCGCGGTCTGCGTGCCCCCGGCGAACTCCAGGGCGCCCGCGTGCACCGCGAGCAGCGAGATGCGGTGCGCGAGCACGTCGTGCATTTCGCGGGCTATGCGCTCGCGTTCCAGGTGCCGGGCTTCCTCGACGCGCAGGCGCTGCTCTTCGTCGGCCTGCCGGGCACGCTCCTTCAACGAGCCGACCAGGCGGCGCTGCGACCGCAGCAGCATGCCGGAGGTGAGCGCCACCGCGTCCAGGAACAGGAAGGTGCCCGCACCCTGCGCGTAGTCGTGCCAGGACGACGACGCCGGCCAGAACAGCAGCAGCACCAGCAGCGCGTGGGCGCCCGTCACGGTCAGGGCGATCCGCGGCCGGCGCGCCGCCGCGGTGCTGCACAGCGCGGCCAGCGTCGCCCCCGCTGCCGCGGGCGCGATCAGCCCGACCGGGATGAACGGCACGGCCAGCCCGGTCGGGAACTGGCGCCGGTACAGCAGCAACAGCACGGCCGCGCCCAGCCCGACACCGATGTGGAGGCCGAGGGTGTCACGGAGGCCCGGGTCGTCGACGAGGCTCGCGAGCAGCAGCAGGGTGCCAAGCACGAGGGCGCACAGGGTGACGGCCGCGTCGACCGCCCATAGGCGGGCGGTCCGCGGAGCCGGGAGCAAACGTCGCAGGTCGGGCACCCGACGAGACTAGCCACGCGGTCCGGCGGCGCAGAACAGCCGCAGGTCTACAGCCGCATCGACCTTGGTCGACGGTCTGGGGCCGACGGTCCGGATCCGAGCGTCCGGATCCGAGCGTCCGGATCCGAGAGTCGGGATCCGGCAGTCCGGATCCCGCCGCCGCCACGGGAGCCGAGCGGATCACGCCCCGGCGGGCCGCCGCACCGGAGCCTTGTGCGGCCGAGGCCGCCGCGCCCACAGTGTCCGCGCGGTGACCGCCGGGTCCCAGGTCCCCTTGCCGCGGGCCAGCGGGTAGCAGGCCAGGCCGAGGAGGACCGATGTGAAGTGCCCGATGTCGGTGAAGGTCGTCCCGTCGACGAACGGGATGCTCACCGACAGCATGATTCCGGCCAGGTAGAGCCAGCGCCACGGCCGCGCGACGTACCAGACGAGCACGCCCATGACCGCTTTCAGCCCGTAGCTCACGCCCACGTCCACCACGTCGCGCAGGCTGCCGGGCAGCGCCCCCGCGTGGATCCCCAGCAGTACGAGCCCCTGGCTCAGGTACGTCGCGCCGACGTGCCCGATGACCACGACCGACAGCCACCGCCACGTGCCCAGCCACCGTTCCGCGACGGCGTGGAAGACGGTGAACATGATCGCGTAGTGCACCAGTCCGCCGCCGCTGGTCCACAGCGCGCTGCCGACCAGCACGTGCACCGGGTCGGAACTGAGGTGGTCGATGTTGGTGCTGCGCTGCTTCAGGAAGACCTCGCGCGCGTCCTCCGGCAGCGAGTTGTAGATGAAGGTGGTGATGAAGAGGATCAGGTACCAGATGTACGTTCCCGGCGCCGACTTGATCCAGTCGCGGACGAAGTGGGCGACGCGGGCCACCGTCCGCCTGGTGTCCGTCAGCCGCACGGCACGTCACCTTTCGGGAGATTTGTACAAAATCCTCCCTGAAAGCCTCCCAGACAGCCGCAGAGTCGGCGCGTTCCAGCGCGGCAGGTCCTTCACCAACTCGTAGCAGGCGAGCCCGATCAGCACGGATGTCACATGCCCGGCCGAGGTGAAGTCGCGGTCGACGTAGACCGGCACCCCGACATACGCGCCGAGCAGCGCCAGGTAGCACCACCGCAGCGGCCCGCCGAACCGGTAGAACAGCACGCCCGCGATTGCCATCAGCGCATAGCTCGGCCCGACGTCCACCGCGTTGCGCAGCCGCACCGGCAGCGTCCCGAACTTGATGCCCAGCAGCACCAGCGACTGGCTGAGGTAGGTCGCGCCGACGTGCCCGAGCACCGCGACCGACAACCAGCGCCACGTGCCCATCCACCGTTCCGCGATCGCGAAGATCAGCGTGAACATCACGGTGAACTTGACGAGGTGCGGGCCGTCCGCCCACACGGCGCTCGCCGTCAGCACTTCCACCGGATTCTGGTTCAGGTGCTTGATGTTCGTGCTGCGCTGCTTGAGGAACGACGTTCTGCGGTCCGGATCGAGATGCAGGTACACGTACGTCGTCACATAGAGCACCAGCAGCCAGATGTACGTGCCGGGCGCCGAAGCCGCCCAGTCGTGCACGCCGCGGAGCCCCCGCCCCGCCGCGCGGACCGTACGCCCCATCCCTCCGCCCTTCCTCGACGCCTTCGGGTGGGTCGTGCCCCACCGTGCACCGTCCGGAACTCCCGGCACCGCCGGAAGTCCCCGCACCGCCGGAACTCCCGGCACCCCCGGAACTCCCGGCACCTCCGGAACTCCCGGAAACGGCCGACGGCCCCGGCCGAAGCCGGGGCCGTCGCCCGTACGTGTCCTACCGCCGTACCGCGAGCGCGGTCAGCGGATCATCCGGACGCCGATGAAGCGCGCACCGCGTCGCGTCATCGCCGCGACCGGAATGCTCATCGCGAGGCAGATCTGCAGGCTCGCGCCCATCATCAGCATCGAGTCGCCGCCGGGGGAGTCGGTCGCCCACAGCGTCAGGCAGCTCACGCTCGCCGCGATGAACAGCATGGTCAGAAGCGCCAGCTTGCCCTGCGGCTTCGGGTACTCGATCCGGCTCACCATCAGCCACGCGGTGGTCAGGATGCCCGCCGCGGCCACCGCGAACGGCAGGTCCAGCAGCACGATCGACACCACCGTCAGCGCGCCCATCGGGATCGGCATGCCCTGGAACACCCCGGGGCGGCCCGGCGTCGACGCGAACCGGGCGAGCCGCAGCACACCCGCGATCAGCACCGCGAGCGCCACCAGCACGGCCGGCGTCTTGCCCGGGCCGAGCGGCACCGCCGCCCACGTCACGACGAAGAACGCGGGCGCCACACCGAACGTGATCACGTCCGCGAGGTTGTCCAGCTCCGCGCCCAGCGCCGAGCGGCGCAGCTTGCGCGCCACCAGGCCGTCGCACAGGTCGAACAGCGCGCCGATCAGCATCAGCACCACGGCCGCGCCGGCACTGCGCCGGTCGGCGGGGACGCCATAGCCGTCCATGTGCTGCGCGACCGTCGCGACCGCGAGGAAGTACACCGCGAGGAAACCGCACGCGGCGTTGCCGAGCGTCAGGACGTCGGCGGCCGAGATGCGCGACGAGAGAGGGGTCTCCTCGTCGACGCAGTCGATCTTGGGGATCGGCCGGTCGTCGCCGAACTCGGCGATCTGGTCGAAATCAATCCCGGTCAAGGCGTGTCTCCCCGGCTTGCGTCCGCTGTCCCACGGTGACCGCCGGCTCGACGCCGGGCGGGAGGTACACGTCGACGCGCGATCCGAACCGGATCAGGCCGATCCGCTCGCCGACCGCCACCTCTGCTCCGGGCTCCAGGTACGGCACGATGCGCCGCGCCACGGTCCCGGCGATCTGGACGAGCTCGATCTCGCCGCGTGGGGTGTCGAACACCCACACCACGCGCTCGTTGTTCTCGCTCTCCTTGTTGAACGCCGGGATGTAGCCGCCCGGCTTGTGCTCGACGGACTTGACGACACCCGTCAGCGGAGCCCGGTTCACGTGCACGTTCAGCGGGCTCATGAAGGTGGCGACCCGGATCCGGCCGTCCGGCCAGGGGTCGATGCTCTGCACGACGCCGTCCGCGGAGGCGATGATGCCGTCCGTGCCCGGAGTGCGCTCCGGGTCGCGGAAGAACCACAGCATGCCGCCGGTCAACGCCAGCGTCGGCACGGCCGCGAAGGCCCAGCGCCGGGAGCGGAGCGCCGCGCAGCCGGTCACCGCGGCCGTCAGCGCGGTCGGCACCAGCCAGGGGGAAGCCCCCTTGGCGAGGCGCACGGCCGGGCGGCGCGGCGGTGTGGCTGCGGAAGTCGGCGCGGGGGAATCGTCACTCATCGAGAACCTTTGTCGGGGGCGTGCCCGTGATTGGCGGGCGGCATTCGGCGGATGCTACCTAGACTGAGGGTCGTTGCGCTCCCCACCTCGGCCACTCTTTGACCGCGGGAGCACGGAAAAATCACCAAAATCGGATGGTTCTGGGATCTTTCCTGGCCGGGCACACGGCCGGAGGGATGCCCGATCGTGCCTGCTCGTGCCTTCCAGGTTGCCCTCCGGATACGCCCCGTGCCAAATCCCCTCCCTCGGAAAGACGCTCCGGCCAGGCGTTTCGAGCCGTTCATGCCATCTGTTTCGCGTTCTGTTACACGAGCGTGACAAACGCCGGGCCGGGCAAGGTGCCCGACCCGGCGTTTGGCCGTGGTCATGCGGGGGCGCGGTACGGCGTCTGCCGCGCGCAGGGTGTTTCGACCGCCCCCGCTTCCCCTCTCGGTGCCGCTCCGGACTCCGGTGTGCGGGTCAGGCGCTGCGACCGATCATCGTGCCGGGCCGCTCCCCGGTGGGTTCCGCGCCCAGGACGGTCGGCACGCCGCGGACGACGGTCGCGCGGACGCCGGAGTTGCCGCGGCTGAAGCGCCACGACCCGTCGGGGTTGTCGTACAGCTTGATCTCGGGCCGCACCTCGATCTCGTCGAGGGCGAACACCGTGAGGTCGGCGGCCTTGCCTTCGGCGATGACGCCGCGGTCCCGCAGGCCGAAGTAGCCGGCGAGCTTGCCGGTCAGGTTGTGCACGGCCTCCTCGACGCTCAGCAGGCCCGCGTCGCGCACGTAGTGGGTGAGGAGGTAGACGTTCTCGCCCGAGCCGCAGAAGAGCTGGAGGTGCGCGCCGGAGTCGTTGATGTTGGTGAGCGTGTGCGGCTCCTTGAACAGGTCCGCGACGACCGGCTCGTCGAACTCGTCCGGGATGCCCTTCATGCAGGACTTGAGGCCGTTGGCGATGATCCAGTCGGCGAGCGCGTCGGAGAGGTGCTTGCCTTCCTGCTCGGCGTAGGCGCGCCACGAGATGTCCAGCGGGCCCGCGCCGGTCTCGGAGATCGCGAAGATGAGCGACTCGGGGCGGTCCAGGCGGGACGTCGACGAGCTGATGCGGTTGTCGTAGTCCTCGCGGGCCTGCGCGCGCCACTCCGGGTCGGCGAGGACGGCGAGCTTGGTCTCGGCGGGGCCGTTGATCCACTCGTTCCAGGCGGCGACCCGCTGGAAGGTCAGGGCGCGCTCGAAGTTGAAGAACGGCTCGAGGGGCTTGTGCGGGACGTTGGGCCAGAAGTCGATGCCCTGCTCGCGCAGCCGGCGGTGCAGCGCGATGGTCTGCTCGCGCAGGTAGTCCTCCCGCACGGTGGAGGGGATGGCGGTCCACTGCCCGCGCACGCCGCGCGGGCCGCAGATGCGCGCGAACCGCTCGACGTCCCCGTCGATGTTCTCCGGCTCGTTGAACCGCGTGATCATCTGCAGGGTGGCGCCGGGGTGCTTGGCCAGCACGTCGATCAGGGCCTCGAACTCGGCGTCCTCGGCGAGCCGGGTCGGGACCAGCTTGAGGTAGCGGTCCTTGTCGAAGACGTTGGTCGACAGGCCGATCGCGCCGTGGCTGAGGGACTCGTCGAGCAGCTCGGCCATCGCGGCGATTTCGTCCGGCGTGGCGGCGCGCGCCCAGGCGGCTTCGGCACCCATGACGGTCGTGCGCAGCGTGAGGTGTCCGACGAAGCCCGCGACGTTGACGGTGGTCCGCTGGCCTTCGCAGGCCTTGCGGTACTCGGGCCAGCGCTCCCAGGTCCACGGCACGTTGTTGTGGAACGCGTCGAGGGGGAGGTCCTCGAGGAAGGTGAACAGGTCCAGGACGGGGCCGCGGGCGCTCTCCTTCAGTGGGGCGACGGACATGCCGCAGTTGCCGAAGACGACGGTGGTGGTGCCGTAGGCGGGCAGCGGGTCCAGGTCGGGGTTCCACCACATCGCGCCGTCGACGTGGGTGTGGGCCTCGATGAAGCCGGGTGCGACGTACGCTCCGGACGCGTCGATCTCCGGCTCGCCGCGCGACGCGAGGTCGGGGCCGACCTCGGTGATGAGGCCTCCGGTGACGCGTACGTCGGCGCGGTAGGCGGGCGCGCCTGTGCCGTCGACGACCGTTCCTCCACGTACCAGCAGATCGGCCATGGCCGTCTCCTCGCTTCCTTGCCGCGGTGCTCGGGCGGGGGAGGCGGCTCCGAGGGGGGCGGCCTCACTTCCGGTTACGATGCAAGTTGTAATTTAACTAGGTGAACTAGTCAAGGCTTCGGGACGGCTGGAAGAATCCCGGCCGTGCCGAACCGACCTTCCGCCCCGCCCGCCCCGGAACCCGCGGGCAGCCCCGCCGAGGAGCCCGGCCGCCGCCGCCCGATGGGCGGCCGGCCGCGCGACCCGCAGATCGACGGGGCGATCCTCGGCGCGGTCCGCGCGCTGCTGGCGGAGGAGGGCTACGCCAAGCTCAGCTTCGAGACGGTCGCCCGGCGGGCGGGGGTGACACGGCCGACGATCTACCGGCGCTGGTCGTCGAAGGCCCAGCTCGTGCACGAGGCGGTGTTCCCGACCCCGGGGCACACGCCGCTGATCCCCGACACCGGGGACTTCGCGGCGGACGTGCGCCGGATGGTGGCGACCACCGTCGCGTCGTACTCGCGGCCCGAGGCGCGGGCGGCGCTGCCCGGGCTGTTCGGCGACCTGCACGACCGGCCGGACTTGCGCGCGACCGTGATCGACGGCCTGGAGACACGCGTACGGGAGCACTTCCGGTCCCTGGTCGCGGCGGCGGTGGCCCGCGGCGAGGTGCGGGCGGACGCGGATGCGGACGTGGTCTTCGACGCGCTGATGGGGGCGGTGTTCAACCGGACGGTGGTGCGGGGGGATATGTCGGAGGAGTTTGTGGAGCGGTTGGCGGGGGTTGTGGTGGAAGGGGTGCGGGGGAGGGAGTGAGGTGGGGCTCGGCTGCCGCCTTGGTGTGACGCCGACTGCGGATCCGCCGCCGCGGTGGCCCGAGGCCGGCCGCGGATCGCCTGCCTCGACGTGATCCCGGGCGTGGATCGCCGGACGCGCCGCCGTGGGTCCCGCGGCGTGGATTGCCCGAACCCACGCTGTCTCCCCGGCCTGTGGATCGCCCCACGCACCCCCACCCACCCCCGTGGTAGACCGGGCCCGTCGGGGGGCCTCCCCCCGTCGACAATCAGACCGGCAAGGCCTCCGTCTTTTCCACACCGGGGTTGTTGTCCACAGGCAGCCGCCCGCACCCCTCGGATCCTTCGCCCGTTCATGCCACGATGCGGCCACGGCATCGTTGATCACGGCGCCCGCGTCCGGGAAGCGGGTGCGGGCCGGGGCGAAGGAGGCGTGCGATGAGCCTGGACGGGTGGAATCTGCCCGAGGAGCGCGCGGGGCGACCCGCGCCGGACGACCTCGCCGCGCGCCGCAAAGCCGTCGCCGGGCTACCCCAGCAGGTCGAGCCCGGGGCGACGGTGCGCCCGGAGACCCTCGGCGGCACGCCCGCGCTCGTGGTCGAACCTCTCGCGCCGGCCCGCACGCTCTTCTATCTGCACGGCGGCGGCTATCGCCTCGGCGAGGCGGCCGGCTGGACCGGGTTCGCCTCCCGCTTGGCGCTCGCCGCGCAGGCCCGGATCGTGCTCGTCGACTACCGCCTCGCCCCCGAGGCGCCGTTCCCGGGTGCGCTGCGCGACGCCGCGGCGGCCTACGACGCGGCCTGCGCGGCGTACGGTCCGCTCGCCGTCGGCGGCGACTCCGCGGGCGGCGGCTTGGCGGTCGCGCTCGCGCTGGCGATCCGCGACGCGGGCCGGCCGGCACCGACCGGGCTGGTGCTGCTGTCGCCGTGGCTGGACCAGACGTTCGGCGCGGAGGCTTACGCCCGCAACGGCGAGTCCGACCGGATGTTCGGCCTGGAGTCCGCGCGGGCCGGTTCGGAGCTGTACCTCCAGGGGCACGATCCGCGCGACCCGCTGGTCTCGCCGCTGCTCGCCGACCTGGCCGGGCTGCCGCCGGTCCTGCTGTTCGCGGGCGGCGCGGAAGTGCTGCTGGACGACGCGACGGCATTCGCCGGCCGGGTCGCCGCGGCCGGCGGCACCGTCGAGGCGTCGTTCGTAAGCGGAATGCAGCACGTGTGGCCGACGGTGTTCCCGGACCTGCCGGAAAGCGCGCGGGCGATGGAGTCGATGGTGCGCTTCCTGACGGCCTGACGGCCTGACGGCCTGACGGCCTGACGGCGTGCGGCCTGACGGCCTGACGGCCTGACGGCGTGCGGCGTGACGGCTCAGTGGCGGCCTCCACCCCCTCGCGCCGCCCCGCACCCCCGCCCCCGCTAAGGCATGATCAACCCGTGACCACCACCCCCGACCGCGACGCCGCTCCCCAGTACGTCCTCCCGCTCGTCGTCCGCCTGGAGCGCGACGTCCCGCCCACCCGCACCGCCGCCCTCGAAGCGGCCGCGCAGGCCGTACTGGCGTTTCTCGCCGACGGGCGGTCGGTGGGGGACGGGGAGTGGGCGGAGCGCATTACCGCGTGGACGGACGGCCGCATCCGTAAGGTCGTCCGGCGGGCGCGTGGTGCCGAATGGCGGCGGGCGTCCGCGCTCGACGGGCTCACGTGGGAGCACGACGGTGCCGAAGTCCGGGTGTTTCCGCCCGTCCCGCTGGACGCGTGGCCGAAGGACCTCGCGCGGCTTCAGGTTTCCGGCACGGATCTGGCCGACCTGGAGCCGCCGCCCGCACCCCGTCCGGGAGTTCCGGTGCTGTGGCTCAACCCCGAACTCGACATGACCGCAGGCAAGGCCATGGCCCAGGTCGGACACGGCGCCCAACTCGCCTGGCTGCGCCTCGGCGACGAGGCCCGCATGCGGTGGGCCGCCGACGGCTTCCCGCTCGCCGTCCGCACCGCGTCGGCTGCGGACTGGCCGGCCCTCACCCGCGGGGACCTGCCGCTCGTCCGCGACGCGGGTTTCACCGAAATCGCGCCCGGTTCCTGCACCGTCGTCGCCGACGTGCCGGAACTCCGCGGCGGCGACGCCTGACACGCTCTGCGTCCCGGTTCACCGGCACGGCGGGCGGGTGGTCGGCCCGACCCGGCCGACGGACAGGGCATGCCGGTGTCAACGGCCCCTCACCCTCCGTGTCCCCCACTCCATGACACATCGTCAGAACACCAGCAGATAGCGGCTTTTGACCCACTATCAACCACCGCCGGTGACGAATTCGGACAGCAACCGAGACCCCCGCGTGACCGTGCCCTCCTGGGGTCGGCCGACGGCGGGCACTACGGTGGTGACCGGCCGGGTCGACCGCCCGGCTCCCGCGCCGCGCGGCCAGGGACGCACGGGTCGCCGCGCGGATCCGTCCGCGATCAGGGAGCTGCCCATCGTGAATCTCCAGGTGACCACCGAGGACCACGAAGGCTGGACCGTGCTTTTCGTCGCCGGGGAGGTCGACTTCGCCGTCGTCCCGGAACTGGGGGAACACGTCAGACGGGCGGTGGCCCAGGGGCGGCACCAGCTGATCCTGGAACTGACCCGGGTCGTGTTCCTCGACTCGACCGGCATCGGCGCGCTGGTGGGTGCTCGGCGCCTGCTGCGGTCCTGTTCGGGCGAACTGCGCCTCGTCATGCCGGAAAGCACCGACCACCATGTCAACCGGGTCTTCACCGCACTGGGATTGCGCCGCCTCTTCGACGTCCACCCCACGCTGGACGAGGCCTTGGCCGACGAAGACTCCACCGGCGCGGTCGCCGCGGGCTGAACCGCGAAACCGCGAACCGCGAAACCGCGGGCTCAACCGCGAACCCGGACCGCGAAACCGCGAAACCGCAAAACTCAACCGCACGCTGAACGACCCGCCCCCGTATCTATCGCATGCCCGGGACCCCGGCCCCCCGCCCCCGTGCCTGCCCTACGGCCGCGCATACCTCTCTGCCCCCTCTCCAGCGCCCCACCCCCGTGCCCGCGCCCCGCGAAATGATTGCTCCTGTCAAGGGCCTGCGCTAACTTGCCGCCAATACCCGCAACGCAGGAGGGCTCGGCATGGCACTCGAAGGCTCGAAGATCGTCGTCACAGGGGTGACCGGACAGGTTGCCGAGCCGGTGGCCAAGCTCCTCGCGCGCGACAACGACGTGTACGGCGCGGCCCGCTTCGGCGACGAAGAAGCCCGGGAGCGCCTCGAAGCCGCCGGTGTGACCTGCGTCAAGATCGACCTGGGCGCCGGCGAGGTCGCGGATCTTCCCGCGGACGCCGACTACGTCATCAACTTCGCGGTCGCGAAGAGCGGCGACTGGGACGCCGACCTGGACGCCAACGCCGGCGGCGTGCTGTGGCTGATGGACCACCACCGCTCGGCCCGCGCCTTCCTGCACTGCTCGTCGACGGCCGTCTACCAGCCGAACGGGCACCGGAAGTTCAAGGAGTCCGACGCGCTGGGCGACAACCACCGCGTCTGGTCGTTCCTGGAGACGTACAGCATCTGCAAGATCGCCGCCGAAGGCGCCGCCCGCTGGGGCGCCGCGAAGTACAACCTGCCGACGACGATCGCCCGCCTCAGCGTCCCCTACGGCGACAACGGCGGCTGGCCCGCCATCCACCTGGAGATGATGATCGCGGGCGCGCCCGTGCAGGTGCACAGCGATGCGCCGAGCATCTACCACCCGATCCACGAAGAAGACATCGTCGCGTCGCTGCCCAAGCTGTTCGCCGCCGCCGGGACTCCGCCGACCGTCGTCAACTGGGGCGGCACCGAAGCCGTCTCCGTCGAGGAATGGTGCACCTACCTCGGCGAACTCACCGGCCTTGAGCCCGAATTCGACGCCACCGACGCGACCATCAGCAGCGTCGCCCTCGACCTCACCCGCATGCACGAGGTGATCGGCACCACCAACGTGCACTGGAAGGACGGCATGCGCCGCATGGTCGAGAAGTTCCACCCGGAACTGCTCAAGGGCTGACCCGGACCACCGCGCGGCCGACGGCACTGCCGTCGGCCGCACGCTGTCACCGGCGTCCGCAGCGTCGCCGGTGTCGGCCGCGCAGGCGCCGTCAGCGCCCCAGCCCCTCCTCCAGCTGGTCCGCGCTGCGGCTGCGGATCAGGTCGTTCGACGCCAGGCCGGGCCCGACGTTCTCGAACAGGGCCGGCGGGCGGTACGTCACGTACACCGTCCGCCGCCCGCCCTCCCCGGTCGGTGCCGGCGAGGCGTGCAGCACATCGGCGATGTGCACGGTCACGTCGCCCGGCTCGGTCGGGACCAGCATGTAGGGCAGATCCGCCAGGTCGCCCTGGTCCGGCGGCGGGCAGGTCTTGCCGTGGGTGCCCGCGACCGCCTCCAGGCAGCCGGTCTCCGGTGTCGAGCCGGTGAGTTGGATGCCGACGGCGACCGAGGGGCACATGACGGGGTGGCCGCCGAGGCCGCAGTCCGTGTGCCACGGAATGTTCGCCAGGCCCTTGAGCCGCCCTGGGGGCTTCAGCAGCGCGACGATGCCTTCCATGCGGTCCGTCGACGGCGCCAGGTCGTCGTGCAGAAGGCGCGACAGGCGCAACAGCCGCGGATCGTGAGCGAGTTCGGCGATCGCCGAGGAATGCTCGCTCGCGTAGACGAGGCGGCACAGGACGTCCTCGCCGTCGTCGGTAGCCGCCCACCACGACCGGTCGTCGCCGGGCCGGGCGGCGTCGGCGAGCCGGTCGACCTCGGCGTTGAGCGCCGCGACCTCGTCGGGGGAGAAGACCCCGCGTACCCGCATGACGCCGGTCGCCGCGAAGAACGCGGCCAAGTCGGCGTCGCTGTCGTCGAGCGTCCAGGCGCGGTCGAGATCCACGGGCCGCCCCTGGGCGTCGCTCAACGCGGCTCCGGTCGGCAGGAAGATCGGAATGCCCTGGTAGAGCGCGCGCAGCACCGGCTCCCACGCGAACAGGTCGAGGACGGTGCCGTCCCGCACGTCGACTTCGCCCGCGATCGCCAGCGCGGCGGCGGTGCGCAGCTGGCTGACGAAGTCCGTCCACGCGGTCACCGACAAGGTGCACTCGCACGCGCCGGCACGCCCGCCGGGCTCGACTCGCAGTCGCCCGTCGACGCCCCGGTAGGTCCAGCGCGAGTCGCCGACGCGCAGCGTCAGCGGTCGCAGCCCGCCCAGGCCGGTCGCGGCCATCGGCCCGCGTTCCCCGGCCAACAGGCCCGGCACGATGTCCCGGTGGTACGTCTCGGCGTCGATCGGATCGACCGCGTGCATGACGGCGCCCCTCCCCGCAGGTGACAACGGCCGCAGTATGCCCGGCCGGGAACGGGGTCACCAGAGTCCCGGCGCCGCGAAGTCCGCGACGGATGACCTCGGCGCTGGGAGCGGGGGAGCGCCCAGGTGAGGAGGCCCGTCCCGCGGCCCTTCGAGTGACCCGGGGTTTGGTCCCATATGGTCGATTTCGATCGAATTGGCCCGAATGGGCGTGACTTGTGTGATTAATGGTGTTCAATCGTCTTGGCCACTCTGCGTTGTGACGGCGAGGAAGGTGCTCATGGACGCCCCCGAATTCGACGACGTCGCCGATCCCTCCTGCACGTGCCTCCCCTGCGTGAGCGCCCGCAGGCTGGAGGCGCTCGCCCTCCGCACCGGCGGAAGTCCCCTGCGGCGCGCGCGGCGTACCGCCGTGACCTTCGTCACCGCCGGATTCGTCGCCGCCGGGGTGGGCCCCACCGTCGCGCACGTGCTCGACCACGACAAGACCCTCGACGAGAACTCCCCGCGCCAACCCCTCGCCGACGGATCCGACGCGCAGGAGCAACTCCCGCCCGGTACCGGACTCGCGGGCTGGGACGGCAGCGGCTCGCCGCAGGGCAATCCCGGGCCGCTGCGCTTCGGCACGGCCGTCGGCACCGCCGGCAAGAGCGTCGCCTCCTCGATCGCCACCCCGAAGCGCATCGGCCTCGACACGATCAGCCGGCAGCAGATACTCGACCGCGCCCGGTCCTGGGCCGACGCGGTCGTGCCGTACAGCCAGTCGGCGTACCGCAACGGCTACCGCACCGACTGCTCCGGCTACGTGTCGATGGTCTGGGGGCTCAGCGAGAACGCCTGGACCGGCAACCTCGCCGACTACGCCGTGCCCATCAGCCGTTCGGACCTGCAGCCCGGCGACATCCTGCTCTTCCACAACGCGGCCAACCCGGTGAGCGGCTCGCACGTGACCATTTTCGAGAAGTGGGCCGACTCGTCGCACACCAGCTACGTCGGCTACGAGCAGACCCCGCCCGGCACCAAGCACCGGACCATCCCGTACGCGTACTTCACCAACTCGTCGAGCTACAAGCCCTACCGCTACAAGAACGTCACCGACGGCGGCGGGGGCGGCACGACGAGCCCGGGCAGCTCGGCGTTCCCCGGCGTCGAGTACTTCGGCCCGGGCAAGTCGAACGCGTACGTCACCCAGCTGGGCCAAGCCCTCGTGGCCAAGGGCTACGGCATGTACTACTCCGAAGGCCCCGGCCCGGAATGGGGGTCCGCGGATCAGAACGCGACCGCGGCGTTCCAGCGCGACCAGGGCTGGACCGGCTCCGAGGCGGACGGCATTCCGGGGCCGGACACCTGGAGCCTGCTCATGTCCGGCAGTTCCGGCGGGTCGACAGGCGGCGACGGAGGCGGGAGCACACCTGCCACGCCGCCATTCCCCGGTGTGCAGTACTTCGGACCGGGGAAGTCGAACGCGTACATCACGCAGCTCGGTACGGCGCTCGTCGCCAAGGGCTACGGCCGCTACTACAGCGTCGGCCCCGGCCCGTCCTGGGGCTCGGCGGACCGCAACGCCACCGCGGCCTTCCAACGCGCCCAGGGCTGGACCGGCTCCGACGCGGACGGGATACCCGGTCCGGACACGTGGGATTTGCTGATGCGCTGACCACTCCGGAACCTCGACAACGGCCGCCTACCCGCACGGGTGGGCGGCTTCCGGCGGCCCGCCGGGACCTGCCACACCACGAACGGACCACTTGGCGGAACGTCCACCGCCACAGCAAGGCGTCGACGTACGACGCGTGAGGAGCACTGGTGACACGCGAAGACTCGACGGGGCGCCCGGCACGGACGGGCCACGGACCCGACGGCACCCGACAACTCGCCGGAAACGCCACCACGGACGGCGGACGCCAAGCCGCCCCGGACCCGCACGCGACGACCGGGCCGGCCCCCCGGACGCCGCTCACCCGCGCAGCCGACGCCGCCCGCGCCGTAGGCGCCGCGCTCGAACCCTCGGCCGGCCACCCGCGTCGCCAGGACACGACCGCCGCCGCACCCTCGACGGACCACGGCGTGCCCGCCCGCGCCGACGGCATCCCGCCGCGAAGCCCCGACCGCCGAGGCCCCGAAAGCCACTTCACCACCCGGTCGGCGCCGGTCGACGCGCGCGCGACCACGCCCGCCACCGACGCGCCCCCCGCCCGCGTGACGGCCGCCGCAAAGAGCGCCGCCGCAGCCCGGGACGCCGTCATCGCCGCGAGCCCGGCCCTGAGCCGTCCCGGTCGCGCCGGGTACGGGTGGGACCGGGCCGGTTCCCCCGCAGGTCCGGACACCTCGCGCGTCACCCGTGCCGCCGCGGCGTCCGGCCTCGTTCGCAACTCCGCTTCGGACACTCGGGCCGCCGACGGCCGGACAGAGGCCCCAGGCCGAGCTTCCGCGCCGTCGCTCGGCGGCGTGGCGGAACCGGCTGCGGACTCGGCCGGATCCGCTCCCGGTGCCCACTCGTTCGCCGACAGTCGGCCGGGGATGTCGGGTCGGCTTTCCGGGGTCTCGCAGGGCGGTATGGCGGAACCGGCTGCGGGCTCGGCCGGATCCGCTCCCGGCGCCCACTCGTTCGCCGACAGTCGGCCGGGGATGTCGGGTCGGCCGTCCGGGATCTCGCAGGGCCGGGCGGCGGAACCGGCCACGGGATCGGACGGATCCGCCCCCGGCGCCCGCCCCTCCGCCGACAGTCGGTCGGGAACTCCTGGCCGAGCTTCCGCGTCGTCGCAGGCCCGGGCCGCCGGATCCGCCAATGGCGCCCACCGCTCCGTCGACGGTCGGGCGGCAGCCGCCGGCCGAGCTTCCGCGTGGCCGCAGGGCGGCGCGGCCGATCCGGCCACGGGCTCGGCC
This sequence comes from Uniformispora flossi, assembly GCF_049534875.1. Classification (NCBI taxonomy): domain Bacteria; kingdom Bacillati; phylum Actinomycetota; class Actinomycetes; order Kitasatosporales; family Streptomycetaceae; genus Uniformispora; species Uniformispora flossi. The sequence goes on from NZ_JBMULZ010000009.1 coordinate 138,941, forward strand.
GGATCCGCCAACCGGGCCCGCCCCTTCCCCGACAATCAGGCGGGGGACTGGGGCCGAACGTCTGCGCTGCCGCACGACCCGGCCGCGGATCCGGCCACATGCACGGCCGGATCCGTCCCCGGTGCCCACTCCTCCGCCTACGGTCAGGCGGCGGCCGCGGGCCGGACTCCCACGTCGTCGCAGGGCCACGCGGCGGAACCGGCCACACGCGCCTCCGGATCCGTCCCCGGTGCCCATCCCGGTGCCCATCCCGGTGCCCATCCCGGTGCCCACTCCTCCGCCGACGGTCGGGCGGCGGCCGCGGGCCGGGCCTCCATGTCGCCTCCGGGTCGCGCGGAGGAAGCGGCCGGGTACCCGGCCGGGGCCCCCGCAGGGGCAGAGCGCCGGGGCGGGACCGTTCCCGGGGCCGAGCGGCCGGTCGGAGCTGCCGCCCGGTCCGAAGCTCGCGCCACTCCGACCCGGCAACCCCACTTCACCCCCACCCCCACCCCCACAGCCGCCGAAGCCCTCAACTCCATCCCCGTCGAAGCTCTGCGCACCACCGTTTCCCTCCCGTTCCTCCGCCAACTCCGCGCCCCCAGGCACGCCTCACCCTCCCCCTTCCCCGCGCGGGCCGCCGCCGCGGGGGCTTGGGCGCGGCGGAAGTTGGCGGCGCGGGTCGGGGCCGCGCGGGAGCCGGTGGCGGTGCGGGAGAGCGTGCCCGCTTCGGCTCCGGGGCCGTTCGTGGTCACCGTCCTCGACCACGACACGGCGGGCGGCGGCGATACCGCGCTGGACGGGCGCATCCTGGACACCGCCGAAGTCCGCGCGCTCACCGCGTCCGGACTCGGCTCGGCTCACCCGCGGCACGCCGACGGGCCACCTCGGGAACGAGGCACGCAGATGGCGACGACCCACAGCACCCCCGCCGACCCCGCCCGCTACTCCGGCGGCGACGGCACCCACGCCGATCGGGCGGCGGCCGCGGACGCCACCGCCGACAAGGCGCAGCCGACCGTCGTCCGGGCCCGGTTCCCGCGCGCCGACCAGGACTTGCGGGAGCGCGGCGCGTTCACGCTGCCCGGGTGGCTGGCCGGCGCCGCGCTGCTCGCCGCGGTGTCGGCGATCGCGTGGGCGGCGGCCGCGTCGGGACACCTCGACACGCGCCTGCCGGACCAGCTGCGCGGCAGCGAACTCCTCGACGCGTCGCCTACCGCCGTCCTCGGCACCGGCATCGCCGCCGCCGCCGTCGCGCTCGCGCTGCTGGCCGGCTTCTTCGTGGTGCACGCGGGCACCGTCCGCGTGCTGAGCCGCTTCGGCCGGTACAAGGGCACCGTGCGCCGCACCGGCCTGGTCTGGGCGGTGCCGCTGACCCGGCGCCGCAAGGTCGACGTGCGGCTGCGGCACTGGCGCAGCCGTCCGATGGACCTCACCGACCGGCAGGGCACCCCGCTCCAGGTCATGGTGCTCGTCGTCTGGCAGGTCCGGGACAGCGCCCGCGCCAAGTTCGCGGTGCGCGACCACGAGCAGTACCTGCGCCAGCAGATCGAAGCCGCGGTGAGCACCGTCGCGGCGAGCCTGCCGTGCGACAGTTTCACGCGCGGCGCGGATTCCCTCCGCGACACCGAGCACATCGGGGAGGAGATGACCCGGCGCCTCGCGGGCGCGATGACCGCGGCCGGCGTCCAGGTGTTCTCCGTCCAGGCCCTGCACATCGACTACGCCCCGCAGGTCGCCGAGTCGATGCTGCGCCGCCGGATCGCCAGCCTCGACGCGGCCACCCGCACCGCCGTCCTGGACGACGTCGTGGACACCGTCTCGCAGGCCGTGGACATGTTCACCCGGCGTGCCCTGGTCCGGCTGGACGAGGACGGCCGGACCGACTTCATCCGCGAACTCACCGTCGCCATGTACTCGTCGCGCGGCACCGCCAACCCGGCGTCCCGCGACTGAGCACACGCGCGCGAGCGGAGCGGCCCCGGATCCACCCGGATCCGGGGCCGCTCCCGTTCACTCGACCGGGACCTCCAACAGCTGCGCCAGCTCCCGCGTGAACTCCCGCGTGCGGTCCGCGTCCGGGCCGCCCAGCGGCGCCAGCAGCACCTCGAAGCGCTCGTGCGCCAGGTCGATCGCCTGGACGGCCAGCTCCATGCCGCGGTCGGTCAGGGCGAGCCGCACCGCGCGGGTGTCGATCGGGTCGCGCGTGCGTTCGACGAGGCCCGCGGCCTCCAGCGACCGCGCGAGCTTGGACACGTACAGCGCCTCCAGGCCCGTGTGGTCGGCGAGTTCGCGCTGGGTGGGCTTGCGCCCGGCCTGCCGCATGTCGCGCAGCGCGGCGACCAGCGAGTATTGCGCCTGGGTGAGGCCGAGCGGCGCCAACGCGCGGTCGACCGCCACGCGCCATTTCATCGACAGGCGCCAGACCAGGAAACCGGGCGTGGGGGCCGAAGGTGCGTCGCTCATGCCAAATAACGTACATGGCTACTATCGGGCGGGTGGCGTGAATCCGGAAACGCCGAACGGCCGCGTCCGGCGAAGCCCGGTCGAAACCGAGCCCGCCGGACGCGGCCGCCCGCCGAACGACGCCGGGAAGGTGAACCGCTGCCTCACACGGGGATGGCCAGCGCCAGCCCGAAGCGGTTCTCCGGGTCCGTCCACCACCGGGCGACCGCGAAGCCCGCCCGCTCCAGTTCCATCGCGAGCCCCGAGGCCCGGAACTTCGCGGAGATCTCCGTGCGCATCTCCTCGCCGTCCGCGAACTCCGCGACCAGGTCCAGGCCGCCCAGCTTGACCGTCTGGTCGCCGAGCGACCGCAGCCGCATCTCGATCCACTCGTCCTCGGAGTCCCACACCGCGACGTGCTCGAAGCGCTCCGGTACGAAGTCGCCGTCCAGCTCGCGGTTGAGCACGTGCAGCACGTTGCGGTTGAACTCGGCCGTCACGCCCTGCGCGTCGTCGTAGGCGCGGACCAGCACCTCCGGGTCCTTCACCAGGTCCGCCCCCAGCAGCAGCCCGTCCCCGGCCCGCAGCTGGGAACGGACCGCGGCGAGGAACACCCCGCGCTGGTCCGGCGTGAGGTTGCCGATGGTGCCGCCGAGGAACGCGACGAGCTTCGGCCCGGGCTCCTCCGGGATGCCCAGGTGGGCGTCGAAGTCGGACACGACCGCCTCGACGGTCAGGTCGGGGTAGTCGCGCAGCAGCGACTCGCCGGCCTCGACGAGCGCCGGGGCGCTGACGTCGACCGGCACATAGCGTTCCAGCGACCCGACCGCGCGCAGCGCGTCCAGCAGCAGCCGGGTCTTCTCGGACGACCCGGAGCCGAGCTCGACGAGGGTGTGCGCGGGCAGCGACTCGGCGATGTCGAGCGAGTTGCGGCGCAGGATCTCGCGTTCGGCGCGGGTCGGGTAGTACTCGGGAAGCTTGGTGATCTCCTCGAACAGCCTGCTGCCGCGCGCGTCGTAGAACCACTTCGGCGGCAGGCGTTTCGGATGCGCGGTCAGCCCGAGTTCGGCGTCGCGGCGCAGCGCGTCGGCGAGGTAGCCCTCGGGGAGGTGGCCGCGCACGCTGAGCCTGGTCGTTCCGGTCACGGGTGATCAGCTCCTGTCGATGGTGTCCGTGCGGCCCGGCGAAAGCGCGGAGCCGATGGCGGAGAGTCCGGCAAAGCACGTCCGGTGGAAGAGATCTGGCACGAGGAGTCCGGCTGCCGGGTCAGGTGGCCGGGGGTCTGGCCCGTCCGTTCCCGAGCGGGCGGAAGCGGACGGCTTTGCGGTCGGCGGTCACGAGGGTCCGGTCCGGGACCTGGCGCCAGTCGCCGTCGTCGGACGGTTCGGAGGCGACCCGCACCCCGTCGGGGCGTTCCGCGACGAACAACGTGTCCCCGTAGGCGGTCGCGGTGACCGTCTCGCCGTCGGTCAGCAGCACGTTGAACCGGCCTGCGGTGTGCGCGGCGACCCGCTCGACCATCGCGGCGACCGCGGCGCCGGCGGGTTCGCCGTCGGCGAGCCGCCGCCGGATCAGCGCCCACAGCAGCGCCGAGTCGCAGCGTGCTTCGAGGCGCAGCAGGTCCTCCGGCGGCAGGTCGGCGGCGAGCGTGCCGAGACCGTCGGGCCAGGCGTCGAGGGTGCCGTTGTGGCTGAACAGCCAGGGGCCGTCGCGGTACGGCGCGGCGGCTTCCTCGCCCGCCGCCGTTCCCGCGGTCGCGGAGCGGACGGCGGCGAGCAGCACCCGGGTCCGGGTGACCCGGGCGACGTCGGCGAACGACGGGTCCGCCCAGATCGGCACCGCGCGCCGGTAGCGCGCCGGGACGGGGTCGCCGTCGACGTACCAGCCGACGCCGAACCCGTCCGCGTTGACCGTGCCGTGCCGCTGGTGCCGGGGCCGCCACGACTGCTCGTAGAGGCCGCCGGGCGGGTCGACGACGAGCGCGCGCAGCGTCGTCTCGTCCCCGACGTACGCCAGATGCCGGCACATCAGACGGCCCCCGAGCCGCGGGCCACCGGCCCGGCGTCGCGCGCGGTGCGGAAGCCCGCGAAGATCTGCCGCCGTTGCGGGTAGTCCCAGTTGCGGAAGGTGCCTCGGCACGCCACCGCGTCGGTGCCGAACGAACCGCCGCGCAGCACCTTGTAGTCGGGGCCGAAGAACACCTCGGAGTACTCCCGGTAGGGCCACGCGCGGAAGCCCGGGTAGCCGGTGAAGTCCGATGCCGTCCACTCCCACACGTCGCCCAGCAGCTGCCGGACGCCGTAGGCCGACGAGCCCGCCGGGTAGGCCCCCGCCGCGGCCGGGCGCAGGTGCCGCTGGCCGAGGTTGGCGTGTGCGGCGCGCGGCGGCTCCTCACCCCAGGGGTAGGTGCGCGAGCGTCCCGTCTCCGGGTCGTGCCGGGCGGCTTTCTCCCATTCGGCTTCGGTCGGCAGGCGGCGTCCGGCCCAGCGGGCGAAGGCGTCGGCCTCGTACCAGGACACGTGCACGACGGGTTCGCCCGGCGGCACCGGTTCGAGGACGCCGAAGCGGCGGCGCAGCCACTCGCGGCCGTCGCGCTGCCAGAACAGCGGCGCGGTCATGCCCTCGTCGGATCGGTGGCGCCAGCCTTCGTCGGTCCACAGGCGGGGATCGTCGTAGCCGCCGTCCTCGATGAACCGCATGTACGCGCCGCAGGTCACCGGACTGGTGTCGAGGGCGAACGCGGCGACGGCCACCTCGTGGGCGGGCCGCTCGTTGTCGAGGGCCCACGGGTGGGTGGACGTTCCCATGGTGAACGTGCCCGCAGGGATGACCACTTCGTCCGGCGGCAGGTCGATCGCGGCGGGCGGGTCCGGTGCGTCGATGACCGGCGCCCCGGCCCGTAGCTGGTGGGTCGCCAGCATGGTCTCGTCGTGCTGCTGCTCGTGCTGGGCGATCATGCCGAACGCGAACGCGTCGCGGGTGAGCGGATCGTCGCCGGGTGCCCGGTCGAGCAGGTCCAGCACTTTGCCGCGCACTTCGTGGGCGTACGCGCGGGCCTCGGCCGGATCCAGCAGCGGAAGCTGGGGGCGCGACGCGCGCGGGTGGCGGAAGGCGTCGTACAGGTCGTCGATCTCCGGCCGCAGCGGGTCGCGGCCGCCGACGTTGCGCAGCAGCCAGATCTCTTCCTGGCTGGCGATGTGCGCGAGGTCCCAGACGAGCGGCGACATGAGCGGCGAGTGCTGGCGCACCAGGTCCGCCTCGTCGACCGGGTCGGTCAGCCCCGCGGTGCGGACGCGGGCCGCCTCCAGCGCGATCCACGCCTCCGCGGGCGTGTAGCCGGAACTGGCCGGGTCGTGCGCGGTGGTCCGCGGCTCGGAGGGGTTCTGTTCAGACTGCGGGTGCGGCATGGCGGGCCCTTTCGTGCGCGGCCCCCGGCAGCAGGTCGTCTCCCGGGGAACGCCCCCGATCGGTGTAGCGATAAGCGAACTCCACGCATTCCGTGAACACGTCCGGGCTCACGCCCATCCCCGGCAGGGCGTCCAGCGCGGCGGCCGTGAGAGCGCGGGCGGTCGTCCGGAGCAGCGGCTCCGCCAGGCCGAAGCGGGCGGCGCGCAGCCACCACGCGAACGGCGGCGCGTCGGCCGCGGACTTGGCGAGCTGCTCGGTGTGCACCCAGGCCGCCTCGGCGGCCTCCGGGTCGTCGAGCAGCGCCGTGGCGATGGCCAGCGGCACCGTCCAGCCGTCGCCGGGCTGCGCGTCGAGCATGCGCAGTTCCAGATGCGTGCCGTGCGCGCGGACGGGCGGGAAGAGCGTGCTGAGGTGCAGCTCCAAGTCGGCCGCGGTGGGGGCCGGGCGCAGGGCGCCGCGCGTCCAGGCGCGGAAGGTCAGGCCGTCGGGCACGAGCCATTCGCGCGGCTCGTCGCGGCGGATGCACATCACGGGCGCGTCGAGGACGTACCGGGACCACACCTCGCGCGGGTCCCCGTCGGGGTGCGCGGGCGGTCGCGCGCGGTAGCCGTCGAGCCGCGACCAGGCGAGCTGGCGGGTGGACACCCAGCCGGTGGAACGTCCGCCGTGATGCGGCGAGTTCGCGAAGGCGGCGAGCAGTACGGGGCCGATCCGGTGGGCCAGCGCCCAACGGCGGCGCAGCCCGGACCAGGACGCGGAGTCGTCGCCGGGATCGAGGCAGACCTGCACGGAGGCGGTGCTGCACATCATCACGCGGCCCCAGTGGCCGCGGCGGTCGAAGTAGCGCTCCATCGCCGTGTAGCGCGGCGTCTGGAGGATGCGGTGCGGCGCGCGGTAGGCGTCGACCCCGGTGCCGGTCAGGACGAGGTCCGCTTCGGCGGCGGTCCCGCGCAGGATCGCGGCGTCCCGGCGCGCCGCCTCGATACATCGCTCCAGGTCGGGCTGGGGCGCGCTGCTCAGCTCCAGTTGGCCGCCCGGCTCCAGGGTGATCGCCCCGCCGGCCGGCAGGTCCGCGGGGCACAGGGCGGCGAAGACGCGTTCGCCGGTGACGTGGCGGGCCGGATCGTCGGCGTCCTGGACGAGCCATTCGATCTCGACGCCCACCCGGTGCGGCGTGCCGGTCCGGAAGGACGCCTCGGCGGCGTACTCCTCGGCCGCGGCTTCGGTCAGGGGTATCGCGGCGTTTGCGTGGGCAGCGTTGGCTGCCGTCGTGGCGTGGGACATATCGCCCTCTCCTGGAGGATTCCCTCGACTCAACCCGCGAGGCGCCTACCCGCTGGGTAACGGCGGCATGCGCGCGGTTGGTGAGGGACGGAAAGCAGAGGGCGATGAGCAGGGTGTTACGAGCGGAAATGCGGGCGTTGCGGAGGATTGTGCCGGTGGCCTGCACGGATGGGCCGGGCGGGTGAACCGGCGGACGGCTCGGGAGCGGGCTCGCCGCTCACGCTTCGTAGGTCTCCGCGAGCGGCGGGTGGTCGTTCCAGGTGACGAAGATCGACGACGTGGCGGTGCCGCGGGTGAAGTCGACACGTATCCACTGCTCGCTCGTCCACACCTTCGACGACCAGCCCGGGTTGGGCGTCGCGGAGATCAGCGTGGCCGAATCCGGGCTGTAGTTGAACGTGAAGGAAGCCCGGCCGCCGCGCACCTCGTAGGCATGCGGACCGGCGCCGTCGACGCCGCTGTCGGCCTTGCCGCGGGCGTTCGGGGGAGCGGCCGGGGCGCTCGTCGGCGCCTTCGGGCTACTCGCCTGCGCGGGCGACACCGGGACCGTCGACCGCGACGCGGAAGGCGAGCCGGTTGGCCGCGCCGTCGCGGAAATCGTCGGCGGGACGGGCGGCGGCCCGTCGCTGTGCTGCGCTCCCAAGGCCGGGGCACGCGGCGGTTCGAAGACGGTGTCGCGCAGCACGCTGCGGACGCCGTACCAGGACAGCGCGACAGCCGCGGCCGTCACCGCGGTCCACGCCCCCACCTTCGTGATCGCTCGTCGCACGCGGCACATCCTGCCCTGCCGAGGCGGAGGAAACGGTTCCGGGTCGGGATTCGCCGGGAAGTTGCACTGGTTCGATCGTCGGACGATACGGTTTCACGCCATGGCACAGGTGCTTGTGGTCGAAGACGACCAGTTCGTACGGTCCGCGCTGATCCGGTACCTCTCCCAGGAGGCCCACGGGGTGCGAAGCGTCGGCACCGCGTTGGAGGCGCTCCGCGAGGTCGCCCAGCATCCCTTCGACGTGGTCATCCTCGATCTGGGGCTGCCCGACCTGGACGGCGGGGAAGCCCTCAAGATGCTGCGCGGCATATCCGACGTCCCCGTCATCATCGCGACCGCCCGCGACGACGAGGCGGAAGTCGTCCGGCTCCTCAACGCGGGCGCCGACGACTACGTCACCAAGCCGTTCTCCGGAGAACACCTCGGCGCCCGGCTCTCCGCGGTGCTGCGCCGCACCCGCGGGCGCACCACCGGCGACGTCCTGCAGTGCGGCGGACTCCGCATCGACATCCGCCGCCGCGAAGCCGACCTCGACGGCACCCCCCTCAACCTCACCCGCCGCGAGTTCGACCTGCTCGCGTTCCTCGCCTCGCGCGCGGGCGCCGTCGTGCCGCGCCGCGAGATCCTCGCCGAAGTCTGGGGCCAGGCCTACGGCGACGACCAGACCATCGACGTCCACCTGTCGTGGCTGCGCCGCAAGCTCGGCGAAACCGCCCGCCAGCCGCGCTACCTGCACACGGTGCGCGGCGTCGGGGTGAAGCTCGAGCCTCCCGCATGACGGCCCGCCGATGAGAAGCACCGTCCTGCGGGTCGCCCTCGCGGTGACCACCATGGTCGCGCTCGCGTTCCTCATCCCGCTCGGGCTGGTCGTCCGCGAGATCGCCCGCGACCGGGCGTTCTCCGACGCCGAACGGCAGGCCGCCGCACTCCAGCCGGCGCTGGCCATCACCACCGACCCCGTCGCCCTCGAACCCGCACTCGCCAAAGCCACCGCCGGCTCCGAGGGCCGCATGGCCATCTACCTGCCCGGCACCGCCGTCATCGGCCACCCGCACGCCGACCCGCGCGACCTCCAGCGCGCCCGCGACCGCACCCAGGCCTTCCGGGTGCCCACCAGCGGCGGCTGGGTGCTGCTCCAGCCGGTCGCGCTCAACGGGCAGGTCACCGTCGTCGAGGTCTACGTCCCCGGCGGCGAGCTCAGCCGCGGCGTCGGCAAAGCCTGGCTCGTGCTCACCGGCGTGGCCGTCGCTCTTGTCGGCGGGTCGCTGGTGGTCGCCGACCGGCTCGGCGCCCGCGTCGTCCGCTCGGCCAAGAGCCTGTCCGGCGCCGCCCAGACCCTCGGCGGCGGCGACCTCACCGTGCGCCTCACCCCCGAGGGCCCCACCGAACTGCGCGACGCCGCGCACGCCTTCAACAGCATGGCCGACCGCGTCGAGCAACTCATGGCCGCGGAACGCGAACTCGCCGCCGACCTGTCGCACCGTCTGCGCACCCCGCTCACCGCGCTGCGCCTCAACGCCGCGTCCCTCGGCGACGGCCAAGTCGCCGAACAGACCCGGCACGCCGTCGCCCAGCTCGAACGCGAAGTCGACCGGATCATCCGCACCGCCCGCCGCCAGACCGAAGCCGTCGCCGAACCCGCCGGCTCCGACCTGGCCGAAGTCGTCCGCGAACGCATGGCGTTCTGGTCCGCCCTCGCCGACGACGAGGAACGCGACTGGCGGCTCGACGGCGCGGAAGCCGCGGACGGCCCCGTCCGGGTACCCGTGCCGCGCGCCGAACTCGCCGCCGCCATCGACGCGATGCTCGGCAACATCTTCCGGCACACCCCGGAAGGCTCGCCGTTCGCCGTCACCCTGCACGTCGGCGGCCCCGACACCGTCATCCTGCTGGTCGCCGACGGCGGCTCCGGCATCGCCGACCCGGAAAGCGCCCTGCGCCGCGGACACGGCCACGGCGGCGACGGATCGACCGGCCTCGGCCTGGACATCGTGCGGCGCGTCGCGGAAACCAGCGGCGGCGCCGTGCGGCTGGAGCGGTCGGTGCTCGGCGGCGCCCAGATCGCCGTACGCTTCGGCGCCGGCGCCCGCCCGCCCGCGGCCCGCACCGGCCGCCGCGGACGCCGGGCACGCGCGAAGTCCGGCCGCTAAGGCGTGTCGGCGTGTCGGGGAAGCTACCCGGCCGGGCGGCACGGAACCGCGGAATCCGGAAACGCGTCAGGAAGGGCAACAGTCGCGAACGCGCCGCGGAGAACGTGCCGGGGAAAAGAAAGGGGCGCGGGCACACCGGGTGGGGGTGGGTGTACCCGCGCCAGGGGACCAAGTCCCCTTATGGCACAGACCCTGGGGGGTTGGGTCGAGCCTCGGCCGTCCGGAGGGGGGGAGCCCCATGTATACCCGACGGCCTGCAGTGCAACGTTAACGAGATCTGGGGCCGTTGAACACCTGCTGTCGCCGATTTAAGGAAGGCTTAAGTTCCGGCCGTCGGCGAAACGGCGCACTATGCCCTACCTGTGACGGAACGTCAGGGGCCGAAAACGACCTCTGCGGAACCACACGTGCGAGTGACGTCACTCCCCGGTCGCATGCCGACAGCCGCGCTCACACGTGCGCCCGCTCGTGCGCCTGCTCGTGCGCTCACCCGGCTATCGCGGTCGTCGCCTCGTGCCGGACCGGAAAGTTCATCGACCGGGCGATGAAGCACTTCGCATGCGCCGTGGCATGCAGCGCATCCGCCTTCGCCGCCATCGACGCGTCCGCCACCGTCACCTCCGGCCGCAGCACGACCTCGGTGAACTGCCCTGCGCCGTCCGCCTCGGTGACCATCAGGCCCTCGGCACGGTCCCGGTAGGCCGTCACCACCACGCCCTGTTGCGCCGCGAGCGCAAGGAACCACAGCATGTGGCACTCGCTGAGCGACGCCACCAGAAGGTCTTCCGGGTTCCACCGCGCCGCGTCGCCGCGGAACGCGGGGTCCGCCGAACCGAGAAGGGTCGGCTTACCGGGAATGCGCACGTCGTGGTCGCGGCTGTAGCTGCGGTAGTCGGCCGTCCCGCCGCCGGTGTTGCCGGTCCACTCGATCTCGACGCCGTAGCGGTGCTCGGGGGAGTGCGCTGCCATCGGGGCCTCCTGCCCTCGGGCGACCGGCTGGGCCGCCGGCCGCAGAAGTCCAGGTATATCCCGGACCTCCCGCGGGCGGGCGCGAGGCCCGTGTGCCAGGCTGGAACGAGAACGGAGCGTCACAAAGCATGTGTTGGAGCCCCACCGCGGACATCACCGCCGGAACCGTGGTCAGCGCGGTCGGGATTGCGACGCTCGCCTCGGTACGGCGGCCCCGCGACATCCCGCTCGCGACGCTCCCGCTCGTCCTCGGATTCCACCAGCTCGTCGAAGCGTTCGTGTGGCGCGGCGAACTCGGGCAAACCGCCCCGGGAACCGCCGAACTCGCGCGGAACATATGGGCGTTCATAGCCTTCCCGCTCCTGCCCTTCCTCGTCCCGCTCGGCGTGCTCGTCGCCATGTGGCCGCAGGCCTCCCGCAACCGCCGCATCGTGCTCGGCGGGTTCTTCGCCGTCGGGGCCGTCGTCGCCGGACTGCTCCTCGACGCCATGTCCTCCGGGGTCCGCGCCGAGATCCACGGACACACCGTGCAATACGCCATCGGCATCCCCAACCCTCATCCGGTCATCGCCGGATACCTCGTCGCGACCCTGGGCGCGCTCCTCGCGTCCGGCGACCGCTGGCTGGTCCGCTTCGGCGCGGTCGGGGCCGTCGGCGCCCTCGTCTGCGGCTGGCTGTGGACGGTGGAATTCGCCTCCACGTGGTGCGCCCTCGCCGCCCTGGTGTCGATGCTCCTGCTCGCCTGGGTGCGCGACCCGCGCACGCCCCCCGCGCTCGGCGCCGCCGATGCGCCGGGGCGGCGGCCGCGCCTCCGGCTGTCCGTCCGGCACTGACCCGCGGACCGTCCCCGGCGGCCGCCCGGGGCGGGAAGATGCCAGGCAGCGGCGGTAATCGGGGGTGATCCACCGCGGCATGTCGACAGTGTGAAGCCGTACCTTGGGAGACATGCGCGTTCTCAATGGGAAAGTGGAGCAGGTCACCCAGGTGCGATACCGGCGTGCGCGCCGGGGCGGAGGCACCGAGAGCGCGCTCCTGACCGTCGAGAACCTCCGCGTCGACACGCTCCCCGAGGGCGTCGACGCCGTCGTCCTCACCGGCGACCTGCAAGGCATCGCTCCCTCGCCCTACGGCGGCGAGGACGTGCTGCTGGGCATCGCGCTCGCCGACCACATGGCCGTGTGGTCGGCGAGCGGCCTCCTCCCGGCCCTCGACCGCACCGGCGTCGTGCTGGCCGGCGACCTCTACTCCGCACCCCGGGCGAACCGGCGCGGCGCGTCCGGCGAGGTCGTCGACGTGTGGCTGGCCTTCGCCGCGGCGGGCTGCGCGTGGATCGTCGGCGTCGCCGGAAACCACGACCTGCTGACCGCCGAAGAGGTCGCCGGGCTCGGCAGCGAAGCGGCGCTCCTGGACGGCGACTGCGTGGAGTACGGCGGCGTCCGGTTCGGCGGGGTCAGCGGTGTCATAGGCGATCCCAGACGCACCGACCGCAGAGCGGAGGAAGAGTTCCTCGCCCTCCTCGCCGCAGTCGGCAAAGCCGCCCCCGAGGTCCTCGTGCTGCACGAGGGCCCGCACGGCGCCCGCCGCGAGCAGTACGGCAACCCCGTCATCAGCGAACACCTGCTCGAAGGCGCCACCCAGCTCACCGTCTGCGGCCACGTGCACTGGGATCGACCGCTCGCCCGGTTCGGCGGCGGCCACGTGGTCAACGTCGACGGCCGCGTCGTCGTCCTGACCCGTTGACCCGTTGACCCGTTGACCCGTTGACCCGCTGACCCGCCGACCCCGCCGACCCCGCCGACCCTGCGGGCCCGCCGGTCGGCCGATCCGTCCGCAGGGCCCCGCACCGCCGCGGGGCCCGTCGGACCGGGTTCCCCGGCCGCCGCCCGGAGCAGGCAGGATGGGGGGCGTGAACCTCATCGACCGGCTCCCCTCCGACACCGACCCCGACAGCCTCTTCGAGGCCTTCTCCGCGTGGACGGAGGAGCGCGGGATCAGCCTGTACCCGGCGCAGGAGGAAGCCCTCATCGAGGTCGTCTCCGGCGCGAACGTCATCCTCAGCACCCCCACCGGCTCCGGCAAGTCGATGGTCGCCCTCGGCGCCCACTACTACGCCCTGGCCCGCGGCGTGCGCACGTTCTACACCGCGCCGATCAAAGCCCTGGTCTCCGAGAAGTTCTTCGACCTGGTCAAAGCCTTCGGGACGTCGAACGTCGGCATGATGACCGGCGACGCGTCCGTCAACGCGACCGCGCCCATCATCTGCTGCACCGCCGAGGTGCTCGCCCAGATCGCGCTCCGCGACGGCGGCGACGCCGACGTCGGCCAGGTCGTCATGGACGAATTCCACTTCTACGCCGAACCCGACCGCGGCTGGGCCTGGCAGATCCCGCTCATCGAGCTGCCGCACGCCCAGTTCGTGCTCATGTCCGCGACGCTCGGCGACGTCGCCCGGTTCGAGGAGGACCTGACCCGGCGCACCGGCCGGTCCACCGCGGTCGTCCGGTCGGCGGTCCGGCCCGTCCCGCTGACCTACGAGTACGTCACCACGCCGATCCACGAGACCCTCGAAGAACTCATGCGGGTCGGCCAGGCGCCCGTCTACGTCGTGCACTTCACGCAGGCCGCCGCCGTCGAGCGCGCCGCGTCGCTGATGAGCATCAACCTCGCCTCCAAGGAGGAGAAGAAGGCGATCGCCGACCTCATCGGCCACTTCCGCTTCACCACCAAGTTCGGCCGCAACCTGGAGCGCTGGGTCAAGCACGGCATCGGCGTGCACCACGCCGGCATGCTGCCCAAGTACCGGCGCCTCGTCGAGCGCCTCGCCCAGGCCGGGCTGCTCAAGGTCATCTGCGGCACCGACACCCTCGGCGTCGGCGTCAACGTGCCGATCCGCACCGTGCTGTTCACCGCGCTGTCCAAGTACGACGGCACCCGGGTGCGCCGCCTCCGGGCCCGCGAGTTCCACCAGATCGCCGGCCGCGCCGGACGGGCCGGGTTCGACACCGTCGGCCACGTGGTCGTCCAGGCGCCCGAGCACGAGATCGAGAACCTGCGCGCGCTGGCCAAGGCCGGCGACGACCCCAAGAAGCGCCGCAAGGTCGTCCGCAAGAAGGCCCCCGAAGGCTTCGTGTCGTGGAGCGGCGAAACCTTCGACCGCCTCCAGACCGCCGAACCGGAACCGCTGACCTCGCGCTTCAAGGTCAGCCACGCGATGCTGCTCTCCGTCATCGGCCGGCCCGGCAATGCCTTCCACGCGATGCGCCGCCTGCTCACCGACAACCACGAGGACAAGCCCGCCCAGCGCCGGCACATCCGCGACGCGGTGGCGATCTACCGGTCGCTGCTCGACGGCGGCATCGTCGAGCGGCTGGAGGCGCCCGACGCGGAAGGGCGCATCGTCCGCCTCACCGTCGACCTCCAGGACAACTTCGCGCTCAACCAACCGCTGTCGACCTTCGCGCTCGCCGCCTTCGACCTGCTGGACCGGGAGTCGCCGTCGTACGCGCTCGACATGGTGTCCGTCGTCGAAGCCACCCTCGACGACCCCCGGCAGATCCTCGCCGCTCAGCAGAACAAGGCCCGCGGCGAAGCCGTCGCGCAGATGAAGGCCGACGGGATCGAGTACGAGGAGCGCATGGAGCTGCTCCAGGACATCACCTACGAGAAGCCCCTCGACGAGCTGCTCGACCACGCCTACGAGGTCTACCGCACCGGACACCCGTGGGTCGGCGACCACGAACTCAGCCCCAAGTCCATCGTCCGCACGATGTACGAACAGGCCATGACCTTCGTGGAGTTCACCAACTACTACGAGCTGGCCCGAGCCGAGGGCATCGTCCTCCGCTACCTCGCGAGCGCCTACAAGGCCCTCCAGCAGACCGTGCCCGACGACCTCAAGACGGACGAACTGCTCGACCTCATCGAATGGCTCGGCGAGATCGTCCGCCAGGTCGACTCCAGCCTCCTCGACGAGTGGGAACAGCTCGCCAACCCCGAGGCGGTCGAAGCCGCCGGGCCCGACGTCCTCGAGGAGAAGACCCGGCCGGTCACCTCCAATGCCCGCGCCTTCCGCGTGCTGGTCCGCAACGCCCTGTTCCGCCGCGTCGAACTCGCGGCACTGCGCCGCTACTTCGACCTCGGAGAGCTGGACGGCGAGAACGGCTGGAACGCCGACCGCTGGGCGGAGGCCATGGGCGCCTACTACGCCGAGCACGACGAACTGGGCACCGGGCCGGACGCGCGCGGGCCGAAGATGCTGCTGGTCGAGGAGGAGGACTGGGGCTGGCAGGTCCGGCAGATCTTCGACGACCCGGAGAGCGACCACGACTGGGGCATCAGCGCCGAGGTCGACCTGGCCGCGTCGGACGACGAGGGGCGTGCGGTGGTGCGCGTGACCGGGGTCGACCGGCTTTGAGCCGGTTCGCCCCTGCAAAAAATAACCCTCCGTTTTCACCCGGTTGCCGGTTGTCATCGGGCGTCGCGGCGCCGACGGTGGATCAGGAGGCCGCCGGTCCGTGGCGGGCTCCTGGTTTTTCCGAGGCTCGTAGGGAGTTATTCACGTGACGAACTGGGTCAAGAAGACTGCCGTGACGCTGGCTGCCACCGGTGCCGCGCTCGCCTTCGCCACCGGGACCGCGTCGGCCGACGCCTGGGCCAACGGTGCCGCGGTGGGCTCGCCGGGTGTGCTGTCGGGCAACGTGGTCCAGGTGCCCATCCACGTGCCGATCAACGTGTGCGGCAACTCGGTGAACATCATCGGGCTGCTGAACCCGACGGCCGGGAACGTGTGCATCAACAAGTGACGGCGCCCTGATCCGCGCCTGAAGCAGCCCCCGCGTCTCCTCCGTGGACGCGGGGGCTGCGGCGTATCCGGGGCCCGGGGCGCGCGGCGGCGTGGCGGGATTCGGTGGGGGAGGGGCGCGTGGGGCACGATGGGGGAATGGGTGATGCGGAGCGTGAAGGCAAGGTGAACCGGCCGGGGCGGTCCGGGCGTTCGGTGCTGTCGCTGTGGTCCCACGGCTCGGTGCTGTCGATCGCGTCCGAAGGATCGGTTCTCTCGATCGGGTCCATTGGGTCGGCCGCGTCGATCGGGTCCATCGGGTCGGCGGCGTCGGCGTTCTCGATCGGATCGTGGCTGAGCATCGGATCGGCCCTGTCGTCGGGATCGCTGTGGTCGGTCATGTCGGCCGATTCACGCGGTTCGGTGATGTCGTGGCGGTCCAGCGGCGGGCACATGGACGCACACGAGTGCCGGAGCCGCCGCGGAAAGGGCGGGCACGGCGAGCGGAGCGGGCAGCGGCTGGTCGGCGGATTCGTGGCGCTCGGCACCGTCGGGCTGCTGTGCGCGGCGGCGCGGTTCGGGCGCGGGCGGTGCCGGTCGGTCGGCTGACCGGATTCAGGCCCCTGCGGGCGGTTCGTCGGGTGTCTCGGGCGGCCTGCCGCGCGGGTTGTCGCTGTTCGGGCTGGTGACCTGCTCGTCTTCGGTGCTCATCGCCTCGGCGAGCTTGGCGGCCATGGTGCGCAGCAGGTCCGGCTGCCCGGCCGACGAAGGGGACGACGAGCCGGATGACGGGGCGGACGACGGGGCGGATGACGAGGCGGGCGGTGACGCCGCCGCAGCCGCGGGTTCCGGGGCCGCCGGCAGTTCCGGGGTGCCCGCGGCAGCGGCCGCTGGAGCCGCGCGCTCGGCAGCGCGGGAGCCGAGTTCCGCGCCGGCGTTGTCGAGGTAGCGCAGCAGCTCGACCGGGAACGGCAGGATCAGCGTGGAGTTCTTCTCCGCGGAGACTTCCACGATGGTCTGCAGCAGTCGCAGTTGCAGCGCGGTCGGGGTCTGGGACATGACCTGCGCGGCGGCGGCGAGCTTCTCGGACGCCTGCAGTTCGCCGTCCGCGGTGATGATGCGCGAGCGGCGTTCCCGCTCGGCTTCCGCCTGGCGGGACATCGACCGCTTCATCGACTCGGGCAGCGCGACGTCCTTGAGTTCGACGCGGTCGATCTCGATGCCCCAGCCGACCGCGGGGGAGTCCAGCATCAGCGCCAGGCCCTGGTTGAGCGGCTCGCGGTTGGTGAGCAGGTCGTCGAGGTCGCTCTTGCCGATGATCGACCGCAGCGAGGTCTGCGCGACCTGCGACATCGCATACGTGTAGTCCTGCACCTCGACGATCGCGCGGACCGGGTCGCGGACCCGGAAGTACACGACCGCGTCGACGCGCACCGTCACGTTGTCGCGGGTGATGCCCTCCTGCGCCGGCACCGGCATGGTCACGATCTGGACGTTCACTTTGCGGACCCGGTCCATGATCGGCACGACCATCGTCATGCCCGGCGGACGGGTCTCGCCCTGGACGCGGCCCAGGCGGAAGACGACACCGCGCTCGTACTGCTGGATCACCCGCGCCCCGCGAGCGGCCGTGATCAGCGCGATGAGGGCCACGACGACGACAACGACGACAACTACGGCCATGGCAAGCTCCGATGGCTCGGCAGAAAGCCCGTGTGCCTCCAGGGTAGAACTCCGGCGCACCGGCCACGAGAAGCCGAACGGGGAGATATCGGGCTGGGGCGGCCCGCCCGGCCGCGCCGGGACCGCCCCGGTCCGAGCGCTCGCGCGCCCTCGAGCCGGCTCCCGCAAGCCGGCCCGGGCGCTGTCGCGGCCCCGGGGTCACCCCGCCTGCGGCAGCCGGTCCAGGCTCTGCAGGTACGGGGCGGGGGCACCCGCGACACGGGTCGGCTGCTTGGGGGCGTAGCGGCCGCTGTTGAGGCCCCACTCGTAGTTGCCGCGTATCCAGTTCGCGCAGCCCTCCACGGCCCGGTCGACGGATTCGCGGTCCTCGTCGGTCAGTTGCAGCTCGTCGCACATGGCCGGGATGCGGTCGATCAGCTCGACGACCTCGTGGAGCTTCTCGTAGGTGATCTCGATGGCCGCCTCCAGTGCCGCCGCGCGGTCGCACGCGAGTTCCGCCTGCAGGACGGTGACCAGGTTGTGCTGGTCGCCGCGGCCTTCCTCGCGGTCGAGGGAGTGGACGTCGTTCATGTAGGCGATGCAGTCGGTCGTGGTGTGCCGCAGCGCGGCCATCACCGGGTGCGCCTGGACCTGCGGCGGAACCTCGAACCGGCCGATCCGTTCGATGGCGTCGAGCGAATGCTGCAGGCCCACGGTGTGCTGGCGCAGTGCCGAGTAGCCCGCGAGGTCCATGATCTGCCGGTGCGACGCGAGGTGGATCTCGCACACCGCCGCTGCCATGAACCGCGCCCAGTTGCTCGCGAACCGGTTCTGCCAGGTCAGCGACATGCCCTCGCTCATTTGCGGCCAGATCTCGACCCACGCGAGTGTCACCGGGCAGACGATTTCCGGCGGTGTACCGGCCGGGCGGAAGGGGATGGCGATCATCTCGCGCGCCACCGCGGATACCTGCGCGGGTTTGTCGCCTGACGCGTCGAACTGATCGTCGAACAGGAACGCGAAGCCGAACCAGTTGATCAGCATGTCGAGGTCGTCACCGGTCGCATACGGGTACGTGCGGGCGGCCGCCTGGGCCAAGTCCCACGACGCGTACTCGCGCAGCCCGGCCTCGCCCCGTACGAGGCCGTGGTTCCACGTCCAGTCCAGGTTCCGCACCCGGGCCCGGTCCAAGTCCGGGCTGATCCGCGAGGGGAAGGGAATCGAGAAGTGCACGTCCTGTGGCATAGAGGCTCTCCGTCCGACTCTGCCGGCGACCGTGGCCCCGGCCCCCGCCCGAGCCGCGCCCGCCGCACCGGCGTTCCCGGCTCGCCCCACGTCTACCCCCGGGTGCCCAGCGTCGCAAGGTTCCTATACCGGTGAATTACTGTGCGTGGCCCCTCTGTCGACTGATCGGCAAATTGGTGGAAAATTGCGGCAGTTGCTGCCATGTGGGAGGAGAGGCTCCGGATGCGGGTGAGGTATCCGGACACGTCGTGAACGCCCGCGTGCGGGGCTTCACAGCGGAGTTACCGGGTAGTAATGTCCGGCGCCATGACGAGCGAGCAGAGCAGGCCGCACCCGGCCGACGGGGCCGAGCCGTCCGTCGCGGGCCCGCGGCACCACTACGACGTGATCGTCGTCGGCTCCGGCTTCGGCGGCTCGGCCGCCGCGCTCCGGCTGACCGAAAAGGGCTACCGCGTCGGCGTGGTCGAGGCCGGTCGCCGGTTCGCCGACGCCCAGCTGCCGAAGACCTCGTGGGACCTCCGCAACTACCTGTGGGCGCCCAAGCTCGGCATGTTCGGCATCCAGCGCATCCACGTGCTCAAGGATGTCGTCGTGCTCGCGGGCGCCGGGGTCGGCGGCGGCTCGCTCAATTACGCCAACACCCTCTACGAGCCGCCCGCGCCGTTCTTCCGCGACCCGCAGTGGGGCCACATCACCGACTGGCAGGCCGAACTCTCGCCCTTCTACCGGCAGGCCCGCCGCATGCTCGGCGTCGTCGTCAACCCGCACATGACACCCGCCGACGTGCACATGAAGGCGGTCGCGGACGAGATGGGCGTCGGCGGCACCTTCCACCTCGCGCCGGTCGGCGTGCTCTTCCCGGGCGACGGCCAGAAGGCCGGGCAGCGCGTCGCCGACCCGTACTTCGGCGGCGCCGGACCCGAGCGCACCACGTGCACCGAATGCGGCGCGTGCATGACCGGCTGCCGCGTCGGCGCCAAGAACACCCTCCTCAAGAACTACCTGCACCTCG
Organism: Uniformispora flossi; assembly: GCF_049534875.1. Lineage (NCBI taxonomy): Bacteria > Bacillati > Actinomycetota > Actinomycetes > Kitasatosporales > Streptomycetaceae > Uniformispora > Uniformispora flossi. Next base: position 158,641 of record NZ_JBMULZ010000009.1, read on the forward strand.
CCGAACAGGCCGGCGCCGTCGTGCACGCCGAGCGCACCGTGCGCCGGGTCCGCCCGCTGACCGGCGGCGGCTACGCGGTCGAGACAGTGGCGACGCGAGCCCGAGGGGGCCGCGGCCGGCACCGCACGTGGACCGCCGACCAGGTGGTCTTCGCCGCGGGCACCCTCGGCACCCAGCGCCTGCTGCACCGGATGGCCGGCGAAGGCACCTTGCCGCGGCTCTCCCGCCGCCTCGGCGAACTGACCCGCACGAACTCCGAGGCGCTGCTCGGCGCGGCGGCGCTGAAGACCGGCGTGGTCGACGCCAGCGCGGGAGTTGCGATCACCTCGTCGTTCCACCCGGACACCGACACCCACATCGAACCGGTGCGCTACGGCAAGGGCTCCAACGCCATGGGGCTGCTGCAGACCCTGCTCACCGACGGCGACCGCCCCCGCGTCCGGCAGTTCGTGGGGCAACTGCTCCGCGACCCGCGCAAGGCCCGCATGATGTCGGTGCGGAACTGGTCGGAACGCACGATCATCGCGCTCGTCATGCAGTCGATAGACAACTCGCTGACCGTCTACCGCAAGCGCGGCCTGCTCGGGAAAACGCGCATCACCACCAGGCAGGGCCACGGGCGGCCCAATCCGAACTGGATCCCGGCCGGGCACGAGGCCGTCGAACGGCTCGCCAAGCGGCTCGGCGGCATGGCGGGGGGCACCTGGGGCGACCTGTTCAACGTGCCGATGACCGCGCACATCCTCGGCGGGTGCGTGATCGGGGACTCGGCGGAGACCGGCGTGATCGACCCGTACCAGCGCGTGTACGGGCATCCCGGCCTGCACGTGTTCGACGGCGCGGCGGTCAGCGCCAACCTCGGCGTCAACCCGTCCCTCACCATCACCGCCCAGGCCGAGCGGGCGAGCGCGATGTGGCCCAACAAGGGGGAGGCCGACCCGCGGCCGGCGCTGGGGGAGGCCTACCGCCGCATCGGGTACGTCGCCCCGCACCACCCCGCCGTTCCCGAAGCGGCCCCGGGAGCACTGCGGCTTCCGGTGGTGGAGGTGAAGTAGGCGGAAAGCGGGTCGGCCGGGGAACGCCGACCCGTGATCGCGTCGGGACTGGGCGCCGTAGTTTTGTGATGAGATACGCGGCATGGACACGAGGGCAGCCACCGGACACGAGGACGTCGCCGAAGCGGTCGACGGCGCCCCCGCGCCCGACCCTGTGCCCACCGTGTTCGGGCGGCCGCTGTCCCGCCGCTGGGGCCGCGTGGTCGCCGCGCTCGGCGGGCTCGTGCTGTTCGCCTCGTTCCAGCCGGTCGGCTGGTGGCCGCTGGCCTTCGTCGGGCCCGCGCTGCTCTTCGTCGCCCTGCGCGGACGCCGGGCGAAGACCGCGTTCACCTACGGCTTCGCCTTCGGCCTCGCGCTCTTCGCGCCGCTGATCTTCTGGCTCAGCAATCTCGGCTGGGCCCCCTACATCGGCCTCACCGTCGCCGAGTCGGCGCTGTTCGGGCTGCTCACCATGCCGGTGCCCGCACTGCTGCGCAGCCGCGCGTGGCCGCTGTGGGCGGTCGCGTGGTGGATCGCCGTCGAGGCGATCCGGGGGCGCGAACCGCTCGGCGGGTTCCCGTGGGGACGGCTCGCGTTCAGCCAGGCCGATTCGCCCGCGCTCGGCTGGGCGGGCGTCGCCGGAGCGCCCGGGCTGAGCCTGATCGTGGTGCTGGTGCCGGTCGCGCTGGCTTGGCTGGTGCTCGCCGACGGCGCGTGGGGGCGGCGGGGCGCGGCGGCGATGCTGGCCGGGTCGGTCGGCCTGGTCGCGGCGGGGCCGCTGCTGCTGCCCGCGCGCTCCGGCGGCGGGCCCGAGGTGACCGTCGCGGCGGTGCAGGGGAACGTGCCGAAGGCGCGGAACCTGGAGGAGCAGACCCGGGTCAAGAACGTCACTCAGAACCACGTCAACGTCACCGAGCAGCTGGCCGCGGACGTCAAGGCCGGGAAGGTCGCGCAGCCCGACCTGGTGCTGTGGCCGGAGAACGCGACGGACACCGACCCGCGGTTCGCGTTGGGGGACCTGCGGCCGATGATCGACGCCGCGGTCAACGACATCGGCGCGCCCGTGCTGGTCGGCGCGATCCTCGACGGCCCCGGTGACCGGCCGTACAACGCGGGGCTGATGTGGCGTCCGGCGACCAACGCCGACGGCACGCCGCAGGCGCAGCCGGGGCCCGGCGAGTGGTACGCCAAGCGCCACCTGGTCCCGTTCGGCGAGTACATCCCGATGCGGGACGTCATCGGCGGCCTCGGCGACCTGCAGCTCATCCCGCGCGACTTCCAGCCCGGTCCGGACAAGCCCCAGCTGTTCCATGTCGGCCCGATCGTCCTCGCCGACACCATCTGCTACGAGGTCGGCTACGACGGCAACGTGCGCAGCACGGTCACGCCGGGCGCGAACCTCATGGTCGTGCAGACCAACAACGCCACCTATGAGCGCGGTATCCAGGCCGGCCAGAGCCAGCAGCAGCTGGACATGTCGCGGATCCGTGCGGTCGAGCACAACCGGGCCACCGTGGTCGTGTCCACCGTCGGCATCAGCGCGATCGTCGCGCCGGACGGCACGGTGCTGCAGAAGACCGGGCTGTGGGAGCCGGACTACCTCGTCGCGAAGCTGCCGCTGCGGGACGGCACGACGCTCGCCGACCGGGTCGGCTACTGGCCCGAACTGGCGATCTGCCTGATCGCCGGCGTCGGCGTCCTGCGGACCGTCCGCTGGGACCGGGTCGGCGCCCGGGTGCGGCGCGGCCGGGGCACTCCGGTGGGCTGAGCGCGCTGAGGTTCGCGCCCGCCCGGTAGCGTCCTCGGCCGCCTGCCGCGGCCGGGTCAGTCGATGCGGACGATGCCGTCCGGGGTTTCGAAGTACACCGCGAGGAGGCCCGAACCCGCGTCGTCATCGTCGTCCGGGGCGCCCGGGGCGGACCAGTCGACGTCGACGTCGTCGAGCGGGTGGTTCTCCGGTTCGCCGAGCCACTGCGACACCGTCGCCGGGTCGCCCGCGATGGCGAGCTTGCGGATGCACACGGTCGTGCGGGCGTCGGCCGACGGGTGCTGGTTCATATCCAGCCACTCGATGATGTAGGGCAGCTGCGGGTCGTCCATCAGGTCGAGCACGCCGATCTGCCGCCACTTGAGGTCCACCCGGTCGGGCCGCACCCGGTGACCGTCCACCGCGGGCCGGCCGAGGCGCTCCTCGGCGGCGCCGATGTCGTCCACGCGGGCCACCCAGCCGAGCCATCCGCCGCCGAGTTCGGCGCGCTGCTTGACGGCGCGGCCGAACGGCGCGGAGTCCGTCGCCGGGTGGTCCAGCGGCGTGACGACTTCCAGGTACATGCCGCCGGCCAGCGGAAGAACGAAGTTGCGGGTGCCGAACCGGGGGTGCACGCCGCCGTCCTGGAACGGGGCGCCGAGCAGTGATCCGAGCCGCCCCACGGTGGAGACGAATTCCTCGGGGGACACGGCGTACGAGACGTGGTCGAGTTGCATGCGCGGCTCCTTCCCGGGGGTTCCGGGACCAACCACGGCGACGCAGGGTTCCCTCGAACGAGGGACTCAAGGAGAGGGTGCGTCCGACCGAGTGATGCCACGTACGGGTTTACCGTCCGGCGGCGTGCCGCGGGCGACCCCCACAGGCACACGCAACCGTGTCCGATTCCGATCCCTGCCCGCCCCTGGAGTGGCCTCGATGACCAGCCCCGCCCGCCTGCCCGCCGGGAGCCGCGGATGACCGCCTCCACGACCGCGGCGGCGTCCCCGTCGGAAGACCGCACGCCCGGGCGGGCCGCCGCCCTGCACAGCGATCCGCGGTTCGTCGAACTCAAGCGGCGCTTCCGGTGGTTCGTCTTCCCGATGACCGCGGTGTTCCTCGCCTGGTACCTGCTCTACGTGCTGCTGTGCGCGTACGCCCGCGACTTCATGGCCCACAAGGTGGCGGGCAACGTCAACGTCGCCCTGCTTTTCGGCCTCGCCCAGTTCGCGACCACGTTCCTGGCCGCCTGGCTGTACTGGCGGTTCGCCAACCGGCGCCTCGACCCGCTGTCCGCCGAGCTGCGCGCCGCCGGACCCGCACCCGACGTGGAGGTGGCCGCGTGACCGACCACAAGACCCTGACCGTGGCGCTGTTCACGGTCTTCATCGTGGCGACGCTGGCCATCACCGTGGTCGCCGGACGCCGCACCCGCAGCGCCGCGGACTTCTACGCGGGCGGCCGGTCGTTCTCGCCGCTGCAGAACGGCATCGCGATCGGCGGCGACTACATGTCCGCCGCGTCGTTCCTCGGCATCACGGGCATCCTCGCGCTGTCCGGCTACGACGGGTTCCTGTACTCGATCGGGTTCCTGGTCGCGTGGGTCGTCGCCTTGTTCATGGTCGCCGAGCCGCTGCGGAACAGCGGCCGGTTCACCATGGCCGACGCGATCTCCGAGCGGCTGCGCTCGCCGCAGGTCCGGGTCGCGGCCGGGATCTCCACGATCGTCGTGTCGGTGTTCTACCTGATCGCGCAGATGGTCGGCGCGGCGGCGGTCGTCGCGCTGCTGCTCGGCCTGACGTCCGACGCGGCGCAGATCTGGACGATCGTCGCGGTCGGCGCGCTGATGATCTTCTACGTCACGGTCGGCGGCATGAAGGGCACCACATGGGTGCAGATCGTCAAGGCCGTGCTGCTGATGGTCGGCGCGTGCGTCATGACGGTGTGGGTGCTGGCGAAGTTCCACTTCGACTTCTCCGACCTCATGGGTGCGGCCGCGAGCCAGTCCGGCAAGGGCAGCGCGTTCCTCGAACCCGGTCAGAAGTACGGGGCGACGGACGCGTGGTCGAAGCTCGACCTGATCAGCCTCGGCATCGCGCTGGTCCTCGGTACCGCCGCGCTGCCGCACATCCTCGTGCGCTTCTACACGGTGCGGGACGCCAAGGCGGCGCGTAAGTCGGTGAACTGGGCGATCGTCATCATCGGGGCCTTCTACCTGATGACGCTGGTCATCGGCTTCGGTGCGGCGGCGCTGGTCGGTACGAAGGCGATCAAGACCGCGGACCCGTCCGGCAACACGGCGGCGACGCGGCTGGCCGAGCACCTCGGCGGCGGGGCGGGCAGCGACGGCGGCGCGGTGATGCTGGCGTTCATCGCGGCGGTCGCGTTCGCCACGATCCTCGCGGTGGTGGCGGGGCTGACGCTGGCCTCGTCGTCGTCGTTCGCGCACGACCTGTTCGCGGGCGCGATCCGGCAGGGCCGGACGACCGAGGCGCAGGAAGTGCGGGTCGCGCGGATCGCGGCGGTCGTCATCGGGGCGGTGGCGATCGCGCTGTCCGTGTTCGCCCGCGAACTCAACGTCGCGTTCCTCGTCGCGCTCGCCTTCGCGATCGCGGCGTCGGCGAACCTGCCCGCCTTGGTGTTCTCGATCTTCTGGCGGCGCTTCACCAAGGCCGGCGCGATCGCCGGCGTCTTCGGCGGGCTCGTCTCGGCGATCGCCGTCGTGGCGCTGTCGCCGATCGTGTGGGGCGGCGCGAGCGACACCAAGCCCGCCGTGAAGCTGTCCGCCACGCAGGCGAGCAAGTGCGGTGTCGCCGCCAACGCGACAAATGTGGGCAATCCGACCGCCCTGGGGTCCTGTACGGCTGTCGCGCCGATCCCGCTGGAGAACCCCGGCCTTGTGTCGATCCCGGTCGGCTTCGCATGCGCCGCGGTGGGAACGCTGCTCAGCAGCCGCCGCCGGACGGTGGAGGACGAGCTGGCTTTCGACGAGCTGGAGGTGCGCGCGCTGACGGGTATCGGGGCGCACTGACCGAGGTCTTTCCGGGCGGTCGGTTTCCGGTGTTTCGCCGGGAACCGGCCGCCCGGACGGGGGCGTACCGGCCGGTTGTGGAAGGCGTCGCCGAAACGGGCGACATACCGTGCCCCGGTGGCGGCAGGCCATCGGCGATGCGTCACAGTGGATGCCATGGCTCCCGCACCCCGCACCTCAGGGTCCACCGCAAGCCGCGCCCCCGGCGACGCCCGGGCCCGCACCGCCGCCCGCACGCCCGGTCCCGGCGCCTTCCGCGCGGTGGCGCTGATCGCTCTCGGCATCGCCCTCTTCCTGGGCGCGCTGATGCTCGGCGACAGCCAGCAGGACCTGCACGGCAAGCACGGGGAGCACGGCGACGGCCTCAGCGGCATGGCCGGGATGGCGGCGGGCCTCGGCAAGCCCAGCGCGTCGAAGATGTTCGGCTGGTACCCGGAACCGATCTTCGTCGCCGGATCCATCGCGGCCGCCATGCTCTACCTCGCCGCGGTGTGGCGCCTGCATGCGCGCGGCGACAAGTGGCCGATCGGCCGCACCGTCGCGTTCCTCGCCGGCATCGTGACCGTGCTGTACGCGACGTCCAGCAGCCTCGCCGCGTACGGCACCGCGCTGTTCAGCATCCACATGATCCAGCACATGATCCTGAGCATGCTGTCGCCGCTCCTGCTGCTGCTCGGCGCGCCGATCACCCTCGCGCTCCGCGCCCTGCGGCCCGCGCCGCGCGGCAAGCGCGGCCCGCGCGAACTGCTCCTCGCGCTGCTGCACAGCCGCTACGCGCAGGTGATGTCCTCGCCGTTCGTGACACTGCCACTGTTCATCGCGAGCCTCTACGTCTTCTACTTCACGCCGATCTTCGACACGACGATGGGCAGCATGTGGGGCCACCGCTGGATGATGGCCCACTTCCTCGCGGTCGGCCTGCTGTTCTTCTGGCCGATCATGGGCATCGACCCGGCGCCGCGGAAGCCGTCGTACGTCATCAAGATGCTGGAACTGTTCGCAGGCATGCCGTTCCACGCGTTCTTCGGCGTCGCGGTGATGATGTCGTCGACGCTGTTCGTGGACTCGTTCGCCAAGCCCCCGGCGTCGTGGGGCGTGGACACCCTCAACGACCAGCAGGTCGGCGGCGCGATCGCGTGGGCGTTCGGCGAAGTCCCGACCGTCATCGTGCTGCTGGTGATCTTCTCGCAGTGGATGAGTTCCGAGGAACGACTCGCCCGCCGCAAGGACCGCCAGGCCGATCGCGACGGCGACAAGGAACTCGAGGCCTACAACGCCTACCTGGCCCGCCTCGCCGCAGCCCGGGGGACGGGCGACGCCCAGCCGGAGGGCTCGGGCACCCGGGTCAGCACCGCGTCCGCGAGCGCGGAGCCGGGAGCGGCCGACTAGCGCGGCACCGCTACACGCGGTTCAGGGCGACCGCGGCCCAGACGGCGGCCAGCCACGGGGTGACCATCGCGGGGATCGCCAGCGCCAAGTCGACCCCGCTCGCCGGATAGCCCAGAGCCAGGGGGAGCGACAGCGCGCCGCCCGCGGTCAGGATGGCGAACGCCGGCAAGTGCACCAGCGGGTGGAAGACCCGTGCCCGCCGCAGGAAATCGGCGGACATCACGAAGGGCACGAACAGCGCGGGGAATGCGAAGAAGCCCCAGATGAAGATCATCGGGAAGAGCGTGTCGAAGAACCCGTACGGATTCTCCAGCACCCCCAAGTCGGGGCGGTCGGGCGCGTAGAGCAGATGCACCGTCTCGCCCGGCACGGGAGCGCCCAGCGTGTGGACGCCCTCGACGGTGACGACGCGCGGGCCGGACGTGAACGGGACGGTCACGGTGACCGTCGCGGCGTACTGCACGTGGTCGTTGATGGTGACGCCGGTGTCCCGCGGCTTCCCGACGACGCTGTCGATCCGCAGCTCGTGGTCGCCGCCGCCCGCCTCGCGGACATCGGCGACGTGTCGGCCGTGCGCGCCGTCGGGCCCGATCGCCTGACCGAGCGCGGCACTGGGACCGAGGACGATCGGCAACGCGATGCACAGCCGCAGGAACGCGTTGAGGAGGGGCGTTCGGGCCTTGCCGCCGTCCGGGTGGGTCAGGTCGAAACGGGAGACTCCGCGCTGCCGGACAGCCGCCACCGCGGCCCACGCACAGGCGAACACCAAGGCGGCAACGGCCGGATAGAGTACCGGCGCCTTCGGCGGCAGCAGGAAGAGCGGTAGGTTGCCCACCACCACCGCACACGCCGCGCACAGGAGCGCGAGCCCCCCGAGTATTCGCGTCACGCGGGGAGACTAGGGCGTGTCCGGTGGATCTTGACAGCCCCCGGGACCGGCCGACCGCTCAGTCGTAGTGGCGGGCCTCGAGGATGTTGCCGTCCGGGTCGGCGAAGTAGAAGGTCTCCGGGGCGAGGCCGCGGGCGCCGAACGAGTCGGTGATGCCGACCGAGGTGTCGACGCCCTCGGCGTCGAGGCGGGCCCGGAGCAGGGTGAAGTCGGCGTGCGAGACCGCGACGCAGATGTGGTTCACGCGGTGGCCGGAGGAGCCGGGCGCGTGCACCAGCTCGTCGATCCCTTCCGCCTTCGCGCGGTTCATCAGGTCGATGATCGCGTGGTCCGAGACGCGGACGCTCGGGAACGGCGCCTTGCCCTCCCGGAACTCCTCGGCGCGCACCCCCGCGAAGCCGACCACGCGCTCGTAGAAGTCGAGCGAACGGAGTTGGTCGCTCACCCAGATCACGATGTGGTCGATGGTCGCCTGCACGCCGTCACTCCGATTCCGCCGGGGAGTCCCGGCGGACTCCCCGGGCAAGACAGCCGGGTCACGGCCGCCACGCCGCCTCCGGATCGTCGAACATGGTAGCCGGGTCGGGCAGGATCACCGCGCTCAGCGGACGGACCATCCAGTCCGGGTCGATCCGGACGCGCATGACGCGTTCCATGAGGGCCAGGCACGACGCGCCGGGCGCGGCCGCGTCCGGGCGGACGCCTTCCGCCCAACGCGGCAGCGGCACCGTGGCGCCGGCCGGTACCCGGGAGTCGTCGACCGGGTCGTAGGCGACCTGGACCCGGCCGTCCTCCGCGTACATCACCTGGTGGTCGCCGTGCATGTCCCAATAGGCGCTGAAAAAACGCCCGCCGTCGGCGGACGCTCGGCGGGCGATCTCCGGGATGCTCCCGTGATACCCGGTGTTCTCGATGGTCACCACGCACGATCCGGTCGACACGATCAGCATCGGGTGGAAGGAACCCGCTTCCGGCACCGCAAGCACGTCGCCTATCTGACGGAACGTCATCACTCGCCGGGGTGCTGTGCTGCCGCCGAATGCCTGTACGACGTCTTCCTCGCTCCGGCCTGCCACGACCGAAATGGTGAGGGCGACAAGAGCATCCTGTTCAGCCCACCGGTAGCGCTCGACCAGTGTGTCCAGCATCGGCCTTCTCCAGCCTGTCGTGATCGTCCTGCCCGGTTCCAGCATGCCTGTCGGGTGCGACAGGCGACGGAGGTTCACGCAACGCGAACATCCGCTTACCCAGTTCCCTGCCGAACTCAACGGTATTGATCGAGATATCCATATGGCGATGAGACGCGTCCCAGGCGAATGGCGTTCCCCGGGCGCGACTTGACGTATCGGAAGATCGGGGCGTATGGCAACGAACCTGGGGCGCAGGCGGCATGGTTTCGCCGACTGTCAGACATCGCTCGCGATCAGGACGCTGAGGTGGACGCGCGCCGCGTCCAAGGCCAGACCGTCCGGGCCCGGCACGCGCCGCCGCAGGTCCACGATGCCCGGCCCGAGGTGGCGCGCCGCGTCGGTGCTGCCCAGGCGCAGCCACAGGGCTTGCGCGGCGTCCGCGGCCGAACAAGCGCCGGGGTCGGCCGGGTCCCGGGCGTCGGCCAAGCGTTGGGCGAGGGCGGCGTACTGGCGCGCGGCGGTGGCGAACAGACCGGCGGACGCGGTCAGATGCGCGCGCACCTCGTAGGCGTTGAGCGTGTGCGGATGCCCCGGCCCGTGTTTGGCCTCGACTCCGCGCGTCAGTTCCTCGGCCAGCGTCAACGCCTCGACGTGGTTGTCGGCGGCGGTCGCGGCTTTGATCGCGGTGAGGTAGGCGCGGAATTCGGGCGGCGGGGCTTGGGGGGTGGAGCGGGTTTCCGCGTGTGCTGTGGGCGCCTGCGCGGGGATGGCGGCGGGATCGGCGGGTGCGGGGGAACCGGAGTGCGCGAGGGGGGTCTGCGGCGGCTCGGTGGTCCCGCGGGGTTCGGTCTGTGCCGCGCGAGGCGGCTCGGGTGCGTGGGCCGGGACCGGAGCGCGGGGCGCGGGCACGGGCGGGGCCGGGATGGCGGGGGGACCGGCGGGGGCGGCGGGCGGCGCGGCGGGGGCCGGGGCTTCCGCGGGCGCGGCCGACGGAGGGGTGGTGGAGTCGGACGGGGTGGTCGCGGACGACGCGGGTGAGTCGGCCGGCGTGCCGCCCGGTTCGGTGGCTGGGTTCCCCGGGAACGCGGGGACTTCACCCGAGCGGTCGGCGGCGTCGTGCGGTGCCGGGGGTTCGGGTCGTTCGTGTGGTCCGTCCTGGTCGGGCGGTTCAGGGGCGGTGGGTGCCGCGGCTTCCGGTGTCTCGGTGCCGGCGGGGGCCGCCGGGGCCGTCGGTGGCCCCACGGTCGGCGGCGGCTGCGTCGACGTCAGCTCGTCCATGCGGGCCAAGGCGCCTTCCAACGCCCGTCCGCCGGGCCCCGGGACGCGGGTGCGCAGGGCGACCAGGCGGTGGCCCGCCGCGGTCGCGGTCGCACCGTCGGGCAGGCGCAGCCACAGCACGTGGGCGTTGTCGACCGCGGAGACCGTGTCAAGGTGCTCGGGTCCGCCGACCGTCATGCGGTCCTCGGCGATGTCGAGGTAGGCGGCGACCGCTTCGGGCAGCCGCTCGGCCTCGGCGGCCAAGTAGGCGCGGATTTCCCGCACGTTGAGGGTGTGCACGTGGCACGGGCCCAGGTCGGCGACCAGCGCCGCGATCACCGCGTCCGCGGCGCCGAGGGCTTCGGTGTAGCGGCCGTCGGCGGCGGTGTCGGCGATCTCGTCGAGCGCCTCGCGGAGTTCGGGAGGCGGGGGGAGTGCGTCGTCGAGGAGGGGCTCGGCGTCGGGGGCCGCGTGGGAAGCCGGGGCGGCCGAAGAGTGCGAGGCGGGCGCGGTGTTGGTGGCACGGTGGGCCGTCGGAGCGGCCTCGCCGTGGGCTTCGGGTGCGGACTCGCGCGCGGTCGCCGACGCTGTGTCGTGCGCCGGAGCGGGCTCCGGCGCGGGCGGCGCGGGGCGCTCCGCCTTGGGTCCGGGCGCGGCGCTCGGGCCGGATCCCGGGCCCGGTGCCCGCGGCGGCGTGGAGTCGGGCGCCGGTGCCCACGGGGACGCCGGTGCCGCATCGGACGGCGGCGTCGACGCGTACGGCGGCGTTGGCGTTGGCGTCGGCGGTTGCGGCGGAGCCGGGATCGGTGCCGACGCGGGCGCCTCGGCGGCCCCCGCGAGTTCCGCCAGGTGTGCCGCCGCCGCTTCGCGCGAGTGCGGGCCGCGGCCGAGGACGAGCCCGCGCAAGGCGACGACCGCCGGACCGAGTTCGCGTGCCGTGGCGACGTCCGCGACCTGCAGCCACAGGGTGTGTGCGGCGTCCGCCGCGGCCTGCGTGGCCGGGTGGCCCGGGCCGTGCACGCGGGCGTTGCGGCGCGCGGACTCCGTGTAGAGGCGGACGGCCTGCCCGGTGCGGCCGGTGCGGGCCGCGAGCCACGCCCAGGTCTGCAGCGCCTCGATGGTCTCGCGGTGCTCCGGGCCGAGACCGTAGCGCGTCTCCATGTCGTGGGTGAGTGCCTCGGCTTCGCCGAACGCCACGTCGAAGTTGCCCGCGGCCATCGCCGCGCGTAGTTCGGCGACCCGGCGGAGGAACTGCGGTGCGCCCGAGGGCGCCGACGACTGCGGCGGACCGTCCGGCATGGTCTCCGCGGCGGGCGCCGGTGCGGGGGAGACAGGCCAGTTCACCCGCAGGTGAGACGTCTCCGGGGCCTGCTCGACGGGACTCGGACCAGGCTCCGGAGCGGGACTCGACGGGGGACTCGGCGGGGGACTCGGAGCGGCTCCGGCGGGCGGCGCCGCGGCGAACGGCTCGCCGGTGGGCGCCGGATACTCCGCGCCGTCCCCGGCCGGCGCGGGAACCGGCGCGGGTGCGGAATCCGGCCGTGTGACGGTCACCACGTACTCGGTCGACACGTCGTCGACCGGCAGGCGGTTGGCCAGCCGCAGCGCACCGCCTTCCGGTGGCACGATTTGCACGGTCCCGTCGGGCAGTTGCGAACGGCCGAAGATCGACGGGTGCACTGCCGCCACCTCGACCCGCGCCGGGCATCCGAGGAAGCCGCGGCGCGCGGCCACGGTCAGGGTGCGGGTGAACGCGTGCGCCGGCTCGTCGTGCGACGACGGCGGCGGCGCGACGACCGCCCACAGCGGGAGGCGCGCGGCGAGTTCCTCCGGGGCGGCGTGCACGCGGGCGCGCACGTCGTCCGAGGCGGTGAGGTCGGCGACCACGAGGGTGTCCCGCGCGTCCCGGATGCGCAGCGTTTCGGCGATCCACGCCCACGGCAGGCCGTCGTAGCGCACGCTGCCCGGGCTGGAATCACGCAGCGTGAGGTGCAGTTCGCCGCGCCGGTCCGGCATGAGGTGGCCGGTGACGTACACGACGACCGGGCCGCGGGTGACCGACGCCCTCTCCAGGTAGCCGCGCACGGTCTGCGGGCCGGAGCCCGCGGGCAACTGCACGACGTCGGCGGGCGCGTCCGCGATGAGGATCTGCGGCGGCAGGCCGACCCAGCCGGCCAGCGCGGCCTCGGAGTCCTCGAGCGCGCGCTTCTTGCGGCGGCCGAGTCCGACACCTGCGACGAGCAGGACGAACCCGCGGCGCGCCGCGGCCGGTTCCGTTTCCGGGTACGCCGAGACCGCATCCCGCCTGGAATTTTCGTCCCTGGACATTGCCCACCCCCGCGCGATGACGCGATTCCGGCCAGCAGCGGGAACCTACCGCACGTCCCGATGCACCCGGTATGACCCGAGGCCGGGCCACCCTTCCAACCTTCCGGTAGTGCATACGAGTTGGCCCGATACACGGCACAATGCCCTACGTCTCGCACGCATATGCGGGTCGGAGCGAAACCGAGCGCACGGAAACGCACAGGAGTGCGAATCGTCCGCCACACCAGGGGGCGCGGCTGGACACACGGGGGTGGCGTCGGGGCAGGATGACCTGACCGAACCCGGCATCGTCCGGGACCGGCGGGACGTTTTGTCGGCCGACCCGGGCACCGCCCTGCCCGGCGCGGCCGAGGGATCGGGGGCACCATGCGGCAGACGACGACAGCCGCCGGGCGTTGCTGCGCGCGTACGCGGAGCGTGCCGTGAAGCCGGGCCGGGCGGTACTCGCCGTCCTGGTCGTCCCGTTGGTGTTGACCGTCGGCGGGCTGCTGGTCATTGCGGCGCTCGCGGGCGGACTTCCGTCGGCGGGTGTGGCCGGTGCGGCGTACAACGCGGCGTACAACGAGGGCCAAGTCCCGGCGGCGTACCGCCAATGGGTTGCGAAAGCCGGGGCGATCTGCCCCGAAGTGACCCCGCAGCTCCTGGCCGCCCAGTTGGAGCAGGAGTCGGGGTGGAACCCGACGATCGTCAGCCCGGTCGGTGCTCAGGGCATCGCGCAGTTCATGCCGGGCACGTGGGTGACGTGGGCGACCGACGGGGACGGCGACGGCACGGCCAGCGTGTGGAGTCCGCCCGACGCGATCATGGCGGCGGCGCGGTACGACTGTGCGATCGCCCAGCAGGTCCGCGGCTATGTGCAACGCGGCCTGGCTTCGGGCGACATCCAGGACCTGATGCTCGCGGGCTACAACGCGGGCCCGGAAGCCGTGCTCAAGTACGGCGGTATTCCGCCGTATGCCGAAACGCGCGGCTACGTGACGACGATCCACCGGCTGATGACCAAGTATCAGACGGTCATCACGGACCTCAAGGAAGGAACCCCGTTCGGGGCGGCGGTCGTCGCCTACGCGATGCGGTGGCGCGGCACGCCCTACTCGTGGGGCGGCGGCGATACCAGCGGCCCGTCCGGGGGCTTCGGGTCGGGCGCCGGCGTGATCGGCTTCGACTGCAGCAGCCTCGTCCAGTACTCGGTCTACCAGGCGTCGGGCGGCCGGGTGGTGCTGCCGCGGGTGTCGCAGGAGCAGGTCAACTCCGGTACGGCGGTGGACCCCCGGGCGATGATCCCGGGCGATGTGATCGGCTTCGACCCGCACCACACCGGGGACTTCAGCCACATCGGCATCTACATCGGCAACGGGCAGATGGTGCATGCGCCCAAGACGGGCGACGTCGTGAAGGTGTCGAACCTGAGCGAGTCGTACTACGCGAACTCGATCTGGAAGGTCCGGAGGTACGGATGAGCGGCGGCAGCCCGCAGATGCGGGCGCAAGGCCTGCGCGGCGCGGTCGGACTGCTGGTGTTCCTGGCGTTGCTGGTCGGCGCCGCGCTGTTCGGTGGGTGCGCGCTGATCGGCAAGCAGAACCGGGCGTCCGACGCGGGGGCTTCGCCGTCCGCGTCGACGCTGCCGCCGATCGTCAGCGTGCCGCCCGCGCAGCCGATTCCGCGCGGCCCCGGCACGCCGACGCAGCCGCTGCCCAGCCTCGACGCGCAGGCGTCGGCGGACGCGACGGCGGTGTCGCAGGCGGCGCTCACCGTGCTGTTCTCGTACGACACGATGACCGACACGACGGGGCAGGACGCGGCGATCCGGGCCCAGCAGTGGATGACCGACAAGTACGCCGCCACGCAGCGCGAGCACATCGTGGTCGCGCCGCCGGGGGCGGACTGGACGCTGTGGACCGGGCACAAGGCCTACACGAAGCCGACGATGACGCAGTCGAACGAAGCGGCGCCGCCGGACAGCGACGTGCTCGCGTACCGGCAGTGGACCGTCCGGTACACCCCGACGGGCCGGGACAATTGGAAGGGCACCGAGTCGCTGGTGGTGGTGTTCGTGACACTGACCCGGGCGACACCGGCGGAACCGTGGCGGATTGCCGACCTGGGCGTGCGGGCGTGACGCGGTGAGGAGCGGCACCGAGCGCGGGGAAGGGGACGCGGTGGCGGCCGGAGGACGGGAGCGGGACGGGGACGCGGCGGAGGTCGGCGCGGCGCTCCCAGTACCGGCGTGGTTGCTGGACGAGGAGCCCGAGGGCGGGGGCGCGCCGGGGGGCGACGAGGGGCGGCTTGCCGCACCGGAGGGCGCGGGGGCGGCCGACGAGGCGCGCGCTCCGGGGGCTGATGCTTCGGAAAGTTCGGGTGCCTCGGAAAAATCGGGCGGAGGCGCTCCGGGGGAAGCCCCTTCGATTGCTGCCCCTCGGACGCCCGGCCCGCGCTCCGACGCAGGTGGTGCACGAAGCGGCGGCGAACCGCCGCGTGCTCCCGAGGCGCCGGCCGTCGGTGTCGGTTCGGGGGAGCCGGGTGCGCCTGTCGGCTCACCTCCGCCCGCGACCGAGGCCGACGCGGCGGGCCCCGGCGACTCGGCGCCGCGTGCCCACGCGGCAGACCAGCCGTCGCAAGTGCCTTTCCCTCAGGCCCCGGACAGCGCGGCGCGGCGTGACTCCCACGGTCTGGTGACCCCGCATCCGCGCAGCAGTGTCGAAGAGCCCACTGCGCCGTCTGCCGGTGGGCCGTGGGGGCCGCCGAGCGTGCCGCCGCCCGCGCGGCCGCCGGCCGACGAACCCGGCACGGCTACCGGTGCCTTCGCGCCGCCCGCCGGGCCCCGCTTCGAGGCGCCCGCGCCTGCGCCCGCGGCGGGCGCGTCGTCCGCCGACACGTCCGCGAGCCGGAGTGCCCCGCCCCCGACGTCCCCGCCACCACCGCCCAACGAACCCCCAAGCCGCAGCGCCCGACCGCCGTCCCCGGACGCCTCCGTGCACTGGGACACCCCGTCGGCGCCCCCCACCCCCTCCGCCGACCTCGAACCCGACCCGTTCCCCGCGGCCGCCTACACCACGCCGCGTGGCGCCACCGAAGCGGCCGAGCACGACGACGGCGGCACGCAGGTCATCGGCTTCCGCGGCGACCAAGCCTGGGAGGAAGCCGCCGATCGGCCCGCGCTGTTCCGCCGTCTCGTCATCGTGGGCGTCGTCGTCGGCATCCTCGTCATCGCCTTCGTCGTCGTCGCCCTGGTCCACCGAGGCGGCAGCGGCGCCGACGACAAGCGCACTCCCGAGCCGTCCGCGAACGCCACCACGGGCGGGGCCAAACCCGGTCCGCCGGTGCTCCCCGCCCAAGCCCCGCCGGGCTGGTCGAAGAACGCCGCGTGGATCGCCACCGTCGCCGTCCCGACCGCGAAGGCCCCGACGGTAGCGGCCAGTACCACCGCCGTGGCCGTCATCACCACGGACGGCAAGGTCGCCCTGCTCGACCCCGCCACCGGCCACGTCCGCCGCGCGTTCGACCTGCCCGCGGGCGAACACCGCGGCGTACGGCTCGCGCTCGTCGACCGCGTCGAGTCCGTCCTCGTGCAGGCGGGCAACCAGCTCGCGTACGCCCCCGCCGACGGGTCCGCCGCGCCGACCGTCCTCGACCTGCCCGACAACGCGCAGGTCAGCTATGCGGGCGACGCGCCGCTGGTGGTCGCCGGCACGGCCGCGTCCGTCGTCGAGGACGCCAAGCTCGTCTCCGTCGACCTCCCCCCCAACGCCACCGCCATGGCCGCCGACGGGGCCACCGTCATCGCCGCCGTCCCGGTCGGCCCGTGGTGGAGCGCCGCGCCCGGCCGCGAGCCCGTCGCGGTCACGCCCGTCCCGCCGCGTGCGGGCGCGACGATCTTCCGTATCGCCGCGGCCGGGCACAACCGCGTCGCGGTCATCTGGAACGGGCCCGACGCCGCCACGGTGACCGTCGTCCTCTACGACGCGACCTCCGGCCAATCCCTCGTCACCACCGACGCGCCGCTCGACCAAGTCCGCAAGACCGCGTGGGTCTGGGGCACCGACGGCCGCGTCGCCGCCCTCGGACCGGTCGTCTACGACCTCCAGGCGAACAAAGCGTCGGTGCGCCCCGGGTTCGGACCCGTCGTCGGGTGGGGCAAGCTCCTGTACGGCCAAAGCGTTTCCGACCCGCAGACCACACTCGTCCTCGACGCGACCGACCCGGCCAAGCCGCCGACGCCGCTCGGCGCCGGCGTACCGCTCCCGTGGGGTGGTCCGACCGGGCAGTTGCTGCTCATCCTGGACAGCACGCCGACGACGACGCCGACGTTGTACGCCCTTACGCCGGAGCCGAGATAGCGCCCGAGTGGTGGGCACCGCAGCCGCTGGGAAGGAACACACGGGAGACACGCCAGACCGGGAAGCCTCGGTGGGGGAAACGCACGACAAGGGGGGCCGAGATGGGCACGGGAACGGCGGACGGCGGCCGCGAAGCGGCTTTAGCGCAGGGTGGGATGGCGGAGTCGGTGCCGCACGGACCCGCTCGGTCGCGCGGCTGCTTGGCATTTCGTCCGGAGGCAGACGGAATGCCGTTTTCCGTCACGTATGTTGACGGAGTGTCAGGCCGATGGCCGGCGAAGGACCCCTCGGAGGAGGTGGCCGTATGAACCACGGGCTGCGACGCAAGGTGATGACCGCGGCCGTCTCGGTGTCCCTGACCGTCGCCGCGTTCTCCTCGGCCGCGGCGGCGCACGGCGCCGAACTGCCGGGCGGCGCGTCGTCGGAAGTGGGACGCGAGCCGGGCACACCCGGCTCGTCCGACGGATCTTCGGGCGGTACGCCGGGGCGTGGGCCGGTGGTGCCCGACGTGCCGTCGCTGCCCGCGGCGGGGAACGGGAAGAACGCTCCGGAGCCGGACGGGCCGGGTTCCGGCCCGAAGCCGCCGGCCGGAACGTCCGAAGTTCCGTCCTCCGGGCCTACCGCCCCGTCCGGTGGCGCACCGAACCCCGGCGACGGATCCGGCGCAACCCCGGCCGGCGGCGGAAGCACCGCACCCCTTCCGGGGAACGGCGAAGCGGGCGGCAACGACCGTCCCGCGACACCGTCGCCCCCCGGGACCACCCCGCAAGGCACCACCCAGCCGGGCAACACACAACCAGGCAACACACAACCGGGCACCGCGCAACCGGGCAACGGCACGCCGGTTGATGCCGTCCCCGGCAAGACGGGCCCTGGCAACACCGGAGTTGCCGACACCGGCCCCGGAATCCCCGGCCTCGGCACCTTCTCCCCGGGCACCGCACCAGGCTCAGTCCCCGCGGCCTCACCCCGCACCGCCCTGGGCCCCACCGCCCCCGCCGACCAACCCCTCCCCGCCCCGGCCGCGGATTTCCCGGCCGCGGCCTCGGGGGCCGGACCGGCGGCTCCGGGAACGGTCACGCAAGCCGACTACGCACCCACGCGGCGTCCGACCGCCTTCGGCCCGATGGCCGCCGACGATCTCCCGCTGCCCGCGCCCGCCCAGGAGTTTCCGCCCGCCGCGGTCGACAGCGCGGTGTTCCGGCAAGGCGACGCGGGGCGCAATGGAGGGCATCTGCCGCTGGGGCCATCCGTCCCGGACGTGCCCGAACTGCCGCCCGCGCCGCGTCCCGCGGATCCGGGCACGGTCCCGGCCAACCCCGCGGTGCCGCGCGTGGACGACGAGCAGGAGCCGCCTGCGGGCAAGACCAAGCCGGGTACCCCGGGAACGCCCGCGAAGCCGTCCACGCCCCCGCAGAAGGCCCTCCCGGTGGTGGCCGTGGCCCCGGCGAAGCCGTCCGGCACGTCGAGCACGAAAACAGGCACCAAACCGGTTGCGGAAAAGCCGACGAGTCCGACCCGCACCACGGTGCCCGCGCTGGTCCCGGCCGTCCTCCCGGCCGACCTTCCCGAGGCCGCCGAACCCGTCGTCGACGTGCTTCCGGCCGCGGAGACCCGGCCGGAAGACCCCTCAACGCCCGCTCAGCCGCCGGCACGCGGCGCCGGGGTGTCCACCCCGGAGCAGCAGCCAGGCACGCAGGCGGCGGCGCCAGCGGCGGTGGAGGAGAAGCCGCAGGCCGAACCAGCGGACGCGCCATCGGTTACGGCGGACGAACCGGTGTCCGGCCTTGTGGAGCCCACCGCGGGATCCGGGGAGGTACAGGCGCGCGGCGCCGAAACCCCGGACCCGGAATCCGCCGGCGGCGGCACTGCGTCCGTCGACGAGCCCGTGTCCACCGGCCAGAGCACTGCGAAGGCCGACGACGGGAAGTCCGACGACGGGCCGTCCGGCGTCGTGCCTACCGGCGACGGGGAGGCCGACACCGCCAGGCCGACGGCGGCCAAGCCCTCCGTCGCTCCCGCGGCCGGCGAAACGGCGGACCTCGACACCGGCGGCGGCCCCGATGCCGCCACGGTGCCGACCGGGGCGGGCGGCGCGCACACGGCCGACGCGCAGGCGCCCGCGGACTCGGATACCCATACCGCTCCCCATACCCCGGACCCGCTGTCCGTCACCGGAAAAGTCGGGCCGGACGACGTCAAGCTCGACCCGCGCGCGGTGCCCTAGCCGTGCCGCCGACGGGAGAAACGCGGGAACGCGCGGGAGGAAACCCGCTTGCCGGGCAGCTCCTCACGGCGTCTCTCCGGGGTCGCATCGCGCGGATTCGGCACGCTCGTCCGGCACGCGGAAGCGGCCCCGGGCCGCCGATCCATCGGTGCCGGCAAAACGCACGGCTGCATGGCCGTACGGTGAACCGGGTCGGACAAACGGACGACGGAAGTGCCCTCGCGGCCCCGCACTTCCGCCGAGCGCTCGACGACGTCACCATGATCCACGAACGTGCCACACCGACGCAGGAGTTCGCATGACCGACCGACCGCACGCGAGGCTCAGCCGGGTCGCCGTGCTGCTCCTTGGCGTGGTGGCGGCGCTGATCCTCGGCACCGGACTGGCCGCGGCGGACACGCCGTCGCCCACGCCATCGCCGAGCGGGAGTTCGTCGGGGACTCCCACGCCCGGCGGCACCACCTCGCCCGGTGCCGGCGGCGGTGGCGGCGGTACGAACTTCTGCGACCAATTGCCCAGTCCCGCCCGCGAGCAGTGCAACCAGCAGAACGGCGCCAACCCCCTCGGGTTCGCCTCCGACCCGCTCGGCTCGATCGCCAAGGCCACCGCCGAAGCCGCCGTGTGGTTCATCGGCAAGCTCGCCAAGGCCATCAACGCCACCACGGGGGTCGACTTCACCAATCCGAACTTCGTGAAGCAGTACGCCGTCGTGTTCGCGGCGTCGGCCTTCATGACCCTGATTGTGTGGATGGTGGCGGTCACCAAGCGTGCAGTGCGCGGCATTCCGCTGGGCACGGCGATCGGCGAAGCGGTGGGCTACCTGTGGCTGGCTGTGATGGCGTCGGCCTTCACCCCGCTGGCCTTGCATCTGTCGGTATCGATGGTGGACTCCATCACGGCCGCCATTGCGAGCGGCACCAAACAGGACACCGACCAGTTCTTGGACGGCTTTTCCAAGGGCCTGGACCCCAACTCGCTGGGCGGCGGGCCGGTCACGCTGATCTTCGTGTCGATGTTCGCGATCCTCGCCGCGATGATCCTGTGGATCGAACTACTGGTACGCGCCGCGCTGCTCTACGTCGGGGCGATCCTCGGCACCGTCGTCTATGCGGGCATCGTCGACCGCGACCTGTGGGGCCATGTGCGCCGTTGGGCCGGGATGATGGTGGCGATCCTGCTCGCCAAGCCGATCATCGTGATCGTGCTCGGGCTGGCGATGGCGGCCAGTGCGGGCGGCGGTTCGGGCGGCGACGCCCTTGCGGGCGTGCTGACCGGCCTGGCGATCATGTTCCTGGCGATCTTCGCGTCGGTCATGGTGTACCGGTTCGTGCCCGCCCTCGGCGACGACGTCTCGGCCTTGCGGGCCGGACGTATGCAGATGCAGAGCAGCACGAAGACGGCACTGACCGGGGGGCCCGCGTCGTACGTGCGGGCCGGCATGGGCGTCCACGCGGGCCGCGCGGGCACCGCTCCGGCGGCCGCGGCGTCGACCGGGACCGTGGGCCCCGGGGGCGGCGGTGGCGGAACGGCCGGCGGTGTCACGGGCGGCATTGCGGCGCACGGCGGGGACGGCGGCGGCCGGGGCGGCGAGGCGCCCGCGCTGCGCTCCCCGAAGTGGCTGTCGGACGGCGGCCAACCGCCGTCGGCGCCCCGTGCGATGCCGATTCCGGCGGATCCCACGCCCGCGCCGCGGACGCCGGGTCCGCGGCGCCGCGAAGACTGACGCCGCACCGGAGATGACCCACCCACCCCGCGTGCGTCGGCGGGCGGAGCCCTAGGCTCCGCTCGTCGACGTCGGTGATCATGCAGGGGCGGGGATCCGGAGGGGCTATGGGCGTGATCAAGGGGATCAACCTCGGGGTGATCTTCCTGATGGAACTGGCGGTCCTGGCCGCCGCCGGGTTGTGGGGATTCACCTTCCGGCCGCAGCTGATATGGCGCTTGCTGCTCGGCCTCGGAGGGCCCGCGGTGCTGATCGTGCTGTGGGGGATGTTCGGGGCGCCTACCGCGTCCCACAAGCTGCACGGCGCCGCGCGCGTGGTGTTCGAGCTGGGATGGTTCGGCACCGGAGTTGTCGCGTTGGCGGCGGCGGGCTACCTGACACGAGCCGTGGTATTCGCGGTCATCGGGATCGTGAGCAAGACACTTGCGGTGGTGTGGCACCAGTAGGTCGCCCGGCGTGGGCGCGTACCCCGCCTGTTCGCACGCCGATCGCACCCGCCCGGGTGTCCTCGTGTTGTGCCAGGATCTGACCCGTTCGGCGCTCCGGGCGTTCGAATGCGGAGTCCCCGAAACGCGAAGGCCGAGGATCACCTCCCGTGCATGAACTCGTCACCGCCCTGAGGCTCGCCGGTCCCGACGTCCGCGCCGCGCTCGTCGAGCGCTTCCGCACGCAGATGACCACGACGGTGACCGAGTACGCGAAGCTCCCCGAGCAGGCCATCGCGAAGATCCTCGCGGACGGAGACTTCGACGCCGCGGGTTACCTCGCCGAGGGCGGCCCGCTCGAAGACGACCTCATGCTGCGCGCCGCGCGTCTCGGCGACCCGCGGGTCGCCCTGGCACTCCTCGACCGGCGAGGCGGCATACCCGAGGACCTTCTGCGGGAGATACGCACCCACATCACCGACCCCGAAGACCCGGCCTGGCACGTCGAACGTGGCTTCGTCCACAGACTTCGCGCGCACGCGGCCGCCGACCCGCTCGCCGCCGCCGCTTGGCCGTTCCCCAAGCTCGTGTTCGACGTGGCGTCCGACCTCTGCAAGGAACTGCCGTACGCCGTCGCGATCGACCTCTGCGTCGCCGTCGCGGACCGCGGCGACCGCGAAATGCTGCGCCGCCTCGCGCTCCGCGACCTGGTGCACACGGGACTCAACGACCTGGTGATGGCCGCTGCCGACGCCCCGTCGCCGTCCGCCTACCTCGCCGACCTCCGGCCGCCGGAGGAATGGATCGACGCCGCCGCGGTCCGCGCCATCGCGGCGGTCCGCCGACACGACGGCAAGCCGTCGCTGGACGCGGAACTGCCGCCGCTCGACTGGGACCTGGTCCGCCGGGAACACGAACGCCGTCCGTTCGACCGGGACAGCCTCCCGTCGCTCACCCGCTGGCCGGACTGCCCCGACGACCTCGTCGAGGCCGCGCTGTCCGCAAACCTCGTCAGCACCGTGGAGTACGCCGCAAGGCTGCCGTTCGACATCGTCGACAACAGCAAACTGGCCGACTGGAACTACCACTTCCGCGACGTGGTCCGTCGCGGCGTCACCGCGGGCTGGCTGCCCCTGGACCGGCTGCTGACCGAAGCCGCGCCGGCGGGCCGCATCGCCGGGGCACTGCCGTACGACGCCGAAGAGGTCGGTACCGCGCTGGCGAAGGCCCTCGCGCCGCTGGGCAACGACCCGGTGAACTGGCTGACGCTGTACTCGCGGCTGCCGCGTTTCGAGGGAACGATCGCGGCGCTCGTCGACGAGGTCGCGTCCGGCGCGGGCAAGCGCGCGACCAAGTTCCCGCGCCCGCTCCCCGCCGCGATGCCGGCGACGCCGCCGGAGAATACCCGCGAGACCTTCCTGGGCATCCTGCGCGCCATGCCGGACGAGGTCACCGTCGCGCTCGCGCCGTACCTCGACGCGCGGAGCGTCCAGCACATCCTCGTCTACCGCGAACCGTCGGACACGGTGCGCGACGCGCTCGTCGCCGCCCACGGCTCGGTCGCCCTGGCCGGATACGCCGCGCACGCGCTGGAGCGCGACCGCGTCGAATGGCTGATGGCCCACGACGACCCGGCCACCGACGCCTCGCTGTTCGCCCATGCGCCACTGACGGACGCCGACCGCGTCCGCATGCTCGCCGGGATCCGCACCGACGGCAGCCGCGGCCCGGTGCCCCAGGAACTCCTCGACGTCCTGGGCGAAGTCAACCTCGGCCACTACCGCGACCGGGTCACGGCCGGCCTGACCTCCGGCGACCTCGGCGTCGCCCGGGTGATCGCCGGGCGGCTGCGGCTCGCCACCGAAGGCGGCCGGATGCGCCTTCTCGTCGCGGTATGGGAGCGGAACGGGCCGGAAGGCGTCCGCGAGATCCTCGACATGGACCGTTTCCCGGCGAGCACCGTGAAGGCCGTCGAAGCGGCACTCGCCCAGCCCGACGGCATCGACCGGCTGCGCGCCCGCATGGCGGCGGACGACGCGCCGGAGGAGTTCCTGAAGCGGCTCCGCAAGAAGTCCGGGTACGCCTACGAACGCCTCCGCAAGCTCATCGGCGAAGGCCGCGACGTGCCGTGGGACGCCGCGGTCGCCGCGGCGGACGCCGACACGCTCGACCGTGACGTCGTCGACGCGCTCGTCGACCGCCGGGAACTCCCGACCGAGTTCGCGTACGCCGCACTGCGCTGGGGAGCCCGCAACGGCGAACTGCGCTCCGCCGACTGGCGCGAGCACCTCCTGCTCCGCGGCCTGACCCCGGAGGACCTGCTCCGTCACGCGCCGCAGCCGGCGCGCTACCTGAACGTGGTCGCCTTCGACCGGCGGTACCAGAATCGCCGCCGCGGACGCTGGGCCGAACCGTGCGAGGCCGCACAGGCGCTGGTCGACGAACACCTGGGCACCAACCCGGACGCGTGGACCGTGGCGCTGCACCTGTTCCCGGACTTCACCGGAACACTGCCGGAACTCCTGGCGACGGCGCGGGCGGCGGCGGGATAGCTACCGTTGGCCGGTATGGATGTCCCGCCCCGCGACACCCGGCAGCGCAAGCACGACCTCCTGGCGCGCCTGGCGCGCGAGCGGGAAGCCTGGGTGTCGACCAGCAGCCCGGACGCCGAGCCGTACCTCGTGCCGCTGTGGTTCCACTGGGACGGGACGGCGCTGTGGCTGTCCACCCGGTCGACCAACCCGACCGGCCGCAACCTGCGTGCCGTGCCCCGCGCCCGGGTGTCGCTGGGCGACCCCTGGGACGTCGTGCTCGTCGACGGCACCGTGGAGACGTTCACGGTCCGCGACGTTCCGACGGCCGTCGCCGACGCCATCGCGGCGGACTGGGCGTGGGACCCGCGTGCCGAGGGCGACGCCTACGGGTACTTCCGTGTGCAGCCGCGGAGCATCCAGGTGTGGCGCGGTGTACCGGAACTCGCCGGCCGGTGGGTGATGCGCGACGGCGCGTGGGCGGACTGACGGGGCGGTCGGTTCATGCGGGCAGTCCGCTTTCCGGCAGTGCGCCGAGCCAGTCGATCAGCAGGCGATTGACCTCGTCCGGGCGTTCCTGCTGGATCCAGTGTCCGCAGCCGTCGAGCAGGTGGCAGCCCATGAGGCCGGGCAGGGTCTTCGGGTACGCGTCGATGGCGTCGGCGAGCCACATGGTGGAGGCGTCCAGGCGACCCCCGGCGAACAGCGAAGGCTGGGTGATCGGGGCGCCGTCGACGACCGCGAGATCGGCCCAGTCGCGGTCCATGCTGCGGTAGCGGTTGAGCGCTCCGGTGACGCCGGTGCGGGCGAACTCCGCGGCATAGAAGTCCAGATCGGCTTCGGAGAGCCAGCCCGGCAGGACGTCGGCGGGGAAACGCTCGCGGAGCGTGCCGCCCCGGGTGACGAAGTGGGGGTCGGGGGCGTCGGCGCCGGGCATCGTGTCGGCGGACAGGGCGGCGTAGAAGCCCGCGAGCCAGCCGCGGACGTCGGGTTCGATCTCCGCCTCGGCGCGGCCCGGCTCCTGGAAGTAGGAGACGTAGAACTCCTCGTCGCCGCCCATGCCGGCGAAGACGTCGCTCGGCCGGGGCCCGCCGCGCGGCGTGTACGGGACGCTGAGCATGCCGACGGCGCGGAAGACCTCGGGCCGGAGCAGCGCGGAGTTCGCGGCGATGCCCGCACCCCAGTCGTGGCCGACGACCACCGCCGATTCGGCGCCGAGCGCGCGGACGACGGCGACGTTGTCCTCGACGAGTTCGACCATGCGGTAGGCCTCGGGGGCGGTGGGGACCGAGGAGTTGCCGTAGCCGCGGACGTCGACGGCGGCCGCGCGGTACCCGGCCGCGGCCAGTGCCGGAAGCTGGCGCCGCCACGAGTACCAGGACTCCGGGAAGCCGTGCACCAGGAGGACCAGCGGCCCGGTGCCCTGTTCCGCGACGTGGACGTGGCCGGCCGGGGTCGGGACCGACCGGTGCTGGATCTCCGCGGGCACTGCGTCACCTCCGGGTCGTGCGGCCGCCTCGGGGGATTCGCCCGATTCGCGACGCCGCACAACCGATCATGGACGGTGCCGCGGGGCCGCGCAAGGAGCCTTGCCGAATCGGCAAGGCTCCTCGGTTCGCTGCGGTCTGTGCGGTCTGTGCGGTCAGCGGGTTTGCGGGCGGCGGAAGATCAGCACCGCCGTCGCCAGCAGCAGCACCGCGCACACGGCCTGCTCGCCGACCATCCAGGCCGGCAGCGGGAGGAAGAACAGCACCGCGGTGAACGCGACGAGCAGCACCGCGACGATGATCCGCAGGCGCAGCGCGGCACGCGCGTCGCCCTTCGCGGCACGGGTGGCGAACAGGAGCGTCAGCATCGACGTCCCCGCGACGATCACGCCGCGGACCCAGGCCTCCGGCGTGGCCTGCCCGGGGTCCGCACCGGCCAGCACGGCGAGCGCGACGACGGTGAGCATGCTGAGCATGACGTACGTACCGATCAGGCGGCGGATCGCCGGGGTGGTGGTCATGACACTGCCTCCTTGGCGGTGGCCCGGTCGAAGAGCCGGACGGCTTCGGCGATGTGGTGGTCGATGTCCAGGTCGGGATTCGCGGTGAAGTAGAACGACGCGCCGTCGATGACGGCACGGATCGCGAGCGCGACGATCTCCGGATCGAAGTCGCCGAACACGCCGTCCTTTTGCCCGGCCGTCAGGATCCCGGCCAGCCCCGGTACGGCGGTGTCGTCCTCGACGCGGCGCCCGGAGTTCTCGACGATCCGGTGCACGGCGCTCACGTGCCGGGCGTGCTCCGCGATGAACCGCAGGTTCGATTCGATGTAGACGTGCAGCCGCTCACGGTGGCCCTCGGCGGCGAGGATCCGGGCGGTCATGTACGCGGTGCCGGCGTCGAACAGACCGGCCACCACGGCTTCGTACACGGCCTGCTTGGAACCGAAGTGGTAGAGCACCGTGCCTTTGGTCGTCCCGGCCTCGCCCGCGATGGCCTCCAGCGAGGCCGCGGGGAACCCGTCCCGGTCCAGCACCGCCACCGCCGCCGCGACGACGTCCTCACGCCGCGCCCGACGGGTCCTGCTGAGCTGCCGACCGGCATTTTCTGACCGCATGGTCAAAGCATAGACCGAGCGGTCAGAATTTCAAGAGGGCATCGGCCAACCGGGTGAGGTGGGAATCAAGGCGGGTGCCACGATGGGGTCCATGTCCGAAGACGTCGGCCCCTTGGACGCTGCCTGGCCGCTCGCCCCGCCCGACGCCGTCGTGTGGCTGCGGGAACTCTGCGACGACGACGGTGTGACCGGCTTCCTAGCTCCGCCGATGCCCGACGCGGCGTGGGTGCTCAACGCGATGTACGAGCACGAGCGCGGCCCCGGCACGGTGTCGTACGACGAGCGCAAGCAAGCGGCACTGGCCGACGGCACGATGCGGCCGCAGATGATAGGCGACATCGACTTCACCGCGATCGGCGTCGCCACCGGCGGCAGCCTCGGCCGTGCCCGCCACCCGGGCCCGGGCTGGCGCCGACTGCGTTGGGCGGAACTCGCCAGGCGGATCGGCGATCCGGTGGTCTCCGACGGAATGCTGCCCTGCCCCGGGTGCTTCCCGTCCGTGAAGAAGAACGGCAGTTGGCCGGTCGGTATCATCCCGCCCGCCGAGGGCAGCCTGGACCGCGAGACCTGGCTGGGGCTGATCGACGTGCTCGCCACACACAGCGCGGCAGGCCTGGACACGCGCTGCTTGGCCTTCCACAACCCGCTCGTCTGCCAGGACTTCGACAACGTCCACGTCCGCACCGGACGTCTGCGCGACGCCGCAGCCCTCTACGACGACAGCGAAGCCGACTTCAGCCCGTCCAACCTCTGGCCCGAAGACCGTTCCTGGCTCCTGTGCACGGACTACGACCTGTGGGGCACCAAGGTCGTCGGCTCGCCCGCCCTGATCGAGGCCCTGCTGAACGACGACGAACTGGAGGCCCTGCACCTGGAATGACGTCAGGGGGGGGGAGGGGCCCGGGGGCTCGGTCGGGCCGGGGCACGAGGGGTGGCCAACCGGCACGGCTCGGCTCCGCCGGCCGACCGCACCGCCGGAGACCGCCGGCCGCCGGGCCGTCCGGCACGCCCAAGCGCCCCGGACCCCTCGGGCAGTCCGGGGCGCTAACGCCTGGTGCTAGTCGGTCTTCGCGGTCTCCTCCACGGTCCTCCGCGGGCCCGTGAACCAGCTGCGGGCGCCGGCGAACCACCACGCCGTGATGGCGATGAGGACGCCGCCGACCGCGATCGGGGCGTAGTTCACCGCCGTCCAGTCGAACTCGCTGCGGCCGGGGATGCCGGCCGGGGAGAACGGGAGGATGAAGTAGACCGAGATGACGGCGATTTCCGCCACGGCCACCCAGCACATCCACTTGTACTTCGCGCCGAGGTTCCAGGGGCCGGTCTGGAAGGCGTCGCCTTGGCGCAGGCGGAGCCAGATCGGGATCAGGAAGGCCAGGTAGAGGCCGATGACCGCGACCGAGGTGACCGCGTAGAACGCCGTCGGGGCGCCGTTGGGGCTCTTGTAGAGGGCGGGCAGGGTGATCAGGGCGGCCACCACGCAGCCGCCGATGACGGCGTTGACCGGGGTGCGGTTGGCGTCGACCTTGGCCCACAGCTTGGCGCCGGGGACGCCGCCGTCGCGGCTGAAGGCGTAGCCCATGCGCGAGAGGCTGGTCACGCAGCTCATGCCGCACAGGAACTGGCCGACGACGGAGATCAGGATGACCAGCTTGGCGAGTTTCGCGCTGAGCGCGGAGGTCAGCAAGACGTCGATGGCGCCGCTGCCGTCGTTGATCGCGGCTACGTCCTTGGCGGCGAAGAGGAACGCCAGCAGGAGGATCCAGCCGCCGATCGCCGAGTAGAAGATCGACTTCCACAGGCCCTTGGCGGCCGACACCGACGCGCCCTTGGTCTCCTCGGAGACGTGGGCGCACGCGTCGAAGCCGGTGATCGTGTACTGGGTCAGCAGGAAGCCCAGCGGCAGGATGAAGAACCAGTACCAGCCGTCGCCGAAGCCCGAGTTGTTGATCTGCTCGGTGAACACGAACTTCGCGCTCTGGTGTGAGTCGGGGCCGAAGAACAGCACCAGGATGATCACCAGCACGCCGAACACGTGCCAGTACACGGACGCGTTCTGCAGCAGCGCGATCAGCTTGTGGCCGTAGATGTTGATGACGGCGTGCGCCGCCAGTATCCCGAGGAACAGCAGGAAGACGGTGTTGAGGTCGCCGTCCCAGCCCGGCGAGTACATCTTGATGAGGATGTTGAGGAACGTCGCGCAGCCGTAGTCGACCGACGCCGTCACCGCGATCAGGCCCACCAGGTTGAGCCAGCCGGTGAACCAGCCATGCACCGGCTTCCCGAGCTTCGCCGCCCACCAGTAGATGCCGCCCGCGGTCGGATACGCCGACACCAGCTCGGACATGCAGAACCCGATGATCAGGATGAACACCGAGATGATCGGCCAACCCCACGCGATGGCGACCGGCCCGCCGTTGTTCCACGCCTGCCCGAACGTCGTGAAGCAGCCGGACAGGATGGAGATGATCGAGAACGAGATCGC
The DNA here is from genome assembly GCF_049534875.1 of Uniformispora flossi. Lineage (NCBI taxonomy): Bacteria > Bacillati > Actinomycetota > Actinomycetes > Kitasatosporales > Streptomycetaceae > Uniformispora > Uniformispora flossi. The sequence goes on from NZ_JBMULZ010000009.1 coordinate 187,775, forward strand.
GAAGTTGGAGAACCCGCTCCAAGTCCGGGACAGCTCCTGCTTGTACCCGAGTTGCGCGAGCCGGGCCGCGTCGTCGTCCACGGGCGGCTCGGGTACATGCGGGGCTTCCTCGGGAACGGTGGTCGCCATGGCACCTCCTGGCTGTGGTCGGGCGGCAGACTTCGTCGACCGCGGGGGCTAACTTCTTCGGCCGCTTTCCTGCCTGCTGATTCGGCTGTCCGGCACGCCGCCTTGAGCGGACGGTGCGGCGGCCCGGCCCGCGGCCCGGTCGAGGAGGGTGCCGAAGTCGTCCGCGTCGAGGGCCCGGACGGCGCGCGCCCACTTGTCCGCGGCCTCGGCGCGGTAGTCGAACGCCGGTGCCGCAGCCGTGCCGGCCAGCAGCCCGTGGTGCACGGCGAACCACAGCGTCCAGGCCACGTCCGACGCGATCCGGTACAGCAGCACGCGCGCCAGCAGGCGCGGGCTCGTCTCCGCACCGAAGTACGCGGCTGTCAGCAGATCGACCAGGTCGTCCGCGAGCTGCGCTTCCGCCGCGATGTCGCCCAGGTCGAACGCCGGGTCGTTCATGCCGGACAGCTGGTAGTCGACGATCCGCACGCTGCGCCCGTCGTCCAGCAGGTTCGCGGGCAGCAGGTCGTTGTGGCACGGAGCCTGCGGCAACGGAACCGCGGAGAGGGCGTGTTCGATGCGGGCGAGGTCGGCGAGGCGGTCGGCGTAGCCGTCCGGCACCGGCAGGTCGTGGCGCCGGCAACGGGCCAGGAGTTCCTCGGTCTTGCGGAAGATGTCGAAGCGGTTCGCGAACGGCGGTGTGGACGTGTGGAGGCGGCGGCAGGCCGCGGCGATGCGCACGAGCGCGTCCGGATCCGCGACGCCGTCCGCATCGAGGGTGCGCGCCTCCACGAACTCCAGCACGACAGCAGCAGGTTCATCGACCGTGCCGAGGACGGCGGGTCCGACGCCCGAGTGCGCCGCGGCCAGCGTGTTGGCGATCTCCTGTCGCGCGGGGACGCCCAGTCCGGCCGCGCTGACCGCCGGGTCCAAGACCCGCAGGATCCAGCGGCGCCGTCCGGCGTCGACGCGCACCACGCGGTGGCTCAACCCGCCGGTCAGCGGGGTGTAGTCGGCGTCCGCACCGGGGTCTAGCCCGGCCCGGGCGAGGAGTTCGGCGAAGGCAGCCGTCACGGCGTGGTCCCAGCGGTCGGCGCTACTCACGGATGGCCAATGGGTTGCCCTTAACCCATTCGAAACAGAACGTGATTGCGGGCAGTCGGGGGCGGACACGGAGTGCTTGTGGAGTGCTCGGTGGCGCGGCATTGACGTGCGGTGCTCCGGAAGTCTGCGAGTCCGGGGCAACGGCGTCAAGAGGGCGTCAAAGGGAACTTCGGTCCGTCCAATTCACCAATTGGTATGTCCTTTAAGCGGTTCCGGGTGGTAGCAATGCGCCATGTCCGACGAGAACACCTCGTTGCGCGGCCGCGCTTGGCGCGGTGTCGCCGACACCATCCGGGCCGGCGGCTACCGCCCCGGCGACCGCCTGCCGTCCGAACGCGAACTCGCCGACCGGTTGGGCGTCAGCCGTTCGACGCTCCGCCTCGCCCTGCACGATCTGGAACGCTCCGGCTACGTCGTACGCCGCCCCGGCCGCGGCGGTGGCACCTTCGTCGCGGCCCCCAAAGTCGAGCGCGATCTGGGGCACTTCACCGGCCTCGCCGACTACATCCGCCGCCAAGGCCTGGAAGCCGGTTCGCGGATCCTGTCGGTCAGCCTCGCACCCGCCGACCCGAGGGCGGCCGCCGCACTGGGCATCGCCCCGGAGGACCTGGCCGTGCACGTCACCCGGGTCCGGCTCGCCGACGGCGAGCCGATCGCGTTGGAGCGATCCCGGTTCCCCGTCGCGCTGTTCCCCGATCTCGCCGAACAGGCCCTCGGCGGATCGGTGTACGACCTGCTGCGCACCCGCTACGGCCGCGCCCCCGCACACGCCGTCGAACGCATCGAGCCCGTCGCGGCCGACGACGAGATCGCCGTGCTTTTGGAAGTCACTTACGGAACACCGCTGTTGGCAATCGAGCGGGTCGCCTACGACGCCGCCGGCGTGCCCGTCGAGCACGCCGACGACCTGTTCCGCGGCGACCGTACCCGCGTCGTCGTCTGGACCACGCACGACACCCCGCACGACACCCCGCAGGACATCCCGCGGCAAGCCCCGCACCGAACGGAAGGCAGCACGCCGTGACCCGCGAACTCCCCTCCCGCGCACGCGTCGTCGTCATCGGCGGCGGAGTCGGCGGCACCAGCGTCGCGTACCATCTCGCCCGACGCGGCGAGCGCGATGTGCTCGTGGTGGACCGGGCCGAACTCACCAGCGGATCGACGTTCCACTCGGCCGGCCTCGTAGGCCAACTGCGCGCCGACCCGACGCTGACGCGGATGAACATGTACTCCGCCGAGCTCTACCGCGAACTCCAACGCGGGGAAACGCCACCAGGGTTCGTGGAGTGCGGCGGCATCCGACTGGCGTGCACGCCCGAGCGGCTGGAGGAGATACGACGGCAGATCGGCTGGGCCCGGACGATGGGGCTACCGCTGCTGGAGATATCCCCGGCCGAAGTCCGGGAACTGTTCCCACTCGCCGACCTCGACGGCGTACGCGCTGCCGCCTACCTGCCGACCGACGGCTACGTCGACCCCTCGCAACTCACCTACGCCCTCGCCGCCGGCGCCCGCGCCGGGGGAGTGGCCATCGCGACGCACACCCGCGTCCTCGGCATAGACACCGAGAACGGGCGCGTGACCCGCGTCCGCACCGACCAAGGCGACGTCGAGACCGAGATCGTCGTCGACTGCGGAGGCATCTACGCCGCCGAGATCGCCCGCATGGTCGGCGTCCGCGTCCCCCTCGTGCCCATGTCGCACCAATACCTGGTCACCGACCCGGTGCGTGCGCGCGACGGCACCCACCTGCCCACGCTCCGCGACCCCGACAACCTCGTCTACTTCCGCGAGGAGGTCGACGGCGTGCTGATGGGCGGATACGAGCGCACCAGCCGGACGTTCGCCCTCGCGCACGGCGAACGCGACGCCGTACCCGCGGATTTCAACGGCCGCCTGCTCGCCGAAGACTGGCCGCGCTTCGAGGAGATCACCGAGAACGCCGTCCGCCGCGTCCCGGCCTTGGCCGACACGGGCGTCCGCAAGCTCATCAACGGGCCCGAAGCGTTCACTCCCGACAACGAGTTCTGCCTCGGCGAGACCGAAGTCGGCGGCTTCTTCGTGGCCGCCGGATTCTGCGCGCACGGCATCGCGGGCGCGGGCGGCATCGGGCGGCTCATGGCCGACTGGATTCTCGACGGCGACCCCGGCCTCGACGTGCACCACATGGACATCCGCCGCTTCGCCGCGCACTACCGCTCGCCCGGCTACACGCTCAAGCGCACCGCCGAGAACTACGAGACGTACTACGACATCCCGTTCCCGGGCGCGGAACGCCGGGCCGGTCGTCCGCTGCGCGTATCGCCCGCCTACGCCTGGCACGCCGGGCGCGGCGCGGTGTTCGGCGAGAAGGCCGGCTGGGAGCGCGTGAACTTCTATGCGGGCAACGCCACCACCGCAACCGAAGCGCACCGCCCCCGCGGCTGGGCCGGCCACGACCACACCCCGGCTGTCGCGGCCGAGCACCTCGCGACCCGGAACGCCGCCGGGCTCTTCGACGAATCGTCGTTCGCCAAGCTCGAAGTGACCGGGCCCGGCGCCGCGGACCTGCTGGAGTGGCTCTGCGCCAACCGGATCGCCCGCGCCGTCGGCGACGTCACCTACACGCAGATGCTCAACGCCCGCGGCGGCATCGAAGCCGACGTGACGGTGACCCGCACCGCCCCCGACGCGTTCCTCGTTTACACCGGAACCGCGTGTGGCACCCGGGACTTGGCGTGGCTGCGCAAGCATGCGCCGCGCGACGGCAGCGTGCGGATCGCGGACGTGTCCGGCGCCTTCGCGTGCTTCGCACTGTGGGGTCCGGACGCCCGCACCGTCCTCGGGCCGCTCACCCCCGACGCGATCGACGACGCGGCGATCCCGTATCTCACCTCCCGGGAGATCACCGTCGGAGACGTGCCGGTCCGCGTGAGCCGGGTCACCTTCGTCGGCGAACTCGGCTGGGAACTCTCCTGCTCCGCCGAGTACGGCGCCGCGCTGTGGCGGACCCTCGCGGAACGCCCCGGGGTGACGCCCGGCGGCTACCGGGCGATCGAGTCGATGCGGCTGGAAAAGGGCTACCGGGTGTGGGGCAGCGACCTGACCCCGGAGACCAATCCGTACGAAGCCGGCCTCGGCTTCGCCGTCAAGCTGCGCGAGAGCGACAAACCCGGAGGCTTCCTCGGCCGCGACGCGCTGCTGCGGGCGCGCGACGAGGGGATCGGCCGCAAGCTGGCCTGCCTGCTCCTCGACGATCCGACGGCGGTGTGCCTCGGCAGCGAACCGGTGCTGCTGGACGGCACGGTCGTCGGGCGGGTGACCTCTGCCGGGTTCGGCCACACCGTCCGGCGCTCGATCGCCTACGCCTACCTTCCGGCGGACCGGGCCAAGCCCGGCACCCGCGCGCAGATCGAGTGGTTCGGCGAAACCTGCGGGGCGGAGGTCGCCGCGGGGGTCCTGCACGACCCCGCGGGTGCGCGCGTCCGAGGGTGATCTTCCGGCCGTGCGCAACACACATGCGAGTGAATGCGATCCGTAATCAATCGAAAGCGGAGCGTGATATTTTGGCGTTTCCGCCCCCGGGGAAGATCGCGAAATGATTGCGAATTTCTTGGTTTCGTGGCGATTCCGTGTGAATTACGTGCCGATGCCTGCGGCGGCCACCACTCAGTTGTCGGCCGCTGATGTGGTGTGCGGTATCTCGATCTCACTCCCGCGAGTGAGGAAGAGGTACACCGTTCGATGCACACGGAGGTGTCCCGTGAGTACTTGGGGCTGGAAGTGCCACAACTCGTCCTGCTCGGCCAACCGGGGACGGGATCGCCAGCGGTACCGCACGGCGCACGCGGCACAGGTCGCCGGACGCGCGCACACGCAAGCGACCGGGCACGCCACCGAGGTTGTGGAGTTCCGGTAAACGCCTAGGACGGGGGCGGGACGGGCAGCTCGTCCCGTCCCGCCCCCGGGCCGCCGACAAGGCCCCCGAACCACCCGCCGGAGTGCGGGGGTTCGGGGGCCTCAATTGTTCGTGCGGTTATGCCGCCATGCCGCCATGCCGTCGGTCAGCGGCGGCCGCGGCCCGGGCCGCCGTCGCCGTCGACCAGGCCGGCCCGGCGCAGCGCGTCGGCGAGCGCGCCGCCGCCGAGCGGGGCGTTGCCGCCCTGCCGGTTGCCGCCGCGGTCGCCGCGGTCGTCCCGGCGTCCGCCCGCGCCCTGCCGACGGTTGTCCCCGCCCTGCTGCCGGTTGCCGCCGCCGCCCTGGCGGCGCTCGCCCTGCTGCGGGCGGCGCGGGCCGGGCGTCGTGCGGCCGCCTTCGCCGCGGTTGTCCCGGCTTTCGCGGCGCTCGGCCTCGTCCTCCAGCCGCAGGGTCAGCGAGATGCGCTTGCGCGGGATGTCCACGTCGAGGACCTTCACGCGCACGATGTCGCCGGGCTTGACGACGTCGCGCGGGTCCTTGACGAAGCTGTCCGACATCGCCGAGACGTGCACGAGGCCGTCCTGGTGCACGCCGACGTCGACGAACGCGCCGAACGCGGCCACGTTCGTGACCACGCCCTCGAGGATCATGCCCGGCGTCAGGTCGGTGAGCTGCTCGACGCCTTCCTTGAACATCGCCGTCTTGAACGCCGGACGCGGGTCGCGGCCCGGCTTCTCCAGCTCGGCGAGGATGTCGGTGACCGTCGGCAGGCCGAACGTGTCGTCCACGAAGTCCTGCGGCCGCAAAGCCCGCAGCACGTTCTCCTTGCCGATGACGCCGCTGATGTCGCCGCCCGCGGCGGCCACGATGCGGCGCGCCACCGGGTAGGCCTCGGGGTGCACGCTCGACGTGTCCAGCGGGTCGTCGCCGCCGGGGATCCGCAGGAAGCCCGCGCACTGCTCGAACGCCTTCGGGCCGAGCCGCGCCACGTCCTTGAGCTGCTTGCGGTTCTTGAACGGGCCGTTCGCGTCGCGGTGCTGCACGATGTTCTCGGCCAGCCCGCCGCCGATGCCGGACACCCGGGTGAGCAGCGGCGCGGACGCCGTGTTGACGTCGACGCCGACGCCGTTCACACAGTCCTCGACCACTGCGTCCAGCGAACGCGACAGCGACACCTCGGACAGGTCGTGCTGGTACTGGCCGACGCCGATCGACTTCGGGTCGATCTTCACCAGCTCGGCCAGCGGGTCCTGGAGCCGGCGCGCGATCGACACCGCGCCGCGCAGCGACACGTCCATGCCGGGGAGTTCCTGCGCGGCGTAGGCGGACGCCGAGTACACCGACGCGCCTGCCTCGGACACCACGACCTTGGTGAGCGCGAGGTCGGCGTGCCGCTTGATCAGGTCGCCCGCGAGCTTGTCGGTCTCGCGCGACGCGGTGCCGTTGCCGATCGCGATCAGCTCGACCTTGTGCGCGGCGGCGAGCTTGGCCAGCGTGTCGATCGACTCGTCCCAGCGGCGCCGCGGCTCGTGCGGGTAGATCGTGTCGGTCGCCACGACCTTGCCGGTCGCGTCGACGACGGCGACCTTGACGCCGGTGCGCAGGCCCGGGTCGAGGCCCATCGTGGAGCGGGCCCCGGCCGGGGCGGCGAGCAGCAGGTCGCGCAGGTTCGCGGCGAACACCCGGACCGCCTCGTCCTCGGCGGCCTGGCGGAGCCGCCCGCGCAGGTCGATGCCGAGGTGCACGAGGAAGCGGGTGCGCCACGCCCAGCGGACGCAGTCGGCGAGCCACCGGTCGGCGGGGCGGCCGCGGTCGGCGATGCCGAAGCGGTGGGCGATGCTGCGCTCGTAGTCGGTGGTCGCGGCCGGGTCGGTGTCGCCGTCCTCGGGCTCCAGCGTCAGCGAGAGCATCTCCTCCTTCTCGCCGCGGAACATCGCCAGGATGCGGTGCGACGGGAGGCGCGTGAACGGCTCGGAGAAGTCGAAGTAGTCGGAGAACTTCGCGCCGGCTTCCTCGCGGCCGTCCCGGACCTTGGCGACCAGGCGACCGCGCGTCCACATGCGTTCGCGCAGCTCGCCGACCAGGTCGGCGTCCTCGGAGAACCGCTCGACGAGGATCGACCGCGCGCCTTCCAGTGCCGCGCCGACGTCCGCGACACCCTTGTCGGCGTCGACGTAGGCCGCGGCGCTCGCCTGCGGGTCCTGCCCCGGGTCGCCGAGCAGCAGGTCGGCGAGCGGCTCGAGGCCGGCTTCGCGCGCGATCTGCGCCTTGGTGCGGCGCTTCGGCTTGTACGGCAGGTAGATGTCTTCCAGGCGCGCCTTCGCGTCGGCCGCCATGATCTGCGCGCGCAGCGCGTCGTCGAGCTTGCCCTGCGCGTCGATCGACTCCAGGATCGCCGCGCGGCGCTCCTCCAGCTCGCGCAGGTAGCGCAGGCGCTCTTCCAGCGTGCGCAGCTGCGTGTCGTCGAGGGTTCCGGTCACCTCCTTGCGGTACCGCGCGATGAAGGGCACCGTCGCCCCGCCGTCGAGCAGGTCGACGGCGGCCTGCACCTGTCCTTCGCGTACGCCGAGTTCGTCGGCGATCCTCTTGTTGACAGAGGGATGTACAGAGGGTGTGGATGTCACCACGGACCTGAACCACCTTCACACTGGGGTACCCGGGCATTCTGCCGATGTTCGGCCCCGAATGTCGCACCGCGGCGCGCGTGTCCGCCCGGTCGGGCGCGGTGGGGACGGCGGCGGGCGGGGAGGTGGCGGCGGACGAGGCCGTGCGGAGGGCGCCGTCCGGGGCATGCGGACCGGCGGACACGGCCTACGCTCTGTACATGATCGCGGACCTGCAGTGCGTGGTGCTGGACTGCCCGGACCCGGCGGTCCTCGCCGCGTTCTACCGGGCGCTCCTCGGCGGGACCGTCGACCGGCCCGACCGGCGCTGGGCGGTCGACGACACGTGGGCGACGCTGCACACCCCCACCGGCCTCGTCCTCGCCTTCCAGCGGTCCGAGGACTACCGGCCGCCCCGGTGGCCGGACCCCGCCCACCCCCAGCAGTTCCACCTGGACTTCGGCGTCGCCGACCTGGACCGCGCCCACGAACAGGTCCTGGCCATCGGTGCGACCGCACTCGACGGCGGCGCCGAACAGCAGGCCTGGCGCGTTTACGCCGACCCTGCCGGCCACCCCTTCTGCCTGGTCCGCCAGTGACGGACTCCCGGTCTCGTCCGGGGGCGCAGCCGGGCACCGGTCGACTGCCCGGCGCTCCGAGCGCGAAAGCCGGACACGTGCCAACCGACCGGGCCTCGATGTCGGCGGGTTGAGGCGGGGTGGTCCGGCTGCCGGGTTGGCCTGCTCTCGGGCCAGGGCCGACGGGTCAGGCGGGCCGGGTGCCGAGTCGCGAGGTCAGCCAATCCGCCGTCTGCGGCAGCCAATCGCCTTGGGCGTTGCCGAGCAGGTGGTCGCCGTGCGGGACGAGCAGCAGTTCGCCGTGCGGGGCGGCGTCGGCGGTTGCGGCCGCGGTGGCGACGCCGGGGGTGACGTCCGTGCCGCCTTCCACGACGAGGAGGGGGACGGGGATGCGCGGCGCGAGCGGGCGTAGGTCGACGGCGGCGGCGAACGCGCGGGCGGCTGCGGTCGAACCGCAGCGCCGGGTGAGCGTGTCGGTGACGAACGGCGGGAGTTCCTCCCACACCAAGTGGTGCGGCCCGCTGACCGCGACGGCGGCCCGCAACCGCGGCTCGTGCGCGGCCGATTCGGCGGCGTAGTAGCCGCCGAGGCTCATGCCGACCAGGGCCGCGCGGCCGACGTCGATGCCCGGCGTGTCCGCGAGGCGGTCGAGCACGGCGCCGACCACGCGGTGGTAGGCGGGTTCGGGCGCGCTCGTGGCGGCGCGGACGCCTTGTCCGGGTCCGTCGAACGCGGCGACTGCCAGCCCGCGGGCCAGCAGCGCGTCCGCGAGGACGTGGAACTCCTCCTTGGAGGAGTCGAGTCCGGGCGCGATGAGGACGACCGGCGGCGTGGTGACCTCGGCCGGACGCCGCAGCCGGCCGACGAACCCGGGGCCCTCGATGCGCTCGGCGCGGTCCGGCTCGGCGAGCGCGAGGGCCCGGCCGTCGGCAGCGTCGGCCTCGGCTTCGAGCGCGGCGAGGAGGTCGGTGTCCGGGTGCGGCAGCACGGTGGCGATGTGGAACCAGCGTGCGGCTATGCGGAACTCCGCGGCAGCGGTGACCCGGAGGCCGTCGGCCTCGGCACGCACCGCCGCGGCGAGGTGAGCGCGGGCTGCCTCGGCGAGCACGTGCGGCCAGCCGTGGAGATCCGGCACTCCCGCGGTGACTCGGTCGTAGGCGAAGGGGTCGAGACCCGCACCGACGGCACGGGAGCGGTTCAGGCTGATGAAGTCGGGGGTGATTCCCGGGGTGTCGATGAAGCAGGACATGGCGGATGCAGGCTCCGTGCGTCGGGTAGGTCGGGTAGGTCGGGTGGGTCGGGCGGGTCGGGTGGGTCTGGCCGGGGCGGCCGCCGAGGAAAGCGGATCGGGCGCGGCTGGGTCGGCGGGCGCTTTCCCTGGCCGGGCGGATAAGGGCCCTGAGGCTCGGTCGGGCGGGGGCTGTTCGGCGGACGCACGGGGTGGATCGCGCGGAGATTCGGCCGGGCAGGGGCTGCCGGGAGGAGTGGCTCGGGCACCCGGGCGGATCGTCGGCTGCACCGGGCGAGCCCCCACGCGCCAGTCCGCCCGGTGCCCCCGTCACCCGCCGACTCCTTCAGCCACCAAGCCCGGGGAACAACACCCGCGCCGTGTGCTGCGTGTCCGCGTACTCGCGGACCGACGTGATCCGCCCGTCCCGTACGCCGAACACGCCCAGGCAGCGGTTGTGGTACTCCGTGCCGTCGACGGTGACCGCGTCGGACGTCCACTCGGCGACGACCTGGTCGCCGTCGGCGAGGACGTTCACCAGGGCGATCACCATCGACCCCGGGACGAACCGCGCACCGGCGCCGCCGAGGAAGTCGTCGACGATGGCGTCGCGCCCGGTCCACACCTTCGACCACGGCGTTTCGCCCGGGTACTCCCACGTGGCGTCGGCGGCGAAGCTGTCGCGGATCACCGCGAGATCGCCGGTACGGACGGCTTCGACATAGCGGATGACAACGTCCTTGGGGGACATGGCAGGTCCTTTCCTGGAGCTTGGAACAAGGGGTGCGGTCAGCCGACGGTGAGGACGGCCTTGCCGCGGATGCGGCGGTCGCGGAGGTCGGTCAGGGTCTCGGCGGTGTGCGTCCAGTCGGCGACGCGGCCGATCTCGGGGTGCAGGCGCCCTTCCGCGACGAGCCGCACCAGAGTGGCGAGATCGGGGCCGACCGGGCCGTCGTGGTCGGCGTAGGCGACGTGCTTGACGGTCGCGGACACCGGGCCCGCGAAGAAGTCGAAGAAGTCGACGGTCGGAGGCGTCCGGCTCGCCTGCCCGAACCACAGCAGCGTTCCGCGGCGCGCGAGCTTGCCCAGCGCGACCGGCAGGGCGGTGCCGCCGGTCGACTCCATCACCACGTCGAACGGGCCTGCCGCCTCGGCGACGTCGTGCACGACCGCGGCGGCACCCAACTCCGCCAGCCGCGTCCCGCGTTCCGCGTCGGCGGTCACCACGGTGACCTCCGCTCCGGCGCCCGCGGCCAGTTCGGTGACGTAGTGCCCGACACCCCCGGACGCGCCGGTGATGAGCAGCCGTCGTCCGATCAGCGGCCCGGCGGCCCGCAGCAAGGTGAGCGCGGTGAGGCCGGCCAAGGGGAGCGCGGCGGCCTGCGTCACGCACACCCCGTCGGGGATCTCCGCGAGCGCGTCGGCGGGCACCACCGCGTACTCGGCCCAACCGCCCGACGGCGGGTGGCCGACGACGCGCCGCCCGACGGGCGGCCCGGAACCGTCCCGGGCGGCCTGCACCACCAGGCCCGCGATGTCCTTGCCGGGCACCAGGCCCGGCGCCGGGTTCTCCAGCTGGAACGTCTCGCCGCGGTTGACCGAGTAGGCGCCGACCTTGACCAGCACCTCGTCCGGGCCGGGCACGGGCTGGGCACGGGTGCCGAACTCGACGGGAATGTCGCGACTTCCGGTGGGGATCTGGGCGCGCATCGGGGCTCCTCGGTGCCGTTGTTTCGGTGACGTGCCAAGCTCACCGCGGGGCGCCCAGGCCGGTCCAACAACCGACGGCTAGGGTCGACAACCGAGGGTTGTCGGCACTGGTGGAGGTGGGTGTGCATCCAGGTCCGGATCTCGATCTGGCACGCGTGCGGGCGTTCGCGGTCACCGCGGAACTGCTGCACTTCGGGCGGGCGGCGGAGGTGCTCGGCATCACCCAGCAGGCGTTGTCCAAGCGGATCGCCCGGCTGGAGGGCGAACTGGGCGTGGTGCTGTTCGACCGGGGCGCATCCGCCGTGTCCTTGACCGCGACCGGAGAGTCGCTGGCCGGGCCGGCGGCGCGGCTGCTCACCGCGGCAGGCGAATTCGTCGCCGCCGCGCGGGACACCGAGACCCGCCCGCTGCGCCTCGACGTGTGGGGACACCTCTACGCCCCGATGCGCACCGTCGCCCACATCGTCGACGCGCCGGCGGGCGTGGCGGTGGAGCCCGGCTCCGGCCGCGACCTGCCGGGTGTGGCCGACGCGTTGCTGCGCGGGGACACCGACCTCGGCTTCGGCCGGGTACACCCGATCCCGGGCCGCCGCTTCACCGGGCTCGCGCACCGGCTGGCCCGGCTTGAACCCGTCGATGTACTGCTCGCGGTCGGGCACCCGCTGGCCGCCGCCGACGTCCTGCGCCCGAGCGACCTCGCGGACAGCGTCATGTGGTGCCCGGCATCCCTGGAACGCCTGGACTTCCTGCGCAAGTTCGCCGACCGCTTCGGCATCGCCCGGACCGCGTCCGGCGCCAACTTGGGCCTGGCCCACAGCATCGAGCACGTGCGCGACCATCCGGACTGCTTCACGCTGCTCCCGGCCGACGTCCCGCTGCCCGACGTGCCGGGCGTCCGGGCGGTGCCGCTCGCCGGTCCGACGCCGTTGTACGCGTGGTCGCTGCTGTGGCGGGAGGCCGATCCGCATCCGCAACTGGACGACGTGCTGGCCGCGTTCGCCGAGCACGGGGCGCGCCGCCGCTGGCTGGAGTACGACCCGGACCACGACTGGCTGCCGGACATCGAAGCGCTGGACGGTGTCGGATAAAGGTCTTGCGCCGGTGACACGTGCCGGGTTCGGCGGCTTCCCGTGGCGGCGGTGACGTCCCGGTGAACGCGGGACGACGGGTCGGGGAAAGCTGCGCGTTGTGGCTGTTCGGGGACTGGATCTTCCGGAAAGCGCGGGTAGCGTTCCGAATGTCCCGACGGATCGGCGCCTTCCGGATAGCGGAATTCGCGGAAACCGCAACGGGATTCGGGGACGACGGGGGTACGAACGCGGGGGTGGCGGCGCGCCATGGGTGGAGACGGGCCAGGCTTGCGGCCGCATCGGCTCGCTGAGCCGGAGACAACCGGGGTGCTCGCCGAAGGGGCGCCGGCCAAGGGTGCGCCGACCAAGGGTGCGCTCGCCAAGACGGAGAAACCGAAGAAGCCGGCGGTGCCCGCCCGGCCCGGAAAGACCGCCGAGGCCGCCAAGCCCGATGACGGAAGCCCGTCGCGCATACGCCGCGCGGCTGCCGTCCTCACCCGTCGCGGCGACCGGGCGATCGGCTATGTCGCCCTCGGCCTCGTCGCCGTGCTGATCGCCGCCTCCGTCATCGTTGGCCTTGGCGCCGCCGACGCGCTGCCCAAGCTCGGCAACCTCGGTGCCTGGCTCCCCAGTTCCGGCAACGGCAGCGCGTCGCACGTCAACGGGCCGACCGGCCGCACCGACGGACGGGTCCCGTTGCCCGGTACGCAGGGCCATCCGATCCAGGTCGCCGAAGACGGCACCAGCATCCTCGTCGTCGACCAGACCACCGGGGTCGTGTCGCGGATCGACCCCGCGCAGCTGTCCGTGCCGTACCGCTACGACTACGGCACCCCCGGGCTGCGCCTGGTGAGCGGCGGCGGCAGCAGCTGGCTCGTCGACGAAGCCCAGGGCGGCGTACGGCAGATCAACCCCCTCGACCTGCAACCGCTGTCCGCCGCCCTCGACCTGGGCGACAAGCCCGTCGGCCGGGCGCAGGCCGACTCGCGCGGGACGCTGTGGGTGCCGCTGCCCGGCAAGGGGCAGATCGTGCCGGTCCGCGGCGCGGTGCCGGGCGTGGCGGTGGCGGTGGCCGCGCCGGGCAGTCCGCTGCGGTTGACGTTGGCGGGCGACCGGCCGGTCGTCACGGACCCGTGGGCTGGCACTGTCACCGTGGTGACGCCGGGCGGTCCGACCCGGCAGGTCACGCTCCCGACGGTCTTCGGCCAGGGCGACGGGACACGCGTGCTGACGCCGGAGACCACGCCGGGCGCGGTCGTCCCGGTGCTCGCGGGGGACACCGGCACGCTGGTGCTGGTCGATCTGGACAAGGGGTCGGTGACGGCGGTGTCGCTGGGCATCGGCGCGGCGGCCGGGTCGTACGCACCGCCGCAAGTGCTCGGCGGGCGCGTCTACATCCCGGACCGCGGGCACGGCAACGTCATCGTGTACGACACCGCCAAGGCGCAGTTCGATCCGCAGATCGCGGTCACCGGCAAGCCCGGCCCGCTGGACTCGTTCGTGCGCGACGGCATGCTGTGGGTCAACGACCAGAACAGCTCGGCCGCCGCGGTCATCGACGCGGCGGGAGTCGCACATCCGGTCGGCAAGTACGCGGCGGACTCGCCCGCGGGTGCGGGCGTCGCCGCGAGCGACCTGCCGGGCCGGAACACCGTGGACTGGAAGGTGCCGCCGGGGGAGGAACGGGCGGCCGGCGGCATCGGGGTCGGCGGCGGGAACGGCGGCAACGGCGGCAACGGCAGGAACGGCTACGTCAACGGCCCCGTCGGGCCCGGCCCCGCGCCGCAGTCGTCCGTCCCGCCGTCCGGGGGCAACGAGCCCGGCAACCAGCGGCCGGAACCGCCGGTGACCGTCGGACCGGACGGGAGCGGCTCGGTGCCGGTCCTGCCGGTTCCGGTGGTGCCCGGGCCGGTGGGCGGCGGCAACGGCACTGGCACTGGCACTGGCAACGGTCGTCCGGACAGGACTGCTTACCCCGGTCCGACCCGCACCGCGCTGCCGCCCGGCGGCGGTCCGGTCGTCCCGACGCCGACCGCGCCCGCGACCACCGAGGTCCCGGCGACCACCGCGCCCGCCACCACGGCGCCTGCGACCACCCCCGAGCCTCCGACCACCACCGAACCGCCGACGACCCCGCCGACGACTCTGCCCACCACGTCGCCGCCGACCACCGAGCCGCCCACGCTCCCGCAGACGCCGCCAGGCGCACCGGAGGCGACCTCCGGACCGGGGCGCATCGTCCTCGCCTTCCCGCCCGCGTCCGGTGCGACGCCGACCGGGTACACGCTGACCAACCTCGTTTCCGGACAGACGGTTTCACCGTCCACGATCGCGCCCGGCGAGCGCTTGCAGTTCACCGTGTCGGGCGGCTCGTGCGACAAGGAGTACGCGTACAAGGTCGTCGCGCACTACGACGGCGGCGCCTCGGCGACCTCCACCGCATCGACGCCCGTCCGCCCGTGCACCGCGCCCGGATCCGTCGGCACCGTCACCGCGACGCCGTCCGCGACGGGCGACGGCGGCACGCTCGGCTGGACGGCCGCGGCCGCGCACGGCGCGAGCAAGGTCTGGTACACGGTCAAGGTCGGCGGCGGCCCCGACCAGCAGACCGGCGCCACGACGTTCGCCGTCGCCGGGCTGGCCAACGGGAAGAAGTACCCCATCACCGTCACCGCGGCCAACGCGGCCGGGTCCGGGCCGGCGAGCAACGCGTCCCTTGACCTGACCGCGCCGCCGAAGAGCCCGGGCACCGGACAAAGCGGGAGTCCCGCACCATCGTCCGGCTCGGTGGCCGCCGCGCCGGGCCGGTTGCCGCCCGTGCGCCCGGCAGCTCTAGGCCTCTGAACCGTCCCCACCCCCCGCACAGGAGTCCCCACCGTGACGACGGCTTCCCTCGAAACCCCCGGCACGCAGTCCGCTCCCGGTGCGGCGCTCAAGCTCTTCACCGCGTGCTTCACGGCGCTCGCCGACAACATCGAACGCGTGCTCAAGGGCAAGCACGAGGTCGTGGAGCTGGCGCTGATCTGCCTGTTCGCGGAAGGCCACATCCTGGTCGTGGACGTGCCCGGCACCGGCAAGACCACGCTGGCGCGCGCCTTGGCCGCCTCGCTCGACGGGACGTGCCACCGCGTGCAGTTCACGCCCGACCTGCTTCCGTCGGACATCACCGGGGTGTCGGTGTTCCGGCAGGACTCGGGCCGGTTCGAGTTCCTGCCCGGTCCGGTGTTCGCGAACGTCGTGATAGGCGACGAGATCAACCGGGCGTCGCCCAAGACGCAGTCGGCGCTGCTCGAAGTCATGGAGGAAGGGCAGGTGTCGGTCGACGCGGTGACGCACGAAGTCCCCCGGCCGTTCCTGGTGTTCGCGACGCAGAATCCGGTCGAGATGGCCGGCACCTATCCGTTGCCGGAAGCCCAGCTCGACCGGTTCATGATGCGGGTGACCGTCGGCTACCCCGATCACGCGTCCGAGGTGGAGGTCGCGGGCGGCACGGCGGTCGGGCCCGCGATCGCGGCGCTGCCGACCATCGCCACTGCGCAGCACGTCGCCGAGTTCGCACAGGTGGTGCGCGAGCGGGTGCGGGTGCCGCCGCCCGTCGTCGACTACGCGGTCCGCGTGGCCGCGGCGACGCGTGAACTGCCCGGCGTCCGGCTCGGTGCCGGTCCGCGGGGGAGCGTGGCGCTGGTCCGGGCCGCCCGCGTGCGCGCCGGGGCGCGGGGTCGGGCGTACGCGCTCCCCGAGGACGTCAAAGCGCTCGCCGGGCCCGTTCTCGCGCACCGGCTGGTGCTCGCCCCGGAGTCGGAGCTGGCCGGGGTGACCGCGGCCGATCTGATCGCCGAGGTGCTCGCGCGGGTGGCGGTGCCGCAGCCGACGGCGGGCGGGAACGGATCATCGGCCAGTGGCGCGTGATCGGGCGGGGCTCCGCAAGCGGCGCGATCCGGTTCCGGCGCGTCGGCTTGGTGCCGACGGCTGGTGGCTGCCGACTCCCGTCGGGACCCGCGTACTTGCCGTGTCCGTGCTGCTGCTCGCACTGTCGTGGCCGCTGGGGTACCCGGAAGCGGCGGTGCTCGGGGGCGGCGGACTGCTCGCCGTGCTCGGTGCGGTCGCGTGGGTCCTGCCGCCGCTCCGCGTCGACGCCGCCCGCACGGTGACCCCGGCGCGGGTCACGCGCGGTGACCGGGCGGAGGCCGTCGTCACGGTGACGGTGCGCGGACGCCGCGGTGCCCGCCGGGTCGATCTCGAGGATGCGTGCGACGGGCGCCCGGTCGCGGTGTCCGTCGCCGACGTCGCCCCGCATGCCGCGGCGGTGACCCGCTATCCGCTGCCCACCGGACGCCGCGGGAGGCTTGCCGTCGGGCCCTTGCACGCTGTGCGCGCGGACCCGGCGGGTCTGGCCCGGCGCGCACGCCGGTGCGCGGACGACACTGCCGTCCTCGTACGCCCCCGCGTGCACCCCCTGCCGCTGCTCGCGTCCGGCCGGGCCCACCACATCGAGGGCCCCGACTCGGCGTCGGCCGACGGGGGCAGCCAGACGTTCCACACCCTGCGCGCCTACGTCATGGGCGACGACCTGCGCCGGATCCACTGGCGCTCCACCGCACGCACCGGCGAACTGATGGTGCGGCAGATGGTGGACGTGAGCATGCCGCGGACGACAGTCGTCCTCGACACGCGCGGCGCCGCCTACCCGGGGCTGCCCGAGCGCGCCGCCGACGCCTTCGAACTCGCCGTCGAGGCGGCGGCGTCGGTGTGCTGCGCGGCGCTGCTGCACCGTTTCCCGCTGCGGCTGCTGACGGAGGGCGGGATCGCGTTGGCCGACTCGGCGCGGGGGTCGGCGGGGGAGGAACTCCTGGACGTCTTGGCCGTGGTCGCGGTGTCGGAGGGCACGTCGGCGGCCGACGCCTTCGACGAACTCGACCGGTCGCGCGCCGACGGCACGTTGGTCGTGGTGACGGGCACCGGCGATACCGCGGGGTTCGGTGGGCTGGCCAAGGTGTCGGGACGGTTCGAGCGGGTGCTGGTGGTCCGGGTCGGCGGTGCGGCGGCTGCCGCCGACGAGGCGCCGGCGTCGGCGCTGCCGGCCGGGACGCCGTATGTGTACGCGGCGAGTGCCGAGGTGCTGGTCACGGTGTGGCAGCGGGAGGCGGCGCGGTGAACGGGCTTCGCCCGCGGGGGCTGGGGCCGTCCGCGTCCGCTGTCCCGGAGGCTTCCGGACGGCCGGAAGGCGTCGATCCGCGGCGTCGGCTCACCGCCCTGCCGACGGCTTTTCTGCCGGCGGCAGCGGCGGGCGCGGGCTTCCACCGGGTCTACGAACTGCGTTCCTTGCTGCCCCTGGTGGTGATCGCTGCCGCGGCCCCGGTGGTGCTCTCGGGTCTGCTGTCCGTGCGGCGCGACGGCACGCGAGCACCGTTGTGGCGTGCGGCCCTTGCCGGGCCCGTTGCGTGGCTGCTGTGCGCGTGGGGTCTGCTCTACCGGCGGGAGAGCCTCACCCCCGGCCTGGTGCGGCGGATGGGGATCGACCTCCTCGACGCGCCGCACCGCGTGCTGACCATGATCACTCCGTTGCCCGCCGAGGGAGCGCTGCTGATCCTGCCGTTCACCGCCGTGTGGCTCGCCGCCTCGGCGGGGGCCGAACTGGCGTTGCGGACCGGGACGGTCTTGTTCCCGGCGCTGCCCGGCGTAGTGGTGTTCGGGGTGGCGGTGGTGCTCGGCGCCGGTGGGCCGGGGACGAATGTGCCCGCGGCGGCGGGGTTTCTGGTGGCCGTCGGGCTGCTGGTGGTGCTGCGCGCGCCGCGCGTGCACACCTCCCGGCCGCGTGCTCGCCGGGCGGTGGTGGCCGCGGTGCCCTTGATCGCCGCGCAGGCGCTGGTGGCGGCCGTCGTGGCGCCGGTGGCGACCGGGGTGGACGGGCGTACTCCGGTGAGCCTGCGGGCGGATGCGGCCGCGCGGGAACCGGCGTACGTCAACGGCGGCAATCCGCTCGACCTGGTCGCCTCGTGGCTGCTCGACCCGGCGCGGCCGCTGTTCAAGGTCCGTGCCGCCGAACTCGCCGATCAGGACTGGCGCCTGGCGGTCCTCACCGACTTCGACGGCAGCACGTGGTCACCACCTGGGCTGCTGCGGCCGACCGGCGGGCGGGTGCCGGGCGGCGCGGCGGGCACGCCCGAGGCGGGTGTGCGGCGCGTGCCCCTCGACCAGCGCATCACCGTGCAGCAGCTCGGCGGGGTGTGGCTGCCGTCCGCCGACCGGCCGGTGCGGGTGACCGGGCCGGTGGCGGATCGGTTGGCGGTCGACCCGGATACCGGAGCGCTCGCGGACACGGCGCCGATCCGGGACGGGGACAGCTACCAGGTCGCGTCCCGGGTGCCGGTCTTCGACGCGCGGCTCGTGCAGTACGCGCCGACCGCGGTGGACCCGGCGATGACCCGGCTGCCCGATTCGCCGACCCGCGACCTGCTGCGCGAGCTGGGGCAGCAGGCGACGCAGGGCAGCACGTTCCCGTACCAGCAGGCGCTGCGGTTGGCGGCGTGGCTGCGCGAGGGGCACGTGTTCGACGTGCAGGCGGCGCCCGGGCACACGTACCGGAGCCTGGAGTTCTTCCTGACCGAGGCGAAGCGCGGGACGTCGGAGCAGTTCGCCGCGGCCTTCGCCGTCATGGCGCGGTCGCTGGGGCTGCCCACCCGCCTCGTCGTCGGCTTCCACCACGGCACCGCCACGCCCGACGGGTGGCAGGTCACCGGCGCGGACGCGGTGGTGTGGCCGGAGGTCGAGTTCGCGGGTGTCGGCTGGGTGCCGTTCCAGCCGACGCCCGGGCAGCGGGTGACGGCGGCGCCGGCCGGACCGGCGGCCGTACCGTCCGGACCGGAGGGGGCGGCGGCACCGGGCGCGGGGGCGCAGCGGTTGCTCGACGATGCGCAGATCATCGATGCGCCGCATCAGGGGAGTGGGGTGCCGGGGCCCGCTGCCGGGGGTGGGGGCGGGGGCGGCCTGCGTTGGTGGTGGGTGTTGGTGGTTGTCGGGGTTGCGGGTCTCGTTGCCTGGGCGGTTTGGGCGGGGTGGCGGGCGCTGCGGCCGTGGCGGATGCGGCGTGCGGAACGGCGCGGGAGTCCGGCGGCGCAGGTCGTGGCGGCGTGGCGGCGCATCGGGGCGAGCCTGCACGGGGCGGGGATGGCGGCGCCGGGGACGTTGACCGTGGCGGAGGTGGCGGAGTTCTGGGACGGATTCGTGGGGGAGTCCGGTGATCGGTCGGTCGCGGCCTTGGCCGACCTGGTGAATGCCGTGGGCTATGCGGGGCTGGAACCGGACGAGGCCGCGGCGGCGGAGGCGTGGCGTACCGCGGTGCGGGTGGCGGAGGCGGTGGCCGTGGGGGAGCGGATGCGGGTGCGCGTGCCGGTGTGAGGGCTTTGCCTCGGCCGTTGCCGTTGCATATGCATGACC
This sequence comes from Uniformispora flossi, assembly GCF_049534875.1. NCBI lineage: Bacteria > Bacillati > Actinomycetota > Actinomycetes > Kitasatosporales > Streptomycetaceae > Uniformispora > Uniformispora flossi. The sequence goes on from NZ_JBMULZ010000009.1 coordinate 207,510, forward strand.
GTGTTTTCCGGGGCACCAGATGCCCCCCAGGGGTAGTCCGGAGCCGCGGTTGCCGGGCCTAGGCTGGGAGGACGGAGGTGAGCATCATGATTGCCGATGCACCTTTGACCGCAGTCGTCCCCGTGACCGACCGGGCGCGGGCGGTGGCTTTCTACCGCGACAAGCTGGGTATCGCCGTCAAGGAGGAGCGGGCCGAGGACGTCACGTTCACGTGCGGCGGAACGCAGTTCTCCATGTACGAGACGCCGTACGGCGGCCAGGCACAGCACACCCTCGCCAGCTGGAAGGTCGACGACCTCGACGCGGCGATGAAGGACCTGCGCGGCCGAGGCGTGGTCTTCGAGGACTACGACTTCCCGGGTCTCAAGACCGTGAACGGCGTCGCCGAGTCGCCGGAAGGCGGACGCGCGGCGTGGTTCCGGGACAGCGAGGGCAACGTGCTGTGCGTGGCTCAGGGAATGTAGGGGCCGGCCTCACCGGGGCTGTCCGGTAACCGCGAAAAGCGGATGCCCGGTGCGGAATACCGCGCGTAGGGTGCGCGGGTGATCGACTCCGCCTCCGAGACGCCTCTCCCGCCCGTCGAACTCCTCGGCCACGGACACCCGTTCCGCCAATGGAAGACCTGGCGGATGCCCGGTGCGGACCTGACCCTCACCGGCTATTCGCGTGCCAACGACAAGACGTTCTTCCACGTGCCCGAGCTGCGCTGTGCGCTCGATGCGGGGCTGTGCGAGGGGCGGCGCGTCGACACGGTGTTCCTGACGCACACCCACCACGACCACGTCAAAGACCTGGACTTCCTGGCGGTGAACGCGGCCACGGCGGCGGGGGCGGAGGTGTACGTGCCGGCGGAGGCGGTGCCGTACGTCGAGGCGTACCTGCGGACGTCGGCGCAGCTGAACCACGGTCCGGACTATGACCCCGCGCTGGACGGCGGCTATCGCGTGCACGGTGTGTGCGACGGTGACGAGTTCGCGTTCGGGCGGCGGGGTTATCAGGTGCGGGTCGTGGCGTGCGAGCACAAGATCCCGTGCGTCGGCTATGCCTTCTCCGCTCCGGCAAAGCGGCTGGTGCCCGAACTCCAGCAGATGCGTGACGAGTTGGTGCGCGCGGGGCGTGGCGCCGAGTTCGGCCGCGAGGCGGCGCGACGGCGGAAGGCGGGGGAGCCGGTCGAGGTCGAGGTGGCGGAGCCGGTGTTCGCGTTCCTCGGCGACACCCACCCGAGGGTGTTCGAGCGCAATCCGTGGCTGTTCGACTACCCGGTGATCGTCACCGAGTGCACGTTCCTGGACGATGCGGAGGCCGAGCGCGCGGAGCGCGTGGGGCACACGGTGTGGAGCAGGCTGCGGCCGGTGGTGGAGGCGCACCCGTCGACGCTCTTCGTCCTGACCCACTTCAGCCTGCGGCATGCGGATCGGGAGGTCGTCGACTTCTTCCGCGGGGTGACCGGCCCGGACGGCGAGCCGCTGCGGAACGTCGTCGTGTGGGCGCACCCGGAGAGCCGACTGCCGGAGCAGCACCAGCACGCCGCGGCGGGGTGAGGTCGGGGGCGCGGCGCCGGTTACGCTGGGTTGCATCATGAGCCACCCCGCTTCCTCTGCCCCTGCCGTCTTCACGACGCCGTTCGGTGACTTCGACCTGACCAGGTACCCGGAGGACCCGCGGGATCAGCTGCGGGCGTGGGACGCGGCGGACGGCTACGCGCTGCGTCGGCTCGCCGGTGTGCCGGGGCCGGAAGGCGTCGACGTGCCGGCGGTGGACCTCGGCGGTGAGGTCGTTGTGGTCGGCGACCGGTGGGGGGCTTTGACGACCGCATTGGAGGCGCATCGTCCGACGCTGGTGACGGACTCGTTTCTTACGGTGCAGGCGACGCGGGCGAACGTGGCGCGCAACGGGTCGCCGTCGGGCGCGCGGGTGGTGACGACGCAGGATCCGGTGCCGGCGCGGATCGACGTCCTGATCGTCCGGGTCCCGAAGAGCCTCGCGCTGCTGGAGGACCAGCTGCACCGCTTGGCGCCTTCGGTGCACGAGGACACGGTGATCGTCGGGGCGGGGATGGTGACGGAGATCCACGCGTCCACCCTCGACTTGTTCGCGCGCATCCTCGGCCCGACCCGGACGACACTGGCGGAGAAGAAGGCCCGGCTGATCCTGACCACACCCGATCCCGGTTTGGCGCGGCCGGACAACCCCTGGCCGCACAGCTACGCCCTGCCCCCGGACGTCGGGGCCGTGTCGGGCCGCACGGTGGTCAACCACGCCGGTGTCTTCTGCGCGGAACGGCTCGACATCGGCACGCGGTTCTTCCTGGGGCACTTGCCGGGTCCGGCCGGGCAGCCGACGCGGGTGGTCGACCTGGGCTGCGGCAACGGTGTCGTCGGGACGGCGGTGGCGCTCGCCGACCCGTCGGCTTCGGTGACATTCGTCGACGAGTCGTATCAGGCGGTGGCATCGGCGGAGGCGACGTTCCGTACGAACGTCCCTGACGGCGATGCGGAGTTCGTCGTGGGCGACGCGCTGGAGGGCTTCCCGCCGGGGACGGCCGACGTGGTCCTCAACAACCCTCCGTTCCACAGCCACCAGGCCACCACCGACGCCGTTGCCTGGCGCATGTTCACCGGTGCCCGCCGAGCGCTGCGCCCGGGCGGCGAGCTGTGGGTGGTCGGCAACCGGCATCTGGGCTACCACACGAAGCTGAAGCGCATCTTCGGGAACGGTGAAGTGGTGGCTTCGGACCGCAAGTTCGTGGTTCTGCGCGCGGTGAAGGCCGGCCGACGGGTCTGAGCTGAGGCGGCGGCACGACCTGCCTGGCTGAACGTAAAAGACGCGCAAGGTGTGAGCTGTATTCTCACCAAGAAGCATCGACAGCGTGCGGCCGGACGGGGAGGCAGGCATGGCCGAGGCGGACTTCGTGAGATCGCGACCGGGTGCGCGGGTCAAGGTTCGGTTCTTGCCGAGCCAGGCGGTGTTCTACACGTCGCCGGTCCGCTGGCATGACTGGGTCGTACGGTTCTGGCTTGCGGTGCTGGCGTCGCTCGCCTTGGCATGGATCGGCACCCTTGCTTATTTCGCCGGTGCGCCCGAAGTGGTCGCCATGGCATGCGCCGTGCCGGGTGGGGTTTGGCTCGTCGGGTTGCTCGTGTACGGAGTGCTGGCGGTCCTGACCAAGATCGTCACCTTCGGATTCTGCGAGCTGAATCTGCAATGGCTGGCCCGACGCGTCGACGGCCGCGCCGCGGCGCAGCCGGCGGGAGCGCTGGCCACCGACGCCGTTACAGGTGTTGCGTCGCGTCGGCGGTTCCGCCGCACGGTCGTTGAGGTGCAGACCACCGATCGTGGGTCGGTCACGTTCACCCGATGGGGGAGCCGGAGGGACGGCCAGGCGCTCGCGGGTGGCTTCCAGAGGCTGGCGGAGGCGTCGGGCTCTCAGACCGTCGGCCGGTGACGTCGGAACAGCGGGTTGCCACGGTTTAGTTGTCGTCGACAGGACGCACCAGCCACCAGGGCAGGATGACCCTGCTGCCGTCCCTCAACGCGCGGACGAGTGAAGTGCCGTCCTCCGAGCGGGACTCGACGATGCCGGTCCCGCCGCCGGGGAGGTGGACGATGGGGTGCTCGATGCGCTGCCGGATCCGCGCGGCGTATTCCTCGGCGGCCTGAAGCTTGGCCAATTGTTCGTCGGTAGCCATCACTTGCCGCCGCTCGGCACGCACCGCGGGCACCTGCACGCCGGCCAGGAGAAGACGGACGAGGGCGGAAACCCGTCGTGGGGACGGATGACCCGAACCTGCGTGTCGCGTTGCTGATTGCCGCCCGCGCCGGGCGTGTACGTACGGATGGTCATCCGACTCTCACCGCGCATCATTTCCAGCCTCCCAGTGACCGATTCGCTACGCAGAGGAACATGGCGACGCGTAGTTTGGGAACGGCGCGAAGTTCAGCAGTTGAACCTGGGGGATAGACGAACGATGCCCGCTCCCAAGACCCTTGATCCGGAAGCTTCGATGTGGGACCTCTTCGGCGCCTACCTGCGCTTTTTCCGCTTGCGCGCGGGACTGACGCAGGATCGGCTGGGCGCGGATCTGCATGCAACAGGGTCGTTCGTTGGACAGATCGAGACCGCGGAACGACACCCTGGCGAGGAGTTCGTGGCGCAGTTCGACGAGCGGCTCGGTGCCGAGGGGCTGCTGATCGCCACGGCATTTCACGCCAATCGGCTCGCGGATGACCAGCCGGGGTGGTTCGACACGTTCGCCAAAGCAGAAGCCGCAGCGGTGCGGATCCGCACGTTTCAACCCCAGGTAATTCCAGGGCTGCTGCAGTGCGAGGTGTACATGCGGATCCTGCTGCGTCGGGCCCGAGTGCCGACGAGCACGATCGACACGTGGGTCGATCGCAGACTGAAGCGTAAGCACTTACTCACTAAGCGGGATGCGCCCGAGTACTGGGCCGTTGTTGACGAAACGGCGCTGCTGAGGCTCATCCAGGACAAGCCGGTAGCCCAAGCTCAGCTCACGCACCTGCTGGAGTTGGTCGACCTGAACAACGTGGTGTTGGAGATGGTCCCGATCGAGGCTGGTCTGCACGCCTGCATGGACGGAGCGTTCGTGCTGCTCAGCGTGCCCGGCAAAGGAGAATGCACTTACGCCGAAGGCGTTTTCGAGGGCCGGATGTCGACCGACATTCACGGCGTCTCCGAGGTGCAGCGCCGTTACGATCTGCTGCGGGCCGACACGCTGTCACCCGAACGCACCGCCCGGCATCTGAGAGACCTCCTGGAGGGAACAGCATGACCGCACTTCCCCGGCTCACGTGGCGCAAGTCTTCGTATAGCGGTCAGCAGGGTGGCAACTGCGTCGAGACGGCCGTGCTCTGGCGGAAGTCGAGCCACAGCGGTCAACAAGGCGGCGACTGTGTTGAGACGGCTGTCCTCGACCACGCCATTGGCGTCCGCGACAGCAAGGACACCCACCGTGGCCACTTGACCCTCTCCACGGCCTCGTGGTCTGCTCTCACGAAGTCCCTTAAGCGATAGCGCGAGAGCCTCGGACGCACGGGTGTTGGTCTGCGGCGGCCGCGTGTCGGATCGAGCGCCGGGCGGGCAGCCGATGACTACCATCACGCCCCATGCACATTGATCGCCACAGCATCGCCCCAGCCGCCGTCGCCGCCGCTTTGGCAGCCGTGCCCGAGCGGCTCGACCGGGATACCAAGCTCGCCGAGAACGGCGGTGCGTACGGCATCGAGATGCTTGCCGACATGCTGCTGGACTACGCGGCCGCGCGCACGGTCGAGATCGACCCGTACGTCGAGACACGCGAGACCTGGCTCGCGCTGACCTCTGCCGCGGCGCTGTACCGGGACTTCGCGGTCGCTCGGACCGTGCCGGTCGGTGAGGAGGTCCGGGCGTTCGTCGACTACCTGGGCGTCGGGTTCGGCTTCCGGCAGGAGGAGGAAGCGCGCCTGAGCGCGCACGACTGGCTCGTGGCCTGGCAAGTCGCGGTCGCCGGCGGCGCGGACGACGTCTTGGCCGGGCTGTACGCGCTGACCCGGCACCTGCCCGAGGACGACGACCTTCAGGGCTTGCGTGCCTTCTGGGCGAAGCAGCCCGCCGAGAGCTACCCGGACTCCCCCGAGGGCACGATGCTCCGCGCCATCGCCGAACGCGACGCCGCCGCGTTCAACGCTGCCCTGGCCGAGGCGTTGCGGCGGCACCGCGAACGGGCCGGGAAGTATCCGCGTGACCTCGTCGCGTGGGGGCCGGTGGCCATGGCCGCGCTCGCGCACGAGACCGGACTGCCGGTCGAGGTCGCGTCCGGCTACCTGCCCGAGCGGCTGTTCACGCGCGCGGGGCCAAGGAAGCCGAGCGCGGACGGCCCGATCGCCCGGCCCGCCTTCGATGCCGAGCGCGCCGCCCGCTGGCTGGCGAACTCCGGGAAGCGTTCCGCATCGCGGGTGGGATCCGCGTTCCACCCGGACGTGCTCGTCCAGTTCCGGTTCTCGGCGATGGCCGGTCCCGGGGAGCACACGATGATGGAGCTGTCGTTCCGCTCCGTCCTGGACCCGCGCGCCGAGAGCGCCGACTACATCGACGGGGTGGCCCTCGCGAGCGAGTCGCTGGCGTCGGCGTTCCGGCTCGCCGCCGTCCCGCGGGGCACCATGGTCGCCGTCACCCTGGCCGGGCACACTGCGGAACTGCCCGCGTCCGGACGGAACGGCGACGCCTCGGACTGGACGTACGTGCGGGCCGCCGCGCTGGCATGGACGTCCCGCAGGCAGGCAGACCTCGCGGCCCTGGCCGCGTTCGATGCCGACGACCTGCACGCGACGCTTGGGGACACCAACTCCTACGCCCGCTCGTGCCACGCCGTCCTGCGCGGCACCGATCCGCGCCCGCATCTGCGGCGCGCACTGGCCAGGACTTCCGGCGACGCGCACTGGGAGTGCCTGCGCAACCCCCGCGTCCGACTGCTCGACCGCATCACGGAGGACGACGCGGACGGCTTCAACGCCGCCCTCGCCGACGCACTGGGCCTGTACGCCGACTACTACAGCGCAGGCGACGGCATCGACGACCCGGACGGGCAACTCTCCTTCGACGCCCTCGGACTGGCTTGCCTTGCCCACGACCGGGGCATCCCGGTGCGGGTCGAGTCCGACTACCTCCCCCGCGCGGTGATCGAAGGCCTCAGCCCGCGGTGACGGCACTCCCGGCCGCAGCCCCCCTGCCGCGTACGTGATCCCACCAAGCCCCGATTGCTTCCTGCTGTAGTTCCTGGCATCAGCCGCTCAGCGCCTTCGGCTCGGCCCGCTTCGTCGTGGTCGGCAAGGCTCTGGAGCTCGTACCGGACAGGGTCTGCCGCCTCTTGGCCGCCGCCGTTCGGGCCCTCTCCGAGGGACGGATTGCGTACCTGCACAACGGGCTCCCGTTTGGTAGCTGCGCGCTATCCCGCACCGCATCGGCATTGGGCTACATTGACTGGTTGGGTGGCGCGTCCTCTGGACCAGCGAGGACCTCATAGGTGACTTACGGGATGGCATCCGATGACGACGCCCAGCGGACCGGCGTGGCGCAAGTCGAGTCACAGCGGCAATCAAGGGGGCAACTGCATCGAGGCAGCCGTTCTCTGGCGGAAGTCGACCTACAGCGGCAACCAAGGCGGTGCGTGCGTCGAGACAGCCGTTCTCCCGTCCGGACACGGCCAATGGCGGAAGTCGAGCCATAGCGGCAACCAGGGTGGCGAGTGCGTCGAGACTGCCGCCCTTGGCCACGCCATCGGCGTCCGCGACAGCAAGGACACCGACCGCGGCCACCTTGCCCTCTCCTCAGCCTCGTGGTCTGCCCTGATGGATTCCATCAAGCGATAGCGACAGCGCCTCGGACGCACCGGTGTTGTTCTGCGGCGGCGGCGCGGTGAGCCCGCCGCCGCAACCGCTTGCAGACCTCGTGGGGCCGACCAAGTCCCTTCCTTTGCCCGGGAGATGCCTCGGCGGCAGCACGGGACGGCCGGCTATCTCCCACCCGACCCCGGCGGCACGGGGGCTGTCCCCCCGTCGCCTCCGGGCGTCGGCACCATGGGCGCCCAGCGTCAATGCCGATTCACTGAACGGCGTGTCTTCGACCCGTATCGGCGCCGCGCGGCGCCGCATCAGATTCCCCTCCCTGCACGGCAGGTTCGGCGACCTCGCCGGCAGTTTTGTGACGCTTGCCTTCGGTGTGGCCAGTGTGGCCGCGATGCTGATCGTGCTCGCTTCGTCGGCCACCGCGCACGGGCGCGGTGACGACCACGATGCTTTGATCGCCACGGATGCCTTGGCCGGTACCGCCGTCGGGACGTCGGTGTTCGCCGCGGTGTTCGTGGTTGCGTCGACGTTCGCGTTCTCGGTTGCCCGGCGGCGGCGTGAACTCGCGCTGCTGCGTGCCGTCGGTGCGACGCCGCGCCAGGTGCGGCGGATGGTGCTGCGCGAGGCCGTGTGGTTGTCGGTGCCGGCGGGTGTCCTGGGCTGCCTGCTGGGGCGGCTGGCCGCGCCGGAGCTGATCGCGTGGCTCGGGCGGCACGAGCTGGCGCCCGCGTGGCTGACCGCAAGCAGCGCGCAGTGGCCGCTGTACGTCGCGTTCGCGACCGGCGTCGTCGTCGCGGTGAGCGGTGCGGTTGCCGCGGCCCGGCAGGCGGCGCGGGTCCGTCCCGTCGAGGCGCTGCGGCAGGCGGCCCTCGACGAGCCGGGGGCGGCGCGGGGCCGGTTGATCGTCGGTGCGGTCCTCCTGGTCGCGGTGTTCGGCTATCTGCTGGCCACTGCGCTCTTCATGCCGGACGAGGCGATCCACCGCAAGCACCGCACGGTCGCCCCGATGCTGGTGATCCCCGGCGTCGCCCTGCTGGCGCCGCTGCTCGTCCGAGGGCTGCTGCACGCGTTGGGACGGATCACCACGCGACGGGCTCCGCTCACCCTCGAACTCGCCCGCGCGGGTGCGGCGGCGGCCCCGCGGCGTACGGCGGCCACCGTCGCGCCGGTGCTGATGACCGTCGCGCTCGGCGCGACGCTGATCGCCGGCACGGACACCGTGCAGGCGGCGAAGGTCCGGGAGACCCAGGACCGGGTGACCGCGGACTTCGTCGTCGACGCCCGCGTGCCGTCCGCCGAACTCCAGGCCATTCCGGGCGTGGTGGCGACGGCACCGGTGCCGATGACGGTGCGCTTGACCCCGGCCGCGTCGATCTGGGTCGTGGCGGAGGCCTACGCGATCGACCCGCGGACCTGGGGCGACGCCCTGCGCCTGCGCGTCACCTCCGGGGCGATCGCCGATCTGGACGCGGGCGGTGTGGTCGTCCCGGACGACTGGGAGCAGCACACCCTCGGAGCAGAGATTCCGGTGCGGATGGCCGACGGGAGCGAGCACACGCTGCGGATCGTCGCCACGGTCGAGCCCGGCGCAAGTGGGTCGCCCGTGCTGGTGAGCCGGTCGTACGCGCCGCCCGGCGCACCGGCGGAGACCTTCGTCCGGCTGCCTGCCGGGGCGGAGCACACGCAGGCGGAAGCGGCGGTGCGCGGCACGGCGGCCCGGTACGGCGCGGCGGTCCGTAGTGGCGACCAGTGGGCGCAGGCGCAGAGCGGCGGGTCGCAGGACGATCGCAAGCGGCTGTCCGTGGCTTTCGTGCTCGGTCTCGCCGTGCTCTTCGGCTGCCTGGCCATCGCGAACGCGACCGCGATGTCGGCCGCCGACCAGGCCCCCGCGTGGCAGGCGTTGCGCCTGGCGGGCGCGACGCGGGCACAGATCCGTCGGACGGCGGCCGCCGAGGCCGCGCTGACGGTGGCAGTCGGTGTGGTTCTGGGACTGCTGGCCACCGCGCTGACGCTGCTGCCGTTGTGGACGGCGCTGGTGTCGTTGACCGGCGTGGGCCCGCTGCTGATGCCGTGGACGGCGATCGGCGTGGTGGCGGGGGTGGCCGCCGTCGTCGCCGTCCCGGCCGCGGTCGCGGCGGCGCAGCACGCGATTGCGGCACGTCGAGGCGACTGATGTCGGGCTCGGGGCGGGGTGTTGCGTGCGCCCACTGTCAGAGCGGCTCTGCGGCTCAGGCCTCGCCGCCCGGCCACCCCCCTGCCGCGGGTACCTGCACCATCGTCAGTTCGCCGTCGCCCAAGTGCAGGACTCCGCGGCCGGGGTGGATCGGCTGGCCGACGAAAGCGCGCGGCAGGCGGACACCGATCAGATCGCCGTCGGCGTTGTTCTGGGGGGACAGGAGCAGCCCTCGCCGGGCCTTCTTCGCCTCCACCTGCCAGCCTGTGAAGCCGGCGCAGATGTCATCGGCGTCGCCGGCCAGGACGAGAGCCAGGTCGGGGCGCAGTTGGCGGCGGATCAGGGCCGTCAGCTGCTCCGCGGCGTCGCAGGTGCGGAGGAGTTCCGCGTCGTCGACGAGGACCGCGCCGGGGCCCGAGAGCTTGTCGATGGCCGCGGTGAACTCGTCGCGGGGGACGTCCGGGCCGGTGAAGACCGCGATGACGCCCGGCAGGTCGGCCAGCGAGCGCAGCGGCGAGGTGCGCGGCGCCAGCACGATCAGCTCCGTGCCGGCGGACAGGAACCCGCGGGCGATCGTCAGCAACGTCGTGCTGCGCCCCGACAGCGGCGGCCCGGCGATGACGCATGCGGGCGTGGCCGACGCCAGATCCGGGCCCAGCACCGACAACGTGTCCCCGCCGACGCCGATCATCGCCCACAGCGGGCTCGCAGCGGCCGCCACGCCACCGCCCCGCGAGCGCAGCGCCACCGCCGCCGCGTACGCGATCCGGGTCGGGAGCACGTCCACGCCGAACGGGCGTCGGGAGCGCGGCACGGAGGCATCGCGGGCCGCCGCCGACGCCCCGATCGCCCGTAGGTCGGCAGCCTGTGCCTGACCCGCGGGGTCCGCACCGAGCAGCGCCACCTGCAGCTCCACCGCGCCGATGCGGTACGCCCGACCCGGCGGCAACGCATCCGGCGCCTTGCGCGCCATCAAACCCACCAACCCGTAGTCGTTCTTGTCGCTCAGTTGGAACGCCAGCCGGTTCTCGGTGATCGTCGAGATCCGGCCGGTCAGCAGCGTCCGGTCGCCGCTCACGACGACGTGGACGCCGACGCTCGCGCCCTCGCGCATCAACTGCAGGATCGTGTCGGTGTGCTCGCCGTGGTTGAGGTCGCCGATGCTCGTCGTGAAGCCCTCCCAGCGGTCCAGGAGCAGGAGGATGTGCGGCAATCGATCCTCCGCGGCCGCATGTGCGCGCTGCTCGGCGATGTCGGTGAAGCCGCGTTCGCCCAGCAGCGCCATCCGCCGCTTCACCTCGTCGGTGATCTTGCCGAGCAGCCGCACGGCCCGTTCGGTGTCGGTCGAGCGCACCACGGCACCGCAGTGGGGGAGAGCTTCCAACGCCAGTAGCGCGCCGTTGCCGCAGTCGATGCCGTACAGGTGGACATCCGCGCAGGAGTTCGCCAGAGCGACCGATCCGGCGATGGTGCGGAGAAGTTGCGAACGTCCGGAGCGCGGCGCGCCCGCCGCGATCAGGTGGCCGAAGCTGGTGAAGTCGATCGCGCGGACGTAGCGCGCCTGCTCGGTAGGGACGTCTTCCAGGGCGTAGGGAGCCGGGCGCAGCGTGTCCGCGAAGGGACCGTCGTACGGGCGGAGTTCGCCGACGGTGAGCAGCGAAGGCAACGGCGGTGCCCACGGGCTGTGCTGCGCCGGAATGCCCAGCCGGTCGTTCGCCTCCCGCACCGCGTCGACGAGGACCGCCAGGTCGGTCAGCAGGTCGTCGCTCTCCACCGCCGCACTGCGCGGCGGGGGCGGCGGCGGTGCGCCGAGGGACGACCACGGGATGTCGACGACCCGGGGCCGCGGGATCTCCGCGTCCCCGGCCGCACCCGGCCGTCGGCCGCCGACGCGGGCGGACTGGAAGGGGAGCAGCGAGGTGGCACCCAGGCGGACGAACGCCCGGCCCGGCGTGGACTTCGAGATCCGTCCGGCGTCCGGTGCGTCGATGACGTCGGCGCTCTCCGCCGTGTCGGTGACCCGGAGCGCGATCCGCAGGTTGGTGTTGGCGCGGATCTCGCCGGATACCGCACCGCTCGGGCGCTGGGTGGCCAGGATCAGGTGGATGCCGAGCGAGCGGCCCCGGCGGGCGATGTTGACGAGCGCGGTGACGTATTCGCCCATCTGCGTGACCATCTCGGCGAACTCGTCGATGACGATGAGCAGCCGGGGGAGCGGCTGCAGCGCGGGGTTGGTGCGCATCGCGACCTGGTAGTCCTCCAGGTCCTTGGTGTCGGCGGCCGCGAGGATGTGCTCGCGGCGCCGGAGTTCCGCGGCCAGGGACTCCAACGCGCGCTCGACGAGGCGGGCTTCGAGGTCGGTGACCATCCCGACGGTGTGCGGGAGGCGGGCGCAGTCCTTGAACGCGGCGCCGCCTTTGAAGTCGACGAGGGCGAACGTCATGGCGTCGGGGCGGTTGGCGACGGCCAGCGATGCGACGATGGTCTGGAGCAGCTCGGACTTGCCGGAGCCGGTGGTGCCGGCGACCAGGCCGTGCGGTCCGTCGCGGACCAGGTCGACGCCGAAGGCGCCGTCGAAGGACTCGCCGACGATCGCCACCGTCGAGCGGCCGCCCATCGCCCACCGCGCCGCGATGACGTCGCCGGTCGGCGGCTCCAGTTCGAGGACGTCCAACAGCCGGGACGCGTCGGGGAGTCCGACGGCCTCGTCCTGCTTCGCGTCGCGGATCGGGGCGAGGGCGCGCGCCACCGACGTGCACCACGCGGCGGAGACCGCGTCCGGGCGGACACCGTCGGCCGCGGCGGCGCCGGCGCGGGTGACGCGCAGGGTGCCGTACCAGTCCTCCTCGGCGACCGCGCCGCACTCCTGGGGCAGGAGCCGGCGGTCGGCGTCGAGGCACACCGCGAACAAGCCCACCGCGGGCCCGTCGCGCAGCAGTCGGGTGATGCCCGGGACCGTGCGCAGGCGGCGCGAACCGTCCATCACGATCAGGAAGTCGGGGTCCCCCGACGGTGCTCCGTCGGTGCGGTCGCGGAGCGCTGCCTGCCGGGCCGTCAGCACGGCCAGCAACTCCGCGATCCGTCGTCCTACCGAATCGGCGTCGGTGCCGACGAGGGCGACCGCCTGGCCGCCGTTCTCCGGGCGCGTGTGCGGCAGCCACCGCACCCAGTCCCAGTCCGCGGCACCGGCCTGCTCGGACAGCACGCAGATCCGCAGCTCGGCCGGGCTGTGCAGCACCGCCGCCTGCGCGACCAGCCACCGCCCCACCGCCCGCGGCAGCGCGCCGCTGCCCGCGACGCCGAGGACCCCGACGTCCGGCAGCGGCACCGTCACCGGAACGTCCGTGAGCCTGCGCGGATCCGTGCGCCGGTGCTCCTCGCGCCGCGGGTCCGTCACCTCCACCTCGGACGGCACGGCGCCGGTGCCGACCCGCAGCAGCAAGCGGTCGGGGTCGGTGCGCCGCCGTTCCCACAGCCGCTGCCGGGGGCCGGTGGCGATCAGGGCGGCCTTCGCCGGGTCCGGGCAGGCCACGCGGCGTTGCAGCGTCTCCAGCGTGATCGCGTGCTCGACCTGCTCCTCGATCGACGCCTTGCGCTGCCGGTAGCGGGCCAGCCGGGAACGGAACGAACGCCGGCCGTGGCGCTTGTTGGTCAGATACATCCCGGCCATGGAGAGAGGGCTGAGCACGGCCAGGTAGAGCATGCGCGTGGTGTGCATGAGGTACGCCATCGCCAGCGCGCCCACCAGCGGGCTCAGCATCATCAGCCAGGGCAGCGGCGCCGACTCGTGCTGCTCGGGACGCGTCGGGATCTGGAACTTGCGTCGCCGGGGCAGGGGTTGCACCCGTGGCGGGCGATTGAAGTCCAGGCCCGCGCCGTCGTCGGCCGGACGCAGGGCGGTGTTGGGGAACGACGGCACCGCGCGCTCGAACAGGGTCAGTCCGCAGGACAGGACGCTTCGCAGCGGCCATTCCCCTTCCCCGTCGAGGAGTTCGCCGTCGAGGTGCACTTCGGCGCCGTCGAGCGGGCGTACCGTCACGGCGCCGTCCACCGCCACGTCCACCTCGGCGGCCTCGGCCGGCAGCGCCGGGTCGGCGACCCGGATCCAGGCGTTTGTGCCGGAGCCCAGGACGGCGGTGCTCGGACCGAGGCGGTGGACGCCGCCCGCGTCCGGGCCGCCGACGACGTGGATTTCGACACCGGCCTGGTCCGGCAACGGGGAGGAGCCGGCTTCCCCGACGGTCACCACCACCCCGTCGCGCAGCGGCGATTCGCCCACCGGCTGTCCGGCGTCCAGGCGGTGCCCCGCGACGAACAGGTCCGGCGGACCGTACGGCGGCACCGGAACCCCCGCGTAGCCCGCGAGTTCGACGGCCAGCGCCCCGACCGGCGTCTCCGCCGCGGCCTCCACCAGCACGGCGCCCAGCACGTCACCCAGCGCGCTGTCCGCCTCGCCGCCGTGCGGCGCCGCGATGCCGACCCGGAATTCCATGCCGCTCCCGCATTCCCGGCCCGCGCCCGGCAACGCGGCGCGGAGATTGACATATCGGGGATCCGGCAACGGGACGGCGGCGGTGCCGCTTATCGTGGTCACGGTCGTAATCCCCAGCACTGCGTGAAAGGGTATAACGATGGCCGACTTGTATCTGAAGACGACCGAACTCAAGCTGATGTCACTGCGGCTCGAAGCCATCGCCACGAACCTCAACGGCACCCAGCACGACATCGACCTGGCCCGCGGATACCTCGGATCCGGGGAGCTGGCAGGGGCGTTGGACCACTTCGTGAGCGGCTGGCGGGACGGCCGCAAGCGCATCGTCCAGTCGACCGGCGCGCTTGCCAAAATGGCCTCGGATACCGTCGAGAATTTCATCGCGACGGATGCCGCGCTGAAGAACCACATCACCACGCAGACTTATTCACCTTGATATTCCCTGCTGTTCACCTCGGTGAATCCGGTTGCTTCCCCGGCGTGCGTTAGGAATCTTCCAGGCGGGATCCACGGGGGCACGGGGAGGCGGGGCAGGTGCGGAGCACGGGCACAGGCGCGCCTGTCGGAGTGTCGATCCGCGTGCCGGACAGCTGGTACGAGTTCGACATCCATCCGGCCGGCCGCGACGACAACATCCGCAAGGCGGTCAACGAGCGCGTCCGCGCGTACCCGGAACTGGCCCCGTACCGGCCGATGCTGCTCCGGATCCTGCGGCAGAGCGCGCGCGACGCGTGGGACTCCGGTGCGGTCTACTGCGGCTGCTACGCGGACGCGCTCGACGCCGAAACCCCGGTGACCGCAGGCCTGACCATGGCGGTGGTCGACACCCGTCGGGACGACGGGTCATCCCTCGACACCGACCCGCAGGCGATGGCCAAACGGTTCCCCGCCAAGCAGGCACAGAACGCGGACGACACCTGGCAACGCGTAGCGGTCCTCGAACTCCCGAGCGCGGGAACGGCGGTGCGCACCGAAGGCGTCGAGGACCTGCCGGTCCCGGGGACCCACCGGTCCGCCCGCATGATCACCATGCAGACGTTCGTCCGCGTGCCGGGCAGCCCGGACCGGGTCGCCGTCATCACCGCCACCAGCCCCAACCTGCCGCTCCAGGACCCCTTCCTGGAGCTGTTCGACGCGATCAGCGCCACCTTCTGCTTCACGTACGCCTAGGCCGAGCCTGGTCGCAGCGAAGCCCCGTACCCAGAGAGGAAGTTCCCCCATGGCCGGAAACCTCAGCGTCACGTACGACGACATGCGCAAGGCCGCCGACGACCTGAAGGACGGCCACGCCGACATCATCGACAAGCTCACCGTCCTCCAGACGCTCATCAAGACGCTGGTCAACGGGGGCTACGTCACCGACAAGTCCAGCAAGCAATTCGAGACCTCCTACGAGGAGTTCAACCGCGGCGCGAGCCAGACCATCGCGGGTCTCGAAGGCATGAGCGGCTACCTCAAGAAGGCCGCCGAGACGTTCGAGAACACCGACATGCAGCTCAGCCAGGGCCTCAACGGCTGACGCCGCTTCCCCGAAGCACGTCGGCGGGCAAGCCGGCAGGCGCGTCGGCAGGCAGGTTGGCGAGCAAGCCGGAACGCAAGCCGGAACGCAAGTCGGCAAGCAAGGAGCAGTACCCACCCGCGCCGCCCGGCCGATCGATCCGGGCGGCGCGCCGGTGTGCCCGGCCACACGACGACCACGAGGGGAGACCATGGGCCGCAACACGGACTTCCGGGTCTTCGGCATCCACGACGACCCGGTGCCCGGCGATCCGGACGAAGTCAAGAAGCTCGCCCAGGCGTTCGCCCAGTACGCCGACCGCGCCGCGAACGCCCGTACACAAGTGGACAAGAACAGCCGCGACTCGGAGATCGCGCAGATGATCGGGCGCACCGCCACCGCCATCCGGCGGCACACCGAGGACATGGTGCCCGATCTCGACAAGATGGAGGCCTCCTACCGCAAGGCCGCCGACGCGCTGTCCGTCTACCACCCGCTGCTGCGCGACGCGCAGACCAAGGCCGAGACGGCCCGCCAGAAGGGCGAGAGCGCCAACACCGCCCGGACGTCCGCGGGCACCTGGAAGTCCCAGGCGGCAAGCCACCAGCAGAGCGCGCAGACCGAGGTCGACCGCCAGACCAACCACGTCAAGTTGGGCCTGCCCGTGCCCACCCCGGCCGAGATCACCGCGGCGGCCAAGCGCCTGCGGGATGCCAACGACGACGTCACCAACGCGGGCAACGCCGTCACCAAGGCCAACGACGACTTCAGCGCCGCCCAGACCCTGCTCAAGGACGCCCAGAGCATGCGCGACCAAGCCGGGTCGGCGGCCGCCCGCGCGCTCAAAGACGCCTCCAAGGCCGGCATCCACAACAAGAGTTGGTTCGGCCGCATGGTCGACTCGTTCTACGAGAACGTGGTGCCGTGGCTGAAGATCGGCATTGCGATCCTCAGCGTGGTGGCCCTCTTCGTCGGAGGGCCGCTCACCTGGATCCTGCTCGGCGCCGCCCTCCTCGTGGCCGCATCCACCATCTACGAAGCCACCCAAGGCCGCGCCACCATGGGCGACGTCTTCATGTCGTTACTGGACGTCATCCCCGGCATCAAACAGCTCAAGACCGCGATATCCCTCGCCAAGTTCGCCCAACGCGCCAACACCGCGAGCAAGTTCGTGCGCGCGGCCAACAAGGTCAAGTCCCTGGCCGCCGGTGCCGGAACCCGGCTCAACCGGGTCGGCGACTGGATGAAGGACACCAAGCTGGCCCGCGGCTTCAAGGGCGAGTGGAAGAACGCCCCCGCGCCGACCCGCTGGGGCAAGACCAAAGTCGGTGTCACCAAGTACGGCCTCCAGTACACCGCCAACTTCGGCACCAAGTACGCCACCACGCTCACCGCCCAGTACCTCAGCGGCGAAGACGTCAAGCTGATCCAGTCCGGCGCCTTGATCAACGCCGCCGCCGGTGCGTTCGTCAGCGTCGGCGGCAAGGGCGCCGGCGAAGCACTGCGCGACCGCCTCAAGTTCGGCAAGAAGATCCCGGACGGCAACGGCGGCACCACACGCGACGCGAGCACCAAGGCACAGCAGCGCGGCGCCACGGATGCGGAGAAGGCGAAGTACCCCGCAAAGCAGGACGCCGCCAACGAACGCGCCGCCGACCACCGGGCCAACGAGAACGTGCCGAAGGCCCGCACCAACGCCGCCCAGGAGCGCGCCGACGCCACTGCCAAGCAGACCGCCGCCGACCACGCCAAGACCGAGGCCTCCACCGCCCACGACACCGCCAAGGCGCACAGCGACGAAGCGCACACCCACCAGACCAAGGCCGACGAAGCCGGACAGCGCGCGCAGGCCCACGAAGACCAGCGTGCCGCCTCCCAAAAGACCGCCGACGACGCCCGCACGGAGGCCGGACAACACCGCGCCGACGCCAACCAGCACACCTCCGAAGGCAATCAGCACACCGCCGCGGCCAAACAGCACACCGACGACGCTCAAGCCCACGGCAATGCCGCCGCGAAGTCCGACCAGGACGCGGCCACCGCACGCGCCAAGGGCAACGCCGAGGAAGCCACCGCCGACGGCCACCGCACCGCCGCGCGCGACCACGAACAGAACGCCGGCACCCACGACGCCAAGGCCCGCGAACACGAGACCAAGGCGCAGCAAGACCCCGCCAACGCCAAACAGCACCAGGACGCCGCCGCCCGGGAACGCGCCGCGGCCACACACGAACGCAACGAAGCCACCCAGCAGCACACCAAGGCCGACGAAGCCGAGACCCGCGCCACCCAGGCCCACGACCGAGCCCAAGCCCACGAACGCGACGCGAACACCTCCCGCGACGCCCAGCAGAAATCCCACGACCAAGCCGCCGAATCACGCCGCAACGCCGACACCTCCCACAAGGAGGCCGACGCCGCCGGGAAGAAGGCCGACGCCGCCGACGCCCGCGCCACCCACGCGCAGGACCAAGCCAACACCGCGCAAGGCCACCGCGATACCGAGCAGGCCGCCGCCCACACGGCCCAGACCAAGGCCGACACGGAACGCACCGCGGCCGAGAACGCGCAGACCAAGGCCCACGAACTCGACGAGAAGGCCACCCGGGCGCAGAACGACGCCAACAAGGCCGCCGACGCCGCCGACAAGGCCGAACACCGCGCCGAGGTCAAGGCCGGTCAGCAGGAGGCCCGCGCCCAGGAAGCCGAAGCGCGCGCCAAGGAGCACGGCAACCGCGCCCAAGGCCTCGACGCCGACGGGGGCTACCGCTACACCAGCAAGACCGCCAAGTTCCTCGACACCACGGCCGACACGATCGCGTCCAAACGCCACTGGTACACCGGCGGCCTCAACAGCATGGCGTCCAGCCTCGTCGGCAAGACCGCCGAGGACCTCTACAAGGTGAACGTCGAGCACAAGCAGATGGGCGCCATGGACTGGGCCGTCGACCTCGGCCTGAGCGGCAGCACCGGCTTCGCTGGCGGTGCGAGCCAGCAGATGGCCACCAAATGGGCCGGGCAGTCCGGGCTGCTCAACAACCTCGACCAGCCCGGGCACCTGTTCGCCCACCGGCCCAAGCCCGGCTGGCAGGACGAACGGATCATCGAGATCACCACCAAGCGGGTGGCCAAGATGATCCCCGAGGCCGGGGACACCGTCGATTCGGCCATGCCATGGGGCGTGGCCCACCCGACGATGCCCTGAGCGGCAACGCCGTGCGGCGCGCCCGCCCCGGACTCAGGGGCGCGCCGTCGGCGGCGTCGCGGACGGGCGCGGTGGGCACACCTGCGGCGCCGGGGCCAGACCCAGCGTCCCGTCCGGCATCCGCACCAGCGTCGTGACCGTGAAGCACGCCGCCGCCGCACCCTTCGGCAGCGTGAAGACCGCATTCGACGTGCCCGAGGGGATCTGCCGCCGGTCCGCGACCGCACCGGTCTGCGGGTCCTGCGCGAGCACGAGAAACCCGGCCACTTGGGCGCTGTCGCCGGGCGGCTGCCACGCCACCTGGGTACTGCCGCCGAAGGCCGCCGTGGTGACGTCCTTGGGCGTGAACTGCGCGGCCTGCGAGCCCGCCAACAGCCGCGGCGCACCCGATGAGACACCCCCCGACGGGGAAGTGCCGGTGCCCGAACGGGATGTGCCGCCGCCCCCACCGGTCTGCGTCAACGCATAGGCCCCGCCCGCGAACAGCACCGCGGCCGCCACCGCAATGCCGGCGATCCAACGCCGCCGCCGACGCTGCCGGGCGGCATGGTCGGGATCGTCTTCCTCGTCCTCGTACGGCTCCTCCGGCGGATCCGGGCGCAGCAGCGGATCGGGCTCGTCCGGCTCGGGATCCAGCCGCGGCACCCGGTCCGCGGCCTCGCGGGGCACCAACCCGCACAGCACACCGTGGACTTCGCCGAGAGACGGGCGGTCCGCCGCATAGGGGGCGGCCATACGTCGCAGCAGATCGGTCAGACGCGCCGGCATCGGTTCGCCGTGCGGACGCGGCGGGCGGCCGTCGACGAGCGCACGGAACAGCACGTCGTCGGCGTCTTCCGGGACGCCGTCGAGCAGCGCGTACAACGTGGCGCCGAGCAGGTACACGTCCGCGGCCGGGCCGGGCAGCTCCCACCCGGCCAACTCGCGCGGCAGATACGCCGGATCCCGGCCCTCCGCGGCCGACGGGGACGTACGGGCGAGCACCCGGGCGATGCCGACACCGGACAGATACACCTCGTCGTCGCCGCCGCGCAGCAGCACCCCCGGCCGCACGTCGAGATGCAGCACGCCGCGGCAGTGCGCCGCCCGCAACGCCAGCGCGCAGCGAATCCCGGCCAACACCACCTCGGCCACCGGCAGCGGCCCGGCCACCGGGCCGCCCTCCAGGAAGTCGCGGACGACGAAGCCGCGCCCGTCGGGCGTCACCCCCACGTCGTGCACGGCGACCGCGCACGGATGCCGGCCCGCCGCGGCCGCCGCGAGCAGCTCGGCGTGCAACGCGAGCCGGGCGGCCTCGGTCCCCGCGCGGGCCCGCAGGACCTCCACCGCACGAAGAGCGTCGTCGTCGCCACGGCACAGCAGCACCGTGCCGTGCGCGTCCGAGCGCAGTGTGCGGACGACCGTATGGCCGTCGGGGGGCAGGGACGCGAGGGGATCGGCAGGGGACCCGGACGCCGGACGTTGCACCCGAAACCCCACCCCCGCGACCCGCGCCCACCCGACGCGGACCATCCACGCACGCCCGCATGACACCCCGGTGAACACGGCCGGACGGCCGGGTGAGCAGTGCCCGCCGAAGCGGTGCCGGACCCGGCCGCAGGCCCTTGCACGAGGGGCACAAATCGCGTTGATCCGCACCGCATGCGCTGTTTACTCTGCAGCGTGACCCGACACGCAACGCCGCCCGGCCCGCCGCCCGCCGTCTCCGCAGCCCAGGTGCTCCTGATCGACGCGGACGACACGCTGTGGGAGAACAACATCCTGTTCGAGCGGGTCATCGACGCCTACCTCGACTGGCTGACCCCGCCCGGACTCACCCGCGCGCAGGTCCGCACCGAGCTGAACGCGATCGAGCACGCCAACGCGGTCACCCTCGGCTACGGCAGCCAGGTCTTCCTGCTCAGCCTCGCCGAATGCGCCGCCAAGCTCACCGGCCTGCCGACGACCGACGCGGACCGCGAGCACATCGAACTGCTCGCCGCACCGCTGCTCCGCCGCGGCGGGATCGAACTGATCCCGGGCGTCGCGGATACCCTCACGGCGCTCGGCGCCCGGCACGAACTCCGGCTCGTCACCAAGGGCGACCTGGACGAACAGACCGCGAAGGTGGCCGCGTCGGGGATCGGCGACCACTTCCGGAGCGTGCACGTCGTCCCGGAGAAGAACACCGCGACCTACCTCGCGCTGATCGCCGAACTGGGCCTCGACCCGGCGACCGGGTGGATGATCGGCAACTCGCCGAAGTCCGACATCCTGCCGGCCCGGGAGGCCGGGCTGCGGGCGGTGTTCATCCCGCACGAGCACACGTGGGTGCTGGAACAGGACGTCGTGGACGCCGCGGACCGCGGGATTCTGCAGCTGGCGTCGTTCGCGGAACTGCTGCACCACTTCTGACCCAGGACCGCACTGCCCACCCGTGTCCGCACGGCTCTCCCGAACAGGATCCGCATGTCTGCCACCCCCTCCGTGTCCTGCGTCTTCGTCTGCCACGACGGCACCGGCCGCATCCTCCTCGCCCGCCGCGCGCCGGGCGCCCGGGACGAGGCCGGGACCTGGGACTGCGGGGCTGGGGCCCTGGAGTTCGGCGAGACGTTCGAGGCCGCGGTGACGCGTGAGGTCACCGAGGAGTACACGGCGGCGCCGCTGGAGATCACCCCGCTCGGCATGCGCAACGTGCTGCGCGGCGACCCCGTCGAGTCGCACTGGGTGGCCGCGGTGTTCGCGGTGCGCGTGGACCCGGCCGCGGTGGCGATCGGGGAGCCACACAAGTTCGACGCCCTGGAGTGGTTCGCGCCGGACGCGCTGCCGTCGCCGGTGCACTCGCAACTCCGCGAGACGCTGGCACTGTTCGCCCCGGCACCCCGGCCGGTCACCGCGATCGCCCTACTGGAGGCGGCACCGGGCCGCGAGGACGACGTCCGTGCGCAGGCACTGTCCATGGTCACGCCGTCGCAGGACGAGCCTGGGAACCTCGCCTACGAGGCCTACACGCACCCGGAACGCCCGGGCGCGTGGCTGGTGTTCGAGCAGTGGCGCGACCGCGGCGCGTTCGCCGCGCACTTGGACAGCCCGCACCTGAAGGAAGCCCTCGCGGCGGGTCCCGACCTGCTGGTGGGACCGCCGCGGGAGCTGGTTTTCGAAGCGGAAGCCGGTGCCGAAGACCCGCGATAGCGGCCGGAAGCCGACACCGGCTTCGGATCACTCCGTCCGTACCCCTGACGCCCGGGCCCGGGCCGCGCGGATCGCCGGTATTGCCGCGCCGAGGGCGGCCGGGACCAGCCCGGCAGCCGCGAGAAGTGCGTACATCGGCAGCGAGTACACCGTGAGCATCGCATCGGGCAGCCGTAGTTGCGCCGTCCCCGCGATGGCGGGGGCGACCGTGTGGTGCAGCGCGGCGCCCAACGGGAGTCCGGCGAGTCCGCCGACGACGGCGAGCCCGGCCACCGACGTCAGCACCATGACGGTGGTCTGGCGCGGCGTCATGCCCAGGCATTTGAGGACGCCCATGGCCTGGGCGCGTTCGCGGGTGTCGAGGACGACGGTGTTGAGGACGCCCAGCCCGGCCACCGCCGCGAGGAACAGGGTCAGGGTCGTGATGAGCCCCAGCATGATGTCGATCGTCGAACTGTCGTCGTCCCGCGGCATGATCAGGGCATCGGCGAACACCGCGCCGGCGCCGACACTTTCGGTGTAGGCGGCGACGTCCGTGCCGGGTTTGACGCGCACCTCGTAGCCGTCGATGCGTGGCTCCGCGGACAACGCGGCGAGTGTGCCCCGGTCGGTCAGGATCTGGTCGGAGTCACTGGAGAACGCCTCGCCGACGATGCGGAGAGTCGTCCGGCGGCCGTCCACTTCCAGCGTGAGGGAATCTCCGATGCCGAGCGCCGCGTCACGGAGGAGCGGCGTGGGGACGACCGCCTCGCCCGCGCCGGAGAACCACCGCCCGGCGACGAGCGGGTAGCCGATCCACGCCGAGTCGGTGTCATAGCCGACGGCTTCGATCGGGTCGGACCGGCCGGGGACCCGGACTTGTTCGCGGGAGAACGCGGTGACGCGGTCGGTCCGCGGATCGGCGCGCAAGGCGGCGGCGATGGCCGCCGGGTCGGCCGTGACGCGCGGTGCCGTGCCCGGGTCGCCGGCCTCCCCGAGCCCCGGCGCGGGGGAACCCGGCGGTGCCTGCCCGGGCGGTGCCGACGGGTCCGCCGCCATCTGCCGCACCGCGAGCCCGACTTCCACTTGCGCCGATCCGGTGCGGGCCAGGCCGTGCTCGGCACGGGTCAGGGTGCTTCCCAGCCCGTAGGCGAACGTGACGGCGGCGGTGCCGAGGAGCAGCGCCGCCAGGGTCATCGCGCTGCGTGCGGGCCGGGCGAACGGGCCGGCCAGTCCCAGCCCGACCGCCCGCGGGAGGGGCGCGCGGGCGAGCAGCCGCTGGGCGCGGAAGCCGCGTCCGGCGCGCGGTGCGCGGCCCATGGCGATCGCGCGTATGGCGGAGACACGGCCGGCACGTACCGCGGATGCGAGAGCGGTCGCACACACGACCGCGGCCACTCCCAGCGGTACGGCCACGTCGACCCACAGGGGGACTCCCGTGGCCTGCGGCAGGTTGTACGAGTCGGCCGTATCGGCGAGCAGGGGGATCGCGAGGAGGTGTCCTGCCGCCATGCCGACGGCTACGCCGACGAGTGCCGGGAGCAGCACCTGCAGGACATAGACGGCGGTCACTTGGCCCGGGGTGAATCCGAGGGTCTTGAGGATGCCGATGCCGCGATAGCCCGCGACGACGGCTCCGCTGACGACGTTCGCGACGATGAGGACGGCCATCACCAGTCCCAGGATCGCGAAGGCCGTCACGAACGGGACGACCAATGCGGCGGTTTCGGCGGACTGGCGGCGTGCTTCGAGCCACGACGACGAACCCAGGACGGCGTCCGCCGGGAGCTTCGCACGGACGTCCGCCATCCCGGCACGGATCGCGTCGGCATCGCCGGCGTGCGCGAACCGGTAGAGCACCTGGTACGTCGGAGCCCTGTCGGGCCCCGCCAGCGACGCCACCTCGCCGGGCCGGACCCAGGCGTCGGCCGTCCCGGTGATCGACGAGGCGATCCCGACCACGGTGAAGTCACGGCCGTTCATGGTGACGACGCCGCCTACGGCGATGCCGTCGCCCGACCGCGGCGTCGCGGTCCGGGCGAACGCCCGGGACAGCACCACCTCGCCCGGAGCGCGGACCCAGCGCCCGCTCTGCAGGGTGATCCGGTCGACCGCGCCGTCCGGGTCGTCGCGTCCCACGACGTTGATCGGCGGGGCGCCGCGCCGGACGCTGCCGGCGATCGTCGGCTGTACCGAGGTCTCCGGGTAGGGGCCCCCGACCGCGGTGATGCCGGGGTTGCCCGTCGCGGCCCGGATGTGTTCGGGGGTGGCTTTCGCGGGGTCGATGCCGACGGTGGCGTGTGCACCGCGCTGATCGGAGAACGCGCGGTCGAACGGTCCGAAGGACGCGACGAGCAGCCCGAGGGCGAGCACGGCCGTCGTGGTGGCGAGCAGGGCGACCGCGGCGGTGACCGTGGTCTGCAGACGTCGGCGGGTCACGGCCGCCCATGCCGCGTGCAGGGCGGCTTTCATCGTGCGTCTCCCCGGCTGGAGCCGGTGACGCCGCCGGCCCCGAGAAGTCCGGGGGCGGCACCGCCCGGATCGCCGTTGTCGGAGATGCGGCCGTCCGTGATCCGCACCGTCCGCGTCGTGCACTCGGCGGCCAACCGCTCGTCGTGGGTGACCACGAGCAGGGCCTGGCCGTCGCGGTTGAGTTCGGCGAGGAGATGCATGATGGTGCGGCCGTTCGCGCTGTCGACGGCACCGGTGGGTTCGTCGGCGAGGAGCAGCGGGGGCCGGTTCATGAGGGCGCGGGCGATGGCGACGCGTTGGCGTTCGCCGCCGGACAGCCGGGCGGGGTAGGCGTCGGCATGGCGGGCGATGCCGAGTCGGTCGAGGAGTTCCGCGGCGCGGGCCTGGGCAGTCCGGTGGGGGGTGCCCCCGAGGCGGCCGGGCATGAGGACGTTGTCGACGACCGTCAGGTCGTCGAGGAGGTTGAAGAACTGGAAGACCATGCCGATGTGCCGACGGCGGAAGTGGGCGAGTTTGGTCTCGGACAGGCCGTCCAAGGCCGTGCCGGCGACCGTGACGGATCCGGTCGACGGCCGGTCGAGGCCCGCGACGAGGTTGAGCAGCGTGGACTTTCCGCTGCCGGAAGGCCCCATGACGGCGACGGCTTCGTGCGCGCCGACGGTCAGGCTGACGCCGTCGAGGGCCGCGGGGCCGGAGGCGTCGTAGCGTTTGGTGACGGCGTCCAGGCGCAGCGCGTCGGCCGGTTGGGGGACCGCGGCGGCGGGGCCGGGGGCGGGTCGGGTTGTCTCGGTCATGGGTTCGGACGGTAGGCGCGGGCCGGGCGGGCGGACGTCCATCGGGCGAGCCAATCCCCTGTCCCCCGTGGGAGCTACGTGCAGCGGGGTAGCTCCGACGAGGGACGCGGATTGGCACGCACGCATGATGCGCGGCGGCCGTGGCCGTCGGAACAATGACCGGATGACGCCGATCACACCTGCCGACACGCTGCACGGCCGGGGCCGGCTCGGGGAGTTTCTGCGCCGGCCCGGTCCGCGGGGCGCCGACGCGCTCCTCGCGGCCGGGCTCCTGCTGGCCGACCTGGTGCTGCTCGTGTACGTCGCGGATCCCCAGGGCGACCACCCGGCCGGGGTCGACGTCATGGGGCGGCCGATGGTCATGGAGCAGCCGCAGACACTCACGTTCTGGGCGCTGCTGCTGGCGCTGCCGACCGCGGTCCCGGTGGCGTGGCGGCGCAGCAGTCCGATTCCGGCGTTCGCGGTGCAGGGGATGGCGGTTGCGGCGACGGATTCGCACGACGCGACGATGGCCGCGTTCATGGCCTTGGCGGTCGGCGCCTATTCGGTTGCCGCGCATGTGCGGGAAGTCCGCACGGCCGCGGCCGCGTTCGGTGTGGCGACGCTGCTGCTCGCACTGAAGTTCCCCGCGCCCGACAGCGGGCCGCCGGGCATGCTGCCGGCCGCGGTGATGCTGGCGATATGGGCACTCGGCCGCACGATCGGCACGTGGCGCACCCGAGCGGGCGCGCTGCACGGCCGGGCGTTGCGTGCCGAACGCGCGCACGCCGAGGCGGTGGCCCGCGAACGTGCCCGGATCGCCCGCGAGCTGCACGATGTGGTCAGCCACAACGTGAGCGTGATGGTGATCCAGTCCGGGGCTGCGCGGGTCGTGCTGCGGTCCGACCCGGACGCGGCGACCGAGGCGCTGCACGCGGTCGAGGCGGGCGGGCGCGAGACGATGGCCGAGTTGCGGCGCATGCTCGACGTGCTGGCCGCCGAACACGCTTCCCCGAGGGTGCCGGGGTCCTCGGCCGACGCCGCGTCGGACGAGCCGCCCGGCGACGCGCTCGGCCCGCCGCTCGCCCCGCAGCCGGACCTGGCCCGGCTGCCGGTCCTGGTGGAGCGGGTGGCCGCGGCCGGGTTGGACGTCCGGCTGCGCGGCGAGGGCTTGGTGCGGCCGCTGCCGCCGGGGGTGGAGCTGACGGCGTACCGCGTGGTGCAGGAGGCGTTGACCAATGCGCTGAAGTACGCGCCGGGAGGGCGTGCCGAAGTGTGTGTGGCGTACGGTGCGGACGTGCTGCGTATCGAGGTCGCCGACGAGGGTGCCGCGGACGGCCGCCGTCCCGAGGCGTGGGGTGGCGGCCGAGGCCTGGTGGGCCTCGCGGAACGCGTCGCGCTGCATGGCGGGGAACTCCGGGCCGGGCGCCGCCCGGCCGGCGGCTACCGGCTGAGCGCGGTGATTCCGGTGGCCGCCGACCCGGAGCCGCCGCGGTGACCGGCGGGGTGGCCGGCGGGGCGCCCGGCGGGGTGGTCGGTGCTGCGCCTGGTGGCGATCAGAGCGCGGTGCCGCTGCGTGTCGTGGTCGCGGACGACCAGGCACTCGTCCGCTCCGGATTCCGCATGATTCTCACGGTCGCCGGGATCGACGTGGTGGCCGAGGCGGCGACCGGCGACGAGGCGTGTGCGGCGGTGCGGCGGACGCGCCCGGACGTGGTGCTCATGGACATCCGCATGCCCAACCTGGACGGTCTGGCCGCGACCCGCCGCATCATGGCCGATCCGCCGTCGGCGGCGGACGGCCGTCCGTGCCGGATCCTCATGCTGACGACGTTCGATCTCGACCACTACGTCTACGCCGCGCTCAACGCGGGTGCGAGCGGCTTCCTGCTGAAGGACGTGACACCCGAGCAACTCGTCGCCGCGGTACGGGCCGTCAGCGCGGGCGACGCCCTGCTGGCCCCTGCGATCACCCGGCGGCTGGTCGAGCGGTTCGCCCATCCGGGCCGGGCCGCGCCGTCCGTGCACGCGGATTTGGCACGGCTGACACCACGCGAACTCGAGGTCCTGCGGCTGCTCGCGCACGGCCTGACCAACGCCGAAGCCGCAGCCGCGCTCACCGTGAGCATCGAGACGGTGAAGACCCATGTCACGCGTATCCTCGCCAAACTCGGGCTCCGGGACCGGGTCCAAGCGGTCATCCTCGCCTACGAGACGGCCCTGGTGACCCCGGGAGTGGCGGCTCCGGACCCGGGTTGACGGCTGCCGCTCGGCGGCGCACCAGGTCAGAGCCCGAAGTGGACGCGGACGGCCGTGCCGTCGCCGCTCGTGTGTATGCGCACCAAATCGGCCACCGTGTGCACGAGCAGCAGCCCCCGGCCGCCGATCTGCTGCCCGCCGGGTGGTCTGCGGCCCGCCAGCGGATCGGACAGCAGGCCGCGATCGCGGACTTCACACACCAACTGCCCTTGGTCGACCCACATCGCCAGCGTTCCGGAACCTCCGCCGTGGACCACGCTGTTGGTCGTGAGTTCCGCGACGGCCAGTTCCAGGTCCATGAGCCGCTGTCCGGCCAGTCCCATGTGCGCTGCCCGGTCGGCGGCGTATCGGCGAACGGACGACAGGTCCCGGCGCGCATACGACCGGACGACGGAGTCCGCGGCAGGGACCAGCGGCTGGTTGTAGTGGGCCACCACTGCCTGCCAGTCGTAGGCCGGGCTGGCCTCCTCCCGGCCGTCCTCGCCGATGAGCACCGGATGGGTGAGCCGCGCGTCTGCGATCACTGCCGGGGCGAGCCGCGTCGCGTCATAGGGGCACAGGATCGTCGCGCCTCTCCCCTCGAACGCGGCATTGATCAACGCCTCGTGCTGCGCGCACGCGGGATACTCCGCCTCGGACCGTCCCGCCCAGATGGGCTCGCCGATGATCCGCACCCGCCCGGCGGGGTGGGCGTCGGCGAAGCGGAGCAGTACTCGGGGGATGATCCGCCCGGGGTTGCGGCCGACGTCGGTCATGTCCAGGAAGACAACGCCGTCGGCGTCCGGGCCCAGCCCGGCCTTGATCAGCTCCAGGTTGGGGCCGGGAACCGCGACGGCCGCCGGCTCGCCCCGGGCCAAACCCTCCTTCAGGAACGCCACGGTGCGCCGGGCGTAGTCCTGCGGGCCGCGGTAGAACAGCGCAGGGTGCACGAACGCCTGGGGCCGGATGCCCGCGGTCACCGCGTCACCTCGATCCGGTCCGAGCCCGGCCGGAACAGCTCCATGACCCGTCGGAACCGCGGCGGGGGGCAGTCGGCCACGACGCCCCGGGGGAACCCCGCCCGCGCCCGTTCCCGGCGCAAGCGGGCCGCCGTGTTCATCCCACCGCGGGCGCGTATCCCGGTTCGAGCGGACAACAAGGTCACCTCCGACGTTGCCTCTCCGGTGCCGGCGCAATTGCCGGGCCCCCGTCCTGCTCGTGCCGAGGCAGGGGAGGCTTGGAGTCCCCAGCGCCCACAGTCGGCCTCCCACCCGTGGCGATCCGTCCCGGAGGTACGACGTTGGCGACCCAGCTCAGGTGGAGGATGGCCAGGTCGTCCGCGTGCCGCCCGGCATTGAGGGCCTGGGTCGTGGTGACGAGGTGGTCGAGCAGCTTGTCCGGCTCCTGGATGCCGGCGTCGATGATCAGGTCGATCAGCCCTTCGGTGTCCAGTCGTGCGCCGTCGTCACCGGCACGGCCCTCGATGAGCCCGTCGGTGTAGAGCATGAGGGCCGCGTCCTCCCGGGGCAGACGCACCTTGGCCGGCTGCCAACCGCCGTGGCCGGGCAGGAGGCCGAGCGCGATGCCGGGCTCCGCGGTGATCTCCACCGCGGTGCCGCCGGACACCAGCAGCGGCGGATGGTGTCCGGCCAGGACGACGGTGGCTTCCGCGCGGCCCGGGTCGATCTCGACGAGGACGCAGGTGGCGAACAACTGGTGGGGCTGCTCGGCGACCAGGACCCTTTCGAGGGCGTCCAGCAACGCGGTGCCCCGCAGGCCGGTCATCGTCAGCGCCCGCCACGAGATGCGCAGGGCCACGCCGAGCGCGGCCTCGTCGGGCCCGTGGCCGCACACGTCCCCGATCACCGCGTGCACAATCCCGTCCTCGGTCTGCACGACGTCGAGGAAATCCCCGCCGAGCAGCGCACGCTGCCGTCCGGGGCGGATGCGCATGCACGCGGACACATCCGTGCCGTGGAGCAGCGGGGCCGGCAGGAGACCGCGTTCGAGCCGGACGTTCTCCGCGGCCTGCATCCGCCGCTCCAGCAGCTCCGCGGCCGCCTGCTCGGCCTGCTTGCGGTAGGCGGCGTAGCGCAGCACCCGCTCCATCAGCTCCGGCGGGACCTCGCCCTTGACGAGGTAGTCCTGAGCGCCCGCCGCGACCATGCGGGCACCCGCCTCCGATTCGGCGAGGCCGGTGAGGACGACCACGGCGGCCGAGGGAGCCGCCTCCTGGATCGCCGCGACGGCACTCACACCGGATGCGTCGGGCAGATGCAGGTCGAGGAGGACAACGTCGGTGGGGTGGCCGGCGGCGTGGGCTCGTGCTTCGCCGAGGCTCTTGGTCCAGCTCAGCACATGGTCCAGCCCGGTGTCGGCCAAAAGCTCCTCGACCAGCAGCGCGTCGCCGGCGTCGTCCTCGACGAGGAGGATGCGCATGGGCCCCGTCGTGGCGGGGCGGTCGGCGGGTGAGGCGGGCGTCGTCACGGCAGATCGTCCTCGCGGGCGGTCGCCCCGGCGAACGCGAGGGCCGGGGGAGCCACGCAGTTCGGGGATTCCCCTTCGGCCGCGTCCGCGCGCAGCGTGAAAGCAATACGTGCGCCATCGGTGTGTCCGGGATCCACGGAGATGGAACCCCCGTGGTACTCCACGATCTTCTTGCACATGGCCAGGCCTATGCCGTTGCCTGGATAAGCGTCCTTGGCATGGAGGCGTTGGAAGATGACGAAGACTTTCTCGGCGTAGTCGGGAGCGATGCCGATGCCGTTGTCCGTGACCGCGAACCGCCACACATCGCCGTCCCGGTCGGCGGACAAGTGGATGCGCGGAACCCGGTCGGGGGCCCGGAACTTCACCGCATTGCCGAGCAGGTTTTGGAGGAGCATCCCCATCTGCGCGGGGTTCGCGGTCAGCGTCGGCAAGGGGTCGTGGGTGATCTCCGCACCTGTCTCCTCGACCACGAGCGAGAGGACGTCGACCGTCGCGGCGTAGACCTCTTCGAGGTCGACGGGCGTGTGGTCGCTGTCCAGCCGCCCGACCCGGGAGAACGCGAGAAGGTCGTTGATGAGGGCCTGCATCCGGTTGGCGCCGTCGACGGCGAACCCGATGTACTGGTCGGCGCGTTCGTCCAGCTGCCCGCCGTAGCGCCGTTGCAGGAGCTGGCAGAAGCTCGCGACCTTGCGCAGCGGTTCCTGGAGGTCGTGGGACGCCACGTAGGCGAACTGCTCCAGTTCGGCGTTCGACCGGCGCAGCTCCTCGGCCTGCGTGTCGAGCCGGCGCCGTGCGTCGACGTTGAAGTCCAGTTCGTCGGCGAGGCGTTGGCGCATACCCTCGACGTCGCGCGCCAGAGCCCGCAGGTCGGAAGGGCCGGTCGGCTCGACGGGGTGGGTGAAGTCGCCCTCGCGGACGGCCCGGATATCGGCCGACAGGTGATCGAGCGGCGCCGTGACGCCGCGGCGCAGCCCTTCGAAGGACAGCACGGCGATGACCAGGATCAGGGCGCCGGCCGCGGCGAAGACGGCATTGCGCTGTGTCTCGGCCGTGTCCAGGGCCCGCGCCGCGTCGGCGCGCTTGTCCTGGAGGTGGCCCTGCTGGGCCGTCGCGGCCTCGCGGACCTTGTCGAAGAGTTGTTTCCCGTTGCCGACCCGCCGGGCTTCCGCGAGTGCCGGGGCGCCCGCCGGGGTCGCCGCGATGGGCCGGGCGACGGCGGTCTGCCATTCCTCCGCGGCGGCGAGCAGCCCCGCCAGGTCCCGGCGGGCGTCGGCGTCGTCCGTGAGAAGGGGGCGCAGCCGGTCGACGGCCGCATTCGCGTCGGCGACCCCGGTCAGGTACGGCTCCAGCAGCGCCGGATCCCCGGACAGGCCGTACCCGCGGATCCCGGTCTCCTGGTCGAGCAGAGCCCCTTGCAGGCGGAGGGCGTCCAGGAACGCGGGCGTACTGCGGTTCACCAGTGTGTCGGTGACCTGCGACGCCCGGGCGAGCGACCATGTGCCGAGTGCGCCCAAGACGACGAGCACGGTCAGGGCGAGCCCGACCGAGACGCGCAGCCAGCGCTGGGTGGTCCATCGGGATGCCGTGTCGACGGGCTCCACGGGGGCTACCACGCACCGACCTCCTTCCAGACGGGGGCCATGCGGGCCCGTTGCCGAACCCGCACACTTTACCCGGCCGTAATTTCCCGCCGACAACGGGCGTTGTCGCATGGTGGGGCACCACGTAGGGTGGGGCAGCGGCCGCAGCCGGTCGCGTCCCCAGCGGGCCGCGTGCCCGCGCCAGCAACCGGAGGCCGTTCTTGTCCGCCCTCGTCTCCCGCCGTCCGTACGACATCCTCCTGGTCGAAGACGACGCGGCGGACGCTCTGCTCATCGAAGACGCGCTGCGTCAGGTGGCCGAGAGGCGCGTCGTCCAAGCCGAGGACGGCGTCGCCGCGCTGGAACACCTGCGGGACCGGTCCACCCCGCCGCCCGACCTCATCCTGCTGGACCTGAACATGCCGCGGATGAACGGACGCGAACTGCTCGCGGTGCTGAAGAACGACGAAGACCTCCGGGCCATCCCCGTCGTCGTGCTGACCACGTCCGGAGCGCCCCAGGACGTCAGCGACGCCTACCGGAACCACACGAACGCCTACATCACCAAGCCGATCGATCTCGACGCCTTCACCGAAGCGGTGCACGGCATCGACGCGTTCTTCTTCCGCACCGCGACGCTCCCCACCCGGCCCTCCGCCTGACGCGGCGGCGGCATCGCGGCCGGCCTCACGACGCGGTCGCGTCCCGGTGCAGGTGGAGAACCGGCTCCGGACGGGGCTCGCCGGTGGTGAGGCCCGGCCACCGTCGGCGGGCGCCCTGGCGCGTGATACCGCAGGCATTGCCCAGTTCCGGGTAGCCCGCGCCCGCCTCTGCGGCCACCGCCGCGGCCACGCGCATGTGCGCCTCCACCGCCAACTGCAGGTGCATCAGGACGCGCAGCTCCGCCAGGGCGTCACGGCGTACGGCGGCCTCGACCGTGGGCGCGGGCTCCCGCGGATCCCGGAAGGCCTTGAGGGTCAGATCGTGCGCGACGTCCGCCACCGCGGCGTGTGCCACAACGGCAAGCTCCTCCTCGGTAAGGACGGACGCGAAGGGTGTGCCGGGCATAGCGGTACTTTAGGTCGCCGCACCGCCGCCGACAACGAAACCGGCGCATCGGAACTGCGAGCGGACGCGGGGCGAGGGCCCACCAGTTGATTTGGTGCACGCCGGCCTCCGATCCCCCGACCGGCCGCCTGCGGTAACTCCCCTCCGTCATCGGGGCGTTCGCTCATCGGCGCACCACGTCCCGCGGCGTCAGGTCGTCCACGTGGGCATGGCCGGACAGGGCCAGCGTCACGTCCAGTTCGGCCAGCACGCACCGCAGTACATGCCGCACGCCCTCCTCGCCGCCGAGGGCGAGCCCGTATGCGTACGGCCGTCCCAGCAGCACCGCCCGTGCCCCCAGGGCCAGCGCCTTCACCACGTCCGACCCGGTGCGGACGCCGCTGTCGAACAGCACCGTCAGGTCCTGCCCGACCGCCTCCGCGACCAGCGGCAGCGCGTCGAGCGCGGCGATCGCCCCGTCGACCTGCCGCCCGCCGTGGTTCGACACCACGACACCCGCCATGCCCGCGTCCAGCGCCCGACGCCCGTCGTCCGGGTGCAGGATGCCCTTGAGCACGATCGGGCCGTCCCAGTGCTCGCGCAGGAACGCCAAGTCCTCCCACGTCGCACCCGGGTTGGAGAACATGCCCGCCCAGTGCGCCACCGCGCCGAACGGATCCTCCTCCGGCGGCTTCGCCAGCCCCGCGCGGAACACCGGGTCGGACAGGTAGTTCGCGATGCCGATCGAGCGCAGGAACGGCAGGTACGCCTGGTCGAGATCCTGGGGCCGCCACCCCAGCATCGCCGTGTCCAACGTGACCACCAGCGTGCGGTAGCCCGCCGCGCGGGCCCGGGCCAGCAGGCTCGCGGTCACCTCGGGGCTGCGCGCCCAGTACAGCTGGAACCACCGGTCGCCGTCCCCGGCCGCCTCGGCGACCTCCTCCAACGGGGTCGACGAGGCCGTGCTGAGCACGCTCGTCAGCCCGAGGCCGGCCGCGGCCCGCGCGGCGGCCGGCTCGGCGTCCGGGTGCACGATCGACAGCACCCCGATCGGCGCGAGCAGCACCGGCGCGGTCATCTGCGTGCCGAGCACCTCGCGGTCGAGCGTCCGGTGCTGCACGTCGCGCAGCATGCGCGGCACGATCGCCCACCGGTCGAACGCCTCCCGGTTCGCCCGCGCCGTCGCCCCGGTACCCGCCGCCCCGGCGACGTAGCCGAACGGGCCCGCCGCGAGCACCCGCCGCGCGGCTTCCTCCAGCCGCGCCGGGTCGGTGGGGAACGGCGGCACGCGGTCTTCCAGGAGCCCTTGCAGGTAGATCTCGTCCTGGAACCCGGACAACGGCCGCGGCGGTTCGGCGGGGGAGGAAGACGGGGTGTGATCAGCGGTCATTCAACTTTCATACACCCGTCGCCGGCAGGTCACCCGCGATGCGGGAAATCCGGCTGCGTGATCGACAACGCAGCTGTGATGATCGCGGCATGCCTGCCACCAGCACGTCCGACCCCACCTCCGGCGCCGCGTTCGACCTCTCCGGTCAGGCCGCGCTCGTCACCGGCGGTTCCGAAGGCCTCGGCTTCGCGATCGCCCGTACGCTGGCCGCCGCCGGGGCGGCCGTGGTCGTCGCGAGCCGCCGCGGCGACGCGTGTGCGAAGGCCGCCGAGGCGATCGTCGGCGAGACCGGCGCGGACGTGTCCGGCGTCGCCTGCGACGTGACCGACGCCGACGCCGTCCGTGCGGCGGTTGCCGCGGTCACCGCGCGGCAAGGCCGACTGGACATCCTCGTGACCAGCGCCGGCATCCAGGCCCGCGGCGGGATCGAGCAGCTCGACGTCGCCGATCTGCGTCGGTGCCTGGACGTCAACGTGACCGGCACTTTCCTGGCCTGCCAGGCGGCGGTGCCGGTGATGCGCGCTGCCGGCTACGGGCGCATCGTCACGCTGGCCAGCGCCCTCGGCGTCGTCGGCGCCGCGGAACGCAGCGCCTACGCGGCGAGCAAGGGCGCCGTCGTCCAGTTCACCCGTAGCCTGGCCGTCGAACTCGCGGGCACCGGGATCGGCGTCAACGCGCTCGCGCCGGGGCCGTTCCGCACGCCGCTCAACGACGGCGTCGACGACGACCCGCAGGTGCGGGCCTTCCTCGACCACCAAGTCCCGCTCGGCCGCTGGGCCCAGCCTTCCGAACTCGGCGGCGCCGCGCTGCTGTTGGCAAGCCCTGCGGCGTCGTATCTGACCGGGGCGGTGCTGCCGGTGGACGGGGGATGGACGGCGCACTGAGACGGTTCGGACGGCGAGTCCGGGCGGACGGTCTGTGCGGCAGGTCCGATCGGCGCGTCTGTGCGGTGCCGACGCGGGGTCGGCCGCGCGGCTGTGCCGTCGGGTACGGAGACCTGCGCCACCACGCCGCACAGCCACGCCGCGCGGAACCGTCCGCGCGGCGCCTGCCGACGCACTGCTCGGGAGCGGTCGGCGGTGGCGCGATAATCACCGCATGTCCCGACGCAAGACCCGCCCGCAGGCCTCCGCCCCCCGTTCCGTCGCGCCCGCGGCGTTCGCCACGCCGACCGCGTGCCCGTGCGGGCTCCCGGCGGATTACACCGACTGCTGTGGCCGTCTGCACCGCGGCGACGCGGCCGCCACGACCGCCGAGCAGCTCATGCGGTCGCGGTACAGCGCCTTTGTGGTCGGCGATGCCGCCTACCTGCTGGCGAGTTGGCATCCGGAGACCCGCCCGGCGGCGCTCGACCTCGACCCGCGCACGCGCTGGCTCGGCTTGGAGATCCTGGGGGCGGAGGACGGCGGCCCGTTCCACGCCGAAGGCGCGGTCGCCTTTCGCGCCCGCTACCGCGAGGGCGGCCGGGAACACGTCCTCGACGAGCGCAGCCGCTTCAGCCGGGTCGACGGGCGGTGGGTGTACGTCGACGGGCGGTTCGCGGACTGAATCGAGCGGCCGCCGGGGACGACCGCTCCGCGGTCGGACAGCCCGCGCCGCGGACTGCCCGGCACTCAGCCGGGCGGACGCCCGGCGCCACCGTTCCGCGCCGCGGCCCTGCCCGGCACACCGCCGGGTGAGCCGGCCCCGGCGGCCGCCGTGCCCGCCTTACGCGAACAGCAGCGGGCGACGGCCGCCCGCCGCCGACAGCAGCGCCGTCGTCGAGGTGTGGCCCTCGCGGACCGTCCAGTGGATGGCGGAGTTGCCGAAGCCGCCGTCCTCGCGCAGGTTCGGGTCGGCGCCGCCCGCCAGCAGGACCCCGACCGCGTCGTCGTGCGCCCACACCGCGGCCGCGCACAGCGGGAGGCCTTCGTCGCCGTTGCCGCTCTCCCGGTTCGGGTCGGCGCCCGCGCCGAGGAGGAGTTCCGCGATGTCGGCGTCGCCGCGCACCGCGGCCGCGTACAGCGGCGTCGTGCCGTCCGCGTCCGGACGGTCCGCGTCCGCGCCCGCGCGCAGGAGCCGGCGGGTGGCTTCCAGGTCGGCGTAATGCACGGCGATGACCAGGCGGTTCGACAGCTTCTTGGCAATACGGCGCTTCATGGCGGGGGTTCTGTCCTTCGATGGTGGTGCGGTCGGGGCGCGGCCGACCGAAGCAGCGGAGCCGTGCGGGGGTCGAACTGGTCGGGCGGTGTTCAGCCGCCCGTCACGCGGCCTGCCGCGACGTGCAGGCGGCGGTTGGTTTCCACGGCGTCGAGCATCCTGCGGTCGTGGGTGACCAGCAGCAGCGTGCCGGTGTACGACGCGAGCGCCGACTCCAACTGCTCGATCGCGGGCAGGTCCAGGTGGTTCGTCGGCTCGTCGAGGACCAGCAGGTTGACGCCCTTGGCCTGAAGCAACGCCAGTGCGGCGCGCGTGCGTTCGCCCGGCGAGAGGGTGTCCGCGGAACGCAGCACGTGGTCCGCTTTCAGTCCGAACTTCGCCAGCAGCGTCCGGACGTCGGCGGGCTGCAGGTCCGGGACGGCCG
Source organism: Uniformispora flossi (assembly GCF_049534875.1). Lineage (NCBI taxonomy): Bacteria > Bacillati > Actinomycetota > Actinomycetes > Kitasatosporales > Streptomycetaceae > Uniformispora > Uniformispora flossi. Next base: position 243,925 of record NZ_JBMULZ010000009.1, read on the forward strand.
CACCGAACGCGTCCAGCAGGGCCTCGGTGCCGAGGAACAGGCCGCGAGCCTGGTCGATTTCGCCGACCACGACGCCCGGGCCGAGCGCGGCCTGCCCGGAGTCCAGCGGGATCCGGCCGAGGAGCGCGCCGAGCAGCGTGGTCTTGCCCGAGCCGTTCGGTCCGGTGATCGCCACACGGTCGCCCCAGTCGACCTGCAAGTCGACCGGGCCGAACGTGAATTCGCCGCGCGTGACGGCGGCGGCGCGCAAGGTCGCCACGACCGCGCCCGCGCGCGGCGCCGCGGCGATCTCCATCCGCAGGTCCCACTCCTTGCGGGGCTCTTCGACGACCTCCAGCCGCTCGATCATGCGCTCGGTCTGACGGGCCTTCGCGGCCTGCTTCTCGGACGCCTCGGAGCGGAACTTGCGGCCGATCTTGTCGTTGTCGTTCGACTTCCGGCGGGCGTTCTTGACGCCCTTGTCCATCCAGGCGCGCTGGGTGCGGCCGCGCTCTTCGAGGGACGCGCGGGTGTCGGCGTACTGGTCGTACTCCTCGCGGGCGTGGCGGCGGGCGACCTCGCGTTCGGCCAGGTAGGCCTCGTAGCCGCCGCCGTACATGCGGATCTTCTGCTGTGCCAGGTCGAGTTCGACGACGCGGGTGACCGTGCGGGTGAGGAACTCGCGGTCGTGGCTGACCAGGACGACGCCCGCCCGCAGCCCGGTGACGAACTTTTCGAGGCGGTCGAGGCCGTCGAGGTCGAGGTCGTTGGTGGGCTCGTCGAGGAGGAACACGTCGTACCGGCTGAGCAGCAGCGACGCCAGCCCGGCGCGTGCGGCCTGGCCGCCGGAGAGGCTGGTCATCGGCTGGTCGAGGTCGACGGCGAGGCCGAGGTCCGCGGCCACTTCGTCGGCGCGCTCGTCGAGGTCGGCGCCGCCGAGGTCGAGCCAGCGTTCCAACGCCACGGCGTACTCGTCGTCGGCGCCGGGGCGCTCCTCGACGAGTCCCTCGGTCGCGGCATCGAGCGCGGCCTGCGCGTCGGTCACGCCGGTACGCCGCCCCAGGAACGCGCGCACGGTCTCGCCCGCGCGGCGCTCCGGCTCCTGCGGCAGATGCCCGACGGTCGCGGTGGGCGGGCTGAGCTGGATGGAGCCGCTCTCCGGCGTGCTCAACCCCGCCAGCATCCGCAGCAGCGTCGACTTGCCGGCCCCGTTCACCCCCACCAGCCCGACGACGTCGCCGGGGGCGACCACCAGATCCAACGCGGAGAACAGGACGCGGTCACCGTGCCCGGCGGAGAGGTCCTTGACGACGATCGTGGCGCTCATATCGCGCCGATCGTAGCGGGCGCGGGAGAACGACGGGCGGGCGGAGCGGAAGCCGCGGGGAGAGCGGGGGAGCAGAGGACGCGGTGACGGCCGCGACGGACGGGTCGGCCACGACGCGACGGCCCTCGGCTCCCCATCCCCCGCCCGGCTGCGCGGCGTGGCTGTGGCCACGAGCCTGCCGCGCCGGCCGGAGCAGCGGCTGCCACGTGGCGTGCGCCCGCACCGCGCTCCGTACCGCCGTCGCGCCGCCACCCGGCCCGCACCGCACCACGGTGTCTGCGCTCGCACCGTGAGGCTCGCGCCTCGCGAACCGCCCGCGCACCACCCCGTCACCCGAGGCCGTCTCGTCTGCCTCCCCACGCCCCACCCGGCCCCTCACCAGCCCCTCATCCGCCCCGCCTTCAACCCCATATGCAGCAGCAGCCGATGTTCTCCGTTCGCCAAGTCCAACCCCGTCAGGGCCTCCACCCGGGACAGGCGGTAGTACAGCGTCTGACGGTGGATCGCCAGGACCTCCGCGGCCTGCGTCGCGTGGGCGGCGCGGTCGAGGTAGACCTCCGCCGTGCGGGCGAGTTCCGCGTGCTGGGGGGCCAGCAGCGGGGCCACGGCCGGATCCGGGGCGGCGGGGAGGTGGGAGATCAGCCGGTAGGGGCCCAGCTCCGGCCAGGACGCGACCGGGCCGTACGCGGGGAAGGCCCTCGCGGTCCGGACCGCGGCGACCGCCTCGGCGTAGGCGGCCGCCGCCTCGGCGGGGCCGGGGAAGGCCGCCGAGACGCCCGCACGGGTGCCCTTGCGCAGGCGGGCGAGGCGGCGGGCGGGTTCGGTGGGCGCACGCGGCGTGCGGATCAGCGCGACGAGCTCGTCCGGCTCGGCGTCCGGCACAAAAGCACCTGTGTAGGCCGCCACCACCGACGCCTGGCCCAGCACCGTCAGGGGATCCGGCAGCCCGCCCCGCAGCACCACCACCGCGTACGGACCCGTCCCCGTCCGCGCCCCCGCCGCCTCCAGCGCCGCCACCGCCTGCGGGTCGCCCGTCCCCGTGACCAGCGCCCGCAGCCGCTCGCCCAGCTCCGTGCCCGCGTGCGCCTCCTCCGCGAGCAGGTCGCCCGCGCGCCCGGCCAGCGCGAACGCCGCCGCCAGGTCGGTGTCCGGCCACTCCGCGCCGCCCGGGTCGAGCAGCCAGATATAGCCGTACGTCACCCCGCCATGCCGCGCGGGCAAGCACAGCCGTGCCCGCACCCCGGTCGCCGGGTCCGCCGGAATCCGCACCGGCCGCGTCGCCCGCGTGATGCCGAAGCTCTCGAACCACGCCTTCACCTGCGGCGACGAGCGGCGGCTGAGAATCGACCGGGCCCGCACGTCGTCCGCCACCACATCCGCGTCACCTTCGTGCGCGGCGAACGCGACCAGCGTGAAGTCGCGGTCCTCCAACGTGGCCGGAGCGCCCAGCAGCGCGGCGACCTCCTCGACGATGCGCTGGTAATCCCGCTGCGCCGCCATCGCCCGTCTCCTCTGCCGCTCGCGGGGCGACCGGGTGAACCCCGACAAACCGGCCACCCGACCCTTTCATACATATGTACAAGATCTGCCGCCGGGAACGCGACTGCGGTCCATATGCGCAGGCCACACGGCCGACGTACGTTCGCGGCACGGGCCGGAACGCGGCCCCGTACCGCCGACCGCCCCCGGAGGCCCGCCGTGCTCGGCCGCCTGCTCCTCACCGCGTCGCACAGCGACCGGCTGCGCGACTTCGTCGCGACCGCCCCGGTCACGCGCCCCGTCGTCGACCGCTTCGTGGCCGGCGAAGAGCTGCCCGAGGCGCTCACCGTCGTCCGCGGCCTCACCGACGGCGGCCTCGACGTCACGATCGACTACCTCGGCGAGGACATCACCGACGCGTCCCAGGCGGAACGCAACCGCGACGCCTATCTGCGGATCCTCGACGCCGTCGCGCCCCTCGGCCTCGGCGGCCGCGTCGAGGTGTCGGTGAAGCTCTCCGCGTTCGGCCAGTCCCTCGGCGCCGACGGGCACGCCCTCGCGCTCGCCAACGTGCGGCCCGTCGCCGAGGCCGCCGCCCGCGCCGGCACCACCGTCACGCTCGACATGGAAGACCACACGACGGCCGACTCCACCCTGGGCATCCTCGACGACCTGCGCCGCGACCACCCCGGCACCGGCGCCGTCCTCCAGTCGTACCTGTTCCGCACCGAGGACGACTGCCGCCGCCTGGCGACCGCCGGATCCCGGGTGCGCTTGGTCAAGGGCGCCTACCGCGAACCCGCGTCCGTCGCCCACCAGGACCGCCGCGCCGTGGACCTCGCCTACGTGCGCTGCCTCAAGATCCTCATGGCAGGAGACGGCCATCCCATGGTCGCCACGCACGACCCGCGCCTCGTCGCCATCACCCGCGAACTCGCCCTGCGCCACGAACGGCAGCCGGGCACCTACGAGTTCCAGATGCTCTACGGCATCCGCACCGCCGAACAGCAGCGCCTCGCCGAGGACGGCGAAAAAGTCCGCGTCTACGTCCCCTTCGGCACCGACTGGTACGGCTACTTCACCCGCCGCCTCGCCGAACGCCCCGCCAACGTCGCGTTCTTCCTCCGCTCCTTCGTGCCCGGCCGCTGACCGCCCCCGCCCGGCCCGCAGCCCCGACGCCCGCACCTCCCACCGAAAGGCATGCCCTGATGGACGCCGTCACCCAGGTCCCGGCACCGGTCAACGAACCGGTCCGCTCGTACGCCCCCGGCAGCCCCGAACGCGTCCGCCTGGAAGCCGAATTGAAGCGTCAGGCCGGCGAACCCGTGGAGCTGACCCAGACGATCGGCGGGGTCCAGTCGATGGGTGGCGGGCCGCGCGTCGACGTCGTCCAGCCGCACCGCCACACCGCCGTCCTCGGCACCTTCGCGCACGCCACGCAGGACGACGCGCGGGCCGCCGTCGCCGCCGCCAAGGCCGCCGCCCCGGCGTGGCGCGCGCTGTCGTTCGACGACCGCGCCGCGATCATCCTCAAGGCCGCGGATCTGCTGGCGGGTCCGTGGCGGGAGCGCCTCGCCGCCGCGACGATGCTCGGCCAGTCCAAGACCGTGCAGCAGGCGGAGATCGACACCCCGTGCGAACTCGTCGACTTCTGGCGGTTCAACGTGCACTTCGCCCGGCAGATCCTCGCCGAGCAGCCGATCAGCTCGCCCGGCGTCTGGAACCGGCTCGACCACCGGCCGCTCGAAGGCTTCGTCTACGCGGTCACGCCGTTCAACTTCAGCGCGATCTCGGGCAACCTGCCGACGGCGCCCGCGCTGATGGGGAACACGGTGATCTGGAAGCCGTCGCCGACGCAGACGGTCGCCGCCTGGCACCTGATGCGCCTGCTGGAAGAAGCCGGGATGCCGCCCGGCGTCGTCAACATGCTGCCGGGCGACGGCCTCGCGGTGTCCGAGGTCGTCCTGGCGGACCCCGATCTCGCGGGCATCCACTTCACCGGCTCGACGGCGACGTTCCGGCACCTGTGGTCCACCGTCGGCGCGAACATCGGCGGCTATCGGACGTATCCGCGGATCGTGGGGGAGACCGGCGGCAAGGACTTCATCGTCGCGCACCCGTCGGCGGACCCGGCGGTGCTGAAGACGGCCATGGTGCGGGGGGCGTACGAGTACCAGGGGCAGAAGTGCTCGGCGGCGTCGCGGGCGTACGTGCCGCGGTCGCTGTGGGAGTCCGGCTTCCGCGACGACCTGATCGCGGAGATCGACGGCCTGTCCATGGGCGACGTGACCGACCTGGACAACTTCATGGGCGCGGTCATCGACGCCCGCGCCTTCGCCAAGAACAAGGCGGCCATCGACCGGGCCGCCGCGGACCCGCGCGTCGAGATCGTCGCAGGCGGCACGTACGACGACAGCGTCGGCTACTTCGTCCGCCCGACGCTGCTGGTCTCCGACGACCCCGAGAACGAGGTCTTCCGTGACGAGTACTTCGGCCCGATCCTCGCCGTGCACGTCTACGAGGACGCCGACTGGGCGCCGATGCTGCGCCAGATGGAATCGGTGTCGCCGTACGCCCTCACCGGTGCCGTCATCGCGCAGGACCGCGCCGCGCTCGCCGAGGCCTCCGAGGTGCTGCGCTTCGCGGCCGGAAACTTCTACCTCAACGACAAGCCCACCGGCGCCGTCGTCGGCCAGCAGCCCTTCGGCGGCGGGCGCGCCTCCGGCACCAACGACAAAGCCGGCGCGGCGCAGAACCTGATGCGGTGGACCAGCACCCGCACCATCAAGGAGACCTTGGTTCCGCCGACCGACTACCGGTACCCGCACATGGGCGGCGGCAACTGAAACCGACTCGCTTCGACGCCGCGCTGACCGCGGCCGGGTGCCCGCACGCGTTCGCGACCTACCCGGACGCGCCTCACGGCTTCTTCGACGCCGGGGCCGACGCGTTCGCGGACGCGTCGCCGGATGCCCGGTCGCGGTCGCGCGGGTTCTTGCCCGCGGTGCCCGTGCCGTAGTCGCCGGTGCCCGTGCCGTGGCGGCGGGCGGCCTTGTCGAGCACGTAGGCCTTGACCAGGTCCGCCTTCAGGTCCTTCCGCTCCTTCTGCGCACTGTCCGCGGACTTCGGGGCCTCCTTCGGCCACAGGGTGTAGGTCAGCGCGATGACCACGTTGATGCCGCCGATCCACAGCATGCGGCTCTGCGTCGAGGTCAGGGCCGCGGTCCGCGCGGCGTCGCCGACCATCCAGATCGCGCACTGGAGCAGCCCGATGGCGACGACTGCGGCCATGACCGTGCGCAGGGCGATCTGCCACTCGTATTTTGCGCGCGCCGTGCCGTACTTCGGCGGCTTGGGCGGCTTGGGTGCGCCCGCGAAGCGGTAGGCGACCCAGGCGTCGGCGCGCTTGACCAGATAGTGGCCGTAGGCGACCGAGAAACCGATGTAGGCGGCGGCGAGGCCGTGCGACCAGTTCGCCGTCGTGCCGCGCCGCAGGTCGACGATCGTGGCGACCAGCAGGACGACGTCCACGACGGGCACGGACACCAGCAGGACGCCGCTTGTCCGCCGCCACTTGAGGCCGTAGCGGGCCGTCAACCCGGCCGCCAGCAGCAGCCAGAACCCGACCTCGCAGGCGATGACCAGGGTGACCAGCATGGGACGGCTCCGTAGATCGTCGGCCGGCGCGTGCGTGGCGCCGGCCTGGTGGGGACGGCGGCGCCGGCCGGTCCGATGAGGGCCACGGTCGGGCGCCACACCCCAGCCTTCCGGCGTAAGGGCCCCGTTTCGTCGCCACCCGCGCCGATTACCGGCTGCATCGTTCGATGTACGCCCGGCGGCGCGTCCGCGACCGGGAGAGGAGGCGGCACCGGTCACGTAGGGTGGCCGGGAGGCCCGGAGGGCCGCGGCGCGGGGGCCGCCGCCCGGAGCCTGTGCCCGGCCCCCGGGCACCCATCGGACACCACGCGGAAGGCGGCGCATGCAATCGGCCCGACCTCACCGGAGCGACGTCGGCATCGCCGTCGCCGGGCTGGTCGGCGGCGTCGTGCTGTGGACGCTGGGCCTGGAGAACAACGACTTCAGCGTCCCGCGGGCCTGGCAGCTGGTGCCCCTCGCCGTCATGGCCAGTGCCGAAGTCGCCCGGCGGATCGCGCCGCGTGCCGCGGTCCTGGTCGGCTTCGCGGCCCTCGCCGCGGACACCGTCTCCGGCGGCAACATCGCCACGATCGTGATGTTCACCGACCTGGTGTACGCCACCACCCTTTACGGCCCGCTGCCGTGGGCGCGCCGTATGACCCCGACGGCGCTCGTCCTCTCGCTCTCCGCCACCATCGTCGCGCTCGGCATCATGCAGCAGCCCCAGGCGCTGCTGATCGGCGTCTTCGCCGGGCTGATCACCCTGGCGCCCGCGTCGACCGCGTGGATCATCCGCACCCACCGCGACGAAGCAGCCGCCGAGCGCCTGCGGGCCGAACAGACCGCGCTGCTCGCCGAGTTGGACCGCCGCGCCGCGGTCTCCGAGGAACGCGCGCGGATGGCCCGCGAGTTGCACGACGTGGTCGCCAATCACCTGTCCGCGATCGCGATCCACTCGACCGCGGCGATGTCCGTCGCGGCCGGCGACCCGGACGCCACCAAGCAGGCGCTCGGCATCATCCGGGAGAGCAGCGTGCAAGGCCTTGCCGAGATGCGCCGCCTCATCGGGCTGCTGCGCGACGGCGGCGGAGGCGAGACCGGATTCGAGGAGTCCGCGGCGGTGCCGCGGCTGGACTCGCTCGACGCGATGATGGGGCGCGCGGAGCGCAGCGGCTCGGCCGACGGGTTCACCTTCGTCCTCGACGACACGCGCCCGGTCGGCACGGTGCTGCCCGCGCCGGTCGAACTGGCCGCGTACCGCATCGTGCAGGAGTCGCTGACGAACGCGATGAAGCACGCCGCGCCCGGTCCGGTGACCGTGCGCGTGCGGCACACCCGCGGCTGCCTGGTCGTCGCCGTGGAAAGCACCTACGTCGCCGCCCCGGACGGGCCGCGCGCCCCCGGCGCCGGTGCGGGCCTGGTCGGCATGCGGGAACGCACCGCGCTGCTCAGCGGCCGCTTCGAGGCGGGACCGCACGACGGGCTGTGGCGGGTGCGCGCCGAACTGCCGTGCAAGGCCGAGCAGCGCGACGCCGCCCGCGCGCCGCGCGCGGCCCGGGAGGCCCGGGAGGCCGCGTCGTGATCCGGGTCGTCGTCGCCGAGGACCAGGGCGCCGTGCGCGCCGGACTCGTGATGATCCTGCGCGCCGCCGACGGCATCGAGGTGGTCGGCGAGGCCGCGGACGGCGAGGAGGCCGTCGCGCTGGCCCGCGAACTGCGCCCCGACGTCGTCGTGATGGACGTGCAGATGCCGCGCCTGGACGGCGTCGCCGCGACCCGCGCGGTGGTGGCCGAACACTTGGCCGATGTGCTGGTGCTCACCACGTTCGACCTGGACGAATACGTGTTCGGGGCGCTGCGTGCGGGCGCCGCCGGATTCCTGCTCAAGGACGCGGAGGCCGCGGTGCTGACCGAGGCCGTGCGTACCGTCGCCCGCGGCGAAGGCATCATCGCGCCCGCCGTCACCCGCCGCCTCATCGCCGAGTTCGCCGCGCCGCGTCCGCGCGGCCCGGCCGAACCGCCCGAGGCGCTTGCCGCGCTCACCCCGCGGGAGCGCGAGGTGCTCGCCTGCCTCGGCCGCGGCCTCTCCAACCTGGAGATCTCGGTGCACTTGGACATGGCCGAAGCCACCACCAAGACGCACGTCAGCCGGATCCTGCCGAAGCTCGGGGTGCGCAGCCGGGCCCAGGCCGCGGTGCTCGCCCACGAGTGGGGGCTCTGCGAGCCGACCGGATAGGGAGGCACCGCGCGCCGCCGCCGCGAACGTGGCAAATCCCTCGATTGGGGGAACTTGCAGGGCGACCGGCCGCTAGGCGATGCTGAGCGGGCGCCGGCGTCGCCGGTGTGGGGAGGGCGCAGTCAGGAACCCGGTGCGAATCCGGGACGGTCCCGCCACTGTGACCCGCCGCAGCATGCGGCGGGGAGTCAGGAACTGCGCGCCCGGCCCCGATTGTCCGATGGGGCGAGGACCCCGGAGAGGCGCGCGCTGTGGCGACTTCGTCCTGCCGTCCGACCTGCACGCACGTATACGCACCGGCCGCATCCGCGACCCGGCGCGGCGATGCGAAGGCGCGGTCGGCCCGGTGATCCTCCTCCTCTCCACCTCCGACACCGACCTCCTCAGCGCCAAGGCGAGCGACGGCGCATGGCGCCTCGCCAACCCGGCCCGCACGTCCGCGGCCGACCTGCCCGCGCTGGTGGACGGCACCGACCTCGTCGTCGTCCGCCTCCTCGGCGGCCGCCGCGCCTGGGAGGAAGGCCTCGACGCACTCCTCGCCGGGCCCCGCCCGGTCGTCGTGGTCTCCGGCGAACAAGCCGCCGACGCCGCCCTCATGGAGCTGGCGACGGTGCCCGCCGGGGTGAGCGCGCAAGCCCACGCGTACCTCGCGCAGGGCGGCGCGGACAACCTGACGAACCTCTACCGGTTCCTCTCCGACACGCTGCTCCTCACCGGCCACGGCTTCGAAGCGCCTGCCGAAGTCCCCACCTGGGGACGCCTGGAGCGGGAGTCGCGCAACCCGGACGCGCCCGCCGTCGGCGTGCTCTACTACCGCGCCCACCACCTGGCCGGAAACACCGCCTTCGTCGGCACCCTGTGCGACGCCATCGAGAACGCGGGCGGACGCGCCGTGCCGGTCTGGTGCGCTTCGCTGCGCGGCGCCGACCCCGAGCTGTTCGAGGCGATCGCCGAGGTCGACGCCCTCCTCGTCACCGTGCTCGCGGCGGGCGGCGCACGCCCCGCCGAGGTGTCCGCGGGCGGCGACGACGAAGCCTGGGACGTCGGCGCGCTGGCCGCCCTCGACATCACCGTGCTCCAGGCCCTGAGCCTCACCACCAGCCGCGCCGAATGGGAAGCCGGCGACGCGGGCCTCTCGCCGATGGACGCCGCCACCCAGGTCGCCGTGCCGGAGTTCGACGGCCGCCTCATCACCGTGCCGTTCTCCTTCAAGGAGACCGGCGCCGACGGCCTCACCTTCTACGCCGCCGACCCGGAACGCGCCGCTCGCGTCGCCGGGATCGCCGTCCGGCACGCCGCGCTGCGGCATGTGCCGCCCGCGGAACGGCGCATCGGCGTCGTGCTGTCCGCGTACCCGACCAAGCACGCCCGCATCGGCAACGCCGTCGGCCTCGACACCCCCGCCAGCGCCGTCGCCCTACTGCGCGCAATGCGCGATGCCGGCTACGACGTCGGTCCCGTGGCCGGCTCCGACGCGCTGCCCGGCCTGGAACCCGCGGACGGCGACGCGCTGATCCACGCGCTCATCGCGGCCGGCGGACAAGACCCCGAGTGGCTGTCCGAAGCCCAGCTCGAAGGCAACCCGGTGCGCATCGGCGCCTCCGAATACCGCGAGCGCTACGCCAAGCTCCCGGTCGGCCTGCGCGCCAACATCGAAGAGCACTGGGGCCCGCCGCCCGGCGAACTGTACGTCGACCACTCCCGCAACCCGGACGGCGAAATCGTCCTCGCCGCGCTGCGCGCCGGGAACGTCGTCCTCATCATCCAGCCGCCGCGCGGCTTCGGCGAGAACCCCGTCGCGATCTACCACGACCCGGACCTGCCGCCGAGCCACCACTACCTGGCCGCCTACTGGTGGCTGGACAGCGCCCGCGCGACCGGCGGCTTCGGCGCGAACGCGCTCGTCCACCTCGGCAAGCACGGCACGCTGGAGTGGCTGCCGGGCAAGAACCTCGGCCTGTCCGCCGAGTGCGGGCCCGACGCGGTGCTCGGCGACCTGCCGCTGGTCTACCCGTTCCTGGTCAACGACCCGGGCGAGGGCGCCCAGGCCAAGCGCCGCGCGCACGCCGTGATCGTCGACCACCTCGTGCCGCCGATGGCGCGCGCCGAGACCTACGGCGACCTCACCCGTCTCGAACAGCTCCTGGACGAGTACGCCAACGTCTCCGCCCTCGACCCGGCCAAGGCCCCGGCGGTGCAGGCGCAGATCTGGACCCTCGTCCAGGCCGCCCGCCTCGACCACGACCTCGGTATCGGCGACCGGCCGCACGAGGCCGAGTTCGACGACTTCCTGCTGCACCTCGACGGGTGGCTGTGCGAGGTCAAGGACGCGCAGATCCGCGAGGGCCTGCACATCCTCGGCACCGCCCCGACCGGCGAGGGACGGGTGAACCTGGTCACCGCGATGCTGCGCGCCCGGCAGGTGTGGGGCGGCCGTACGGCCGCGCTGCCCGGTCTGCGCGAGGCCCTCGGCCTGGTGGAGGGCGGCACCGCGACGCGCCGGGAGACCGACGACGCGGAAGCGGCCGCGCATGCGCTGGTCGCGGCGATGGAGGAGCGCGGCTGGGACCCGGCCGCGGCGCCCGCGGTCGTGTCCTCGGTACTCGGTGCCGAAGCTCCCCCGGTCGCCGAGGTGTTGGCCTTCGCCGCCACCGAGGTCGTCCCGCGGCTGGACCGCACGGGCGACGAAATCGCCGCCGTGCTGCACGCGTTGGACGGCGGCTACGTGCCCGCCGGCCCGTCGGGTTCGCCGCTGCGCGGCCTGGTCAACGTGCTGCCGACCGGCCGCAACTTCTACACCGTCGACCCGAAGGCCGTCCCGAGCCGCCTGGCCTGGGAGACCGGACAGGCGCTCGCCGAGTCGCTCCTCACCAAGTACCGCGCCGACCACGGCGAATGGCCGCGCTCGGTCGGCCTGTCGGTGTGGGGCACGAGCGCGATGCGCACGAGCGGCGACGACGTCGGCGAAGTGCTCGCCCTGCTGGGCATCCGCCCGGTGTGGGACGACGCGTCGCGGCGGGTGACCGGCCTGGAGCCGATCCCGTTGGCCGAGCTGGATCGGCCGCGGGTGGACGTCACCGTGCGGATCTCCGGCTTCTTCCGGGATGCGTTCCCGCACGTCGTGCTGCTGCTCGACGACGCGGTGCGCCTGGCCGCCGGGCTGGAGGAGTCGGACGACGACAACTTCGTCCGGGCGCACGTGCGGGCGAACATCGCCGAGCACGGCGACGAACGACGGGCCACGGCACGGGTGTTCGGTTCGCGTCCGGGGGCTTACGGGGCCGGGCTGCTGCCGCTCATCGACGCCCGGACGTGGCGCGACGACGCGGACCTGGCCGAGGTGTACGCGACGTGGGGCGGCTACGCCTACGGCCGCGGACTCGACGGGGTGTTCGCCCGCGAGGACATGGAGCGCGCCTACAAGCGCATCGCCGTCGCCGCGAAGAACACCGACACGCGCGAACACGACATCGCCGACTCGGACGACTACTTCCAGTACCACGGCGGCATGGTCGCCGCCGTGCGCGCGCTGACCGGAACGGCGCCGGCCGCGTACATCGGCGACTCGACGATGCCCGACGCGGTGCGCACCCGGACCCTCGAACAGGAGACCGCCCGGGTCTTCCGGGCGCGGGTGGTCAACCCGCGGTGGATCGAGGCCATGCGCAAGCACGGCTACAAGGGCGCGTTCGAACTCGCGGCGACCGTCGACTACCTGTTCGGGTACGACGCGACGACCGGGGTCGTGCAGGACTGGATGTACGAGAAGCTCGCCGCCGAGTACGTGCTCGACCCGGCCAACCGCGCGTTCATGCGCACGTCCAATCCGTGGGCGCTGCGCGGGATCGCCGAGCGACTCATCGAGGCCGCCGACCGGGGGCTTTGGGCGAAGCCGGACGCGGCGACGCTGGAGGGGCTGCGGGAGGCGTACCTGGAGGTCGAGGGGGATTTGGAGGGCGGCGAGGATGAGGTCTGATCCCCTCACGGACGTCCTCACGCCAGGTCTTCCCGACGAGGCGTTCGACCACGACGGCCAGCTCACGAAGCGCGAGATCCGTGCGCTGACCCTGGCCGCGCTCGCCCCGCGCCCCGGTGAACTGCTCTGGGACGTGGGGGCGGGGAGCGGCAGTATCGGGATCGAGTGGCTGCGGGCCAATCCGACGGGGCGGGCGGTGGCTTTCGAACGCGACCCCGCCCGCGTCCGCCGCATCGCCGCAAACCGCGTCGCGCTCGGCGCCCCCGGCTTGGTCGTCGTGCAGGGCGCGGCCCCGGACGTGTTCGCGGAACTGTCCGACGGGCCGGCCCCGGACGCGGTGTTCATCGGCGGCGGCCTGACGGTGCCCGAGGTGGTGGCGCGCTGCTGGACGGCGCTGCGACCCGGCGGGCGGCTCGTCGCGAACGCGGTCACGGTCGAGACGGAGGCCGAGATCGTGCGTCAGCGGGCTTTGCTCGGCGGCGAGTTGACGCGTATTCAGATCAGCCGGTCGACCCCGGTGGGGAGGTTCACCGGGTGGCGGGCGTCGATGCCGGTGACCCAGTGGATCGTGACCCGCCCGACTGCCGTCGACCCGGCACCGGGCCGGTCGGCTGACCAGGCCGCGCGCGTGGCAGAGGAGCCCCGTTCATGACCGTCCATTTCGTGGGTGCGGGCCCGGGTGCGGCCGATCTGATCACGGTGCGGGGCCTGCGGCTGATCGAGTCGGCCCGGGTGTGCCTGTATGCGGGCGCCATCGTGCCGCACGAACTCCTCGACGCCGCACCGGCGGACGCGCGCCTCGTCGACACCGCGGACCTCACCCTCGACGAGATCGTCGCGGAGTTCCGGGCGGCGCATGACGCCGGGCTCGACGTCGTACGGCTGCACTCGGGCGACACGTCGTTCTACAGCGCGGTCGGCGAACAGATCCGCCGCTTGGCGGCGTTGGGGATCCCATATGACATCACCCCCGGCGTCCCGGCCTTCGCCGCCGCGTCGGCGGCCCTCGGCCGCGAACTGACGCTGCCCGGCGTCGGCCAGACGGTCGTCCTGACCCGTGTCTCGAACAACTCGACCGCGATGCCGCCGGGCGAGGACCTGGCGACCCTCGGCCACTCGGGTGCGCTGCTGGTCCTGCACTTGGCGGTGCGCGAAACGGCCCGGATCGTCGCCGAGCTGACCCCGCTGTACGGCACCGACTGCCCGGTCGCCGTCGTGGCGCGCGCGTCGCGACCCGACGAGCTGGTGGTGCGGGGGCGCCTGGCGGACCTTGAGGCCCTGGTGCGGGACAACGGGGTGAAGGCCGTCGCGGTGATCATGATCGGCCGGGTCCTGGAGGACTCGGCACCGGGGTTCTGCGAGAGCCACCTGTATTCACCGGAGCGGGTGCGGTCGGCGGCGGGGACGTAGCTTCCGGGCCTCCGCGCGTCCGGCGGGGACGTGACCATCCCCGCCGCGCGTCCGTCGGGACATGGCTGTCCCCCGCAATTGCGAGAGGCCGGACCCGGGAGTCTCCCGGGGCCCGGCCTCCGTCGCGTTGCGCGTGTGGCTTCCGGTCTTCGGCGTCAGCCGACCTTGACCGCGTCGACGGTCTTCTGGAAGACCGACACGTGGCCGTGGCCGACCTTGACGTCCTGCACCTTCAGCTGGAACACCGACACGTGGTGGCCGACCTTGACGTGCGACTTCTCCACGTTGTGGACATCGACACCGGCGGACGCCACAGGCGCGGCAACGGCCAGAGCCGCGGCGGCCAGGGTGGCCACGGCGCAGAAACGACGGATCTTCATGAGGGCTCCTTAGCGACAGGGGACTGAGGCCTGTCGCTCTCCAGACTCCGCAACGACCCGACACCGGCAGCCCTATTGCTCCGGTCGGGGGCGTGTCGATCCGGCGTGCCCGGACACCCGTCCGCGGGGCGGCGGCTGCCGAAGATCTGACCATTTAGGCCGATCAGGGGCTGCGCGGGGCATTCGCCCGTCGAACCATCCAACCAGGTGGATGATCTCGCCGAGGTGACCTCCGCCCGCGGCCGTGCCCCGGCCCGGGTGTCTTCCGCCGATCCTGGAGGATCCATGCGACACCCTGTTTCCCGGCTGCGCCTGCGCGCCTTGGCCGCGGGACTCGCGCTGGCCACGGCCGCGTTCCTGCCCTCGGGCTCCGCGGGGGCGGCCGACCAGTACGAGTGGGCCGCGCTGGGCGACTCGTACACCGCCGGCGTCTTCGTCGGGGACCCGCAGCCCCCGCTGGGCGACGCGGCGCGCGACGGCTGCGACCGCACCACGAACTCCTACCCCGACGTCGTCGACCGGGAGTTGGCCGAGTTCCCGCCGGGCAAGCCCGTCCACCTGACCAATGTCAGCTGCGGTGGCGCCACCACCACCGACATCGCCACCGCCAAGCAGACGCCGATCAGCCCCGTGCAGCCTCCCGCGGACGGCTGGTCGCCGGTGGACCCGCAGATCCAGCGGGCCAAGCTCAACGACCAGACCGACATCGTCACCATCGGGGTCGGCGGCAACAGCCTGCCCTTCGGCGGCATGCTCCTCAAGTGCCTCGAAACCGGCCTGGTCGGCAAGTCCTGCCGCGAGTACTACACCAGCCCGCCGCAGGGCGAGGAGAGCGTCCAGGACAAGCTGGCCCGGGTCCAGGACGAGTACATCGAGATGCTGGCGCAGGTGCACCAGGCCGCGCCCAACGCCAAGGTGATCACGGTCGGTTACCCGGCCGTCCTGCCCGAGCAGGGCAGCGACTGCAACCGCCTCGCCCTCACCGAACTCGGCTCGATCACCCACGCCGACGTCGACTGGCTCCGCGACGACGTCCTCAAGCAGCTCAACAGCACGATCCAGCGGGTCACGTCGTTCTTCGGCGACCGCTACGTCGACATCTACTCCTCCAGTGTGGGCCACGACGCGTGCCAGCCCGCGGGCACCAAGTGGGTCGAAGGACTCTGTGGCGACGCGGAGTCCTACTGGCCCAGCAGCCTCCCCGGCACGCTCCTGAACTGCGGCCTCATCAACAAGCGCGTCACCCTCGTCCACCCCAACGCCGAGGGCCACGCCAACGCCGCCACCCACGTCGAACGAGCCCTCCGCATCGCGCTCCTCGAACGCTGACCACCCCTCGACGCCGACGCCCCGTCAGGGGCGCGCGGCGTGACTCCGGTTGCACGCCGCAGCATGTCCACGGCGTGCAACCGGAGTTCGCTGTTGCCTCCCGAGCCGGCGGCCGTGCCCGGCGCGTCCCGTCCCTCAGAACGCGATGATTCCGGCGTGTTCCACCTCGACGAGGTAGACCACGCGGTCCTCACGCAGCGGGTAGGGCATGCCCAGGTACTTCTGCGCCATGCGGTCGATGATCGCCCACCCCGGGTCGCCGTCGACCGACGCCACGACCCGGCCGCGGACGTGCGCCATCCGCGTGGGCTGCTCCGCGTCCAGCAAGGACAGCGCCACCCGCGGATCCTTCGCGACGTTCCGGGCCTTGCGCGACTCCGGCGAGGTCAGGAACGCGATCCGGTCCCCTTCGAGGCCCACCCACAGCGGCACCGAATGCGGCGACCCGTCGGGCAGCAGCGTGGCCAGGTGCGCGATGTTCGTGCCGGCGACGAGCGCGCGCACGTCTTCCGGGAAACGGGACGAATCACTCACGGCAGAACCATCCTTCAGGCGAAGTCGAGAAGCTCTCGTGGGGTAGACCCGCGCGGGGGCACGGACTCATCGCTGTTCCGCAATGACGTCGTCTCGGTGTCCCGGCGCCGGCGCCCGCCCCGTCGCCGCGCACGCTACGCGGGCTTCGCGTAGTGCCGTACCAAGTCGTCCACCAGCGTGTCCGCGTAGTCGGTGTCGGCGGGGGCGAGGTTGAGGAGGACGCGCAGGTACAGGGGGGCGAGCAGGTAGTCCAGGGTCTGGCGCAGGGTCGGGTGGGGATCGCCGCGCTCGGCGGCGCGGGCGAGGACCGCGGCGAGTTGGCCTTCGCGGGCGGCCATGCGGGGGCTGGGGCCCTCGGACGTCGCGGCGCAGGCGACCGACCCGCGGAGCAGGGCCAGGCCCTCCGTGGTGGTGATGGTGCCGAGGGTCTGCGCGGCCCAGGCGGACAGGTCGCCGCGCAGTGTGCCGGTGTCCGGGGGCGGGTCGTGGGGGGCCAGTCGGTTGGCGGTCACATCGCGGAGCAGGCCGGCGGCGTCGCCCCAGCGCCGGTACACCGTGGTCGGGTTGACGCCCGCCCGGGCGGCGACCGCGGGGATGCTGAGGCGCTCGGCGCCGCCGTCGGCGATCAACTCGGCGGCGGCGGCGAACACCGCCGCGCGAACGCGCGCGCTGCGGCCGCCTTCGCGGCGGACGGGAGGGCGCTCGTCCGCGCCGACCGGGGTGTCTGGGCTCACTCCGCCACCTTAACGCCAGGACTTTTGCTTTTGGCGGAGTCAGGTGTAGCGTCCATTAAAGCCAAGATCTTTGTGTTAGGGCGGTGGGGTCTGCACGCCGTCGCGGCACCCACCTCCTGCCCGGGGCCGCGGTCCACCGCCTTGCGCCTCGCTTTCGAGCCGCCCCGAGGTCCCCCGCATGCCCGGTTCCTTCCGCGTGTCCCGCACCGCGGCGTTCTGGCTGGTCACCGCCGCTCTGCTGGTGCTGATGTTCGCCGCGTCGGCGCCGTCCCCGCTGTATGTCGTGTACCAGGCCCGCTGGCATTTCTCGGCGGGCATGCTGACCACGGTGTTCGCCGTGTACGCGGTGTTCCTGCTGCTCGCGCTGCTGACGCTGGGCAGCCTGTCCGACTACCTCGGCCGACGCCCGGTGATGATCGGGGCGCTCGTCGTGGAAGCGGTCGCCATGCTGGTGTTCGCCGAGGCGCGGTCGGTCGGGTGGCTGCTGGCCGCGCGGGCCGTCCAAGGCCTCGCGACGGGCATCGCGACCGGCGCGATCGCGGCGGCGCTGGTCGACCTGGAGCCGGAGAACCGGCCGGGGCTCGGCGCGCTCATCAACGGCGCGGCGTCGACCGCGGGCCTGGCATTCGGCGCGTTCGGCTCGGGTCTGCTGGTCGAGTACGGGCCGGCGCCGCGCGTGACCGTGTTCGTCGTGCTGCTCGCCGCGAGCCTCGCCGCAGCGGTCGTCCTCGTCTGCATACCCGAGACGGTGACCCGTCGGCCCGGCGCGGCGGGCTCGCTGCTGCCGCAGGTCCGCCTACCGCGCGCGTCGCGGGGACCGCTGGTCGCCGTGCTCCCGGCGCTGGTCGCGGTGTGGGCGCTCGGCGGCCTGTACCTGTCCCTGGCGCCGACCCTCGCGGCCGGAATCCTGCACGTGCAGAACCACTTCGTCGCCGGACTCGCCATCACCACGATGATGTCCGGCGCGGTGGCCGGTTCCCTCACGATGCGCGGCCGCGCGGCCCGCCCGACCCTGATCATCGGCTCGACCGCCCTCGCCGCCGGCGCCGCGGCCACCCTCGCCGCGCTCGGCCTCCACAACACCGCACTGTTCTTCGCGGCGAGCGCGGTCGCGGGCTACGGCTTCGGCGCGGCCTTCCTCGGCGCGCTGACCACCATCGTCCCGACCGCCGCCCCCGCCGAACGCGCGGAACTCTTCGCCGCCCTCTACGTCCTCAACTACCTGGCCTTCTGCGTCCCCGCCGTCATCGCCGGCTTCACCGTCCCCCACGCGGGCCTCCTCCGCACCGCAGTCGTCTACGGCAGCGTGGTCACGGCCTTGGCCCTGATCTCCCTGACCGTGGCCGTTATGCGCAAGCCGCGCAACCGACAGCAGCAACCGAACCACGAGGAACTGCGGACCGAGGCGACGGTGGGAAGCTGACGGAAGGCACCGCCGGGCGATCTCCCTGGCCGGGGCAGCCGCTTACGATTGCCAACATGGCCACGGATCTGCGGATCATCACCTCCCATGAAGACGTGCTCCGGGTGACGGCGCGGCCGCTGACCAAGGAAGACCAGGGCGCCATGGCCTTCCTGTCCTACCGCGCGCTCCGGGAAATCCGCAGCATGGCCTTGGGCGACCGGCTGTACTACGGCCCGGGTTCCGGATGGAACGGCACGACGGACGCCCGCCGCCAGATCTACGCCGTCGCCGAACTCGTGATGGAGTGGCCCACGCGCGCGGTCGCCGATCCCCCGCGCCGTCGCCGGCTCCGGCGCCGCAGTCAGCCCCCGATACAGCCACACCCGCTCTCACTCGCCTGGGTGTCCAAGGACGACTCCTGCCGCGCCTGGATGCGCCGACAACTCGACCTGATCGGCTACGACTACACCTGGCTCGACGCCATCGGCGTCCGCTGGGTGCCGGAGCCGAGCTGACCGAGCCCGGTGGTCTCCCAGGTACAACCGCCCACGTCAGCTCAAGCCATACAGCATCCGGAGATCGACCAGTTCGATCGTCGGGTCCGCGTCAGCCGCGGCCCGCGCCTTGTCGTTGAATCCCGCGCCGCTGAAGCACAGGAGCTTGGTGGCGGAGGCGTCGTAACGTCCCGCTCGGCCGGCGATTTCCCGGATGCGGCGCAGGCGTTCGATGTGTGCCTGACCCATGACGTCGTTCCATTTGGCCTCGCCGATGGCGAGCAGTGGCGGCTTGCGGCCGTCGGCGAGTCCGACTACGGCAACGTCCACTTCGTGGCCGACGCGCGCTGTCGTGTCGTGGACGACTCCGTGCCCGACCTGGGCCGGAAGCCCGCCGAGCAGCTCGGGATCGGCGTGGTGAAGTGCCCACTCGCGGCATACCTGCTCGAAGTGCGGCCCGACGACGTTGCAGACGAAGCGGCGCCGGGTGGCCTTCCATACCCGGGCGGCGCTTCCGGGGCGTTCGAGCTGGTCCCAGACCGGGCGCATGACCGCGTGGTAAAAGCCGATGAGCGGCTCCGCGATGCGGTACGTCGGGCGGTTGTCGCGGAAGATGTCCTGGTCCCTGTGCAGCAGTCCGGCGTCCTCCAGCACGGTGATCGGGTGGGCGAGGTCGGTCGCCTTGCGGCCGAGGTACCCGGCGATGCCGCCACGCGTCGCGTTCCCGTCGGCGACCGCGCCGAGGACGGACAGGTACAGGGCGGTATCCCGGAGGTCCGGTTCCTCGGCGAGGAGGTAGCGAGCCTCCCGGAAGAGCGGAGTCTCGGGGTTGAGGACCGTGCGCACGACCCAGGGGTCGAAGTCCTCGCCGTCCCTGGGGCTGTCGCCCCGGGCGAATTCGCGCCGGTAGGCGGGCGTGCCGCCGACGATGGCGTTGACCCGGAGCGCAAGGTGCGGGTCGGTGATCTCCCAGAACTCGGCGGCGAGTTGGTGGTCGAGGGTGCGGACGACCAGTTCCAGCCCGGCGCGTCCGCGCAGCGGGGCACTGCCGGACAGGAGCTTGCCCATGAACGACAGCGCGGACCCGCACAGCAG
This sequence comes from Uniformispora flossi, assembly GCF_049534875.1. Classification (NCBI taxonomy): domain Bacteria; kingdom Bacillati; phylum Actinomycetota; class Actinomycetes; order Kitasatosporales; family Streptomycetaceae; genus Uniformispora; species Uniformispora flossi. Next base: position 263,938 of record NZ_JBMULZ010000009.1, read on the forward strand.
CACGCGCGCGCGCGATGCCGCCCGGGCATCGCGCAGCGGCCGAAAGGCCTCCTGGATGATCGACGGCAGCTCCGGATTGGCCCGCACCAGGTAGGGAAACTCGTCGATGACGACCGGCACCGGCCGCTCCGTGCCCAGCGCGAACAGCGCGTCCATCACTTCGCTCCAGTTGGCGAAATGGAACGGTGCGGCGGGCCGCACGTGCGCGGTCAGCGACGTGCTGATGCGGCGCAAAGACTCGGCGTCCGTGGCTTCGGTCGCCCCGAAGTAGAACCCGCCCGCGGCCCGGCATGCCGCGTCGAGCAGGAAAGTCTTGCCTTGGCGTCGCCGCCCGGAGACGACGCCGAGCGTGGCGCCGGGCTGCTCGTCGGTGATGAAGCGCGTCAGTGCCGACCACTCGTACTCGCGATCGAACATCTCGGCGGGCTTGCGCACAGGCCTCTCCGCGAATGTATAGGTACAGTTATATAAACTGTACCTCTATATAGGCAGCACCTCCACGCAGTCGGCTGCCGGGGTCTCATGCCGCCCTCCCCACCACCCTCCCCATCCGATCCACCGCGATCACGTCCACCTCGATCGGCATCGCGCTGCCGTGCAGGTGCCGCAGGGCCGCCTCGCGGGCCGCGGCGGCGACGGCGTTGCCCAGGGGCAGGGCGGCTGCTTCGGCGAGTTGGAGGGCGTGGAGGGCGGTGTTGGCGTTGCGGATGGCGGAGGTCAGGGCGGGCGTGGCGCCCAGGGCGGCGGCGCGTTCGGCCAGGGAGGTCAGGTCGACCTGGGAGCGGGCCGAGTGCAGGTCGAGGTGGCCGTCGGCGAGTTTGCTGAGTTTGGCGAAGCCGCCGGCGATGGTGACGTGGGGGATGGGGTGGCGGCGGAGGTATTTCAGGAGGGCGCCGACGAAGTCGCCCATGTCGAGGAGGGCCGTGCCGGAGAGGCCGTGGATCTCGGCGCCGACGCGTTCGGAGGTGGTGCCCGTCGCGCCCAGGACGTGCGTCTCGCCGGTGGCGATGGCCACGTCGATGCCGCGGCGGATCGAGTCGATCCAGGCCGAGCAGGAGTACGGGATCACGATGCCCGTTGTGCCGAGGATGGAGAGGCCGCCGAGGATGCCCAGGCGGGGGTTCCATGTGTGGGTGGCGATCTCCTCGCCGTTGTCGACGGAGATCTCGACCACCGCGTCGCCGGAGGCGCCGTGGGCCGCGGCGACCGCGGCGATGTGGTCGCGCATCATGCGGCGCGGGACGGGGTTGATCGCCGGTTCGCCCACCTCCAGCGGCAGGCCCGGCAGCGTCACCGTTCCGACGCCCGGGCCCGCGCGGAAGACCACGCCGCTGCCGGGGGTGCCGCGGCGTACCGTGGCGCGGATCAGGGCGCCGTGGGTGGCGTCCGGGTCGTCGCCCGCGTCCTTGACCACGCCCGCCATCGCCGCGTCGTCGGACAGCGACTCGACGGCGAGGGCGAAGGCCGGGGTCTGCCCGCCCGGCAGCGTGATCGTCACCGGGTCGGGGAACTCCCCGGTCAGCAAGGCCTGGTAGGCCGCGGTGGTGGCGGCCGTCGCGCACGCGCCCGTCGTCCAGCCGCGGCGCAGCGGTCCCGGGGGGCGGGTCATCGGCGAGCCTCCGAACCGCGGGTGATGGGATGGCGGGGAACGGCAGGGCGGGGAGCGGCAAAGGAGTACCCGTGCACGTGTTGATCCTCGGCGGGACGTCGGACGCCCGCACGCTCGCCGCGCGCCTGCACGGCACCCCCGGCCTCCGCGTCGTCTCGTCGCTCGCCGGGCGCACCAAGGCGCCCGTGCTCCCCGTCGGCGAGTCCCGCATCGGCGGGTTCGGCGGTGTGGACGGGCTCGCGGCCCACCTCGCCCGTGAAGGTGTCACCGCCGTCGTCGACGCCACCCACCCCTTCGCCGCGCGGATCTCCGCCAACGCCGTCGCCGCGTGCACCCGGGCGGACGTGCCGCTGCTGCGCCTGCAGCGTCCCGGTTGGACGGCGGAAGCGGGCGACGACTGGCGCCGGATCCCCGACGCCGATGCCGCCGCCGCCCTGCTCCCCGCGCTCGGCCGCCGCGTCTTCCTCACCACCGGACGCCTGGAGACCGCCCCCTACGCCGCAGCCGCACTCGACGACCTGTGGTTTCTCCTCCGCAGCGTCGAGCCCCCCACCGGACCGGTCCCGGCGCGGTTCGAACTGCTTCTCGCGCGCGGTCCGTTCACCGTCGAGGACGAGATCGCGCTGCTGCGCCGCCACCGCATCGACGTACTCGTCACCAAGGACAGCGGCGGCACCCAGACCGCCGCCAAGCTCGCCGCGGCGAGGGAACTCGGCGTGCCGGTGGTGATGATCGACCGCCCGCCGGTGACCGCCGAGCGGTGCGTGGCGAGTGCGGACGAGGCGGAGGCGTGGGTGCGCGGCCTGCGGTAGGCCCGAAAACTGGGCCGACCCGCCGCGGAACCGGTGGAGAGTGACGGTGCTCATGGCGCGCCCACTGTCCCACGCCCGCCCCGTGCCGCCGTGGTTCACGCCGGGTAGCGGCGCGGCGTGTAGACCCCCGTCGTCCCGTCCGGGCGGGCGTACGTGCGAGTCGTCGACGCGCCGACGATCAGCATCGTGCGCACGTCGACGATCTCCGGGTCGAGGTCGCCCAGCGCCACGATCCGCACCGCCTCGGTCGGGCCGCCGACGTCCCGCGCCACCACGACCGGCGTCGCCGGGTCGCGGTGTTCGAGGAACAGGTCGCGGGCATCCGCGACTTGGTGACGGCGGGTCTTCGACGCGGGGTTGTAGATCGCGACCGCGAGGTCGGCCTGCGCGGCGGCGGTCAGGCGGCGGGCGATGACGTCCCACGGCTTGAGCCGGTCGGACAAGCTGATCACCGCAAAGTCGTGCCCCAGGGGCGCACCGGCCCGCGACGCGACGGCCTGCATCGCCGACAGTCCGGGCACCACGCGCACCGGCACGGGGCTCTTCGTCTCGTCCGCGGCTTCCAGCACCGCCGACGCCATCGCGAACACCCCGGCGTCGCCGCTCGACACCACGGCCACGCGGGCACCCGCCTCGGCGAGCGCCAGCGCGTGCCGGGCGCGCTCCGCCTCGACGCGGTTGTCGGTGAGGTGCCGGCGCTGCCCGGGGCGGGGCGATACGCGGGAGACGTACGGGCCGTACCCGACCAGGTCGTCCGCGGCGGCCAACGCGGCATGCGCCTCCGGCGTCAGCCACGCCGGGCCGGCCGGGCCGAGGCCGACGACGTCGACCGAGCCGAGGACGCCGGTGGGCGCGGGGACCGCGTACTCCGCCACCGGCTCGACCGGCGTACGGTTCGTCGCGAACGGCGTGCCCGGCGACGCCGACGGGGCCACCACGAGGGCGAAGTAGGGGACGGACTCGGCTGCCACGTCCGGGAGTTGCTCGATCCGCTGGCGATCGGTCGTGGCCCGCTCCACGTACCACGTCCGTTCGGCGATCCCGGCTTCCTCGAACGCGGCCCGCACGTCCGGGAAATGCCGCTTGCCGAGCTTGATGACCGCCGCCGAGTCCGACGTGCGCAGCCGGGCCGCGAGCACCTCCGCGGGCAGCGTGCCCGGGAGGATCGTCAGCACCTCGTCGTGCTGCACCAGCGGCCGCCCGAGCACCGCGGCCGCGCCGCTGACCGACGTGACACCCGGCACGACCTCGGCGGAATAGCGGTCGGCCAGCCGCTCGTGCCAGTACATGTACGAGCCGTAGAAGAACGGATCGCCCTCGCACAGCACCGCCACGTCGCGCCCCGCATCGAGGTGCGCGGCGATCTCGGCGGCGGTGGTGTCGTAGAACTCGGCGAGGGCGCCGTCGTAGCCGCCCGGGTGGTCCGTCGTGCCGGTGGTCACCGGGTACTCCAGCGGCAGCCGAACCTGACCGTCGTTCAGGTAGCGACCCGCGATGGTGATCGCGACCCCCGGGGCGCCCTTCTTGACCGGGTACGCCACGACGTCCGCGGACGTGATGATCCGGTGCGCCTTGAGCGTCATCAACTCCGGGTCGCCGGGTCCGAGTCCGACACCGTACAACCGCCCGGTCGGCGGCACGGCGGAAACGGGGGCGGGCGGGGCGGACTCGGTCACAGGGGTCTCCGGGGTCGAGCGGGGGACGTGGGGGAGTGGGGGAACGTGGGGGCTTCGCCGTACGTGGACAACAGCTAGGTGGACAGCACCGCAGGTTGCGCTACCGGCGGCCTATTCCTTCTCGCTCGCCATCGCGTTGAGCGCGGCGGCCGCCATCGCGCTGCCGCCGCGGCGGCCGTGTACGACCAAGTACGGGATGTCGCCGGCGCGTTCGGCCAGTGCCTGCTTGGACTCGGCGGCGCCGATGAAGCCCACCGGAACGCCGACGATCGCGGCGGGCTTCGGCGCGCCCGCGTCGAGGAGTTCGAGCAGCCGGAACAGCGTCGTCGGCGCGTTGCCGACGGCGACGACGGCGCCGTCGAGGTCGTCGCCCCACAGGTCGACGGCCGCCGCACTGCGGGTCGTCGCCTGCGCCGCGGCGAGTTCCGGCACGCGCGGGTCGGACAGCAGGCACTTGACGTCGTTGTCCCGCGGCAGCCGCGCGCGCGTCACACCCGAGGCCACCATCTGCGCATCGCACAGGATCGTCGCCCCACCGCGCAGCGCGGCACTCGCCGCCCGCGCGACGTCCGGGTGGAACCCGATGTCCTGCGGAAGATCGGTCATGCCGCACGCGTGGATCATGCGGACGACGACCCGCGACACGTCCTCGGGAAACCGCGCGAGGTCGGCCTCGGCCCGAATCGTCGCGAACGAACGGCGGTAGATCTCGGCGCCGTCTTTGATCCAGTCGTCCACGGGCGGCCTTTCGGGGGAGACAGAAGCGGGGAGTGGGAGTGGAGTGGCGGAGTGCAGTGGTCAGTCGGAAGGAAGCACGACGGTTGCAGCCGACACCGACTCCGCCCGATCCACGGCGGGTTCGGCGGGGCGGGGGCAAGGGGCGTGGGTGAGGGGCGCCTTCGGCGCAGGGTCGGCGTGCGGGGGCGAGCCCGAGGGTGACGTGCCGGCAAGCACGGCGGCGGCGATGCCGACTGCGGCGCTGACGGCCCCGGAGATCTCCGCCGATGCGCCGACGATCGTCACGTCGGTGGTGCTGCCGTGGGCCAGCGCGGTCGCCGCTCCGGCGGGTCGTCCGCATGCCCGTTCACAGGCGGCGAAGTGGACCGCGGCGCGGCGAAGTTCCTGTCTGCCGGGTGTTTCCCGACGGGGCTCGTGGACTGCCGCGCCCACGGTCTCGGCGAACGCCCGCGCCAGCCCCCGCACATCCGCGTCCGCCCGTCGGCACTCACCGACGCCGCTGCAGGCGCTGACGTCGCGCCAGGGCGAGTCGGGGTCGGCAGGCACGTCGATCGCGGCCAGCGCGGCGACGACGTCGGCTACTCGTGAGGCCGACACGTCGCCGATGACGATGCCGCGCCACGGGGAGACCCGGAGGCGACCGCGATCCGAGCCGACCGCGTCGTCCGCAAGGTCGGCCAGCACGGTCAGTTGCCGGGCCGCCAAGCGGCCGAGGGGGACGAGAGCGGAGACCGCGTAGCGGCCGTCGGCCTGCCGGTGCGGACCGAGCCTCGGGTCTGCGCGTCGCGGCTTGGCCACCGTGGCGGTCCCGCCCAACTCGCGTGCCAACTCCTCGGGTCCCCCGGGTAGTTCGCGGACATGCCACGCGCCGTTCCCGGCGGCGGCACGCAGCTGCAGGAAGGCCCGCGCTGCCGAGAGGGCCAAGCCTGGTGCTTCGGCGGCGGTCGCGCGCAGCCCGGTGTCCGTTCCCGTCACCCACAAGGCGACGGTGTCAGGGCCGACCGCCACCAGGGCGACGTCGTGCCGGCGGGTCGCCACCGCGAACCCCCCGTCGTCGACGGAAAACAGGAACCTGCCGGGCAGCGCGGCGAGTTCGGGATCCCCGCATAGTGCGGAGTCCAGGCGGGCGACGATCGCTTCGCCGTCGACCAGCGCGCCCGGGTCCCGGCCCGCGAACGGCGACGCGACGATGTTCCGGACCCGGTCGTGAGTCGGCGACGGCAGCAGCCCGGCGGCGGCGAGGCGCGGCGCGAGGGCGGTGACGCCGTCAGGGGTGAGCCCGCGGATCTGGACGTTGGCGCGGACGGTCAGGTCGACGTGGCCCTTGCCCAGCGCGTCGGCACACGCGCCGAGCGTGCGCGCCGCGGCGGGGGTGAGCCGTCCGCCGGGGAGGCGGACGCGGGCGATCAGTCCGTCGTCGGCGGGCGCGGCGTCGAGCGCGCCGGGGCAGGCGTCGGCGCGGTCGCGGACCACGGGCGTGCCGTCCATGCGCTGCTCCCTCCGGTGTGCGGTGCGCGCCTTCGCGTCGAAGGCTTCCGACGCCCGGCCCGGATCACCGGGTGGCGGGCTACATGCAACACTGTTGCATATGGACCCCGCATCGCCACACCCCACCCCGGCGCAAACCGTCGACGAAGCGGTCCGCCGGATTCGCGCCCACGGCGAGCGGGTCACCGTCGCTCGCACGGCGGTTCTGCGGGTGCTGGCCGACCCGTCGGCTCCCGGCTACCTCACCGCGGACGGCATCTTCGCCGAGGTCAACCGTGCGGCGCCGGGCGTGCACCGCACGACGATCTACCGCGCGCTGGACGCGCTCGAACGGCTGGGGCTGGTCGTCCAGACGCGCATGGGCCAGGACGCGGCGGCCTACCGGCTGGCCGGCGAACTGACGGGGGAAGACGAGACCTTCGTCCACGTCCGCTGCAACGTCTGCGGGACGGTGACACGGGCCGCGGGAGACCTGCTCGACGACGCGGCCAAGCGCCTGGCGGACGATGCGGGGTTCAGGCTGGACCCGATGGGGGTGGCGCTGACGGGAGTGTGTGCGAGTTGCGCGACGACCCCCGCCAGCAGACGTGCTACGCCTTAGGAGACAGAGCCGCGCAGCGCGATCCAGCGGTGGGGCCGGCCGGTGACTTTGGCGATGGTCTCGAAATCGGCGTCGTAGTGCAGCAGCGTCAGCCCGAGGAGCTGGGCGGTCGCTGCGACCAGCAGGTCCACGACGCCGGGGCCCTGATGCCAACTGCGCTCACGCAGCATGCCCTGGACCTGCTTGGCTCGTCTCACAACACCGTCGGGATCGATGGTCCATGTGAGCGCATTCAGCAGATCGCGTTCCACGAACGCCGGATGGGCGCGGTCGCTCATGCCGTGGACGAGTTCGAGTTGGGTATATCCGCTGACGCCGACCCGACCCTTTTCGACTACCTCGTTCCACTCGCGTGCAACTGCTGCATTGCGGACGGGCCGGTGGCAGGCGCTCGCGTCGATCAAGTAGCTCTCGCTCACGCCGGCCGCTTCTCCCGGACGTTCTCCGTGAACAGGTCGCCATCGGCCGCCATCTGCTGCATCCGCTGCAAGGCGGCGCGGCGCTGGTACACGGCGCCGATGGCCACGGTCACGGCCTCGAGCAGCGTCTCCTCGTTGCCCTCGGTGCGCATCAACGACTTTGCTTCCGCCAAGACCGCCTCGTCGATGCGAACGCTGATTTCAACTTCGGCCAACGGCCCCTCCATGTCACAACCGGTGCGGCTCCCACCACAGACCGTAGCAACTTTCAGGCGTGCCCCAAACCATGATGTTGCTGCTCGCTCACCGTCACGCTCAATCCGGTGAGCCATGCGGCCAGTTCGGCCCGGCCGGACATCGCCGTCCCGCACAGTGCGGCGACCTGGGCGTCCGACAGGCGGTTCGGGGTGTCGACGGTCATACGGGCGAGTTCGTTGACGACGGCGAGCAGGCGTTCCGCGTCCGTGTGGTCGAGAAATGTCGCCGACGCGTGGCGGCTCAGGGTGGTCGATCCGGGCATTGGACGTCTCCCTCGATGGCGCTGGAGTTGCCCCTCGCTCCACGCTACGCCGATCGGGGGACCGCGGCTCTGCGGTGGCGGCCCGCTAACCTTGCCCCGGTGCGGCGCAGGAGCCGCGGTTTCCCAGGGTGAAGGCGGTGTCACGGTGGGTCCGGTGGTTCTCGGGATCGAGACGTCGTGCGACGAGACCGGGGTCGGGCTGGTCCGGGACGGGGTCGTGCTCGGGCAGGCGGTCGCGTCGAGCATGGACGAGCACGCCCGGTTCGGCGGTGTCGTGCCGGAGATCGCCGCCCGCGCGCACCTGCACTCCGTCACCCCGGTGGTCCGTGCCGCGCTCGCCGACGCCGGTGTCACGCTCGCTGACGTCGGTGCGATCGCCGTCACCGCCGGCCCGGGTCTGGCCACCGCACTGCAGGTCGGGGTCGCCGCCGCGAAGGCCTACGCGCTGGCGCTGAACGTGCCGCTGTACGGCGTCCACCACCTCGCCGGGCACGTCGCCGCCGCCACGCTCGACGGCGAACCGCTGCCGAACCCGTCGATCGTGCTGATCGTCTCCGGCGGCCACACCTCGCTCCTCTACGTCCGCGACCTCGCCACCGACCCGATCGAGCACCTCGGCGACACCGTCGACGACGCCGCGGGGGAGTGCTTCGACAAGGCCGCGCGCGTGCTCGGGCTGCCGTACCCCGGCGGCCCGAACGTCGACCGGGCCGCCAAGACCGGCAATGCCAAGGCGGTCGCCTTCCCGCGGCCGATGACCGGGCCGCGCGACGCCGCGTTCGGGTTCTCGTTCTCCGGGCTCAAGACCGCCGCGGCGCGGTGGGCCGAGGCGGAGCGGCGTGCCGGGCGCGAACCCGCCGTCGCGGACGCCGCCGCGTCGCTGCAGGAGGCCATCGCGGACGTGCTGACCCGCAAGGCCGTGGCAGCCTGCCGGGCCCGCGGGGTCGACACCCTCGTCGTGGTCGGCGGGGTCGCGGCGAACTCGCGGGTGCGGTCGCTGGCCGAGGAGCGCTGTGCGGCCGCCGGGATCACGCTGCGCGTGCCGCCGCTGCGGCTGTGCACCGACAACGGGGCGATGACCGCCGCCGTCGGCGACCTGCTGATCCGGGCCGGACGCCCGCCCGCGCCGCTCGATCTGACGATCGACCCGTCCGCGCCGCTCGTCGACGCCCTGCTCCAGCCGCGTCCCGTCGGCCTGCGCGCCGCGAGCTAGCAGCCGTGCGCGCGGACTGGAAGCCGCCGCGGGCTTTCCGCAACACGATCAGCAGCCTGTACGGAGCCGAAGGCCGGGCCTGGCTGGCCGGGCTGCCCGAGCTGGTCGGCGCGTACGCGGACGCGCACGGGTTGACCGTCGGCGAGCCCTATCCGCTCTCCTACAACTTCGTCGCCTCCGCCGACGCGGCCGACGGCACCGGCTACGTGGTCAAAGCCGCCCCGCCCGGGGCCGAGACCGCGGCGCGGGAGGCCGCCGTGCTCGCCGCCTGGCAGGGCCGCGGCGCGACGCGGCTCCACCACCACGACCCGGACGCCCGGATCATGCTGCTGGAACGCGCCGAGCCGGGGTACACCGCCGAGACGCTCGCCGACGCCACGTGGCCGCCGCGCGCCGCAGCGGTCGGCATCAAGGCGGACGACGTCGCGGCCACCCGGGCCCTGGCCGCCGCGATGCGCGGCCTGTGGCAGCCGGCCCCCGAAGCCCTCGCGGTGCCCGGCACCACCGACACCGTCCGCATCCCCGAAGTCGTCGAGTACGCCGAAGACTTCGACTGGTATGCGGACACTCACCCCACCGCCGGGCCGCTCGACCCGGACCTCTTCGCCGCCGCCCGTGGCCTTTTCCGCGACCTGGCCTCCGCCCCGTACGCCGGCCTGCTCCTGCACGGCGACCTCCACCACGGCAACCTGCTGCACGCCACCCGCGGCGGCGCCCCGACCTGGCTGGCGATCGACCCCAAGGGGCTGCGCGGCGACCCCGGGTTCGACACCGCGGTCATGCTGTGGAATCCGGGGCTGCTGCCGAGCCGCTCGACCGGCTGCGGTGCCGCGCGCATTCTCGACAGCCGGATCGGCGTGCTCGCCGAGGAACTCGACGGCGCGGTACCGGGGGCCGATCTCGGCCGCGAGATGCTGACGATGTTGGGGTTCGTCGTGGCGGTGCTGTCCGCCGTGTGGGACGTCCAGGACGACACGCTCCCCGAGTCCGGCAAGCCGGAGGTCATGCACGTCGCCTGGATGCTGTACTCGTCGCTCTGACCTCCGGCACGACCTGCCGCACGGCCCCCGCCCCCCCCGAAAGGACGCCCCTGTGACCCGCTTCGTCGCTCTGCTCCGCGGTATCAACGTCGGCGGCAAGAACAAGATCCCGATGGCGGAACTCCGCGCGATGCTCGACGGGTTGGGCTACACCGACGTCGCCACGCTGCTGCAGAGCGGCAACGCGGTCTTCGGAGCCGACGCCGCCGACCCGGCCGCGGTGTCCGCCGCCGTGGAAGCGGCGATCACCGAGACCTTCGGCGGCACGATCCGCGTCATGGTCCGCACCGGCGCCGAGATGCGCGCGGTCGTCGACGCCAACCCGCTCGACGTCGGCCACCCGTCGAAGTTCCTGGTGACGTTCTTCGCCGAGCCCGTCGACACCGCCAAGCTGGCCGACCTCGACGCCGCCGCGTACCCGCCGGACGAGATGGCCGTCATCGGCCGGGAGATCTACTACAACCTGCCGCGCGGCATCAACGAAGCCAAGCTGCCGCTCGTCGTCGAACGCAAGCTGAAGGCGGGCGGGACGGCGCGCAACTGGAACACGGTGACCAAGCTGGCGCTGATGGCCGACAACTGACCGCGAGGACTGACCGCGAGGACTGACCGCGAGGACTGACCGCACAGCAAGGCCGCTACGCCGCGAACGCCATCACCGCCATCGACGTGATCATCGCCGTCGAACACGCCGACGACACCGACGGATTCGCGCAGCCGTCGAACCGCGGACCGGATGCGGGCACGGCCGCGTAACGGCGGTACTCGGCGGTGGCCAACGCCAGGCGGGCCGCGAACCACACGGCAAGCAGCGCCGCATACGGCGGCACCCACCACGTCGAATCCGCGCCGCCCCCGTGGTGCGCGTGCCCGCCGCCGTGCACGGCCGGCATCAGGAGCGTGAGGACGCCCATCGCGTACAAGTCCAGGGCCGCGGCGGCACGGCCCGGCCCGCGCCGCGTCCCCGGACGCCCCAGCGCCCAGGCCGCGCCCACGCCGAGCAGCAGCATCCAGCCCGCCGGGCCCAGCGGATCGCGTTCGGGCAGTGCCATCGCGGCCATGGCGGCGGCCATGAACAGATGCGGCAGCCACGCCCGCACCCGCCCGCGGCGATGGAGGTACGCACCGGCCAGACCCGCGGCGGCCCCGAGCACGGCGGCCAGGCTGTGGACGTCCATGCCGGGATGCTTTCCCCGCGGACCACCGGTTTGCCCTCGAACGGGCCTAGTGAGAACCCGAATTGCCGGATTCAGCGGCGCCCCGGCCGGACCAGCCCGGTCTCGTAGGCGAACACCACCAACTGCGCGCGGTCCCGGACGGCAAGCTTCACCATGGCGCGACTGACGTGCGTCTTGGCGGTCAGCGGGCTCACCACCAACTGGTCCGCGATCTCCTCGTTCGACAGGCCTTGACCGACCAAGCCGACGACCTCGCGCTCGCGGCCGGTGAGGAGTTCCAGGCCCGGGGTCCGCGCGGGCGGGGTGGCCTGCGCGCTGTACTCCTCGATGAGGCGCCGGGTGACGCCGGGCGACAGGAGTGCGTCGCCGGAGGCCACGGAGCGTACGCCGCGCACCAGTTCGGCCGGTTCGGTGTCCTTGACCAGGAAGCCGCTGACCCCGTGCCGGAGCGCCTCGAACACGTACTCGTCGAGGTCGAACGTGGTGAGGATGATGACCCGCGTCGCGGTCAGGTCCGGGTTCGCGGTGATCCGGCGGGCCGCTTCCAGGCCGTCGACGCCCGGCATGCGGATGTCCATGAGCACGACGTCGGGCCGGTGTTCGCGGACCGCGGCGAACGCCGCCTCGCCGTCGGCGGCCTCGGCGACCACCTCCATGTCCGGCTGCGCGTCGATCAGAGCCCGGAAGCCGGCGCGGACCAGCGCCTGGTCGTCGGCGAGGACCAACCTGATCACGCGGCACCGTCTCCCTCGTGGGCGTCCGCGCGGCCGTCCCACGCGTCGCCTGCATTGTCGCCGGTGACCGGCAGCACGGCCACCACCCGGAAGCCGCCGCCGGGACGGGCGCCGCTGGACAGCGTCCCGCCGAGGGCACTTGCCCGCTCCCGCATGTTGCGCAGGCCGTGGCCGCCGGATGTGCCCGCGGCTCCGGTGGGCCCGCGCCCGTCGTCCTCCACGGCGACCCGCAGCGCGCCGCCGCCGTCCACGAGCGACAGGCGCACGGTCACGTGCGCGGCACCGGAATGCCGCACCGCGTTCGTCACCGCCTCCTGCACGATGCGGTACGCGGCCAATCCGACCGGCCCGGGCAGGTCCCGCACCGCGGGGTCGCGTTCCAGCCGCACCGCGAGATGCGCGGTCGAGGCTCGGGACACCAGATCGTCGAGGTCGGCGAGTCCTGCGGTGGGCGTACGCGGCGCCGACTCGCCCTCGCCCTTGAGGATCGCCAGCACGCCCCGGAGTTCGCCGAGCGCTTCCCGGCTCGCCTGCTTGACCGCGGTGAGCGCGGTGCGGGCCTGCTCGGGGTTCGCGTCCATCAACTCCAGGCCCACCGAGGCCTGCACGTTCATCAGCGAGATGTGGTGGGCGAGCACGTCGTGGAGTTCGCGGGCGATGCGCAGCCGCTCCTCGCCCGCGCGGCGGCGTTCGGCCTCCTCGCGGGCGGCCTGCTCCTCGGCGGCACGCTGCCGCTCGGCGGCCACGTACGCCCGCCGCACCCGCACGACCTCGCTGAACGCGGCGAGCACCATCAGCCACGCCGCGACCCCACCGGCCCAAGCCGCGCTCGGCGGCTCGTCGTCGCGCACCCACGGCACGATCCAGCCTATGACCACGTAGCCCGCGACCAGGACGACGTAGGACACCGCCCGGTAGCCGGCGGTCATCGCGGTGAACAGCGCGACGACCAGGGACAGGTACACCGGGCCGGGCGGATAGTCGCGCAGCGCGTACACCAGCGGAGGCAGCACCGACGCGATCAGCACCGGCACCGGGTAGCGGCGCCGCACGAGCAGCAGCAGCGGGCCGATGCACGCCAGCACGATCGCCAACGCGTCCAGATCGCGCAGCCCGGCGGTGTGCCGCTGGCCGCGCGCCGCACCGAACGTGCCGACGATCTGCAGGGCACCCAGGAACACGGACAGCAGCACATCGCGCGGCAGCCACGCCAGCGGCGGCGCCAAACGCGGACCGAACAGCCGCGGACCGAACAGCGGACCGCCGGCGTCGGCCGGCCCGGCACCGCCCGCAGGCCTGCCGTCCGGATCGGGTTCCGCTTCGGGGAGGACTCGGGACGTTCTGCTCACCTTCGCCACTCTAGGGCGCGCGACCTGCGGCTTCCGTCCCGCGCGCGGCGGCATCGCCCGGACTCCGCACGGCGCAGTCGGCCCGCGCGGACTGCTCCCCGGGGAGTACGCCGGACACCCTCGCGGCAGGCCCGCCGCCTCCGCCGGGAGACCGCCACGAGCCTCCCGCCGCCGGACGATTCCGCACCGCCGCACGACAAGGCTGGAGGCATCCAAGGCGACCCGGTCGCACGACCGGAATCCCGCCTCCCGCCCCCTCTCATCCGGGAGCCCTGTCATGTCCGGTACGTCTCCCCGGTACGCCGCATGCGTACGGAACGGCGTGCGCGCCTACGGCGCGGGCGCCACCGAAGTCCGCGCCCTCGACGACGTCACCGTGGGCTTCACCCCCGGCCGCTTCACCGCGGTCATGGGCCCCTCCGGGTCCGGAAAGTCCACCCTCCTGCACTGCCTCGCCGGCCTCGACACCCTCACCGGCGGCCAAGTCCTGCTCGGCGACACCGACCTCGGCACGCTGTCCGACAAGCAGCTCACCCGGCTGCGCCGCGACCGCATCGGCTTCGTGTTCCAGGCGTTCAACCTGCTGCCCACCCTCACCGCGGGCGAGAACATCACCCTGCCCGCGTCCCTCGCCGGGACCCGGCTGGACCCCGCGTGGGTCGACCGCGTAGTCGACGCGGTCGGCCTGCGCGACCGGCTCGGCCACCGGCCCGCCGAACTGTCCGGCGGCCAGCAGCAGCGCGTCGCCGTGGCCCGCGCCTTGGCCACCCGGCCCGAACTGATCCTCGCCGACGAGCCCACCGGCAACCTCGACTCCCGCAGCGGCGCCGAAGTCCTCGCACTGCTGCGGGAGTCCGTCGACACCCTCGGCCAGACCGTGCTCATGGTCACGCACGACCCGGTCGCGGCCGGCTGCGCGGACACCGTGGTGTTCCTCGCCGACGGCCGGATCGCCGACCGCATGGACGCGCCCACCCCGGACGCCGTCCTCGACCGCATGAAGGCCTTCGACGCGGTCAAGACGGGTGTGCGGTCATGAGCACCACGACACCGGGAACACCGGGAACACCGGGAACACCGACCACGGAACTTCCCCGACTCGGCCTCCGCAGGCTGACGCTGCGCAACCTCGCCGCCTACAAGCGCCGCATCGCGGGCCTGATGGTCGCGGTGCTGCTCGGCACCGCGTTCCTGTCCGGCGCGCTCATCCTGTCCGACACGCTCAAGTCGTCCATCACCGGCCTGATCCGCGACAACGGCGCGGGCACCGACGTCGTGGTCCGCAACGCCACGGACGTCACCGACCAGCCCGGCACCAACCGGGCGGGCATCCCGGCGAACGTCGCCGATGCCGTCCGCGGCGTGCCCGGGGTGGCCGCCGCCGAACCCGTCGTCGTCGGGTACGGCCAACTCGTCGGCAAGGACGGCGACATGCTCACCGGCAACGGCCCGCGCCTGGCCGGGAACTGGGTCGGCGACCCGGCGCTCAACCCGTACAAGCTGGCGAACGGCCATGCGCCGCGGACCGCGGACGAGGTCGTCGTCGACCGGGCCTCCGCCAAGCAGGGGCACCTCAAGGTCGGCGACCGCATCACCGTCCTGACGCCCGCTCCGGTGCCGGTCACCGTCGTCGGCATCGCGACGTTCGGCGACGCGGACGCGTTCGGTGGCAGCTCCTACACCGCCTTCAGCCTCGACGGCGCCCGCGCGCACATCGCCCGCGACCCCGGCCAGGTCACCTCGGTGTCGGTCAGGCTGAACGGCCAACCCGACAAGGCCGCACAGGAGTCCGCCGCGGCGGCGATCCAGCGTGTGCTGCCGCCGGGCGTGCAGGCGCTCCCGGGCAGCGAGGCGACGCAGGAGCAGGTCGACGCGGTGTCGGACGGGTTCCTCACCATCTTCCGGACGTTCCTGTCCGCGTTCGCGGCCATCGCGCTGGTCGTCGCCGCGTTCTCGATCAACCACACGTTCTCGGTGGTCACCGCGCAGCGCATGCGCGAGGCCGCGCTGCTGCGGGCGCTCGGCGCGTCGCGGCGGCAGATCCGGGCACAGGCGCTCGCCGAGGCGCTGGTGATCGGCGTGACCGCGTCGCTGCTCGGGCTGGCCGCCGGGGCAGGGCTCGCGGTCGGGCTCAAGGAACTGTTCTCCGCGTTCGGGTTCGCCTTCCCGATCAGCGGCATGACGTTCCGCGGACAGGTCGCGGCGATCGTGCTGCCCGTGGGCATCGTCGTCACGCTGGTGTCGGCGCTCGTGCCGGCCATCCGCGGCTCGCGCGTCGCGCCCATCGCGGCGCTGCGGTCGACCGCAGCGGAGGACGCGGGCATCCCGCGGCGCCGGACGGTCGGCGGGACGATCCTGCTGGCCGCGGGCATCGCGGTCGCGGCCACCGGATCGGCGGCCTTGCTGTTCGGAATCGGCGCGCTACTGTGCCTGGCGGGCGTGCTGATGGTCGCGCCGGTCGTGGTGCGGTTCCTCGGCGGGCTGCTGACCGCGCCGTTCGCCCGGATGGGCGCCGGGCCGATGCTGGCCCGCGCGAACGTGCTGCGCAGCCCGCGGCGGACGGCGGGCGCGGCGACCGCGATGGTCGTCGGTATTGCGGTGGTCACCGTCGTGGCGATCTTCGCCGCGTCGCTCAAGCAGGGCGCGGAGGGGGAGACCCGCGACACCGTGACCGGCGACTTCGTGGTCGCCACCAGTACCGCGGGCTGGGCGAGTTCCGGACACAGCCCGGAGCTGACCCGGAAGATCGCCCGACTGCCGGGCGTGGACGCGGTGGTCGGCATGCAGCGCGGCAACGCGCTCGTGGACGGGTCCAGCAAGCAGATCATGGCGGCGGACACCGGGCGGCTCGACCGCGTCCTCGATCTCGGGCTCGACGCGGGGACCGCCACCGGCCTGGGCCCGGACAAGATCGCGGTGGCGGACTCGGTGGCGTCGGACCACGGCTGGCGGGTCGGGACCGCGGTGCCGGTCGTCTACCCGGACGGCACGCGGGCGTCGCTGACCCTGGCCGGGATCTACACGCGCACGACGGTGACCGGCGACTACCTGATCGACCGTCAGGCCTGGGCGCCGCACTCGGTGGCGGACGTCGACGCGATGGCCGTGGTCGGACTCGTCGACGGGGCATCGGTCAAGCAGGTGAAGACCGAGATCACGAAGACCGCGGCGGCGTACGGCAATCCGCCGGTACGCGACCGCGACGCCTACATCGACGCGTCGCTCGCCATGGTCGACCAGTTCGTCACGGTGGTCTACGTACTGCTCGCCCTGGCGTTGCTCATCGCGCTCGGCGGCATCGCCAATACCCTCGCGCTGGCCGCCCACGAACGCCGCCGCGAACTGGGCCTGCTGCGTGCGATCGGTGCGGAACGCGGCCAGGTACGGGCCTCGTTGCGCTGGGAGTCGGCGTTCGTCGCCGTCCTCGGCGCGCTGACCGGGCTGGCGCTCGGCGCGTTCCTCGCCTGGGCGGCGGTCGGCGTGCTCGCCGGAGACCAGCCGGTGCCGTACCGCGTTCCGGCCGGGCAGCTCGCGATCCTGCTGGCCGCCGGGGCCCTGGGCGGACTGCTCGCGGGGACGCGGCCGGCGGCGCGGGCCGCCAAGCAGGACATCCTCGGCGCGGTGTCGGCACCGTAGCCGGAGGGGTGGTGCCACTAACGTCGATGCGGGCGGCCCTGATCCGGGCTGCCCGCATCGGCGTGGGAAGGCACGGTGGGCACGGTGGGTGTGGACCAGGGCGAAGGGGTCGCCGACCTCGAGGTTCCGCAGGACGTCAAGGACCTGGTGGCGGACTTCCCGGCGGCGCCGTACTCGGCCGCGGTGGTGGTCACCGACGGGGCCGGGCGTCTGGTGGTGGTGAACCCCGCGTACAAGGACGGCTGGGAACTGCCGGGCGGGATGGCCGAGGAGGGCGAGGCGCCGCACGAAAGCGCGGCCCGCGAGGTCGCCGAGGAGATCGGGCTCGACCTGCCGATCGGGCGCCTGCTGGTGTGCGACGTGACGTCGGCGGCCGTGTACGGGCGCCCGGTCCTGCACTTCGTCTTCGACACGCGTCCGCTCACCGACGCCGAGGTCCGCGACCTGCGCGCGGTCGACCTCGAACTCGTCGGCGCCGCCGCACTGCCGCCGGACGACGCCCTGGCCGCGCTCCACCCGCGCGTGGCCCGGCGGGCGGCGGTGGCGCTGGAGATGCGCGGGTCGGGCGGCACGGTCTACCTGGTGGACGGCCGCCCGACCGCGGAATGAGCAGCCTGGTCAGCCGGCGAGCGCGGCCTGGATCTCCAGCTCGATGCGCACCTTGTCGGCGATCGCGAGCGCGCCCGACGGGAGCGACATCTGCGGGCCGACGCCGAAGTCGCTGCGCAGGATGTTCGCGACCGCGCTGAAGCCGGCCTTCTCGGCGCCGGACTGCGGGTCGGTCTGGGTGCCGTTGTAGGCCAGCGTCAGCTCGACGGACTTGGTGACGCCGCGGAGCGTCAGGTCGCCGGACAGGACGTACTCGTCGCCCGCGACCTGCTTGACGCCGGTGGACGCGAAGACGACGGTCGGGTGGGCCTCGGCGTCGAAGAAGTCGGGGCTGAGGAGGTGCCCGTCGCGCATCTCGTTGAGCGTGGTGACGGACGCGATCGCGATCTCGGCGCGCACCGAGGCGGCCAGCGGGTCGTCGCCGACCGTGATCTCGCCGGAGAACTGCCCGAAGGCGCCGCGGACACCCGCGAGGCCGAGGTGCCGTACGGTGAACGAAACGGCCGAATGCACCGGGTCGACGACCCAGGTGCCGGCGGCGAGTTCGGGGCGCTGGAGAGCGGTGGTCATGCGGAACTCCCTGGAGTGATGGGGGGAAACGACGGCGCGGGCCGATGCCGGGGAGGAACCCGCAGGTGCCGGTCGTTGTGAATTCAACCATCGAGTCGTTGTGTGTTCAACAATTTGGTGGAATCTTGAGGGTGAATTCACCGGGACCGGGGCAGGCGTCACCGCCAACGGCGGGTGAACCAGGCGCGCGAGTCGGGCTGACTGACCAGGGCGATCGTGACGCCGGGGACGATCATCTGGAGGAAGGCGCCCGAGGCGCCGTTCCCCAGGGCCGACAGTGCGGCGAGCAGCATGAACGACGCCCAGGCGATGAGGCCCTTGCGTACGCCGTCGCGGCCTTTCCGGAAGCGGGCGCCGAGGGCGGTGCCGATGCCGGCGAAGAGCGCCGAACCGCAGAGTGTGCTGGCGAGAAACGGGTCGTCGCCGACGGCGAGCACGTAGATCATGGCGGCGAGGCAGACGGCGGGCAGCACGAAGAGCAGGCGCTGGGCGACGACCAAGGCGTGCGGCATTTCGGGGGCCTCGGCCGGGCGGCCCAGGGGTCTCGGGGTGGTCATCGGGCGAACATATCGACGGTTGTCTGATGCTGTGAAGATCATCTTTGCCGGGCGGTGGGCGGGTGAACTGAGTACGAGAACGGATGGATTCCGGCCGGGGCGGGTCTAGCGTCGATCGTCGTCGGCGGCGTGAGACCGCGAACGGGGGAGCGATGGGTTTCGGGTTCGGGTTGTTCCTGGTGTGGCTGATCACGATGGCCGGGAGCGTTTTCCAGTGGATGACGGCCGGGTCGGCCGGGTGGCGGGCCACGCAGGCGTGGAAGTACAAGAACCCCGACGCGGCGGAGCCGAGCGCGGCGGCCTTCACCATGCGGCGGGTGGGGGCGGTGCTCTTCGCCGTCGGGTGGACGGCAGGGTTGCTGGTGACCTACTTCGTCTTGACGTCGAAATCGGGGTCGTCGTCCTCGCCGCACCCGTGGGCGACCTAGCGCGGCTGGGCCGGGCGGGTGAACTTCCCCCCGGGGTGCGGCGATAGGGCGGATCGGAGGGGCGGTCGCCAGGCAACGATCTTGTAACGTCGACGGCCCGACATCCCCCGAAAGGAGCCGTGGCATGCGTACGCGCGGCAGGGCGGTCCTGGCCGCCGCAACGGCGGCGGTCACGCTGACCCTCGCCCACCCGGCCGGACCCGCCTGGGCAGGCAACTCCCGTGCCCAGGAACCCGGTTGGCATGTCTGGCCGCTCGGCTCCGGGCAGGACGACCAGGAACTCCGCGCGGTCGCGGCCCTCGGGCCCCGCGACGCGTGGGCGGTGGGCTATCAGGGCGACAGCGGCGGCGGACCGCCGATCGTCCAGCACTTCGACGGGACCGCATGGCGCAACGTCCCGGTGTCCGGCCACGACGGCAAGGGCCAGTTCGACGCGGTGCTGCCGGTCGGACCGCACGACGTGTGGGCGATGGGGCACTGGAACGACGCGGCCGCGTACAACGACCGGGCGCTGGCGATGCACTTCGACGGGCGGACGTGGCGTGAGACGCCGGTGCCGCCGACGCCCGCGAACGTGTCGGCCTACGCCTTCGGTGCGGCGGCGCTCGGGCCGTCGGACGTGTGGATGGTCGGTGCGACCGCGGTCGACCGCCTCGACGACGCGAAGCCCTTGGCGTACCACTGGGACGGGCAGGCGTGGACGGATGTCCCGACTCCGGACACCGGCGGCCATGCCCTGTTGTTCGCGGCCGCGCCCGACCGCGCCGGCGGCGTGTGGGCGGTCGGCGTCGCCTACGACGCGAACGGCACCGGGCGGCCGCTGGCCGAGCGCTGGGACGGCCGGGCGTGGCGGATCGTGGACGTGCCGCACGACGCCGACAAGGCGTACAGCCTCGAAGGCGTGACGGTGCTGGCTCCCGACGATGTGTGGGCGGTCGGAAGCGTGAGCACGGCGGTGGGCGCGTCGCAGCCGCTGGCCTACCACTGGGACGGCCGGACGTGGACGCGTGCCGCGATGCCCGCGGTCGACGGAACGCTGCACGGGGTGTCCGGCGAGCGCGGTGACGTGTGGGCCGTGGGCGAGCGGGCCGATGCGGCGGACAAGGCGCTGACCATGCGCTGGGACGGCCGCACGTGGCAGGAAGTCGCCGCCGCGCCGGAGACCGGAGTGTCGCTGTTCTCGGTGGCCGTGGTGCCGGGCGCCCGGCCGGGACGGGCCTCGGTGTGGGCGGTGGGATCGACCTTGCCGAGTCTGCAACTGCCGTGGCACGCGGTCATCGAGGGCTTCGGCGCGGCCCCGGCGTCGGGGCCGATGGTGTCGGCGCCCACCGGGACCGGGACCGGCAGCGCGACCGGGACCACGGTGCGGGCGGCGCAGCGCGCGGGCCGGGTGGCCGTCGGGCGCTGACGCTTCGGCGGTATCGCTCGAACGGTCCGGTTTGAGGTGCGGGGCGGCTGGTGATTCTCAGCTCCTGTCAAGAGTCCCCTCAGCCTCTCTCCAGGTCCGGTTGCCACCGTGGGTGTCATGAGCAGCAGGCGTACCACCCGCAGCGGCAACGCCAACCGTATCCACCCCTCGGCGATGCTGCCGGTCGCGATCATCGCGATCATCGCGCTGCTCGCGGGGCTCTTCCTCACCCCGTGGGGCCGGGTCGGCGGATCCACGACCGTCACCGCCGCGGCCACTCCGCCGACGGCCGCCGCCCCGGCCCCGACCGCCACCCGGACCCCGACGGCCACCCCGGCCGACACTGCCAGGGCGACCCCCACCGAAACCGCCCAGCAACGCGCTCTGCCCGCCGCTACCACCGTCGACCTCGACGCCTCGCTCGCCGCCGCCCTGCCCACCCCCGCCGGGGGCAACCTGACCGTGGCGATACTCGACACCGCGTCCGGCCGCCGGGCCACCGCCGGGGCGACGGGGCGCTCCTACGCCACCGCCAGCATCGTCAAGGTCGACATCCTGGCCGCGCTCCTCCTCGAAGCACAGCAGCAAGGCCGCGGCCTCACGGCCGACGAACGCACCAGCGCCGCCGCGATGATCGAGAAGAGCGACAACGACGCCGCCGACGCACTCTGGGCCGACATCGGCGGCGCCGCCGGACTCAACGCCGCCAACACCGTGTTCGGCCTCACGTCCACCACTCCCGGCACGGACACTTACTGGGGCCTGACGACGACCACCCCCGACGACCAGCTCCACCTCCTGACCGCCGTCACCTCCGACAGTTCGGCCCTGCACAGCGACGCGCGCGCCTACCTGCTCGACCTCATGGATTCCGTCGACGCCGACCAGGCCTGGGGCGTCTCCGCCGCCGACGAGGCCGGGCCGACCGCGCTGAAGAACGGCTGGCTGCCGCGCGGCGACACCGGCCTGTGGGTGGTCAACAGCATCGGCCGGGTCACCCGCGGCGGCCGTGAGCTCCTCGTCGTGGTGCTGTCCGACGGCCAGGGCTCGATGGACGCCGGGGTCGGCCAGGTCGAAGCCGCCGCCAAAGCGGCCACGTCCGCGCTGGTGACGGCGCTCGCTTCCGTATAGCGGAGCCAAGTAAGTTGACTTCGTCAAGTTAAAGTGCGACAGCGGAGGCCCCCCATGGCGGACACCAAGGACGGCAAAGACACCAAGGACACCAAGGACACCAAGGGCACCGAGGCCGGCTCGGACACCCCCACCGTCACCCACGCCCGCCACGGCCGCGTCCTCGTCATCTCCCTCCGCCGCGAGCACAAGCGCAACGCCGTCGACCAGCAGATCAGCGACGGCATCGAAGCCGCCCTCGACGTCCTGGAGAACGACCCCGACCTGTGGGCGGGGGTCCTCACCGGCACCTCCACGGTGTTCTCCGCGGGTACCGACCTTTCCGCCGGCTACGCACCCAAGACCGAGCGCGGCGGCCAGTACGGCATCATCCGCCGGCCCCGGACCAAGCCGCTCATCGCCGCGGTCGAAGGCCTCGCGCTCGGGGGCGGCTTCGAGATCGTGCTCGCGTGCGACCTGGTGGTGGCCGCCCGCGGCGCCCGGTTCGGGCTGCCTGAAGTGCGCCGGGGACTGCTGGCGAACTGCGGCGCGATCTTCCGCGCCCCGCGGACGCTGCCGCTCAACGTCGCGCGGGAACTCCTCGTCACCGGCGACCCCGTCGATGCCGAACGCCTCCACGGGCTCGGTGTCGTCAACCGCCTCGCCGACCCCGGCCACGCCCTCGACGCCGCCCTCGAACTCGCCGAGCGGATCTGCCTGAACTCGCCCACCGCGGTCTCCCAGACCCTCCAAGCCGTGGAACGCGCCGTCACGGCCGACGACGACCTCGGCTGGCAGGCCACCGAGGACGGCTTCCGCACCGTCACCGCCTCTGCCGACGCCCGCGAGGGCCTCACCGCGTTCCTGGAGAAGCGCCCGCCGCGGTGGACCGGCCGCTAGGACACGCTCCGGATGGGCCGCTCACTCCTGCGGGATCCCCTTCGCCAGCGACACGGCCTCCGCCGCCTCGGCGAAGGCCCGCACCCGGTGCAGCTCGCCCGCGCCGCGCCACACCAGGCCCCACCGGATCGGCGCGGCGTCCGAGATCGGGATGTAGGTGATGCCGGGCCGCACATAGAAGTCCTTCGCGTGCTCCGAGACGAACGACACCTCCGGCCCGGTCACCACCGCGGCGAGGATCTCCTGGAACGTCGTCGCCCGGTCGCCGCGCGGGATCGCCCGCCCGCTCCGCGTGTGCCGCGGCGCGTGCGCGATCTCCCAGTACTCCGGCACCTCCGGCCGGTCGACCCCGATCACCCGCTCGTCGGCGATGTCCTCCAGCGACACCGCCTCCCGCCCGGCCAGCCGGTGCCGCGACGACACCGCGAGCACGTTGCCCTCCCGCACCACCACCGGCCCCACCCGCAGATCCGGCTCCCGCACCGGCAGCCACACCACCGCCACGTCGATCTCGCCCGCGCGCAGCGCCCCGAACGGGTCGCTGAAGTGGATCTCCCGGATCTGCACCTCGCACTCCGGGTGCCGGTCCGTGAAGGCGTCGATGGTGTCCAGGATCAGGTGCCCGAGCGCGCCCATGATGCCCAGCCGCAGCGTCCCGCCGACCCCGTGCGCCGCGTCCCGGGCCCGGTCCAGCGCCGCCTGGATGCCGTCGTACAGCGGCCGCACCTCGGCGTAGAGCCCGGCGCCGAGCGGGGTCAGCCCCACCCGGCGGCTCGTCCGCTCGAACAGCGGCGCGCCGATGCGCCGCTCGACCTTCTGGATGGCCTGGCTCACCCGGGCCGGTGACACGCCTATCTGCTCGGCGGCCCGCCCGAAGTGCAATTCCGAGGCGACGGCGAGAAAAGCCTCCATCTCGTGGCGTTCCAGCACGCTTCCCCCCTCGGTGTGACCGGCCGGGACATACGCACCCGGGCCGCGGACCGCGATTCTCGCATCCGCGGCGCGGCGCCGCGGAAGGGGAGCCACCCACGTCACCCACCCTGCGCGAGCCCGTCCGGCACCCCGGCGCGGCCGTGCCCCGGCGGCCTCCCATCCACCGGGGCACGACGACCGCGCCGACCCGTCAGCCGAGCGCCTGCATGCGCTGCAGCATCGCCGGGATGCGGATGCCCGACGTGCCCAAGCCCGTCGGCCCGTCCACGTACGTCGCCGCCGGCACCGCCTCCGCGGGGGCGAAATGCCGCCGCAGCGACTCCTCGTCGTACCGCTTCACGTTGCGGTGCCAGTGCAGGATCCCCGACATCCAGTTGCGCAGGTCGTCCACGTACGCGTCGAGCGCCTGGCGCGAGCCCGCATCGAACTGGAAGTCGTCGTACAAGACCGGGAGTTCGTGGGAGACGACGTGCTGGAACTGCCGGATCCGCTGGTTCACCAGATCACCGACGATCCGGACCGCCGTCGGATAGTCGCAACCGAAGAACCGCTCCACCACCAGCACCGCGTTGTGGATCTCGCCCTCGAACTCGACCTCCTTTTGGTACGAGAACAAGTCGTTCATGAGCGCCGCATAGTCCGCCGCCGAGTTCTCCAGCGACTGGATCGGCCCCGACCGGAACACTTCGTCGGGCAAGTCCGCGTGGCTGTACCGGGCCTGAAGTTTCGTCAGGTCCGAACCGAAGGTGTGCCGCCGCATCTCCACGTAGTCGACCGGGTCGGGCACCCTGCGGTGCTGCAGGTTGGCGACCTCCCACACCCAGGCCTCCATCATGCTGCGCAGCGACTGGCGGAGATTGCCCCGTTTGACCTCGTCCAACGGGGCCGCGGTGCGCTGCCACACGTCGGCGAGCGCGCGTTCCATCGCGGTCCCGGGTTCGGGGCCGGGGGTGCCGTCGAGGGTGAGCTGGGCGAGCAGCCGGTCGGTGGCGGCTTTGGCGCCCGCGACGTCGCCCATGCTGCCGTACACGGCCGCGTAGTAGTCGTCGCCGTACGTCCCCCATGTCAGCCACATCGCCGAGGTGTCCAGCTCGTCGGGGGTGGCGTCCGGATCGATGCCCGCCGAGCACAGCGCGAAGTCGAAGTCGCGGAGCTTGGCCTCCGTCCAGATGTGCGAACCGGGGTCGCCCGGACTCGGGTCGAGCAGGCCCATCTCCTTCGCCCACGCCACCGAGTTGTGCAGCGCCCGCTCGTGGTGCGGGCTGATCTGCACTGGATAGGGCATCTCGAACTCGGGCAGCAGGCTCGGCCCGACCGCGTGCGGCGTGTGCATGCGCCGCTGGATGCGGCCCAACGTGGCCACGATGTTCGCCGCCGACATGCCGAATCCGGACGGCAGGAACGGCGCCGCCGGGTCGCCGCCGACGGCCGCGTTCTTGTTCATGTAGCGGCTCGACCGCATGTGCCATTCGTGGCCGCCGGACTGCCAGTCCTGGAGGCCCTTGACGTACGCCAGCACATCCGCCGCCTGCGTGGCGTCCATCCCGTACTCGGCGAACAGCGGCCCGAGTTCGGTGAACACAGTGTCCTCGAACTGCTGGAGCCGGGACGTCAGGAGGTCGTTGACGGCATCCGCGGACTCCTGGGTCCCGCATTCGAAGAACGTCTCCAACACCAGGACCCCGTTGCTGAGTTCGCCTTCCTCTCGGGTCTCCCGCTCATATGAGAACAGGTCGTTGCGCAGGTGCACGGCGTCCGAGAACGTCTCGCGCAGCACCCGCAACGGCCGCGATTCGGCGATCGCCGCCGGGACTTCCGCCCCCACCGCGAATTCCACGAGATTCGCCGACCACGGCGCCCCGCCGACTTTCCGGCGCATCTCGATGTACTCCACCGGATTGGGGATCCGGCCCGCATTGATGTTCGACAGTTCCCACAGCGATTCGTTGAGCAGATTCGCGGTGTGCTCGGCGAACCGGGCCCGCCATTCCGCCGACATCGACGGCACCGTGCGCATCCACAGGTCCTTGAGCCCGGCTTCCACCGGGTTCGTCGGCTCCGGCGTCTCCGCGTCCGGGTCGAGCGGCATGAACAGCGGCATCCGGTCCAGATAGGCCTTGCCGCCCGCGCGGTCCTCGGTGCGTTTGAACACCTCGAGGAAGTGGTCGTCGAAGAAGAACACCCACGTGTACCAGTCGGTGACCAGCGACAAGTCCGGCCCCGACGTGTCCGGATGCGTGTAGGCGCACAGCAACGCGTAGTCGTGCGCGTCCAAATCCTCTCCGGTCCAGACTCCCGAACCTTCCAGCATGCCCATCTCCCGGGCCCACGCCTTGGTGTGCGCCCGTGCTTCGTCGACATGCGGGTTCAGCCGTGCCGGATACGGCATGTAGAAATCCGGCAGTTCGAACGGCTGCTGCGCCACGAATCCCCCCTCGAAATTCCCCCGTGTCCGCCTCCCGGTCGCCGGGGGATTACCCGGGCGCTTCGGGCGCTATCCGGGCCGGGAAACAGTCATATGAACGCCCCGCGTGGCCCGACAATGCGCGCCGGATGCGTCAGGATGGCGGCATGTACGACGACCTCGGTTCTCCCGTCGACCTGCCCCCGCGCATCGGCCGCGTGGTCTCCCTCGTGCCGTCGCTCACCGAGGCCGTGGCGGCCACCGCGCCGGGCCTGCTCGTCGGTGCCACCGACTGGTGCACGCACCCGGCGGGGCTCGACGTCGCCCGCATCCGCGGGACCAAGAACCCCGACGTCGACGCCATCGCCGCGCTGGCGCCCGACCTCGTCCTCGCCAACGAGGAGGAGAACCGTGTCCCCGACCTCGACGCGCTCCGCGAGCGCGGCCTTGCCGTGTGGACGACCCGCATCCGCACGGTCGACGAAGCGTTCACCTCGCTCGGCCGCATGCTCGCCGACGCCTGCCGCCTCGGCACGCCGTCGTGGCTGGACGAGGCCCGCACGGTGTGGGCCGACGTCCGGCCCCCGGCGGGCGGCCCACGCCGCGCGGTCGTGCCGGTGTGGCGGCGGCCGTGGATGGTGCTGGGGCGCGACACGTTCGCCGGCGACGTCCTCGCCCGACTGGGCATCGCCAACGTGTTCGCCGACCACCCCGAGCGCTATCCGAAGATCCCCCTCGCCGAACTCATCTCCGCCGCCCCCGACCTGGTCGTCCTCCCCGACGAGCCCTACCGGTTCACCGAGGACGACGGCCCGGAGAGCTTCCCGGGCATCCCGGCCGCTCTCGTCAGCGGACGGGATCTCACCTGGTACGGGCCGTCGTTGGTCGAAGCGCCCGGACTGCTCGGGGCGGCACTCGCCCGCGCCTGACACCGCGACCACGAAGACAGCACACGGCCCGGCCCCGCGCCTGCCATGATCGGTGCCACGCTCTCCGGGGGGACAAAGCCGGGGAGGACCAACCGACTTGGGGGGAAACCATGACGGTGAAACGATCATGCGTGCGTACCGGCGGCCTCGCCGGATTCGCCGCCGCCGTGTTGCTGGCGACCGGAATTCCGGGCACCGCGGCCGCTGCCGAGGCACGGCCGGGCAGCGCGACGCAGGTGACCATCGAACGCGGCAACGCCCTTTCCTGCAGCGGGGAAGCGGGCGGTGTCGCGGTATCGGCGGAGCTGTACGAGAACTCCGCCTACGGCTCCCACGCGAGCATCCGCGTCGAGACCGCCGCCGGCGTCTGGTTCGGCGGCTACGGGCCCGAGCACACGGGGATCTTCCGGCAGGGCCGGGTCGCCGCGAGCGTCGCCCTGAACCCGCGCGACGGCGGCGACGCGGCAGCCGCCGACGCGGCGGTCACCGGGACGTACGCGCGCACCGGCAAGCCCACGCGCGTCCACGAAGTCGTCGAAGACGCCGGCAAGGTCATCGTCACCGACGGCCTCAACACGAGCCTGACCGTGCACGCCACGGCCACGGCGTTCGGGCAGCGGGTACCGCTCACCTGCGACACCGCGTTCGCCTTCGACCTCGTGGTGCGCACCCGCGACGCGGTCTAGCTTGCTCACCGGCCTGGCAGGCGTCGCCCCCGGCGCCTGCCAGGCCCGCTACTTCGCCGACGCGTAATCGTCCACGACCGCCGGGACCACCGGCAGGCGTACCGGAACGTCGCCGAACACCAACTGCTTCGCCTCGTCCGCGGCGGCCTCGACCGCGGCGACCACGGCATCCGCCATCACCCGCGGTGTGTGCACAATCACCTCGTCGTGCTGGAAGAACACCAAGTGCGGTCGCCCCGGCGCGCCTTCGGCCAACGCCGTCAGCCGCCCGCGCAACACCGCGAGCAGCACCAGCGCCCAGTCCGCCGCACTCGCCTGGATGACGAAGTTGCGGGTGAACCGGCCCCGGGCGCGCGCCGACCGCGCGGTCGCGCTGTCCGAAGGCTCGGCGGCGCCCGGCGTGGCCCCGTCGGCCAGGTCGAGGAAGTCCGCGGACGGGGGCGGGCACGCGCGGCCGAGCACCGAGCGGACGATCCCGCCGTCCTCGCCGGTCCGCGCCGCGGCCTCGACGAAGCCCATCGCGTTCGGGTAGCGGCGCCGCAAGGTCGCCAGCAGGGGGCCGATGTCGCCGCTCGTCTGCCCGTACATGGCACCGAGGAGCCCGAGCTTGGCCTTGTCGCGGTCGCCCTGGAACGCGGCCGCGGCCAAGGCCTCGTACAAATCGCCGCCCGCCGCCGTGCGCGCCAGCCCCGCGTCGCGCGACATCGCGGCCAGGACCCGGGGCTCGACCTGCGCCGCGTCCGCCACCACCAGGCACCAGCCGGGATCGGCGACCACCGCGCTCCGCAGAATCCGCGGGATCTGCAACGCCCCGCCGCCGCGGCCCGCCCACCGTCCGGACACGACACCGCCCACCACGTACTCGGGCCGGAACCGGCCGCCGTGCACCCAGGTGTCCTGCCACGCCCACCCGTGTGCGGTGTGCAGCCGGGACAACTCCTTGTAGCGAATGAGGAGTTCCGCGGCGGGATGGTCGATCTCGCGCAGCACGTAGCGCCGGGTCGAGGTCAGCCGGACGCCTTGGTCCGCGAACGCCTTCACGACCTGGGTGTGCGAATCGGGATTGAACGCCTTGCCGCCCAGCGCCTCGTGCAGCCGGGCGGCGGCCGCGGCCAGCTTCGCCGGCGGCGCACCGGCGATCGTGGGTCGCGGGCCGAGGAGCTCGGACAGCACCGTGTTGTGCGCCTCGACGCGCCAGGGCAGACCGTCGTACGCCATCTCCGCCGCGGTCAGCCCGCCCGACGACTCCGCGGCGACCAGCAGCCGGAACCGCGCTCGCGCCGCCGGATCCTGGATCGCCTGGATCCGCCGCTGCTGATCGGCATGCACCGCCACGATGGCCGTCAACGTATCCACACCGGGCGGAAGTTGGCGCCGGTCGGGGGCGAACAGGCTGTCCTGGCCGCCGTGCGGGTCGGCGTGCGCGGGCAGGTCGTCCGGCACCGGAAGGCCGTGCAGCCGCGCCCACACCGCGCCGAGCGACCGCGGCAGTCCAAAACCGCCCTCGTGCGCCAGCAGCAGCGCCTCGACGAGCGCGAGGTCGTGGCAGCGGGTGACCCGGACCGGCAGGATCGGGGCATACGCGTCGTCGGCCGCCGCCCACACCCAGCGGGGCGCCCGCCCGGACGCCTCGACCTCGGCGACGGCCCGCGCGACGTCCGCCGCCGTGACCGGCTCCCCGATCGGCCGACCGTCGTCCGTCAGCCCCTGGAGCCGCCCGCCGGGGCCGTCGCCGTCGGGGACGAGCACGGCCCGGGGACAGCCGACCAGGGCATGCGGCACACCGGCCGGGGCGGGGGAGGACCGGGCGGTCATCGGACGGTCTCCGTTTCCGGGCGGGTCGGCGGCTTGCCGTGTCTTCGGTGGCTTCCCTGTCGTCGGCGTCGGCGCAGGGCGGCTGCCGGGTCGACATTAGCCGTTGGGTCGGACAAGTCGGACGACCGGTGGCCCTCTCGTTTCGCTCGCCGGGCCCCTACAGTCGGGAGGCTGAGACGAGGAGTCGTGAATGACGCGCGGATTCGAGGAGTTCTTCCGGACAGCCACCGGCCATCGGCCCTACCCCTATCAGTCCGGACTCGCGGCGCGTGGGCTGCCGCGCTCGCTGCGGATCCCGTCGGGAGGCGGGAAGACCGCGGCCGCGGTGCTGGCCTGGCTGTACCGGCGGCTGATATCCGCACCCGAGACGACGCCGCGGCGCCTGGCCTACGTCCTGCCGCAGGGCAGCCTCGCCGACCCGACTCATGCCCGCATCGCCGACTGGCTGGACCGCCTCGGCTGCGCGGACCAGGTCGACCTGCACCTGCTCGCGGGCCCGGACGCGCAGAACGGCACCTGGCGCCGCCACCCCGAACGGACCGCGATCCTGGCCGGCACGCACGACGGCCTGCTCAGCCGGGCTCTGCTGCGCGGATTCGCCGACGCACGGACAATGGCACCCGTCTCCTTCGGCCTGCTCAACACCGACACGCACTGGGTGTTCGACGAAATGCCGTTGATGGGGCCCGGGTTGCCGACGAGCGAGCGGCTGCAGTCGCTGCGCGACTCGCTCGGCACGGTGGCGCCGACGTCGAGCACGTGGATGTCGTCGGTAGGGACCGGCAGTGACGCGGACGGCCCTGCGGCGGTGCGGCGCATCAAGCGCGTGCACCCGGACCCGGCCCGGTACGCCGACGACGTCGCCGCCGCGCTGATCGAGGCCCACGTGCCCGGCACCCAGACCATCGCCGTCCTCGGCTCCGCACGCCGCGCGCGCGAGGTCTACCGCGCACTGCGCGCCGCTCGGCCCGACCGCGAGACCCTCCTGGTCCACCCCTACGCCCGCGCGCTCGACCGCCGCGAGCGCGCCGCCGAACTGGACGACGCAGGCCGGGACCGGATCGTCGTCGCGACCGGCGCCCTGGACGTCGGCAGCGACGTGTCCGGCCGCACCCTCCTGACCGAACTCGCCCCGTGGAGCGCGCTCGTACACCGTGCAGGCCGGTGCAACCGGCACGGCGAGCACCCCGACGGCGGCGACCTGCTGTGGTGCGTCCCGCCGGACGCGTCCGGGGCCGACACGGACGTCGCCGACTGGCTGGACGCGCACGACGGTGAGACGGTCACGACCACCGACCTGTTCCGCGCGCGCGTCGGCCATGGCACACCGCCCTCCCCGGTGCTCGCCGAGCGCGACCTGCGGGCGATGTTCGACAACGCCCGCGGCGCCGCGCCGACCGACGCGAGCCCCTGGATCTGCGCCGACGACGAACGCACGGTCTTCGTCGCCTGGCGCGCCTGGGAGTCGGGCGAGCCCGCCGAGGACGAGCCGGAACCCGCCCGTACCGAGCAGTGCGAAGCGCCGCTGTCCGACGTCCGGGAGTTGGTCGACGGCGGCAGGGTGTGGCTGCGCGACCCGGCCGACGGCCGGTGGCGGCACGCCGTGTCCGAGGATCTCCGGGCCGGATCCGTCGTCGTCCTCGACGCGGCGCGTGGCGGCTACCTCCCCGACGCGGGATGGGCACCGGAAAGCGCCGTGCCGGTCGCATCGCTCTTCACGGGACGCAGGCCGTCCGCGTACGCGTGCGTCGCGTGGGTGAGCCTCGACCAGCACTT
This sequence comes from Uniformispora flossi, assembly GCF_049534875.1. NCBI lineage: Bacteria > Bacillati > Actinomycetota > Actinomycetes > Kitasatosporales > Streptomycetaceae > Uniformispora > Uniformispora flossi. Next base: position 295,076 of record NZ_JBMULZ010000009.1, read on the forward strand.
GGTGGAGACCGAAGAGGAAGCCCGCGCGGTCATGGCCGCGCTGCCCGGACTCCCCGAGGAACAGCGGGAAGCCGTGGCCTGCGCCGCCCGCTTCCACGACCTCGGCAAGTGCCACGACGTGTTCCAGGCGATGCTGCGCTCCGGCGAAGGCGGCGATCCTCCGGCGTACCTGCTGGCCAAGTCCAAGGCGCCGTGGAGCACCGGCGTATCGACGCGCCCGTACTTCCGGCACGAGCTGGTCAGCGCGCTGATCCTGCTGAGCGGCGAGGACTGGCACACGCCCCGCGTCGACCCGGAGCTGGTGACCTACCTGGTGGCGGCGCACCACGGCCAGGTACGGGTGTCGGTACGTCCCGGCGCGGACGAGGACGCGGCGACGCTGCTCGGCGTCCGGGACGGCGACCGCACGCCGCCGGTGGATGTCTCCACCGGCGACCGCTTCCCCGCGCAGTCCCTCGACACCGCGGCGTTCCGTCCCGGAGGTTCGTGGACGCCGCGGGTCGTGGCGCTGCGCGACCGCCCGGACCTGGGGCCGTTCCGGCTGGCGTTCCTGGAGTCGCTGGTCCGGATCGCCGACTGGCGGTCGAGCGCGCGGCACGACGGCCCGGTCGAGGGGCTGGTGCCGTGAGCGCGGGTGCTCAGCGGCCGGCCGTGAGGCGGGCGAACACGACCACGTTGCTGCTGTAGCCGGTGCCGGGGGTGAAGGTGCCGCCGCAGGTGATGACCCGCAGTTCGGGGCGGTGCGCATCGGTGTAGACCTGCTTGCTGGGGAAGGACGTGCGGTCGTACATGTCGATCCCGTACACCGTGAAGACCGCGGTGCGGCCGTCCTTGCGGGCGACTTCGATGGTGGCGCCCTTGCGCAGGCGGCCCAGGTCGTAGAAGACCGCGGGGCCGTCGCGGCTGTCGACGTGGCCGAGGACCACCGCGGTGCCGAGCTGGCCGGGCGTGACCCCGCCGTCGTGCCATCCGGCCATGTCCGCCTTGTCCGGCGGGGGGACGGCAAGCTCACCAGAGGCCGACGCTTCGAGCGGCATCATCGCGGCGTTCACCCCGATCGCCGGGATCCGCACCCGGGTCGGTACGGAACGCTCCATCGGGTCCGCGGTCGGCGCACCGTCGTCGGCGAACACGGAAGCTGCGGTGGGTGGTTCGGGCGGGCCGTCACTGCGCTGGGCCAATCCGTGCCCGATGAGCACGATGCCGACCACGATGCCGAGAACGACCGTGGTCAGGCCGGAACGCGCGCCCTTCGCCCGGGGGGCGGAGGACGCGCGTTCGGTGTCGGTTGCGGCGTCGGCCATCAGGCGCCGGAACCGCCGCGGCGGCGGAGCAGCAGAATGCCGCCGCCGAGTGCGGCCACGGCGATGGCGGCGCCGATCGCGACCTGCGTGGTGTCGGGACCGGACACCGAGCCACCGAGGCCGGTGTGCACACCGCCGCTGACGGTCTTGCTCGCCACGACGACGGTGGTCTTGACGGTCACCGGGGCGGGGGCGGGCGTGCCGGACGACGACGTGCAGTTCGCGACGACGGCGTACTGGCCGGCCGGGGTGGACGCGGCCACCGCGAGCGTGCCGGTGAACACGCCGCCGTTGTGGGGGCCGAACACGACGGGCCCGGCCTCGGACTGCGCGTCGGCGGCGACGCCGTTCGCGGTGGGACAGGTCAGCACGATCTTGACGGTTTCGCCGGGCTCGACGCTGCCCGGACTGACCTGCATATTCGGCTGACCGGGCGTGGGAGCGGCCGCGGCGGGAGTCGCGGCGAGCAGCGCGGCCGCGGCGGCGGCGCCGACGGCGAAGCGGGCTGCGAACACGGGGGACCTCCAGGGGACAGGCGAGCGCTACAAGCCGCTCGACAAGCCCACTCAAACCTCCTCGGCGGTGACGCGCCCCCTGCCCGAGTCCCCCGAACGGCCGCACCGCGACGCCAAGGCCCGCCCCGGACAAGGCATTCCGCTTCGGAGACACGACGCACCGACAATCGCCCGAACGGGGGAGAGTGGGACAGACGGCCTGCGTTGGGGCGCCGCAGAGGGAGGGGTCGACAGGCGGCGACGGCGACCGGGGCAACCGGGGCCCGGACCGAGACCGGCAGGGGAAGATCGGCTTGGGGGAGAAGCTTGCCGTTCACGCTGCGACAGGCGCCAACCGAGGGGAGGGGCGGGCGCAAGCGAGGCAAAGGCGTGCGGTGTGGCGCTGCACAACCCCCTATCGCTGTTGCAGCAGGCCGAGGGGTCACGCGCGTAGTGGGTGGGCGGAGGCCTGCCGGCGGCAACGCCGCGCATGCGGGTGGCGAGGGCTGCGCGCGAAATGGGTGGCATCTGCGGGAGGGGACAGCGGACGTCGGCGGTTCGGAGTCCTGCGCGGCGTAGGCGACGACATGGTGCGTGGCGGGAGTTGGCCCCGAGGCGGTCGTGTCGCGAGGGGGCTACGGCCCCTCGCCGACGGCGCCCGAGTCCGCGATGCGAGGCTCGGAGCCTCGGCCACGATGTCCTCGCCGTCTACGGCTCCAGCACCACCTTGATCGCGCCCGTCCCCCGGTCGGCTGCCACGCGGAAGGCCTCCGCGGCGGACTCCAAGGGGTAGCGGTGGGTGATGACCGTTGCCGGGATGTCCGGTCGGGTCGCGAGCATGCCCGCTGCGGCGTCGACGTCGCGGGTGCCGTCGGGGGCCGTGCCGTAGGCCATCGACGTGACCACGCGGGCCTCCTTGATGAACGCCGGGAGGAACGGCAGCGGCAGCGTGTCGGCGTGCAGGGCGGCGATCGAGAGGGTGCCGCCCGGGGCGAGGAGGTTCACCGCGTCGTCGAGCGCGTCCGGGGTCCCGGCCGCGTCGATGACGATGTCGTATTCGCCCTTGGCGGGCAGCGCGCCGAGTCGTTCGCCGGCGGTGATGCGTTCGGCACGGCGCGCGATCAGGGCGACGTCGGCGGCGCCTTGGGCCTGGGCGGCGGCGATGGCGAGGAGGCCGATGGCGCCGCCGCCGACGACGGCGACGCGGCTGCCGGGGGCGCAGCCCGCGAGGCGTACCGCGCGCCAGGCGACCGCGGCCGGTTCGACGAGGCACGCGTCGGCGAGGGCGAGGCTGTCGGGCAGCGGGACGAGGGAGGCCGCGGGCACCGCGTACGTGTCCGCCATGCCGCCGTCGATGGTCATCCCCGGCACCCGCATCCCCACGCTCCGGCACAGGTTCCGGCGGCCCGCGCCGCACTGGTCGCAGGTGCCGCAGCCGAAGATCGCCTCGACCGCGTACGCCTGTCCGTCCGGCCCCACGCCGGCCAGTTCATGGCCGAGCAGCAGCGTGCTGCCCATCGCCAGGTAACCGAGGTCCGAGCCGCAGATGCCCGCCGCCGCGATGCTCAGCCGCACGTCGCCGTCCGGTACCGCGGGCACGTCCGCGACCTCCACGACCTCGACGGATGCCGACGAGCCCAGGCCTCGTACCGCGCGCATTTGTGTCCCTCTCGACGTGCCGCTCTCCCGGGGCGGAAAGTAGCGCGGGGGAGGGGAGAGCGCAAGGGGTTGGCTTCGAATATGGGATCGAGGTGTTCGGTTTTCGGAACGATGCGGGTGGAAAGAAGATCACGCGCCGGGCAGGCGCACCACGACCACCAGCCCGCCCCCGTCCCGCGGCTCCGACGCGCTCGCCGCCCGGCAGGCCACCGACGAAGCCTTCACCGGCCTGCTGCTCGGCCTCGGCGCCGTCGCGCTGCTCGTCGGAGGCGTCGGCGTCGCCAACACCATGGTCATCACCGTGCTGGAACGCCGCGGCGAGATCGGCCTGCGCCGCGCCCTCGGCGCCACCCGCGGCCAGATCCGCGCCCAGTTCCTCGTCGAGTCCCTCATGCTGTCCGCCCTCGGCGGCCTCGCCGGAGTCACCCTCGGCATGGCCGTGACCACCGGGTACGCGAGCACCCGCAACTGGGACGCGGTCATCCCCGCCTGGGCCACCGCCGGCGGCCTCGGCGCCACCCTCGTCATCGGCGCCGTCGCCGGGCTCTACCCGGCCGTCCGCGCCTCCCACCTGCCCCCGACCGAAGCCCTGGCGGCCGTCTGACCGGAGCCCCTCCTCACGAAACCAACCATGGAATCCGCCACCGCCCTGTGGCACGATCCGTGAGCACTGGCCGCCTCCGCCGCGCCGGGCCCCGCAGCACAACTAACAGCACGTCAATTGGGAGTGAGCGCATGTCGGTTGTCCATGTTCCCGGCCGGTTCGACGGCAAGACCGCATTGCTCTCCGGGGCCGGCTCCGGCGTCGGCCGCGCGACCGCGCTGCGCTTGGCGGCCGAGGGCGCCAACGTGTACCTGCTCGACATCAACGCCGAGACCCTCGCCGAGACCGCGAAGCTCTGCGCCGACCTGCCGGGCAAGGCCGCCACGCGCGTCACCGACGTGTCCTCGCGCGACGAGTGCTTCGCGGCGGCCGCCGACGCGGTCGCCGAATTCGGCGGGCTGGACGTCCTCGGCAACATCGCGGGCATAGCCCGCGCCGAGCACCTGCTCGAGGTCAGCGAGGCCGACTACCGGCGCATGATGGGCGTCAACGTCGACGGCTACTTCTTCCTCGCTCAGGCCGCGATCCCGCACCTGCTGGAGCGCAAGGGCAACATCGTCAACATCGCGTCCAACGCCGGCGTCATGGGCCTCGCGTACAGCGTCGTCTACACCATGAGCAAGGGCGCCGTCGTCCAGCTCACCCGGTCGCTGGCCTGGGAGTTCATCAAGCAGCCGCTGCGCGTCAACGCGATCGCGCCGGGCGGCATCGACACCAGCCTGGTGGCCAACTACCAGATGCCGGGCGACGTCGACTGGGACCTCGTCGGCCGCGCGATGGTGCCGCGCGAGATGGCGCAGCCGGAGGACATCGCCGCGATGTTCTCGTTCGTCGCCAGCGACGAGGCGCGCAACGTGCACGGCGCGATCCTGCACAACGACGGCGGCCTGACCGCGGGCTGATCCGCGCGGGCTTCTCGGGATGCGGTCGGGCCGGACACACCTCGGATATGTCCGGCCCGACCGCGCGCGGGTACGCGGCCTTGTTCCCGCTCAGCCGACGAACTCGCGAGCTCCGTAGTGTACTTCCGCCTGGGACCAGTCGCCGCCAAGGCGGCCCACGAAGCCCCGCACCACGCCCTCGTCGGCGCGCGACGCGACGAGGATGAGCTTGCCGCCGCGGACGGTCACCGAACCGCCGTAGAGCGTGTCGCGGGCTCCGGGGTCGGCCAGCAGCCCGTCGTGCAGGCGTTGGACGTCGAATCCGGAGACCTCGGCGATCAGCGCGTCCGCGCCGGGCGCGTCGGCCGGCAGGTACTCGAACGTCAGCACGGACTCCTGCCGGTACTGCTTGCGCACCGTCTCGGCGATGTCCCGCAGCTGCGCGGACGTCACGTCGTCGACGTCGAACTCCCGCGACCGCTCGTAGGTCGCGGCCTGCAGGTCGCTCGACCAGAACACGCCGTCCAGCAGCGTCGACGCCTCCGGGTCGGCGCCCTGCGCCCGGATCGTCGCCCGCACGTCGCACGCGAACCGGTTGAGGCGGGTGTTCAGCCGCGGATCACCCGGATCGGTGATCACGGCGGTGTTGTCGGTCGCGAAGATCTCCGCCTCGGGCAGGGTCCGCGGGTGCCCCGGCTTGGCGTCCGCGACACACGAGGCGCCCGAACCCGGGACCGCGACGGCTTGCGCGCCGCCCGCGCCGACGGTGAGACCGAACGCCAGCACGACCGCGGCAGGCCAGCGCTTCAACGACGCATACACGTGCAAACTCCCCAGATGCTCCGGCGGCCGTTGCGGCCGCGCGGCGCACCAAGGTAGCGGAGAGTTGTTGCATACCCGGCAATTGGCACCCGTTCAGCCGCGGATCCACAGCTCCGTTTCGGCGTGGGCGGGTGCCCAGTGCTGCGCGTACGCCTGCCGGACCGGCTCGGGGAGCCGGCCGAGCACGGTCTCGGCGTACTCCGGCTTGGCGCCGTCCAGCATCCACGGCACGAACCGCGGCGCGTCGGCGCCGATCCGGGAACTGTGCTCGGCGCCGAAGCGGACGAGGAGTTCCGGTGTCGCGTACTTGTCGAGCACGGCGAGCGCCTGCTCTTCCTCGTCGGTGAAGTGCCCGCCGAGCCCGGCGACCAGCCGTTCCACGACCATCGGCAGCCGCGCCGCCCCGGCCTCTCCGTCGTCAAGTGCCGCGTCGAGGAACTTCAGCCCCGGCCCGACCGCCGCATGCTGCTCCTCCATCGCGTCCAGCACCGCCAGATCCGCGGCGTTCCCGGCCGCGGCCGCCCGGACCTCAGGCCACAGCGCCTCGTCCTCGGCGTGGTGGTGGACATGCACGGCCTGCTTGAACATCTCCCACCCGGGCGACTCCCGCAGCACCTTCTGCGGGTCGTCCGCGGTCGCCACGATCTCGGCGATCCGGCCCAACTCCCGCCGGAGCGCGTCGTGCATGACGTACATCATCGTGAAGTCGTGGGTGAAGCCCTGCTCGGTCATCGTCACTCCCGCCGTCGGCGTCCTCGGCTTGCCTTGTCATCGGGATGACGGACGCCGACGGGGAAGTGTGACGGGGCGGGCGCCGGAAATCAGATCGGGAATCCGGTGGAGCTTCCAGACGAGAGGTAGCACGAAGTGACCGTGCTCCACGCTACTGACGTGATGTCTATCCGCAGCGGTGCGCTGGGCAGCGCGGGCGAGGCGGACTGGTCCAGATAGACAGGGGCGCCGACACCCATCCACACGCCCATGCCGGTGATGGTCGGCGTGGGCCCCCAGAAGAGGCTGCCGGTGGCGTCCGCCGGTGTCAGCTCATGATTGGTGACCGCGAGCATAACCGTGTTGATCTTGAGGTAACCGCTCGTGGAGCGAAGGAAATCCAGCCGCGTGCTCGCGGGCCCGTTGACCGGGTAGTTGTAGTAGCAGGTGTAGTAGGCGCTCCCGTGACCGGCCGCCGAGGCCGGTTGGGCCGTGGCCGTCATGGCGGCCGCGACGCCGAGGGCACAGGCGGCGGACACGGCGGCGCGCTTGGTTCGGGGCATGATGATGACCTTCCCGTAGAGGCTCGAACGCACGGCGATGCCAGGTGCATGTGCGAGTGGTGCGGAAGGTGCGGTTTGCGGCTGCACAGTGGTGCGCGGCGACAGTTAAGCGCAGGGATCTTCGGAGTTCAACGTTTGATGACAAGGGCCGGCAGGCGACACGTGCCCTTCTTCCGGGACTTCCGCTCGTCTGGGTCACCGCGCCAACGCGCGGCTGATGACCAGGCGTTGGATCTGGTTGGTGCCCTCGAAGATCTGCATGATCTTCGCCTCGCGCATGTAGCGCTCGACGGGAAACTCGCGGGTGTAGCCCGCCCCGCCGAAGACCTGGACCGCGTCGGTGGTGACCTTCATCGCGGCATCGGTGGCGACGAGTTTCGCGACCGACGCCTGGCGGCTGTACGGGCGGCCCGCGTCGCGGCGGCGGGCCGCGTCGAGGTAGGTGGCGCGGGCCGAGTCGACGGCGGCGGCCATGTCGGCGAGGAGGAAGCCGAGGCCCTGGTGGTCGACGATGCGGCGGCCGAAGGCGGTGCGTTCGTTGGCGTAGTCGACCGCGGCGTCGAGGGCCGCCTGGGCGAGGCCGGTGGCGCACGCGGCGATCCCGAGGCGGCCGGAGTCCAGGGCGCTGAAGGCGATCGACAGGCCTTGGCCCTCGGCGCCGACGAGGCGGTCGGGGGAGACGACCGCGCCGTCCCAGTGCGCGGTCGTGGTCGGGATCGCGTGCAGGCCCATCTTCTGCTCGGGCTTGCCGAACGTCAGCTGCTCGTGGCGGCCCGGCGCGAGGAAGCAGGAAATGCCGCGGCTGCCTTCGCCGGTGCGGGCGAACAGCGTGTAGAAGTCGGCACGGCCGCCGTGCGTGATCCACGCCTTGGTGCCGGTGATCGCATAGCCGTCCTCGTGCTTGACCGCCTTGCAGGTCAGCGCGGCCGCATCGGAGCCCGCGTGCGGCTCGGACAGGCTGTAGCCGCCGATCAGTTCGCCGCCGAGCAGGCGCGGCAGCCACGTCGTGCGCTGCTCCTCGGTGCCGTACGTGTCCACCGGGTAGCACGCCAGCGTGTGCACGCTCGCCGCCACCGCGACCGCCGCCCACCGCGCGGCCAGCTCTTCCAGGACCTGCAGGTACACCTCGTACGGCTGACCGCCCCCGCCGTACTCCTCCGGGTACGGCAGCCCCAGCAGCCCCGCCCGGCCCAGCGTCGCGAACAGCCCTTCCGGGTACGTCTCGTCCCGCTCGTGCCCGGCCGCCCGCGGCGCGAGCTCGCGGTCCGCGATCGCGCGGGTCAGGTCGAGCAAGTCCTCCGCTTCCTCGGTGGGCAGCAAGCGGTCGACGGCCAAGGGAGCCTCCTGGTCTCGGACACAGATACGGACACAGACACAGACACGGACACGGACACGGACACGGACGAACGACGGTGGGTCAGCGTGCGGCGGCGGATGCGGCCGGCGCGGACTCCGGCCGACCCGCGGCCGCCAGCTCGGCCAGTGCCGCCCGGGCCTGCGTGCGGAACTCCGCGACGCGCGCCAGCTTGATGTCCTCGTAGCCGCGCACGACGTCCGGCAGCGCGGCGATCGCGGCCACCGCGTCCGCGGTCTGCGGCGTCAGGTGCGTCAGCGCCGATCCGACCAGCGACCGGTACTCGTGCACCAGTTCCCGCTCCACGCGGCGCACTTCGGCCATGCCGAACACGTCGAACCGGGTGCCGCGCAGCCCACGCGCCGCGTGCAGGGCGCGGAACGCCGGGACCGCGGTGCGGCGCAGGCGGATCTTGCGCTTGACGCCGAGCGCGCGCAGCACCGGCGGGTGGAGCAGTACGGACACGTCCGCGTCCGCGCCGAACTCCGCGTCACGCCGGGCCTTCTCGACGGTGTCGAGGTGCAGGCGGGCGACTTCGTATTCGTCCTTGTACGCCATCAGCTTGTGCAGGCCCTTGGCGTACGCCATGCCGATCCGCTCCCCGTCCGCCTCGCCGACGCGCACCGCGGCGGCGGACGCCACGCGCCGCACGTCATCGGCGTAGCGCCGGGCGTAGGCCGCGTTCTGGTAGCCGGCCAAGTCGGCGATGCGGGTGGCGAGCACGTCGCGCAGCGCCTCGCCGGAGCCCGCCGACGCGGCGAGCGCGCGGGCGTCCTCGTCGACGGCCACGACGGCCGGCTCCGGCATCGCGACCGCGGCGTGCACGGCGTCTCGGTCGACGACGGCCGCGCGGCCCCAGCGGAACGCGGCGAGGTTCTTGTCGACGGCCGCGCCGTTGAGCCGGATCGCGGCTTCCACGGCATCGGCGCTCAGCGGCAGGCAGCCGTGCTGGAACGCGGCGCCGACCAGCAGCATGTTCGTCGGCATGTGGTCGTCGAACAGCGCCTCGGACAGGAACTGCGCGTCCAGGTAGAGGTTCCCGGCGGGGCCGGTGGTGGCTTCGATACGGGCGATCGCGTCGTCCGGCGAACCGGGTGCCGCGAGCTGGTTGGTGACCATGGCCGCGGTCGGCACGATCGCGGTGTTCACGACCGCGACGGCGTGTCCCGGGCGGGCCGCGGCGAGATTGGCGTCGGCCGCCGCGCCCAGCAGGTCCAGGCCGAGGAGCAGGTCGACGGTGCCGCGCGAGGCGCGCAGGGAGCCTTCCACCGGCTTGGCGGAGATCCGCAGGTCGCTGACCACCGGGCCGCCCTTCTGCGCGAGCCCGGTCTGGTCGAGGCCGGCCGCGTGGCGGCCGTCCAGGTGCGCGGCCATCTGGAGGATCTGCGAGACGGTGACCACGCCGGTGCCGCCGATGCCGGGCATCCGCACGAGCACGTCGTCCGACGCGAACCGCGGCGACGGATCCGGGAGTTCCACCGGGAGGGCGGGCAGCTCGCGGCGCTTGCGGGTGCCGGGCTCGACGAGCAGGAACGACGGGCAGTCGCCCTTGAGGCAGCTGAAGTCCGAGTTGCAGGACGCCTGGTGGATGCGGGTCTTGCGGCCGAACTCGGTTTCGACGGGCTGCACGGACAGGCACGTCGACTGGTCGCCGCAGTCACCGCAGCCCTCACACACCCGCTCGTTGACCACGACGCGCTCGGCGGGCGTGGGGAGCCGGCCGCGCTTGCGCAGGCGCCGTTCCTCGGCGGCACAGCGGTCGTCGTGGATCAGCACGGTGACGCCGCCCAGGTCGGCCAGCTCGCGTTCGACCGCCGGGATGTCGTCGCGGTGCCGGACCGACGCGATGGGGTCGAGCGTCCGGCCGCGGTAGGCCTTGGGGTCGTCGGTCGTGACGACGACGCGGCGCACGCCTTCGAGGGCGAGCCAGCGCGTCAGCGTGGCGACGTCCAGGCGGCCTTCGGCGCGCTGGCCGCCGGTCATGGCGACCGCGTCGTTGTAGAGCAGCTTGTAGGTCATCGACACCCCGGCCGCGACCGCCGCCCGGATCGCCAGCGACCCGGAGTGGTGGAAGGTGCCGTCGCCGAGGTTCTGCACGAAGTGCCGGTCGCCGGTGAACGGCGCGAGGCCGATCCACTGCGCGCCCTCGCCGCCCATCTGGGTCAGGCCGAGCTGGTTGCCGCGGTTCTTGCCGTCGAGCGCGATCATCACGTGGCAGCCGATGCCGACGCCGACGAGCGTGTCGTCCGAGGTACGCGTCGAGGTGTTGTGCGGGCACCCCGAGCAGAAGTACGGGGTCCGCGACGCCACCATCGGCAGCGCGATCCGCGCCGCACGTTTGGGGGCGATCGACTCCAGGTGGCCCGCCGCGGTGTGCGGCAGCCGGTCGGCGCCGATCCGGGCGGCGAGCGCGCGGGCGACGTCCTCGGCGCCGAGCGTGCCGCGGGCGGTGAGCAGCGGCCTGCCGGTCTCGTCGCGGCGGCCGACGATCTCCGGCGCGTCCGCGCGCCGGTACAGCGCCTCCTTGAGGTGCCCCTCCAGGAACGGCACCTTGTCCTCGACCACCAGCACCTGGCCGAGCCCCGCGGTCAGCTCGGCGAGTTCGGCGGAGTCCAGCGGGAACGGCATGCCCAGCTTGATCAGCCGCAGGCCCAGGCCGGCCATCTCCGCCTCGCCGATGCCGAGGTCGGCGAGCGCGCGCAGGACGACGGCGTGCTGGGTGCCGGACGCGAGGATCCCAAGCGTGGCGTGCGGGGCGTCGAACGTGATCCGGTTGAGTCCCGCGGTGCGGGCGTAGGCGCGGGCCAGGTCCAGGCGCCGGGTCAGCATGTCGTGCTCGGCGTCCAGCGACGCCGGGCCGACCAGCGTCGGGGCGGCGCCGCGGGTGGTCCGGGCGGGCTCGGGGATGCGGTGCGCGAGGCCGCCGACGTCGACGGTGGCGGACGCGTCGGCTATGTCGGTGACGATCTTCAGTCCGGTCCACAGGCCGCTCGCGCGTGACATCGCGACCGCGTGCAGGCCGTACTCCAGGATCTCCGCGATCGAACCGGGGGCGAGCAGCGGCATCGCCAGGCTCTGCACCATCGGCTCGCACGAGCTGGGCACGGTGGACGACTTGCTCGCCGGGTCGTCGCCGATCCAGGCCACCGCGCCGCCGAGCGGGGCGGTGCCCGCCAGCATCGCGTGCCGGATGGCGTCCGCGGCCCGGTCCAGACCCGGGTTCTTGCCGTACCAGAAGCCCACCACGCCGTCGTGGCGGCGGCCGGGGGCCTGGTCGAGCAGTTGGGTCCCGGCGACCGCGGTGGCCGCCAGCTCCTCGTTCAGGCCCGCTTGGAACAGCACACCCGCCGGGTCCAGGTACTTCGCCGCGCGACCCATCTCCAGGTCGACGGTGCCCAGCGGGGAGCCCTGGTAGCCGGACACGAAGACCCGGGTGTCCAGGCCGCGCGCGGCATCCAGGCGGCGCTGTTCCAAGGTGAGCCGGACCAGGGCCTGCACCCCGGAGATCAGGACGCGGCCGGACTCGGCGGCGTACTTGTCGTCGAGCGACACCCGGCCGGAGAGCGGAGCGGCGGCGTTCGGCATGGAGACCTCCGTCGGCGCGGGCGTCCGGGCCGGGATCACGGCCTACGGAACGCCTGAGCAAGGAAAACCAGCAAGGCCGACAAAGCCAGCCAAGCCAGCAAGGGGGAGTACGTGAAGCGCGGTGGTCGAAAGCACACCAACGCGGTGGCCCGGCACGCAAGACCCGCTCGGGAAATCCCGGCGAAGACGCAAAGAGTTGACGGCCTGAGCCGGATCAGGATGAATAGTTTGCGTCCCGTACGCCGAAATCAGGGGTAGGAAACCATGGCCGAAGCCGACGTCGACGACACCGACCGCAAGCTGCTCCAGCTCCTGCGCGAGGACGGCCGCCGCACCTTCTCCGAGATGGCCGCGGACGTCGGCCTGTCCGTCGCCGCCGTCAAACGCCGCGTCGACCGGCTCCGCGCGATCGGCGTCATCACCGGCTTCACCGTGCAGATCGACCACGCCAAACTCGGCTGGGGCATCGAAGCCTTCACCGAACTCCGGTACGCGGGCAGCACCTCGGTCCAGGAGATCCTGCGCTCCACGACCGCCCTCAACGAGGTCCAAGCCGTGCACACCATCGCCGGCGACCCCGACGCGCTCATCCAGGTCCGGGTCCGCGACATCGCGCACCTCCAGCAGGTCATCGACACCCTGCGCCGCGGCGGCAACGTCACGGGCACCAAGACGCTCATGGTGCTGGGGTCGTGGACACGCGAAGCCTGACCGCGGCGCGGCCGGGCCCGCGGCGAACCTAAGAATCTCCTGGGAATCTTCCGGCAGCGTCCGCTTTTAAAGCCTTCTCCCAGACTCGGCGGCAACCATCGCCTGCGTCGGCAAGAAATCCCGACGGACCGCAGGAGCCGCATGAGTACCACCGTCCCCACCCGCACCGCACCCGGTGCGTCGGGCGCTGCCGCGCCCCGGCCGCCCGCTGCCTTCCTGGAACCCGGAGTGCTGCTCGCCGCCGTCGCGGCCGGCGGCGCCGGGGTGCTCGCGCTGTGGTGGACCGGCACCGACGCCGTCGTCGGCGCGGACGGCTGGCTCACCGGCGCCGGGCGCATCACCGGGCTCCTGGCCGGCTACACCTGCGCGATCCTCGTGCTGCTCGTGGCCCGCGTCCCGGCGATCGACCGCGGCGCGGGCACCGACCGGCTCGCCCGCTGGCACGCCTACGCCGGACGCTGCGCGATCAGCCTCGTCCTCGCGCACGCCCTCCTCATCACCTGGGGCTACGCGCTCACCACCCACACCGACGTGCTCACCCAGACCGGCACGCTCGTCGTCGACTACCCGGACATGATCCTGACGACGATCGGCTTCGGCCTCCTCGTCGCCACCGGCGTCGTCTCCGCCCGCGCCGCGCGCCGCCGCCTGCGGTACGAGACCTGGCACCTGCTGCACCTGGCCACCTACGCCGCGCTCTACCTCGCCTTCTGGCACCAACTCGCGCTCGGCAACGACTTCCTCGGCAACCGGGCCGCTCGGGTCGCCTGGTACGTGCTCTACGGCGGCGTCGCCGCGCTCGTCCTCTGGTACCGCGTCCTCGTCCCGCTCCGCACCGGCCTCCGGCACCGCCTGCGCATCGCCGCGGTACGCGAGGAAGCACCCGGCATCGTGTCGCTCTACATCACCGGCCGTCATGTCGACGAACTGCAGGCACAGCCCGGCCAGTTCCTGCGCTGGCGGGTCCTCGCCCGGGGGTTGTGGCACAGCGCGCACCCATACTCGCTGTCCGCGCCGCCGTCGAACGGCACGCTGCGCATCACCGTCCAAGCCGCGGGCCCGCACAGCACCGCCTTCGCGTCGCTGGCGCCCGGCACCCGCGTCTGGGCGGAAGGCCCGTACGGTGCGCTCACCGGCCGGCACCAGCGTTCCGGCAAGGTGCTGCTGATCGCGGGCGGCGTCGGCATCACGCCGCTGCGCGCGCTGCTGGAAACCCTGCCGGGCCGCATCACGCTGATCTACCGGGCCCGCACCGAGGCCGAGGTGGCGTTCCGCGGCGAGATCGACACGATCGCCGCCCGGCGCGGTGCCACCGTGCACTACGTGGTCGGCCGTCCCGAAGGGCAACCGGCAGGCAGTGCCTGGCCGTTCCACCCGGACCTGCTGACCCGCGCGCTGCCCGACCTGGCCGAGCACGACGTCTACGTGTGCGGACCCGACGGCATGGCCGAGGCCGCCATCGCCGCGATCCGCAAGGCGGGTGTGCCACGCTCCCGCATCCACCACGAGTCGTTCGCGCTGTGACCGACCCGCTTCGGCCCCATCCCCGTCCCCGCCATCGACAACAGCGCCCCGCAGCAAGGAGGCCCCGTATGCGCCGCGCCGCCCTCACCACGGTTTCGTCCGTGGCCGGAATCGTGCTGCTGCTGTCCCTCAAACCGCACAGCGCCGCGCCGATCACCGCGGCGACCGACGACGGGCAATCGGGCTCGTCCGGGAACTCGTCGGCGGCTGCGCCGGATTCCGGGACCACGGGAAGCTCCGGAGGCTCGTCCGACTCCGGCGGCACCGGCACCGGATCGGGGACCACCACCGCCGCCGGGGCCCGCGACGGCACCTTCACCGGCAGCGCGATCAGCACCCGCTACGGCCCCGTCCAGGTCGCCGTCACCCTCGCCAACGGCCGCATCACCAGCGTCGACGTCGTGCAGGTCCCCACCCGGGACCGCCGCGACCGCGAGATCAACGACTACGCGGTCCCGCAGCTCACCAGCGAAACCATGGACGCGCAGAGCGCGGCGATCGACGCCGTGTCCGGCGCCACCTACACCAGCCAGGGATACATCCGGTCCCTGCAGAACGCCTTGGACCAAGCCCATGCGTGACACCACCGCCGTCAGCGCCTCGTCCGCCGGAACCGCCTCACCCGCCGCCACCGCCTCACCTGCCGGCACCGCCGCCGGCCTACCGCTCGGCCTCGGCCTCGGGACGCGCCGCCCCGCGGCCGCCACTCGGCCCCCGGCTGTCGCGCCCCTACCGGCGTCCGCCGCACCCGAGGCAGCCCGCCACGGGCTGCGGCATGCCGAACACGTCATGGGCACGGTGTTCTCGTTCGACGTGCGCGACACCCCGACCCCGGCGATCCGCGACGCCCTCGGGCGGTGCGTGGCCTGGCTGCACCGGGTCGACCGGGTGTTCTCGCCGTACCGCCCGGAAAGCCCGGTCAGCCGGCTGGCCCGCGGCGAACTCGGGCTCGCCGCGTGCCCGCCCGAGGTCGCCGAGGTCCTCGCCCGGTGCGCCGCCGCGGAACGCGTCACCGACGGCTGGTTCAGCAGCACGTACGGCGGCCGCCTCGACCCCACCGGCCTGGTCAAGGGCTGGGCCGTCGACCACGCCTCCGACCTGCTGCACGCCGCCGGGGCGGGCAACACGTGCGTCAACGGCGGCGGCGACCTGCGCACCCGCGGCGAAGCCGGGCCCGGCCTGCCGTGGCGGATCGGCATCGCCGACCCCGCCCGGCCCGGCGCCCTGGCGGCCGTCGTCTCCGGTACCGACCTGGCCGTCGCCACCTCCGGCACGGCGGAACGCGGCACGCACATCCTCGACCCGCACACGCGCCTGCCGGTCCGCACCTGGGCGTCGGTGACGGTGGTCGGGACGCGGCTGGCCGAGACCGACGCATACGCCACCGCCGCCTTCGCGATGGGCGATGCCGCGCACGCCTGGCTCGACGTCCGCCCCGGCTACGCGGGCTTCACCGTCGCCGCCGACGGCGCGATGTGGCAGACCGGCGGATCGGACGACCTGATCCGCGTCGTGCCGCGGTCGGAGGCGGCCTGAACCCCCGCCGGCGTCACGCGTGCTTCGTGCGCGCCGCCGCGTCCAGGCCGAGCAGCCCGACGGCAGTCTCGCGCATCTCCACCTTGCGGATCTTGCCGGTCACCGTCATCGGGAACGCGTCGACCACGTGCACGTAGCGCGGGATCTTGAAGTGCGCGAGCTTGCCCGCGCAGTACTCGCGCAGCACGTCGGCGGTGAGCGCGGGAGCACCCGGGCGCAGCTTGACCCACGCCATCAGCTCCTCGCCGTACTTCTCATCGGGCACGCCGATGACCTGCGCGTCCACAATGTCCGGGTGGGTGTAGAGGAACTCCTCGATCTCGCGCGGGTACACGTTCTCGCCGCCGCGGATGACCATGTCCTTGATGCGGCCGACGATGTTGACGTAGCCGTCGTCGTCCATGACCGCGAGGTCGCCGGTGTGCATCCAGCCGTCGGCGTCGAGCACGTCGGCGGTCTTGGCCGGCTCGTCCCAGTAGCCGAGCATCACCGAGTAGCCGCGCGTGCACAGTTCGCCCGCGGTGCCGCGCGGCACGATGCCGCCGGTGTCCGGCGCGACCACCTTGATCTCGACGTGCGGGTGCACCGCGCCGACGGTGGACACGCGTTGTTCCAGGCTGTCGTCGGTGCGGGTCTGGGTGGACACCGGGGAGGTCTCGGTCATGCCGTAGCAGATCGTCACTTCGGTCATGCCCATGTCGCCGATGACGCGCTTCATCACCTCGACCGGGCACGGCGCGCCCGCCATGACGCCGGTGCGCAGCGTGGACAGGTCGTAGTCCGCGAAGTCCGGTTCGGCGAGCGCGGCGATGAACATCGTGGGGACGCCGTACAGCACCGTGCAGCGCTCGTCCCGGACGGCACGCAGCGTGGCGGCGGCCTCGAACGCGGGCGCCGGGATCACCATGCACGAGCCGTGCGCGACGGCGCCGAGGTTTCCCATGACCATGCCGAAGCAGTGGTAGAAGGGCACCGGCAGGCAGACCCGGTCCTCGTGCGTCCAGTGCTGGAGTTCCGCGACGAACCAGCCGTTGTTGAGGATGTTGCGGTGTGAGAGCGTCGCGCCCTTGGGGAAGCCGGTGGTGCCGGACGTGTACTGGATGTTGATCGGGTCGTCCGGGCCCAGTGCGGCTCCGGCGGCGGCGAGGCGGGCCGGGTCGGCGGCGCGTCCCGCGGCGACCAGGTCGTCCCAGTCGGGGGAGTCGAGGAAGACGACGCGTTCCAGCGCGGCCGCGTCGCCGCGGACCTCGGCGACCATGGCGCGGTAGTCGCTGGTCTTGAACGCGGGCGCGGAGACCAGCAGCTTGATGCCGGCCTGGCGCAGCACGTACGCCAGCTCGTGGGTGCGGTAGGCCGGGTTGACGGTCACCAGCACCGCGCCGATCTTCGCGGTGGCGAACTGGGTCAGCGTCCACTCGGCGCGGTTCGGCGACCAGATGCCGACCCGGTCGCCCCGCGTGACACCGGCTTCCAGCAGGCCGAGGGCGACGGCGTCCACGGCGTCGGCCATCTCGCGGTACGTGTAGCGGCTGCCGGCGGCTCTGTCGACGAGCGCGGGCCGGTCGCCGTAGGCGGCCACGGTGCGGTCGAACGCGGCGCCGATCGTCTCGTCGAGCAGCGGCGCGTCGGTCGGGCCTTTCGCGTACGACGGCACCTCGACGTCGGGCGCGGCAGGCTGGGCAGCGGTCATGGCGATCCCTCCGGCGGACGACGGCATGGCGGAGCCACCTGTCCGCATGGGCCGGACGCGGGGCGTACGCATGGATGATGCCCACACAGGACGTAATCGACCAGACCTTGACCCGAGTGTCTTCCGCCGATTCCCCCGCGCGGCGCGGCCCCGGCGCGGGCAACCGCCGGGGAGCGCCCGGCGGCGGCGCCCGGGGCCTGGGGAGACACTGGGAGGTACCGGAACCACGGGAACGGAGGTACCGCGATGTCGGCTGCGAAGCACTGGACCGTGGACCTGTACCTGACCGAGAAGACCGCGACCGACGAGTACGACGGCGAAGCGGTGCGCACACACGCCGAGGCCCGGCTGAGCACCGGCGACGACGAGGAGATGCGCGGCTGGGGGAACGCCCGCAAGCATCCGGCGGACCGCGACGTCCCGGAGATCGGCGACGAACTCGCCGCGGCCCGGGCCCTGTCCGACCTGGCGCACCGGCTGCTGCACGTCGCCGCCGCGGACATCGAAAGCTCGACGGGGCAGCAGGCGGCGCCGCGGTCGTAGGGCCGGGTCGGCTCCGGACGGCGCGCACCCGCCACGCGGACGATGCCGCGTGGCCGGTGCGCGCGTGTGCCGGATTCGGTGTCGGAGTTCGGCAGCGGACTGCGCTGTCGGGGTGCGGTGTCGGGGCGCGGTGTCGGGGTGTGGCGTCAGCCCGCGGCGTCCGCGGCCGGGGAGGCCTTCGGCGCCGCCGGCGCCGCGGCCGGTTCGGCCGGGTCGGGTTCGCGGACGCGGATCGACCGCAGCAGCACCTGCGAGACGTCGGTGACCTGGACCGCCTCGTCGGCCTTGCCCTCCTGCTTGCGGGTGGCGACGCCGTCGGTGAGCATCACGATGCAGTAGGGGCATGCGGCGGTCACCAAGTCCGGTTCGGTGCCCAGGGCTTCGTCGGTACGGGTCTCGTTGATGCGGGTGCCGATGGTCTCTTCCATCCACATCCGCGCACCGCCCGCGCCGCAGCAGAACGAGCGCTCCTTGCTGCGCGGCATCTCGGTCAGCCGCACGCCCGGCACGCTGCCGAGGATCTCGCGCGGCGGGCTGAAGACCCGGTTGTGGCGGCCGAGGTAGCACGGGTCGTGGTAGGTGACCGCGGCGTCCACCGGCGTGGTCGGGACGAGCTTGCCGGCCGCGACCAGCTCGGCCAGCAATTCGGTGTGGTGGATGACCTGGTAGTTGCCGCCGAGCTGCGGGTACTCGTTGCTCAGCGTGTTGAAGCAGTGCGCGCAGGTCACGACGATCTTGCGGGCGCTCGCGTCGCGGTCGCCGAATGCCCGGTCGAGCGTCTCGACGTTCTTCTGCGCCAGCTCGTGGAACAGCATCTCCTGGCCCATGCGCCGGGCCGCGTCGCCGGTGCACGACTCCGACTTGCCGAGCACCGCGAACTCGACGCCCGCCGCGTGCAGGAGTTCGGCGACGGCGCGGCTGGTCTTCTTCGCGTTGTCGTCGAGCGAACCGGCGCAGCCGACCCAGAACAGGTACTCGACGTCCTCCGGGAATTCGCCCTTCGGGAGGACGCGGACCTCGAACGGCAGGCCCTTGGCCCACTCCAGCCTGGCCTTGCCGCCACGCCCCCACGGGTCGCCGGAGCGCTCCAGGTTGCGCAGCATCGAACCGGCTTCCTTGGGGAACGCCGACTCCATGAGCACCTGGTAGCGGCGCATGTCGACGATGTGGTCGATGTGCTCGATGTCCACCGGGCACTGTTCGACACATGCGCCGCAGGTCACGCACGACCACAGCACGTCGGGGTCGATCACGCCGCCCTGCTCCTGGGTGCCGACCAGCGGCCGGGCGGCCTCGGCGGCGTCCGCGGCGGGCAGGGCCTCGCGGGCTTTGTCGTCGGCGGCCAGCAGGTAGGGGGCCTTCGCAAGGGCATGGTCGCGCAGCGCCATGATCAGCAGCTTCGGACTGAGCGGCTTGCCGGTGTTCCACGCCGGGCACTGGGACTGGCAGCGGCCGCACTCGGTGCACGTCGCGAAGTCGAGCAGGCCCTTCCAGGTGAAGTCCTCGACGGCGCCCCGGCCGATCTTGTCGTCCTCGTCGGGGTCCTCGAAGTCGACCGCCTTGCCGTCGGAGTAGACCGGGAGCAGCGTGCCGAGCGCGCGCGGGCGGCGGGAGAACAGCACGTTGAGCGGGGCCAGGAAGATGTGCAGGTGCTTGGAGTGCACGACCAGCACGAGGAAGCCCAGGACGACGGCGAGCGTGCCGAGCAGGCCCGCCGTTTCGAGCGCGTCGTTGGCGCTCTCGCCGGCCGGCGCCAGCCAGTCGGCGACCGCCTGCGACGCGAACGCCCCGTGTTCGAAGGGGAAGTTGCCGGTGTTGATCTGCGCGGCCCGGCACAGCAGCAGCGTCCACATGACGTTGAAGATCATGAAGAGGACCATCCACGCGGCAGCGGTGTGGGAGCCGAAAAACCGCGACTTGCGGCCTTCCCGCGCGGGGGATTGCACCAGCCGGATGGCCGAGAAGGCGACCAGGCCGACCAGCACCGCGACGATGAAGGTGTCCTCCAGTGCGCCGAGCCACGTCATGGTGCCGATCAGCGGGATGTGGAAGTCCCGGTCGAACAAAGCCCCGTAGCCTTCGACGATCGTCGCGCCGAGGATGACGAAGCCCCAGAAGACCGCGAAGTGCGCCGCGCCCGCCCCCGTCCACTTCAGCAGCTTGCGCTGCCCGAAGACCTCGGTGGCGACGGCCCATAGCCGGGTTCCGACGTTGCGCGTGCGGTCCGGCTCCACTGGCTGGCCGCTTGCGCCCAACCGGTAGAGGGTGAACACGCGCCGGCCGGCGAGCGCGAACGCCGCCGCCGTCAACGCCAGACCGATGACGAGTCGTACAACCACGTGCGCCTCCGCGAAGGGTTGGGGGTGGTACGTGCTCCGTTCTCGGGGCCGGGCGCCGGATGCGCCCGGCGGATCCGGGCCGCGCTGTTCCTCGGGGGTGCTCTGCGTTCCGGTGTGTTCCTCGGGTCTGCTTGCGTCCCTGCCGTCGGCGGGACGGTCAGGGGGTGGGGCCGCCGCGTTCCGCGGTGCGCTGCCGGGCGATCGCCGCCAGCAGGGCAGGCAGCACGTCGTGCAGGTCGCCGACCACGCCCACGTCGGCGATCCGGAAGATCGGTGCCTCCGGATCGGTGTCGATGGCCACGATCGTGGCCGCGTGGTGCATGCCCGCCCGGTGGTGAACCGACCCGGAGATGCCGCACGCCAGATACAGCCGCGGATGCACCACGGCCCCGGTCTGCCCGATCAGCGCGTCCTGCGGGCACCAGCCGCGGTCCGCCGCGGTGTGCGTGCCGCCGACCGCGCCGCCGAGCGCGTCCGCGACCTTCTCGATCAGCGTGAAGCCCTCCGCCGACCCGACGCCGCGTCCGCCCGCGACCACCACCGACGCGCCCGCGACCCCCGGCCGCCGGTCCGCCTTCGGCCGCCGCGCCAGGCACCGAACGCGCCGCGACGACTCCGCGAGGGACACGAACATCCGCTCCACGACCGGGTCGACCGGATCGGGTTCGGCCTCGCCGGCCCCGGTGTCCACGGCGATCACCGGCGTCCCGCCGCGCACCGCCGACTCCACCCGGTACGTCCCGCCGCACACTTCCTGGACGGCCACCGGCCCGTCGGGGCCAGGCCGTACGTCCACCGCGCCGGTCACGATGCCGCCGCCCAACCGCACCGCGAGCCGCGCCGCGACCTCGCGGCCCAGCCGGCCCGACGGCACCAGGACGGCGGACGCGTCCATCTGCCACGCCAGTTCGGTCAACGCCTCCAACGCCACGGCGGACTGCGCCGCGGAGTCCTTGCCGTCCGGATCGGCGGGCTCCGCCACGCAGATGCGTGCGGCACCGAACCGGGCCAAGGCGTCCACGCCGTACGCCGCGACCGGATGGCACACCACCGCCACCGGATCGCCCAGGCGGCGCGCCAACGTCAGCAAACGGAACGCCGACGCGCGCACGGCACCGTCCGCACCACCGACGGCGGAAGCGCCGCCGTCCCTTTCCACGAGCACGAGCACAGGTCGCACAGGGCCTCCCGCGCAAGGCCGGACACCCCCGGCCGATCGGAACCGATCAGATCAACTGGTGCTCCGTGAGATACCGCGCGAGCCGGGCCGCCGCGGCGTCCGGTTCGCCTTCCACCAGCAGCGCGGGCCGCCGCGCCGCATGCGGGGCCACCCGGCGCACCGGACTCGCCGACGCCGCCAGCCCCACCTCGTCCGCCGGGATCCGCAGATTCGCCAGCGACCACGTGCGCACGGCCTTCTGCCGCGCCTCCACGATCGCCTGGAACGCCGGATAGCGCGGCTCGCCGACCCGGTCCGTCACCGACACGACGGCCGGCATCGGCACGGCGAAGTCCTCGATGTGGTCGCCGTCTTCGCGGCGCGCCACGATCACGTCGCCGTCCGCCCAACCGGGATCCGCCCACACGCCGTCCGCCTCGCACACCGACGGGACGCCGAGCCGCTCGGCGACCATCGCGGGGACCACCGACATCCCCGAATCGGTGGACGCCACCCCGCAGATCACCAGATCGAAACCACACCGGGCGAGTGCCGCGGCCAGCACCCGGGAGGTCGCCTGCGCGTCGGAACCGTGCAGCGCCTCGTCCACGATGTGCACACCCTCGTCGGCACCGAGCGCGAGCGCCCGGGTCAGCGTGCGGATCGCCTCCGGCGGCCCCATCGTGACCGCGGTGATCTGCACGTCCAAGCGGCGCCGGGCGATCCGCATCGCCTGTTCGACCGCATACTCGTCCGCCTCGCTGAGCCGGCCCGTCAACTGCGCCCGGTCCACGGTCATGTCCGCCGCGAACACCGCTGCGCTGGACGGGCGATCGACGATCTCGTCGGGCACGTGCTTGACCAGGACCACAAGCTTCACCGGGCTCGCCTCCGCTCGCCTGCGGATCGTGCTGCCGACGGCGAGTGTAGGGGGATCGATCGCGAACGGACAGAGCCAACGCCGAGCAGCCGCGGGCACTTTCCCCGTCACCCGCACCGGTCCACGGCCCGCCGCACGGAAAGTGACACGCCATCAGCCCGGTTCTTGAAACCGCAGCCCACCCGGGGAAAGCTGCCGCGCGTAACACTGCGCACGTCGCGCGGCCGCGGTGCCGCGGACGCCTATCGAGGGGGACACGCCCACATGAGCGGACTGGTGCGACGGCGGCTGAGCGCGCACGTCTACGCGGCCGAGCAGACCCGCCCCGGCATGGGCATGTCCAACTCCGGCCTGATCGCCGCAGGCGGCGGCCTGGTCGTCGACACCCTGTTCGACCTCGCCCTGACCCGCGACCTGGCCAAGCTCTACGCCGACGTCCACCCCGCGTCCCCGCGCCGCATCGTCAACACCCACCACAACGGCGACCACTGCTGGGGCAACCAGCTCTTCCCCGACGCCGAGATCATCGCGCACCGCGGCTGCGCCGACCGGTTCAGCGCCACCGCTCCGGCCCACCTCGACGCGATACGCCGCATGACCGACCCGCCCGAACACCTGCGCGACCTGCACGAGGAACTCGCGCCGTTCGACTTCACCGGCGTCGAACTCGCCCCGCCCACCACGGTCGTCGACGGCGACACCGTCCTCGACCTGGACGGCGTCCGCGTCGACCTCGTCTACGCCGGACCCGCGCACACCGAAGGCGACCTCGCCGTCCACGTGCCCGACGAAGGCGTGGCACTCCTGGGCGACTTGCTCTTCCACGGCTGCGCACCCGTCGGCTGGGAAGGCTCGACCGCGCAGTGGATCGCCGCGCTGCGCCGGATCGAGGCGCTGGAGCCGGAGCACGTCGTGCCGGGGCACGGGCCGGTCTGCGGCGTGGAGGGCGTGCGGGTGCAGCGCGAGTACCTGGAAGACGTCCAAGCCCTGGCGCGCGAGGCCTGGGCCGCGGGGAAGTCCGTGCTCGACTGCTGCCGCGGCCTGGAGCGCGGGCCTTACGCCGCGTGGGACGAGCCGTGGCGTGCGGCCGCCAACGTGCACCGGGTGTACCGCGAGTGCGAGGGCGCCGCGTGGGACGCGCCGTACGACACCGCCGCCGTGCTGCGCGACACCCGGGCGCTGCGCGCCCTGTGGTCCTGACACCGCCGGGGTGGCACAAGGTCGGGCGCGCGACGCCGATGCCGCGGCCGTCGCGCGCCCGGGGGCGCTCCGTTGGACTGATCGGAGCCGCCCTGCGTCGGCAAGGGGCCGCCCGGCCCAGCCGACGATCGGGGACGCCGCCCGCGGGGCGGCGTGCGCGGCACCGGAGCGGGTGGCCGTCCGGTGCGGTGTCTCCAGTCTCCGGGAGGGCGGCCGGGCCAAGGCCGGGACGAAGGTCCCGAACCGGGCGGCGAACGTCGTCCGTTGGCCGGATCCGCTTCCTTCCGTGGTGCCACTCTGGCGCGCGCGGCGAGGCCGCCACACGCCGACACGCCATCCGCGGAGCGCGGAAAGGGGGCTTTCGAAGGCGTCCGGAATCACCTCCCGGAACCGCGGGCTCACCCGCACCACCCGTGCACGCTCCGGGCGCCGTTCGGCCGTGGCCGAGCGCCCCCGGCCGCGATTAGCACACCAACTCGACAGCTGTCTCCAATGATCAAATCTGACCGAAAAGGAACCAACCTTTCCGCAAAAGTCGGTGCCCCCACGTGCTCTTTTGCCGCTAGCCTCACTCGCCGTCGCAGTCCGTAACGGTGAGCCAAGGGGTCGACGCAGTGGTACAAAAACTGGCTGTCCCGCCCATCTACACACCCTTCACACCCGCAATCCACCCGCGGCACGCGGCGATCGATCGGCAGACCGCCGAGTGGGCCGAGAAGTTCGGCATCGGCTCGGAAAGGCTCCGCCGCCAGCTCGTCGGCCAAGAGATCGGCACGTTCGCGGCCCGCATCCTCCCCGACGGCCAGGAGGAGGCGATCAGCATCCTCGCGGACTTCGTCCTGTGGCTGTTCGGCGTCGACGACGGCCACTGCGAGGAAGGCGCCCTCGGCACCGATCCGAGCGAACTCGTCGGCGTGCTCTCCCGCCTCACACGCGTCGCGCAGAACCCGGAAGCACCGATCATGGCCGACGACCCCCTGGCCGGCGGTCTGCGCGACCTGCGCCGCCGCATAGGCCTGTACGCCAGCCCGGCGCAGGCCACCCGCTGGGTCGACGGGCTCCGCGAGTACTTCATGTCGGTCGTCTGGGAAGCCGCGTTCCGCCGCGACGGCACCATCCCCGACCTGGCCGACTACACCCTCATGCGGCTGTACGACGGCGCGACGTCCGTCGTCCTCCCCGTGCTCGAGTTCGGCAACGGCTACGACCTCGACGCCAACGAGCGCGACGGGACCGAAGTCCGCGCCCTCGCGGAGATGGCCTACTTCATCATCACGTGGGACAACGACATCTTCTCGTTCCACAAGGAGAGCCGCGGCGACCACTATTACCTCAACGTCATCCGGGTCCTGGAAAAGGAATACGGCGTCGGGCCCGACGAAGCCCTCGACATCGCGATATCGCAGCGCGACCGGGTGATGAACCTGTTCCTGCGCGTCCGCGACCGGCGCCTCGCCGACGCCAGTCCCGAGCTCGCCCGCTACCTGGACAGCTTCGGCACCTTCATCCGCGCCGCGCAGGACTGGGGGATCACCTCGCACCGCTACACAACCCCGGACGACCCGGCCGACCTGCCGTCCGTCTTCCGCGACACCCCGGCCGATCCCGGCTGCGAACCGCTCGACATCGCCCCGATCACCTGGTGGTGGGATCTTGTCCACTGACCTCCACGCGGCTCCCGCCGCGGCCGCCGACCTGCGTTCCGTCCCCCGCGCCCCCGGCCGGATCCCGCTGCTCGGCCACGCCTGGCCGCTGTGGCGCCGCCCGCTGGACTTTCTGCGCGCTCTCCCCGCCACCGGCGACCTCGTCCGTGTCGACCTCGGCACCATGCCGGTCTACTTCGCGACCTCGCCGAGCCTCGTCCACGAACTCCTCGTGGTGCGCGCCCGCGAGTTCGACAAGGGCCGCTTCTTCGACCGGGCCCGGGTCCTGGTCGGCGACGGCCTGTTCACCGCGGGCGAGGAAGTGCACCGCCGGCACCGCAGGCTCATGCAGCCGATGTTCCACCGGGACCGCATCGCCGCCTACGTCGACACCATGTCCGTGCGCGCCCGCGCGTTGGCGGACAGCTGGCAGCCCGGACAGACCGTCTCCCTCACCGAGGACATCTACACGTACGCGGTCGGCACACTGTCGGAAACCATGTTCTCCACGGACATCGACAAGGCCACCTCGGACGCGATCCACCGCGAGGTGCCGATCCTCATCAAGTACGCGCTCGTCCGCGCCGTCGCTCCCACCGCCTTCGACCGGATCCCGGTCAAGGCGAACCGCGAGTTCGACCGCGCGACCGAGCGGGTGCTCGGCATCATCGACGACCTGATCGCGGCCGCCCACGCCCGCGGCCCGGCCGAGGGCGGCGACCTGCTGTCCACCCTGCTCGCCGCCCGGGACGCGGACACCGGCGAGTCCCTGACCGACCGCGAAGTCCGCGACGAATCCGTCGCCATCATGTTCGCCGGCACCGAGACCGCCGCCACGGCGCTGTCCTGGCTGTTCCACGAGATAGGCCGGGCGCCGGAGGTCGAGGAACGCCTGTGCGCGGAGATCGACGCGGTCGTCGGCGACGGCCCGGTCGGCATGGCCGAACTCGCGAAGCTGCCTTACCTGAACCAGGTCATGGACGAAGTCTTCCGGCTGCACGCGGTGCCGCTGCTGATGCGCCGCGCCATCCGGGACGTCGAATTCGCCGGTTTCCGGCTGCCGGCCGGCACCGAGATCGGCTTCAGCCTCTACGCCATGCACCAGGACGGCCGCGTCCACGACGACCCCCTGCGGTTCGACCCCGACCGTTGGTCGCCGGAGAATCGGGCGACCCGGCCGCGGGAAACACACATCCCGTTCGGCGCGGGCGTCCGCAAGTGCATCGGGGACACCTACGCCCGCACCGAGATCGCCGTCGCCGTCGCCACGATCCTCTCCCGCTGGCGGCTGCGGCCCGAACCCGGCGTCACCGTGCGCGAAGTCGCCGCCGCGGTCGCGCACCCCGACCGGCTCCCGATGATCGTGGAACCGCGCACCCGCTGACGCGCGGCCGCACGCGCGCCCGACACCCGTGCGTGCGGCACCGCGGCGCCCGGGTACCGCGGACGGCGAAGGCCGCCGTGGCCCGGAGCATGACCTGTTAACTG